>CAKTMC010000033.1 GCA_934573735.1 uncultured Oscillospiraceae bacterium | reverse complement strand
CGTATCGAGCTTGCGAGGGACAAAGAACTTACGCAGCAAGCATAGGAAAGGGGTACCCTTTCCGTAAAATCCCCGTTTTCGTCTGCCGACGATTACGGGAATTTTGCTTGTTGGGAAGTTTCCCAAACCCTCTACACAAACGAACTGAAAGGAGCGAATGAATGAGCGAACAATTTTTTATCTTGATTGACAGCCGCAGCCGTTTTGAAACGGGCGAACAGGGCGGCGCATGGCTTCCCATGCCCGCTACACGGGACCAGCTACACGCGGCTATGCGTAGCGTCGGTATTACCGCCGACAACCCACAGGACTTTTTTGTGGGCGGCTTTGCAAACACCGAGGATTGCCCGTTTGACGTGCCGCTTGCCGTTATCCAAAGCGGCAGCATGGACGAACTGAACTATTTAGGCAAGCTGCTTGAAATGCAGCGTGACGAGGACAAAGCAAAGTTTGCGGCGGCGGTTACACTTGGCGAGTATGCCGGAAATCTCAAAGACCTTATCAATCTTGCACAAAACCTTGATTGCTACTGGCTTTATCCCACCGTCCAAAGCGAAGAAGATTACGGCTATTACCTTATCGACGAGCTGGACGAGTTGGAGCTGCCCGAAGAAGCAAAAAAGTATTTCATGTATGAGGAATACGGGCGCGACGCCGCTATCAACGACGGGGGACGCTTCACCGAGCAAGGCTATGTTTACAACAACAAAAACACCTTTTCGGAGTGGTACAACGGGCGCGATATTCCCAAAGAATACCGTATTATGAGCTACCCGCAGCCGACGCGCCTTGACCCGGAAAAGGTTGAAATGGACGCTATCGGCACAAGGCAAGCGGCGACGCTTACCACAGAGCCGCCGCAGCCGCAGCCCGTTATCCCTATCAAACTTACCGCAGAGAAGCCCGCCGAAAAGCTCAAGGAGATTACCGACCGCTTGGAGCAAGGCATTACGGAGCTGTTCGACAGCGAACGCTACAAAGAGTATTTGCGCGTTATGTCGAAGTTTCATAATTACAGCTTCAATAACACGCTGCTTATCGCCATGCAGAAGCCCGACGCTTCCCTTATCGCGGGCTTCAACTCATGGAAAAATCAGTTTCAGCGCAACGTCAAAAAGGGCGAAAAAGGCATTAAAATTATCGCCCCGTCGCCGTTCAAAATCAAACAGGAAATGGAGAAAATCGACCCGCAGACCCAAACGCCCGTTATTGGCAAGGACGGAAAGCCCGTAACCGAAGAAAAAGAAATCACCATACCCGCCTACAAGGTGGTATCTGTCTTTGACGTGTCGCAGACCGAGGGGCGGGAGCTTCCCAATATTGCCGTTGACGCTTTGACGGGCGACGTGGAGCAGTACAAGGATTTTTTCGCAGCCCTTGAAAAGACCTCTCCCGTTCCTATGGGCTTTGAGAAAATCGAAAGCGGCGCACATGGCTATTATCACTTGGAGGACAAGCGTATTGCGCTTGACGAGGGCATGAGCGAGCTGCAAACGCTCAAAACCGCCATTCACGAAATCGCCCACGCAAAGCTGCA
>CAKTMC010000032.1 GCA_934573735.1 uncultured Oscillospiraceae bacterium | reverse complement strand
TCCACAGCATCCCTTACAGTGTAGCACAGCCCTTGGAGAGGGGCTCTAATAACTACTACTCTATAATACAAGGAGGCATCGCAATGAACGATGTTATAGGCGGAAATATAGCAAAACTCAGGAAAGAAAGGAACATGACTCAGGAGCAGCTTGCAAATCTCATGGGGATATCATATCAGGCGGTCAGCAAGTGGGAAACCGGAATTTCAAGCCCCGATGTGTCGAGCCTTCCACTGCTTGCGGATACCTTCGGAGTGACGATAGATGCGCTTTTCGGCAGGGGAGAAGCAGAGCCAAGGCCGGAGAAAGCAAATTACCCGTGGCCGGACGACGACTGCATATATGCCGTATTATATCACGGGCATCAGTTCATCGGCGCAAGCGATTCCTCTGAGAAAAAACGCATAGAGATTTGCTACGCGGGCGCGGCGCTGAATATAAAAAGCGATTTTTCCGTGTATGTTAACGGCGAGGTCGACGGTGATATAGAGGCGGGCGGGAGTGTGACCTGCGACGATGTCGGCGGCGACATAGATGCGGGCGGAAACGTCACCTGCGACGATGTCAAGGGCAACGTAAGAGCAGGCGGAAGCGTGACCTGTGATAACGTCGGAGGAAATGTGACGGCGGGGGCAAATGCAACCTGCGATAATGTCTCCGGGAACGTCTCGGCGGGAATGCACGTAGAGCACGGCAAGAGCGGTATTCATCTTGATTATTAACTTGAAAGGCGGTCGGGGCAAGCCCGCCGCCTTTTTCTTAAGATTTAAGATATCTTAAGGCCGCAGCCGCTTGTACAAACGATTATAATATGTTAGAATAAATCCGAAAAAGGGGATGCATGTAGAATAATATCGCCTTTGCGGCATAAACCGACAAAAGGGAGGAACAAAGATGAAAAAGACAACGAAGCGCATACTCAGCATATTTCTTGTCGTGATGCTGCTTGCCGCTCTGCCCATGACGCAGGCCTTCGCGGCGTATGACTGCCAGTACGGCAAATACACGGAGCTTGAGCTCAGCTCATTCAGCGGCGCAAGCGACAATGACCTTGTCGGCCGCGCCAGTATCGACAGCGGCAATGTTCCGGGTATGAACATTAAAATCAGCGGAGACGCGAGGAAAATTCAGCTTGTCGGTACCCCGACCAGACCCGGCTCCTATAATCTTGGCATATCCTTTGAGATGAAGGACGGTCAGCCCGGCTCCTTTAACATCACCGTAAACGTCTCCGCCGTGCAGCCGACCATTTCCGTCACCTCGAGCACAACCGCTCCCGGAAAGAACGAAAACTTTAAGTTCACGGTTTCCATGACAGGCGGCGCACCTTACACGGTCACGATGTTCACAAAGGCCGGTAAGGATAATGACGCGGTTCAGGGCATAACCTGGACGCTTGACGGCGAAAATGAGCCGCTGTGGTTCAACAGTAACAGTATGGACTCCGACGTGGATATCTATTACTATTACTTCACCGTTAAAAACAGCGCCGGCACCGCGACCTCCAATAACATAGCAATAGATAATCCCTACTATACAAAGCCCAGCCCCACTCCCGCCGCCATCAAGATAACCAAGCAGCCCACGGGTGAAACGGTGGATGAAGGCGGCAGAGCGGTCTTTGTTGCCCGCGCCGAGAACTATGACAAGTTTGTCTGGCGTATAGTCAGCCCCGACACGAATACGACCTACACCGCAAAGGAAGCCCCGAATTACTTCAAGGGACTCACCGTTTCCGGTCAGGATACCGAGCGTCTTGTGCTTGAGAACATCCCCCAGAGCATGAACGGCTGGAAGGCGGAGTGCAAGTTCATTGCCGCAGACGGCAAGACCTTCCTCTGCACCAACGGCGCAGTTATTCGCGTCAATAAGGTCGAGGTCGCGCTCAAGCGTCCGAGCATAACCACTCAGCCCAGCGGCGTGACCAAGACCGTCGGCGAGGGTGCGACTCTGTCCGTCGCGGCGACCGACCCCAACGGCGGTACCCTGCACTATCAGTGGTACAGCAATACCACCGCCAGCAATAACGGCGGCACGCAGATAGCGGGCGCTACCTCCGCAAGCTACACTCCGCCTCAGACCGAGGGCACGGTATATTACTTTGCCTCTGTCTGGAGCAGCAAGGACGGCAGAAACAGTGACCGCGTCAATACCGGCGCCGTTGCCGTCACATACACCGCGGCCGCGGCAGCAACTCCCGTGCCCGCAGAGTCCGCCGCACCCACCACTCCGGACCCGAACCCGAGCGCAGTCCCCTCAAACGAGCCGAACACCGGCAGCAACGACAATAACAGCGGCAATGACAATAATACCACCGGCGGCAATGCCGATGTGGAGATAAAGCCCGAGCGCTCCGGCAACGGCCTTATAGTGCTCCTGCTCGTCATTGCGGGTCTCGGCCTTGTGGCGGCAGCCGTGCTGCTGATACTCTCCAAGCGTGACGAGAAGCCCAAGACCGTGAATAAGCCTGCCGCAAAATCCGGTAAGGCTCCCGCGGCAAAGCGCGGCTGGACCTGCCAGAGCTGCGGCGAGGTCAATCTCGGCCGCTTCTGCCAGAACTGCGGCGCACCCAAGCCTGCAAACGAGCCGCTGTACATCTGCGATAAGTGCGGCTGGAAGCCCGAGGATCCGACACACCCGCCCCGCTTCTGCCCCGAATGCGGAGACCCCTTCGGTCCCGAGGACACGGTAGACGGCGACAAGTTTGATTTATAATTACTTGAATAAGCTCGGATTGAACGCAGAAAGGGGACTCCCGTCCCCTCTCTGCACTCTCCCCATGCAATTCTATACATTG
>CAKTMC010000031.1 GCA_934573735.1 uncultured Oscillospiraceae bacterium | reverse complement strand
CCGCAACCTACCCCGGAGACCCCTTTCCCCAGTGTGCGCACTGGGGACTTCCCCTAAAAGGGGCAGCGCCCTGCGGGCGATGGAACGCACTCACTGCCACCGCCCATCCCCCTATACAAAACCGATACAAAAAATTGACCGGGAATATGCAAGTGCGGAGTAATATGCGACCTGCAACCGGGGGGCACAGGCAAAAACCACAAAAAAATCCGCGCATTCATTCACACGACTGCATCATAACACAAATTTTCGCATAAACCAATTAAAAATAAAACATTTAAGAAATGTTAAGAGACAGAGACGGAATATTATGCTACAATGTCACTGTAGATTCCTATGCAGTCGAAATTACACTCTATTTCCGAGGAGGAACATAATGAAAAAGACAACAAAAATCATCTCTCTTCTGCTCGTCGCTGCAATGGCGCTCGCGCTCTGCGCCTGCGGCAAGGACGGCGACGACAGTAATAACGGCAACGGCGGCAAGGCGGAAAATACGCCGATGCCCGAGTACGTCTATTCCGCAGACTTCAAGACGCTTACAGGCACAGATCCCTACTATATGCGCCCCTATATCTACACCGATGACGGCTTCTACTCCGTCCAGCAGGAAAAGGTCGGCGAGAAGGAGCACGAGACTCCCGCCGAGTACGAGGGTCAGTACGATATCTACGAGACTCGCCTTTACTTTAACGGCTATGACGGCAAGAGCAGCCGGCTCGAGGACTATGCCCCCGTCCGCATGGAGGCAAACGGCGAGACCACCACGAGCAACCTCATCCAGCTCTGCCTGCTTTCCGACGGCAGCATGATGGCGCTTGAGTCCCTCTACCTCTCGTGGGTGGACGCGCCCGACACCGTAGACCCCCAGAGCGAGGAATACTGGAATTACTATAAGTACGAGCAGCACATGTATCTGCGCAAGCTTGACGCAAACGGCGCCGAGCTCAGCTGCGTCGAGCTCACCGGTCAGGGGGACGGCGACGAGGACTTCTACGCCTACAATATGGCTGTCTCCGATGAGGGCAAGATAGTCGTCACAAGCGATATGCTCATCCGCGTTTACAACGAGGACGGCAGCGTTGACTTCGACATAAGCCTCGATAACTACCCCGAGAATCTGCTCAAGCTGCGTGACGGCGGCATCGGCGTTCTTTGCTACGGCAACGAGGGCTACGGCGTGCAGATGATAGACTTCGCCTCCCGCGCCATGGGCACGACCCATAAGCTGGTGGGCTGGGCAGGCAATCCCATCCCCGGCGACGGCGAGTATGACCTCTACTACACCAACGGCTCGAACTTTGTCGGCTACAGCTTTGAGACCGAGACCGAGACAAAGATCTTCAACTGGATCGACTGCGACGTAAACTGCAATAATATCAGCGGGCAGTATGTGCTTTCCGACGGCCGTATCGTCGCCATCAGCAATGACTGGAGCGGTACTTCCAACAAGGTCACGACCGAGCTTGTCACCATCAATAAGGTTCCCTCCAGCAGCCTCCCGCAAAAGACCTACCTCACCCTCGCAACTCAGGGGCTTGACTGGCAGATCCAGAATATGCTCATCAAGTTTAACCGCAATAACGACCTGTACCGCATCACCGTCAAGGACTACTCCGAGTATAACACCGAGGAAGACTACAATGCCGGCCTTACCAAGATGACCACCGAGATAATGGCGGGCAACGTCCCCGACATCATCGACATGAACGGTCTTTCCGTCAGCCAGCTTGCGGGCAAGGGTCTTATCACCGAGCTTGACAGCTTCTTCGACTCCGACCCAGAGCTTAATAAGTCCGACTTTATCCCGAATGTCCTTGCGGCGTTCGAGCTTGACGGCAAGCTCTACTCCTCCGTTTCCAACTTCCAGATACAGGGCGTTGCGGGCGCAAGCTCCATCGTCGGCGATACTCCGGGCTGGAACTATCAGCAGCTTCTGGACGCGCTCAAGAAGATGCCCGAGGGCTGCATGGTCTTTAACAGCTACGCCACCTCCGAGGAGGTGCTCAATGCCTGCCTCACGCTGGATATGGGCACGCTCGTTGACTGGACTACCGGCCAGTGCAGCTTTGACAGCCAGAGCTTTATTGATATGCTGAACTTTGCCGCCATGTTCCAGAGGGAGTTTAACTGGGATAACTACGAGTACGACCCGAATGACGACGAGTATTCCCGCATTGCTCAGGGCAAGCAGATGCTGCTCAATACCTATATCAGCGATTTTACGGATCTTCCCATGTACGATGCGGTATTCGGCGGCAGCGTCACCTATATCGGCTACCCGACCGCCAGCGGCACCGGCAATATGTTCACCTTCAGCGGCTCCGGCTACGCCATCTCCAGCCGCTGCGAGAATAAGGACGCGGCATGGCAGTTTATCCGCACCCTCTTCACCGAGGACTTCCAGAAGGAGCAGTACGGCTTCCCGAGCAACATCAATGCATATAATGCAAAGCTCAAGGAGGCCATGACTCCCGAGTATCAGAAGGACGCAAACGGCAACTACGTCCTTGACGAGAACGGCAACAAGATAGAGGTGTCCCGCGGCGGTATGAGCTGGGGCAACAGCGATGATAATTTTATCGGGTTCTACGCCACCACGCAGGAGCAGGCGGATAAGCTCTGGGAGCTTATCACCACCACCACCAAGGTCGCTGACTATTCCTCGAGCATCTATGATATAGTCAGGGAGCAGACCCCCGCCTTCTTCTCCGGTCAGAAATCCGCCGAGGAGGTCGCAAGACTTATCCAGAACAAGGCGAATATCTACGTCAACGAGCAGAGGTAAATAAGGCTCCCCCTTCAGGGGGAGCGCCCTGCGGGGCGAGGGGTTGAGTCCCCGCCCTTGGCGCCCCTCTTAGGGGAGCTGTCGAGCGCAAGCGAGACTGAGGGGTCGCCATGGCTGAGAAACTGCCAATAGGGAAAAGAACGGTCTGCACTGCGTTCTGTCTTTTCCCTCCTGCACCGCAACCTACCCCGGAGACCCCTTTCCCCAGTGTGCGCACTGGGGACTTCCCCTAAAAGGGGCAGCGCCCTGCGGGGCGAGGAACGCACTAAGTGACACCGGCAGCGCCCTGAAGGGCGGGGGGTTGAGTCTACGCCCTTGGCGCCCCTCTTAGGGGAGCTGTCACGAAGTGACTGAGGGGGCGCCATGGCTATGGGACTGCCAAGAGGGAAAAGAATAGTCCGTACTGCGTACTGTCTTTTCCCTCCTGCACCGAATTCTACCCCGGAGACCCCTTCGGCGCTTCGCGCCACTTCCCCTAAAAGGGGCAGCGCCCTGCGGGGCGGGGGAGTTCGTCTACGCCCTTGGCGCCCCTCTTAGGGGAGCTGTCGAGCGCAAGCGAGACTGAGGGGTCGCCATGGCTATGGGAC
>CAKTMC010000030.1 GCA_934573735.1 uncultured Oscillospiraceae bacterium | reverse complement strand
CAACCTTAACACAGTCCATCCCTATTCGCTACTCTTTTTTTCTATCTGTCTGTCACACATCATTGTAACACCTACAACCCGGCGCTAAATATCTCGTCAAAAGCTCTTGAGCCGCGGGGGAATATCTGTTATAATATTAAATTGCAGTTTTGGCTGCACATAGTCGGGCAGCTATCAGGCTCCCTCAAATTCAAGTACGCTGAAAGCTCTTGAAATCCAAGGGCTTATAGGAGGAAATAGAAGTATGAAATTAGGTATCGTCGGGCTTCCGAATGTCGGCAAGTCAACTCTTTTTAACGCCATCACGAACGCGGGCGCGGCGTCGGCAAACTTCCCGTTCTGCACCATTGAGCCGAACGTCGGCATGGTGACCGTGCCGGATGAGCGTCTGGACTTTTTGGCGGAGATATACGAGCCCAAGAAGTACACCCCTGCGGTCATCGAATTTGTCGATATCGCGGGTCTTGTCAAGGGCGCGTCCAAGGGCGAGGGACTCGGCAACAAGTTTCTCGGCAACATCCGCGCAACCGACGCGATAATCCACGTTGTGCGCTGCTTTGACGACGAGAACGTCATCCACGTCGAGGGCAGCACCGACCCGAAGCGCGACATTGACATCATCGACCTTGAGCTTATCATGGCCGACATGGAGATGGTCGAGCGCCGCATCGACAAGGCGCTCAAGGCCGCAAAGGGCGACAAGAAGTTTATACATGAGGCAGACGTATTCAAGGCTCTGCTTGAGCATCTGAACGAGGGCAAGAGCGCGCGCAGCTTTGAATGCGACGAGGACGACGCGGAGATAATCGCCACAAGCGACCTTCTGACCGCAAAGCCCATAATCTACGCCGCAAACATGGACGAGGACGGCGTTGCGCACTTCTCCGAGAACAAATACTATCAGACCGTTGCCGCGATTGCCGCCGAGGAGGGCGCGCAGGTGCTCCCCATATGCGCCAAGGTCGAGGAGGAGATGGCGGAGCTTGACGCCGAGGATAAGCTTATGTTCCTTGAGGAGCTTGGGCTTGAGGAATCCGGACTTGACCGCATGATAAAGTGCTCCTATGAGCTGCTCGGACTCATATCCTTCCTGACCTGCGGCAGCGACGAGTGCCGCGCATGGACTATCCGCCGCGGTACCAAGGCTCCGCAGGCGGCGGGCAAGATACACAGCGATTTTGAGCGCGGCTTTATCCGTGCGGAGATAGTCGCCTTTGACGATCTCAAGGCCTGCGGCAGCATGGCGGCGGCAAAGGAAAAGGGTCTTGTCCGCAGCGAGGGCAAGGAGTACGTCATGCACGACGGAGATGTGACCCTCTTCAGGTTTAATGTATAATTTAAGGCTAAAAAATGGCCAAATAGTTAATTCTGCCCAAATCCCGGCGAAAGTCGATTGACTTCCGCCGGGGCTTATGCTAAACTAAGCGCGTTAAAGGGGAGTAGCTTGCGCATATGTGCGTTGATGCGTCGTCATCCCAACCGAAAGGTTCGGCGTATCGGATACATGCTCTGTTTTTCATGTATTTTGCAAGACTTTTACAGCTCACGCTGTAGGAGTCTTTTTTTATTTGCCAAGTCGCAAATAAAACGGCTTCCGCAGGCGAAACTAATATGGGAGGATAGCCAATGAAAACCTATTGCGAAGAAAAAGAAGCCGTCCTTGCCGAGCTCAACTCGGCGGAGGAGGGACTCAGCAGCGCCGAGGCTCAGGCGCGGCTCGAGTCGCACGGTAAGAATAAGCTCACCGAGCCCCCGAAGCAGTCGCTTCTCAGTCGTTTCCTGAGCCAGATGGCAGACCCGATGATAATTATTCTGCTTGTCGCGGCGGCGATTAGCGGCGTGCTTGCAGTCGCGCAGGGCGAGAGCTTTGCCGACGTTATCATCATTCTTGCCGTCGTCATCGTAAACGCCGTTTTGGGCGTATATCAGGAGAGCAAGGCGGAAAAGGCGATAGAAGCGCTTCAGGAGATGTCCGCCGCGACCTCAAAGGTGCTGCGCGACGGCAAAATCGTCACCGTTCACAGTGAGGAGCTTGTCCCCGGCGACGTGGTGCTGCTTGAGGCGGGCGACGCGGTTCCCGCAGACGGCAGACTTCTCAGCAGTGCAAGCCTGAAAATCGAGGAGGCTGCGCTGACCGGTGAGTCCGTACCCGTGCTCAAATTCATTGACGCGATAAATCTCGCCGACGAGACGAAGGACGTCACCCTCGGCGACCGCAAGAACATGGTATATATGGGCAGCACCGTGGTCTATGGCCGCGGCACCGCCGTCATTACCGCCACCGGCATGGACACCGAGATGGGCAAGATAGCCGACGCTCTTGCCACCGCCGAGGAGGGACAGACCCCGCTGCAAATCAAGATGTCCCAGCTCTCAAAGATACTCACCTGGCTCGTGCTCGGCATATGCGCGCTCGTATTCGCAGTTCAGCTTCTCCGCGCGGGCGGCTTTACGGTCGAGGCAGTGCTCGATTCCTTCATGATAGCCGTCTCCCTCGCAGTCGCTGCGATACCCGAGGGACTTGCCGCCGTCGTTACGGTGGTGCTCTCCATCGGCGTTACGAATATGTCCAAGCGAAACGCGATAATCCGCAAGCTGACCGCGGTCGAGACTCTCGGCTGCGCCCAGATAATCTGCTCGGATAAGACCGGTACCCTGACCCAGAACAAGATGACCGTCGTCGACTACTTCGGCGGCGACGAAAAGGAGCTTGCCTCCGCAATGGCACTCTGCTCCGACGCGGAGCTCGACGAGAACGGCATGGTCACCGGAGAGCCCACCGAGGCTGCGCTCGTAGCATGGGCAAACAAGCTCGGCGCCGATAAGACCACGCTCAAGGCGCGCTTCCTGCGCTGCGGCGAGGCTCCCTTCGACTCCACACGCAAGCTCATGAGCACCGTCCATGTAAACGGCAGCAGCTTCATTCAGTACACCAAGGGCGCGCCCGACGTGCTTGTCGGCAAGTGCGCTTACTATATAAATTCCGACGGCAAGCGCGAAGCTATGACCGAGGAATACCGCACAGAGATACTGCGCGCGAACAAGGCCATGGCAGACCGTGCACTGCGCGTCCTCGCCTGCGCCGAGCGCGTCTGGGACGAAAAGCCCGTCAACTACGAGCCGGAGACTCTTGAAAAGGAGCTTTGCTTCATGGGTCTTTGCGGCATGATAGACCCGGTGCGTCCCGAGGTCGTTGACGCTATCGCGGAGTGCCGCGAGGCGGGTATTCGCCCGATAATGATAACCGGCGACCACATCGACACCGCCGTTGCCATAGCAAAGGAGCTCGGCATACTTACCGACGGCGGCGAGGCAGTCACCGGCGCGGAGCTCAGCGCGATGAGCGACGAGGAGTTTGAAAAGCGCTTTAAGGATATAAGCGTCTACGCCCGCGTCCAGCCCGAGCATAAGACCCGCATCGTAAATGCATGGCGCAAGGCGGGCTACGTCACCGCCATGACCGGCGACGGCGTAAACGACGCGCCGAGCATCAAGTCCGCCGACATCGGCGTGGGCATGGGCATCACCGGCACCGACGTTACGAAGAACGCCGCCGACATGGTGCTTGCCGACGATAACTTTGCAACCATCGTCGGTGCGGTCGAGGAGGGGCGCCGCATCTACGGCAACATCCGCAAGGCGATACAGTTCCTGCTCGGCTCAAACATGAGCGAGGTGCTCAGCATATTCTTTGCAACGATAATGGGCTTTACCATTCTCGAGCCCGTGCATCTTCTCTGGATAAATCTTGTCACCGACTGCTTCCCGGCGCTGGCGCTCGGCATGGAGAAGGCGGAGCCCGATATCATGCACCGCCGCCCGCGTGACGCCAAGGCCGGTGTCTTTGCCGGCGGCATGGGCTTTGACATTGCGTATCAGGGCTTCTTCGTGACGCTGCTTATCATGATATCCTACTTCATCGGTCACTTTATCGAGACCGGCGTATGGGAGATAACAAACAGCGCCGACGGCACGACGATGGCCTTCCTGACCATGTCCATGGCGGAGATCTTCCACTCCTTCAATATGCGCTCTCAGCGCGGCAGTATCTTCACTCTCGGCACTCACAACAAGGCTCTGATATTCGCAGCGGTCGGCTCCCTCATCGCAACCACCGTCGTCTGCGAGGTTCCCTTCCTTGCAAACGCCTTCGAGTTTACGAGCGTTGACCTTGGCGAGTACCTTATAGCAATCGCTCTCGGCGCCTGCATCATCCCGCTTGTTGAGCTTGTGAAGCTTATTCAGCGCAAAGTCGGCAAAAACGATTGACAGGCCGCGAAAACGGTGCTAATATGTCTTTAATCCGATATCATATCGGCTTTGACGGAGAACACATGGGCAAAACACGCACAGAGAGGACAGTCACCGGCTGCAAGCTGTCCCGGATATGCCTTTAGTGACCGCTCCCGAGCCGGAGGGTGGAAATGCTCTCCCGTGAGTCAGCGTTAATGACATAAGAGTTAAAGCTCAAGGTGGAACCGTGTATTAAAATGCACCCTTGGCGCGAGATGTTCGCGTCAAGGGTGTTTTTGATATTATATTTTTATAGCAATAAACCGCGGCTCAGCCGCATGGAGGAACTAATATGGACGAGAACAAATTCAGCTTTGAAAACGAAGAATACCGCCACACCTATTGGCACACCTGCTCCCATGTGCTGGCGCAGGCAGTGAAGCGTCTCTATCCCGAGGTCAAGCTTGCCATTGGCCCCGCCATTGACAACGGCTTCTATTATGATATGGACTCTCCCTTCCCCTTCACCCCGGAAATAATGGAGAAGATTGAGGCCGAGATGCGCAAGATATGCAAGGAAAAGCTCAAGCTTGAGCGCTTTGAGCTGCCCCGTGACGAGGCTATCAGATTTATGGAGGAGCGCGAGGAGCCGTACAAGGTCGAGCTTATAAACGATCTGCCCGAGGACGCGCACATTTCCTTCTACCGTCAGGGCGAGTTTGTTGACCTCTGCGCAGGTCCTCATCTTGACTCCACCGGTCGTATCAAGGGCAACGCCATCAAGCTCACCGCCTGCAACGCCGCCTACTGGCGCGGCGACTCCAGCCGTCAGACGCTCCAGCGCATATACGGCGTAGCCTTCCCGAAGAAGGACGAGCTGGACGCATATCTTCAGCGTCTTGAGGAGGCCAAGCGCCGCGACCATCGCCGTCTCGGCAAGGAGCTGGGGCTGTTTATGCTGACCGAGGAGGGACCCGGCTTCCCCTTCTTCCTGCCCAAGGGCATGGTGCTTAAAAATACCCTTATCGACTACTGGCGTGAGGTACACAAGAGATACGGCTATGTCGAGGTTTCCACCCCGATGATACTCAACCGTCACCTCTGGGAGACCTCCGGTCACTGGTATCACTACAAAGAGAACATGTACACCACCGTCATCGACGGCGAGGATTACGCGATAAAGCCCATGAACTGTCCGGGCGGTATGCTGGTCTATAAGTCTGAGCCGCACTCCTACCGTGACCTGCCGCTGCGCGTGGGCGAGCTGGGTCTGGTGCACCGCCATGAGCTGTCCGGTGCGCTGCACGGCCTTTTCCGCGTCCGCTGCTTCACTCAGGACGATGCGCATATCTTTATGACTTGGGAGCAGATGAAGGACGAGATAAAGAACGTCGTGCGCCTCTTTGACGAGGTCTACTCCCTCTTCGGCCTGCCCTATGAGATAGAGCTTTCCACCATGCCCGACGACCATATGGGCGACGAGAAGGACTGGGAGTTCGCGCAGGAGACGCTCAAGGAGGCCATTACCGAGATGGGCAAGAGCTATGTCGTCAACGAGGGCGACGGCGCGTTCTACGGTCCCAAGCTCGACTTCCATCTTCAGGACTCTCTCGGACGCACCTGGCAGTGCGGCACCATCCAGCTCGATATGCAGCTTCCCGAGCGCTTTGAGCTTGAGTACACCGGCGCTGACGGCGAGAAGCATCGTCCCGTCATGATACACCGCGTTGTCTTTGGCTCCATCGAGCGCTTCATCGGCGTCATTACCGAGCATTTTGCCGGCGCATTCCCGGTGTGGCTCTCTCCGGTTCAGGTCAAGGTCATGCCCATAACCGATCGTGCCGCAGACTACGCCAAGAGCGTTGCCGCAAGGCTTGACGCGGCGAAGGTTCGCGTTGAGACCGACCTCAGAAACGAGAAGATAGGCTACAAGATTCGTGAAGCACAGCTTCAGAAGATTCCCTATATGCTCGTCGTCGGCGACAAGGAGGCCGAAGCGGGCACCGTTTCCGTCCGTACCCGTGCGGGCGTTGACCTCGGTGCAATGCCGCTGGATGAGTTTATGGACAAGATAGGCGAGCAGATCGCGTCCCGCAGTAAGGATTGATGCTTATACCCCCATCCGGCGTGTCCGAATGGGGGTATAATGATATTTATATATAGGAAATGCGCCTCGCCTTTGACCCAAGATTTGAAATATACGACTGATTTAGGCGCTTGGTCAAAGTCAGTGTGTAAGCTTTTTGATAATATGAAAAACCTACCCATGTCGGGTAGGTTTCAGCCTGTAGACAAAGTCCCCATAGTAAGTGTGAAAGCACTGGCTATGGGGAGTTAATTATGTTAGAATAGAGACAC
>CAKTMC010000029.1 GCA_934573735.1 uncultured Oscillospiraceae bacterium | reverse complement strand
TGCACAAGGCCGATCGGGAAGGAACACTGACCAAGGCAGCCATCCAAACCATTATGTCGGAGGAAAAAGCCAACCAGCGAGAAACGGTGAAAGTCCCCATCGCCCGTCTGCGGGAGGTTCTTCCGCAAGGGCTGGATGCAAAGAAAACAGAAGATTTTATCATCAAGGCTTGCGATCATTATCGCAAATATCTCATCCGCCAGCGCAATCGGGATGAAAGATGAGGAGGTGTCCCTATGGAACAATTCATTCAAAAATATCCGTATAATCATCTTTTTGAAAACAATGCCGACTCGCATTTTTATATGAAAATCGGTGGCACGGTTTATGATGTTACGACTCATTATGACCCCAAGGGGCGGCAGTGCGTGTTGGAGCAGTTCAAGGAGCTGCTGCTTCAGAAGGAATGGAGGCAACCGCACAATCGAAAAGAGCAGCCGAAATCAATATAATGGCATATACCCCATTGCTTGATTCGGCTGTCGGAAAGGAGTTAAACGCTATGACAGTCAACAATAAGAATACAGATCAAGAAAAAATCATCGCCCTTTACTGTCGCCTTTCGCAGGACGACGGTTTGAACGGAGAGAGTAACAGTATTCAGAATCAAGAGTTACTATGTAGAGGGTGGTTTCTCCCACCTAATACATATGACTGCGGCTCATTTGTGGTGAATGGAACAGCAGTTGTAGGAAAGGAACAGAATAATCCTTATAACCGCTGGAAATCAACACAAAAAGGAGCTGATTTATATGAAATCGATATTTGAGCAGATGGGTGGCACTTACCGTCAGGAGGGCGATTATCTCATTCCAAGTCTCTCCCTGCCAGATGAATCAGAATATCAGATTGGCAAATACGGGCGTATGCGCCGCAGCTATCTGAAAGAACATCGCCCCATTCTCTACGCAAACCTGCTCACAAGCGGAACGCTGCATCGGCACCTTGCGGAGATCGACCAAGCCTGCAACGAGCGCATGGAAATCATCGTTTCTGCAATGGTGAAGCAAGAAGGCGTGACCGAAGCACTCAAAGCTGCCAATCAAATGGAATGGGTACGCCGCATGAACAGCATCCGCAGCCGCGCGGAGGAAATCGTTTTGACCGAGCTTGTATATGAATGATGAACGCCCGTTATTGGCCGCATGGCCGATAACGGGCGTTTCTGCGTTTTAGTTCTTTTGTTCCGTGCTGGCTACCAGACGGTCAAAGTCACTCTGATACAGCTGATCCTGAATGACACGGTACTGCTCAAACTCGCTTTCAGCAAAGGCTTTTGCAATGGCAGCGGTGACTTTTCCCTTATTTTGCAGAATCTCTGCATCATTGAATTGCAGAAAAGCGTCCAGCTTGGAGGCCCAATCTGCCATGGTCATGGGGATGTGCCGTCTGGCCTGTCGGGTGGCGTAATCCAGATACATGGTGACGATTTCGTTCAGCTCCTGCATTTCATCCATGGATAAGTAATTTTTTGCAATGGACACATCTGCCTTGACGATCTTGCCGTCAGGAGCATTCTTCCATGAGGTCAGCCCCATGTGTTCCTTGGTGTGATCGGCTCGTGCCATAATGACCTCTGCCGCCGTACTGCCATGGACGGCATAGTGCATCTTATTCTGAACTGTAGCAAAGAAATCCTTTGTAGTCTGGCTATCGAGAGAGTAGTCCACAGCGGTGGCGTAAATATCCGTGATTTTCTGGTAAAAGCGCCGTTCGCTGGCCCGAATCTCCTGAATCTCGGAAATCAGGTGATCGAAGTAGTCCTCATCAAAAATCTGCCCATTGATGAGCCTGCTCTTATCCAGCACATAGCCCTGCTTGGTGAAGGTGTCCAGAACATTGGTTGCCCACTGGCGGAACTGCGTGGCTCTGCCGGAATTGATTCGATAGCCTACGGCAATGATGGCGGACAGCGAGTAGAACTTATAGTGATAGGTTTTTCCGTTATCCGCAACTTGTGCAAAATTTGCACAAGTTGCATCTTCGAGCAATTCACCGCTTTCATATACATTTTTCAGATGCTTTGTCACAACGCTCCGGTCTACATCAAAAAGCTGTGCAATAGCCTTTTGGGTCAGCCAAACGTCGTGATCCTGTACCCGTACCTCAATGCCATCCTCATGGGCATCTTTCGTGAACACAAGGAAATCCACTGTGCTGTTGCGGATTTGCAGTTTATCCTTCTTGGCGTCTGCCATGTCGTTTCACCTCAATCTTCTTCGCTGCTTTTCTTTCCCCGGCTCTTATAGACATTATACTGATTCTTACACCGGGGACTGCAAAATGCGGAATTGGAACGGCTGCTCAGGAACACCTTCTGGCAGTGCTTGCACAGCCGCAGGGGCTTCTCTCCGTCCACCAGCAGGAAGCTGAACATCATCTGGATGCCCAGCAGCAGAGAGTGGAAATCCCAATAGATGGTCGGCTTGTCCAGCAGCTCAATATGATAGCTGGGCGCAATGCCGCCAAAGGCGGCCATGCCCATGCGGTACAGATTTCTTGTATCCTCGTCGATCAGATTATAATCGTTGTAGTACAGAATAGATGTGGTCAGGGTAAGGGCCCAGTCCTTGAACTGCTGTGCCACCCATTCATACGGTTCAGCGTACTCCCGCTGGAAGCTCATGGTTTTCGCCATGGGTTCATCTGCAAAGGTCATGGTCAGCGCCACCATCGTGCGGTCACCGGACACGCTCCAGCTGGACTCAATGCCCTTCTTGACCAAATCCAGCTGGTCAAAGGGATAGAACAGCGCCAGATAGTCCTCGGTTTCCATGGATTCTGCCCTGATGAAATGGTTTTTCGGCAGATATACTTTCTCATAGTCCATGAAGGACGGCGTGGTGGGCAGCGCTGTCATCAGGCCCAGCAGGCCGTAATGCGTCACAAACTCCAGAATGGCCTTTTCCACCTCGTCCTCCGGACTGCGGTTCATCATCAACATTCCCACATTCAGCGCATCCAGCACGATTCCCGGCGCTTCCTTCAAGGGATTATAGATGTCAGGTTTAGCGTTCTTTCCCGGCGTGATGTACCGCTTCCCATCTGCGGCGGTTTTCAGTTCATAGCGGTCATACCGCACCCAATGGGAACGGGACTGCTCAAAGAGATTCTTCATGGCGTCGATCCTCTCAACTCGTAATCCAACTATATATTAACCATATTACTATTGTATCAACCGTCCTTGACATCGTCAAGGGCGGTTTTCTTTTTTCTCGGTTTGGTTTTGTTTTCCCGGCGGATCACGGCATCTTTGCCCATGGTTTGCAGCAGTGCTTCATATTCCTCTACGAACTCTCGCTCCCGCAGCGTAAGTCCATGATCGTTTTCCAGCTTTTCGCTCAGATGCTCATACATCCGCCTTTGCAGCTTTTTCTGAATGGTCATCCGCAGCTTTCGGATGTTCCGGTCGGACTGCCCACGGATGGCAGCAAGCCGTGTGGTTCTGTATTGCTTGACGAACAGGTAATACAGCACTTCCTTCTGTTCATCGCTGAGGGTGAAGAAGAGCTTGGAGAGAAACCGGTTTGCTGTCAGCTCGTGCAGCTCATAGGGACAGGAGAAGATGATGTCGAGAAAGTTTCCCTGACAGAGCTGACGGAACCTTGGCAGATTCATCCAGAGGGGAGCAATCTTCGGATCAGGTACAGCCTGAAACTCCAACGGCACGTCTCCACGCAGATTTTCGTGGTCACGCTCCCGGCGCCCCCGGTTCCTGTCCAGCTTGTTCCATTCGTCTACCACAGTCAGAAAATCGGATTCTGTCCGGGCTGCTTCCTCTAAACGCTTCAACGCCTCTGCACGAATCTCCCGCTTGAGTCGTTTTTCACTGGTGGGCGCGGCTTCTTCCTCCTCGTCCTCCAGCTCGGCATGATAGTCTCTGGGATGCTCGTCCTGCTCCAGCTCGCTCTCCAGCTCCAGCGTGCGTTCCTCTGCAAGCGCTTCTTCCAGCGTCTCATCCACCGGCGCAGTGTCAGACGAATCCTCCCAATCGGCAAAGCTATCCTCATCCATTTCAAGGTCGGCTTCCTCTATTTGCTCCTCGGTATCTTCTTCCTCATCGGAAAAATCATCATCCCACAGCAGTTCATCCTCCCATGGTTCCACGACAGCTTCACCTCCTCGAAAAAATATTTTTCTTTTTTCAAAAACAGTTCCGATTTACACCCCGTATTTCTCCTATTAGCAGAGGTAGTAATCTTAGCACAAGTTACACGGGTTACTTTCCGAACCATCAGCGAAGAAAAGGAGGATATGGAACATGGAAAACCAACAGAAAGCCACGGGTAGCTTACAGCCAACGGAACCAAACACATTATATCAAAAACCAACCAATCACGCAAGGAGGATGCCTATGGAGCAGAACAAACGAGAACAGTTTATCATCCGCCGCATCGGCGGCACCACCTACAAGGTCAAAGTCGTATTCAATGAAAGCGGCTACGAGACCATGGAGGATAAAATTTTGCGGATTGTACGCAATGATATGGTTACAAATGACGGAACCTATGGCATAATGGAGATACCACAAATGAGCCGACAGTCTGAAAGGAGCGCATCATGAGCGTGAAACAGACTGAAAGCAAAATTACCGCCCTCTATGAGCGGCTGTCCCGCGACGATGACAATGCCGGGGATAGTAACTCCATCGTGAATCAGAAAAAATACCTCGAAAGCTATGCCCGGCAGAGGGGCTACACCAACTGCCGACACTATACGGACGACGGTTGGAGCGGCGGCAATTTCGAGCGCCCGGCATGGAAGCAGCTCATCGCAGACATTGAGGCGGGCAAGGTATCCCATGTGATCGTCAAGGATATGAGCCGGGCGGGGCGTGACTATCTGCAAACCGGCTTTTATACGGAGGTATTCTTTCGGCAGCACGGCGTCCACTTTGTTGCCATCGCCAACGGCGTGGACAGCGACGATCAGAATAGCAACGAATTTGCACCCTTCCTCAACATCATGAACGAATGGTATCTTCGTGACCTGAGCCGCAAGCAGAAAACCGCCATCCGTGTCAAGGGAGAATCCGGCAAGCCCACCACCAACTGTGCCATTTACGGTTACAAGAAAGACCCGGAGAACAAATACCATTGGCTGATCGACGAGGAAGCTGCCGCCGTGGTGCGCCGCATTTTCCGATTGACCATCGAGGGCAAAGGTCCCTACGATATTGCCCGTATTCTCTTTGAGGATAAGGTGGAAACGCCTGCTGTGTACTTCGGTAAGCAGAACAAGGGCATCTGGAAAAGCAAGGAGGAGTTCCCCAACCCCTATAACTGGAGCGGCTACATCGTCGGGCAGATTTTGTCCAAGCCGGAGTATATGGGGCATACGGTGAATTTCCGTTCCCACAAGCAGTCCTACAAGGATAAAACGCCCATCATGAATCCCCCGGAGGAGTGGCTGATCTTTGAGAACACCCACGAAGCTATCGTAGACGCAGAAACATGGGAGCTGGCACAGAAGCTGCGGAAAACACCACGGCGGCATGACACGCTGGGCGAGGCCAACCCTCTGACGGGACTTGTGTTCTGTGCCGACTGCGGAGCCAAGATGTATAACCACCGTTCACGGGGAACAGAAAGCAAGCCTTATCCCTACAATGCGTTTGAATGCTCCACTTACAAGCTGGCAGGCCAAAAGCGTTCTGCCGCTTGCTGTGGACATCATATCAGCACCAAGGCACTGGAGACGCTGATTCTGGAAACCATCCGGGCTGCCAGCACCTTTGCCATCTCCGACCGGGACGCTTTTCTGGAGAAGGTGCGCTCTGCCTCCCAGCTGCGGCAGGCAGAAGCAGCCAAGGAAACCAAGCGGAGGCTGAACAAGGAGAAAAAGCGGATTTCTGAACTGGATACCATCATCAAGAAGCTCTATGAATCCTTTGCCGTCGGGCGTATCACCGATGAACGCTTTGACAGCCTGCTGGCGGATTACGAAGCCGAGCAAAAAGCGCTGCAAACTGCTGTCGCAGAAGCAGAAGAAAAGCTGTCCGCTTTCGCAGAGGACACCGCCCGCGTGGAGCAGTTTCTGGAGCTGGCAAGGAAATACACCGATTTTTCTGAACTGACCACGCCCATGATCAACGAGTTTATTGAGAAGATCATCGTCCACGCCCCAGAGCGCATCGAGGGCGACCGGATGCAGGAGGTGGAGATCCACCTTCGCTTTATCGGGCAGTTCGAGCTTCCTGCGCCGGAACTGACCGAGGAAGAAATCAAGCGGCAGGAGTTTTTGAAGAAAGACCGCATCCGCAGCCGGGAGCGGTATCAGAAAATCAAGGCCGGTGAACACGCTGTCGGACAGCCCTTCATGCTGACCTGCAAGTGCTGCGGGCAAGAATTTGCCTCCAAACGGACGAACACCCTGTTCTGCGGCCCCAATTGCCGGGCAAAATTTTACCGGCAGGAGGCGGCGGAGAGCCGCAGCCGGGAGTGTACCTGCGAAAACTGCGGCAAGGAGTTTATCACAACAAGGTCAGATGTGAAATATTGCAGTGACGATTGTCGGTATGCAGCGCAGATCAAGCGGCAGAGCGCACAAAAGAAAGCCTTGCGAGAGGCGAAGAACGAGAAAGAAACGAAAACAGCATAAGAAAAGACGCAGACGGCGGCTTGCCCCTCAATGGGCAGGCCGCCGGTTTTTGCGCAGAAATGGAGGTACAATGAATCTTTTTGAAATTGTAAAATACGGCGTGAGCTGCCGGGAGGCAGCGGAGCTGTACGGCGTGGAAGTCAACCGCTACGGCATGGCCCTCTGCCCGTTTCACAACGACCGACATCCCAGTTTGTATGTGGCAGATGACCATTATTATTGCTTCGCCTGCGGGGAACACGGCGATGTGATCGACTTTGCTGCAAGGCTGTTCGGCTTTCCGCTCTATGAGGCGGCGCAGCGTCTGGCAGCAGACTTTCACCTTACCCCGGACAAACCGCCCAGCGCAGCGGCGCTCCACGCAAAGCGCATCCGAACAGAAGCACAGCAGCTCACGGAAAACGAGCGGCTGTGCTTTTCTGTTCTGTCGGATTACGCCCGTGTACTGCGGGACTGGAAGGTAAGCTGTGCGCCCAAATCGCTGGTGGAATCACCAGATGAGCGGTTTGTAGAAGCCTGCCGCAACCTCGACCAGACAGAATACTACTTAGATATTCTGTGCGCCGGAGATTCCCATGAACGTGCCGAAGTCGTTCAGCAGCAGATGGCGGACGGCAAGCTGAATGAACTGCGCCAGAGATTAGAGGAAATTCACAAGGAGGAATTGGACGATGGATATGACACCGCAGACGTGGCCTGAGTGGTACGACGGCAGGCACATCAATGAAGTGCTGTTCTGCCAGCAGTTTTTGGACAAGCACCCCATGAAATGTGTGCGCGGGCGGCTGTTCACCGTGGATGGTCTCATTGAGGACGAGGGGCAGATCGGCAATCTCATTCTGGAGGAAATCTCCGGAGTTCTGACCTCCGGACTGTCCAAAGTTGTGATGAATCTCCTTGCCAGCATCAAGCTGCAAGCGTATTCGCCGCCGCTGCCTATTGAGACAGATCGCATCCATGTTGCCAACGGAACGTATTTCATGGACGGCAGCTTTATCCCTAACAAGAGCTACTGCAACAACCGCCTGACGGTCGCTTATAATCCAAACGCACCCACCCCGAAAAAGTGGCTGCAATTCCTGCCCGAGCTCCTGCAACCGGAGGACGTTCCCACCTTGCAGGAATTTCTCGGCTACTGCCTGCTGCCGACTACCAAGGGGCAGAAAATGCTCATGCTCATCGGTAAGGGCGGCGAGGGCAAAAGCCGCATTGGGCTGGTCATGCGCTCACTGCTGGGCGACAGCATGAATACCACCAGCATCCAGAAGGTGGAGAGCAACCGGTTCAGCCGCGCGGATTTGGAAAACAAGCTCCTGATGGTAGATGACGATATGGATATGAGCGCCCTGCCCAAGACCAACTATATCAAATCCATCGTCACGTCCGAGTGCAAAATGGACATGGAGCGCAAGGGCGTTCAGAGTTATCAGAGCCAGCTTTATGTGCGCTTCCTCTGTTTCGGAAACGGTGCGCTCACCGCCCTGCACGACAAGTCCGACGGTTTCTTTCGCCGCCAGATCGTGCTGACCACCAAAGACCGGCCCGCAGGCAGAGCAGACGATCCGTTTCTGGTGGACAAGCTGCTGCGGGAAAAGGAGGGCATCTTCCTCTGGTGTCTGGAGGGGCTGCATCGGCTCATTGGGAACAACTATCAGTTCAGCATTTCGAGCAAAGCCAGAGAGAATATGGAGACGGTCAAGCGCAGCAGCAACAATGTGATCGAGTTTCTGCAATCTGAGGGCTATATCCGCTTTCGGGCAGACAGCGAAGCCAACTCCAAGGCGATCTATGAAGCCTATACAAGATGGTGCGACGATAACGCACAGAAGCCCATGTCTGCTAACCGGGTCAGCTCCGAGTTTGCACAAAATGTGCGGCTTTACAATGTAGAGGCCACCAACAATGTCCACGTCAGCGGCAAGCGGGTGCGTGGTTTTATGGGCATCGAGGCGGTCAATCCGCCGCCGTATTGAAAGCGGAGCGCGGACTTCAAAAGTGCCGTACACGCCGTACACTCTGTACGGCTGTTTTCAACTTCATCCGCAAAATACGGTTTTGCTTGTGCGTTTGGTGAAGCAATTCACGGCAGAGTGTAAAATCTGCCGCTGAATCGGCGGCTGGTACGCAAAACCGGCGTACAGAAGCGTACACAAGGGGTTTTTCTGTACCGAGCCGTACATGGCGGCTCAATTTTGCAGCCCCAAAAAACAATGCTTGTGAAATCCGTGAAGATTTTCGCCGCAGGTCGAACGGACTGCACCATCCGGTGATTTACCGAAGCGCGAAGGCGCTGCACCTGACGGCGGCATATTCTGTCGTTCCGTATGCTCTCACACAGAACGATGAAGCCGGTAGGGCGCTGTTGTGAACAGTGCATCGCGGACGGAAATCTGAACAGATTTGCGGCACGGCAGATTTTTTGCCGCAAGGCGTACACAGTTCACTTACTCAAAAACCAATATCACGAAAATATGGAGGTAAAAAGTTGATGAAATTCAATCTGAGAAATGAGATCAAATCGTACATCGTCCGTCAGGGAATGACCATGCAGGAGGTGGTCGATCTGCTGCATGATGAACATGGCTGGTCTGACAGCGTTTCCAACCTTTCAAATAAGCTCCAGCGGGAATCCCTGCGCTATGTCGAAGCTGTCCAGCTTGCGGAAGCGTTGCAGATTTCCAAAGCGGGGGCATATAACCTTTTGAGCAGCCCGGACTTCCCGACCTTGCGGATCGGCGGGCGCAAATTGGTGATGAAAAATGAGCTGGTGGAGTGGCTGAAAAGCCGCACAAACAAAACAACGTGAAAATGCAGTCAAGAGCTGGAAAAGTGGCAAAGCAGCCGATAGGACAATGCGAAACGTACTCCGCATCGTTTGGGGCGTTTCCATCAAAAAATCGCAGCACTTTTCCAATTCAAAAGCTGGGAAAAATCTATGAAAATCAGGAGGTTTTATGAGAACAGGGCTTACCAAGAAGCAAAAGACAACGGTAATCTATTTTGACGAGTATAGCCGCATGATCGAGGTGCAGACCCACAACACCAATCTCAAAAAGCTGCTGACGGCATTTGTGGTAAAGTACCCGCAATGCTGCCGCCAGACCGACAATGATGAGCAAGGCGGGCTGAGCTTTGATATTGAAAAAGGACGGTTGAGCTTTCGGCTGACCGCGCCGTATAGTGAGGAACGGCGGAAGGCGGCAAGTAAACAGGCAAAGCAAAACGGCGGTCATAAAAAGTTCACTGATTTACCATGAAGAAGGCGTTGATGTAAGTCGCTTTATATGCTATGCTTATCAGTGAGAAGTCGTTGGCAAACCGTGAGTTGTGGAGGTGAAAACAAATGAAGTATTT
>CAKTMC010000028.1 GCA_934573735.1 uncultured Oscillospiraceae bacterium | reverse complement strand
GTTCTCGTTCCCCTGCTCAAAGGGCTGTTCGGTTAAGCGGCGGTAATGTCCTATGCAGAGCATACTTGACGCGATTAACGAATGGATCAAGGAAATCCTGATCGGAGCGATCAACGGAAATCTGTCAACTATGTTCGGGGACGTAAACGAAAAGGTCGGTACGATTGCCGCCGAGGTAGGCAAGACCCCGCAGGGGTGGAACGCAAGCATATTTTCCATGATACAGACGCTATCGGAAAATGTGATCGTCCCCATTGCGGGGCTTGTCATTACCTACGTTCTATGCGTGGAGCTTATCAGCATGGTAACGGAAAAGAACAATATGCACGATATTGACACGTTCATGTTCTTTAAGTGGTTTTTCAAAGCGTTCGTTGCGGTGTTTATCGTCACGCATACCTTTGACATCACTATGGCGGTATTCGACATGGCGCAGCACATTGTTTCCGGCGCGGCGGGCGTGATCGGCGGCAGCACCAGCATTGATGTTGCCGCCGCACTCTCGTCCATGCAAGCCGGACTTGACGCAATGGAAATCCCCGAACTGCTCTTGCTTATGCTCGAAACAAGCCTTGTCAGCCTTTGCATGAAAATCATGTCGGTGCTGATAACGGTTGTTTTGTACGGGCGTATGATTGAGATTTACCTGTACTGCTCCGTATCGCCTATCCCATTCGCCACCATGACAAACCGGGAATGGGGGCAAATCGGAAACAACTACTTAAAAGGCCTGTTTGCCCTCGGCTTTCAAGGCTTCCTCATTATGATATGCGTCGGCATTTACGCGGTTTTGGTAAACAACATGGTTATAGCGGATAATCTGCACACCGCGATATTCTCCATCGCAGCCTATACGGTGCTGCTTTGCTTTAACCTTTTGAAATCCGGCGCACTGGCAAAATCATTATTCCATGCACATTAAAAGGAGGTTTTCCATCACCAAGAAATACAGCGTTATTTACGCAGATCCCCCGTGGCGGTATGAACGGAGCAAGGTGCAGGGCGCAGCGGAAAAGCACTATCCCACCATGGGCATTGACGAGCTGTGCGCCCTGCCCGTGCCGGAGCTGGCGGCGAAGGACTGCGCCCTGTTTTTGTGGGCGACCTTTCCGCAGCTTCCCGAAGCTCTGCGGCTGATCCGCGCATGGGACTTTCGGTATCGGACTGTGGCGTTCGTTTGGCTCAAACGTAACCGCAAAAGCCCGTCCTGGTTTTACGGTATGGGCTATTGGACGCGCAGCAACGCGGAAATCTGTCTGCTGGCGACCAAGGGCAAACCCAAGCGGCAGTCGGCGGGCGTACATCAGTTTCTTATCAGCCCCATAGAGCAGCACAGCAAAAAGCCGGATGCAGCGCGGGAAAAAATCGTTGCCCTTATGGGGGATTTGCCCCGGATTGAGCTGTTTGCCCGACAGAAAACGCCGGGGTGGGATATATGGGGCAACGAACTCCCAAACAGTATTGAAATGTAACGAAAGGAGATTTTTCTATGGCGTATGTACCCGTTCCCAAAGACCTGTCACGCATCAAAACAAAGGTCGCTTTCAATCTCACGAAGCGACAGCTTATTTTCTTTGCGGCGGCGCTCCTTGTCGGACTGCCGCTTTTCTTTTTGCTCAAAGGCAGCACAGGCACAAGCCTTGCGGCGTTCGTGATGATCCTCGTTATGCTGCCCTGCTTTCTGTTCGCCATGTACGAAAAGCACGGGCAGCCCCTTGAAACGCTGATTAAGAACATCATACAGACAAAATTTATCCGTCCGAAAGAAAGACCCTATCAGACGGAAAACTTCTATGCCGTCCTCGAACGGCAAAGACAACTTGAAAAGGAGGTATCGGCTATTGTCAACGGCAAACGCAAAACACGCAGGAAACAGGCGTAAGCTCACCCGCGCCGAGAAAAAGGAAATCGCCGCCCTGATCCGAGCGGCAAAGGGCGACGGAAAGGCGCACACCGCGCAGCAGACCATACCGTATCTTGCCATGTACCCGGACGGTATCTGCAAGGTTACGGAAAAGAAATACTCCAAGAGCATCGCTTACGACGACATCAACTACCAGCTTGCGCAGGCAGACGATAAGACCGCCATTTTTGAAAACTGGTGCGACTTTCTCAACTATTTTGACGCGACCGTTAGTGTGCAGCTTTCCTTTATCAACCGGGGAACGCGCAGCGGCGGCGCGGAGGAGGTCGTTGCGATCCCCGCGCAAAACGACGCTTTCAATTCCATCCGCACCGAATACGCGGATATGCTGAAACATCAGCTTGCAAAGGGCAACAACGGCTTTGTAAAGTCAAAGTACATTACCTTTTCCGTGGAAGCGGACAATCTGAACGCGGCAAAGGCGCGGCTTGCCCGTATTGAAACCGACATACTGAATAATTTTAAGGTGCTGGGCGCAGCCGCCCGCCCCATGACGGGCTATGAACGGCTGGAAGCCCTGCACAGCGTATTCCACCCGGAGGGAGAACCGTTCCGTTTCTCTTGGGACTGGCTCACCCCGTCGGGGCTTACCACAAAGGACTTTATCGCCCCGTCCTCGTTCCGTTTCGGCGAGGGCAGATATTTCCGTATGGGACGCAAAATCGGCGCGGTCAGTTTCCTTGAAATCCTTGCGCCGGAGCTGAACGACCGTATGCTTGCGGATATTCTCGACCTTGAAACGGGGATCGTCGTCAATCTCCACATCAAGAGCATCGACCAGACCGAAGCCATCAAGACCATCAAGCGCAAAATTACCGACCTTGACAAAATGAAGATTGAGGAACAAAAGAAAGCGGTACGCAGCGGCTACGATATGGACATCATCCCCTCTGACCTTGCCATGTTCGGCGGCGAAGCGAAAAATCTCTTGCAGGACTTGCAGAGCCGCAATGAGCGAATGTTTCTCCTGACTTTCCTTGTGGTAAATATGGCGGACACGAAGCGAAAGCTGGAAAATGACATATTCGCAGCGGCGGGCATCGCGCAGAAATACAACTGCGCTCTCACCCGCCTTGACTACCAGCAGGAGGCGGGGCTGATGTCCTCTGTTCCGCTGGGCGAGAACCTGATCCCCATCCAGCGGGGGCTTACCACATCAAGCACTGCGATTTTCATTCCCTTTATCACGCAGGAGCTTTTTCAGCAGGGCGCGGCACTCTATTACGGGCTGAACGCCCTGTCGAGCAATATGATCCTCTGTGACCGCAAGCGGCTTAAAAACCCCAACGGGCTGATCCTCGGCACCCCCGGAAGCGGCAAGAGCTTTGCGGCGAAGCGGGAAATCACAAACGCTTTTCTCATTACCGACGACGACATCATCATCTGCGACCCGGAAGCGGAGTATTACCCCCTTGTGCGCCGCCTGCACGGACAGGTGATCCGCATTTCCCCCACAAGCACACAGTATGTCAACCCTATGGATATTAACCTCAATTACAGTGAGGACGACAACCCCCTTGCGCTGAAAAGCGACTTTCTCCTTTCCCTCTGTGAGCTTGTCATCGGCGGCAAGGAGGGGCTGATGCCCGTGGAAAAGACCGTCATTGACCGCAGCGTAAGAAACGTGTACCGCCCGTTTTTAGCCGCCCCCGACCCGGCGAAAATGCCGATCCTCGGCGACCTTTACGACGAGCTTTTAAGACAGCCGGAGCCGGAAGCGGCGCGGGTGGCGGCGGCATTGGAGCTTTACGTTTCGGGCAGTCTGAATGTCTTTAACCACCGTACCAATGTGGAGCTTTCAAACCGCCTTGTCTGCTTTGACATCAAGCAGCTTGGGAAACAGCTTAAAAAGCTGGGGATGCTCATTGTGCAGGATCAGGTGTGGAACAGAGTAACCATAAACCGGGCTGAAAAGAAATCCACCCGCTACTACATGGACGAGTTTCATTTGCTCCTCAAAGAGGAACAAACCGCCGCCTATTCCGTGGAGATTTGGAAGCGTTTTCGTAAATGGGGCGGGATCCCAACCGCCATCACGCAGAATGTCAAAGACCTTTTGAGCAGCCGCGAAGTTGAGAATATCTTTGAGAACAGCGATTTTGTCCTCATGCTCAATCAGGCGCAGGGCGACCGGGAAATCCTTGCAAGGCAGCTCAATATCTCCCCGCAGCAGATGAAATACGTTACCCATACCGAAGCGGGCGAGGGGCTGATCTTCTACGGAAACGTGGTCCTGCCTTTCCTTGACCGTTTTCCGCAAAATACCGAGCTATACCGGGTAATGACGACCCGCCCGGAGGAAGTGGGCGGCACATGAGATTAGACACCATCATCAACCGCGACGCGCTGTGCGCCCTGCGGGAGCTGCCCGCCGAGAGCGTCCATTGCTGCGTCACAAGCCCGCCCTACTACGCCCTGCGGGATTACGGCATGGACGCGCAAATCGGGCGGGAGGACACGCCGGAGCAGTACATCGCAAGGCTTGTCGAGGTTTTCTGTGAGCTGAAACGGGTGCTGCGCCCGGACGGTACGTTTTGGCTGAATATTGCCGACACCTACTGCGGCACAGGCAGCAAGGGAGCCTACACCGACCCCAAAAACCCGAAAGGCAGAAACGGGCAGAGCCTGTCCCTTGCAAGACGGGCGGCAGGCTGCAAGCAAAAGGATTTAATCGGTATTCCGTGGCTTTTAGCCTTTGCCCTGCGCTCTGACGGGTGGTATCTGCGCAGCGCGATTATTTGGCAGAAGGACAACCCCATGCCCGAAAGCGTGCGGGACAGACCGAGCCGCTGCTATGAGAACGTCTTTTTGCTTACGAAGTCCAAGAGCTATTACTATGACGCCGCCGCCATTGCGGAACCCATCGCCCCAACAACGGCGGCGCGATACCGGGGCGGGCGCAGCGCGGGACACAAATATGACGGCGAGGTACCCGGACAGGGCAAGGTGCAGGGCATCAACCGGGCGCGGACGGGCGGCTACTACGATGAAGCCCTCATGCCGACCACGCGGAATAAGCGGGACGTGTGGCATATCAACACCGTACCCTACAAGGGCGGGCATTTCGCCGCGTTCCCGCCGAAGCTGGCGGAAACCTGCATTTTGGCGGGCTGTCCCAAGGGCGGCATTGTGCTTGACCCGTTTTTCGGCAGCGGCACGACGGGGCTTGCGGCAAAAAGCCTTGACCGCCATTACATCGGCATTGAACTGAACTATGACTATTGCACCCTTGCAAGGGCGCGGATCGGAGGTGAAACGAATTGAGCAAAAAGCTGAAACCCCGCGATAAAATTACGCAGAAAATGAGCCGGGACGGGCTTATCGAGGTCAACGAAACCGCAGGCACCGCCGAGCTGGTCAGCGGGCGCGAGCAGGACGCGGATTTTTCCAAGCAGCCCGAACAGGCGGCGCAGGAAGCCGCGCAGCAGCTTCCGCACCCATCCGGCGGCGCGGCAGCTCGTCCCCATACCCCGGAGCTTTCCCCGAAGCGGGACGACGCCGCAGCCGAGCGTGTTTTGGAGCATATCGACGCTGCCCATACCCGCGCAGCATCCAAAAAGGCGATAAAGCGGGCGCAGCGGGAAGCGGCGGCAAAAACAAAGACCTCACGCCTGCAATTCACCGAGGAAGAACGGGCGACGCCGGAGCTTCAAAAGGCGATCCGCAAATCGGAAAGAGCCGCCGACCGCTTGGAGGAAGCGCGGGCGGCTATTCCGAAAAAGAAAGTCTTGACAAAAGAGCGCACCTTTGACGAAGCCGCAGGCAAGAGAAAAACCCGCCTGCGCTTTGAGGAAAAGGAAAAACCCATACCGGGCGGCAGGCAGCAGCATAACCCCCTCTCCCGCCCCGTGCAGGAGGTCGGCGTTTTCGTCCACAATAAGATACATTCCGTTGAAAAGGACAACTCCGGCGTGGAGGGAGCGCACAAGAGCGAGGAATTAGCCGAGCGCGGCATCCGGGCGGGGGCGCGGCAGGTGCGAAAGAGCCGCCGCAGCCGCAAGCTGAAACCCTACCGGGCGGCGGCAAAAGCGGAAAAAGCCGCATTCAAGGCAAACGCCGATTTTCAGTATCAAAAGGCGTTGCACGACAACCCGCAGCTTGCAGCGTCTAACCCCGTTTCCCGGTTTTGGCAGAAGCAGCAGATCAAGCGGCAGTATGCAAAGGCGGTACGAACGGGCGGTGCAAAATCCGCAAGGAAAGCCACAGAAAACACCCGCAAGGCAGCGAAGAAAACCGCCGAAGCGACGAAAAAGACCGCCGCCTTTGTAGGGCGGCATTGGAAAGCCTTTCTGATTGCCGGGTGTGCGCTGCTCCTGCTTATCATGCTGATGTCCGCAATTTCCTCCGGCTCTGCTCTTTTTTCGGGGCTTGTCAACGGCGTAATCGGAACCTCTTACACATCGGAGGACAGCGACCTTGTAGCAGTGGAAAACAATTATGCGGCAAAGGAAAACGATCTGCAAAGCAGGATAGACAATATCGAGCGCGATTATCCGGGCTATGACGAATACCGCTACGACCTTGCGTACATCGGGCATAACCCCCATGAATTAGCATCCTACCTGACCGCCCTGTTGCAGAGCTATACCCCGCAAAGCGCACAGGCAGAGCTTGACCGCATTTTCAATCTGCAATACAAGCTGACCGTCACGGAAGAAATCGAGGTGCGCTACCGCACGGAACGGCGCACAGGCAGCTACACGGACGCGGAGGGCAACACCCATACCTATACCTACACCGTTGAAGTCCCATATAACTATTACATTCTCAATGTAACGCTGACGAACAGACCCATATCCTCTTTTGTATCGGAGCTTCTAACGCCGGAGCAGCTTGAAATGTACCGTGTCTATTTGCAAACAAGCGGCAACAAACCCCTCGTTTTTGGCGGCGGCTCTGCGGACACTTCCGCGTCCGAGGATTTAAGCGGCGTTACCTTTGTCAACGGCACCCGCCCCGGCAACACCGTCCTTGTGGATATAGCGAAATCGCAAGTCGGCAATGTAGGCGGTGCGCCTTACTGGAGCTGGTACGGCTTTAACAGCCGCGTGGCTTGGTGCGCCTGCTTTGTGTCCTGGTGCTACGGACAGGCTGGACTTTCCGAGCCGCGCTTTGCGGGCTGTCAGTCGCAGGGCGTTCCGTGGTTTACCTCTCACGGGCAATGGGGCGCGAGGGGTTATGAGAATATCGCTCCCGGCGACGCCATCTTTTTTGATTGGGATTTAGACGGCAGCGCAGACCATGTAGGTATCGTAATCGGCACAGACGGAAGCCGCGTTTACACCGTGGAGGGTAATTCCGGCGACGCCTGCAAAATCAGAAGCTATCCTCTTGATTACGCCTGTATCAAGGGCTATGGGCTGATGAATTGGAATTAAAATTTGAAAGGAGTTTTGACAGTATGACAAACAGCAAAATTGACCGCATTGAAAAGGAAATGCAGAAAACGCGGGAGAAAATCAGCGAGTATCAGAACAGGCTGAAAGAGCTTGCAATGCAGAAAACCGAAGCGGAAAATCTGCAAATCATCGCTCTTGTGCGCTCCATGCGCGTAACCCCCGCAGAGCTTACCGCCCTGCTTTCCGGCGAGCCGATCCCCGGCATTGCCGCCGCTGGGACAGACTACATGGAACAGGAGGAAATCGAAGATGAAGAATAAAGGCTTTTTCAAAACAGCCGCCGCCCTGCTTGCCGCCCTTGTCCTCTTGGGCGGCTTTTCTGTTACCGCCTATGCGGGCGGCGGTGAGGACATTCCCACCGACGACAGCGGCGTGATCGTAGAAACCGAGCCGCAGCCCCTTACGCCGGACGGTAATCTGTCGCTGATTGACGACATTGAGGGAGAAGCAGCCGAGGACAAGCAGTTTATCATTGTGCAGAGCAAAAACGGCAACTACTTTTACATCATCGTTGACCGCGCCGCCGAGGGCGAAAACACCGTACATTTTCTCAATCAGGTGGACGAAGCCGACCTGATGGCGCTCATGGAGGGCGGCAGCGGCAAGGCGCAGGCTCCCGCCGTTTGCACCTGTAAGGACAAATGCAAGGCGGGCGCAGTCAATACCGCTTGCCCGGTATGCTCTGTCAATATGACCGAATGTGCAGGCAAGGAAGCCGTGCCGGAGCCGGACGATGCGCCGCCGGAGAAAGAAAAAAGCAATGCGGGCGGGCTTGTGATCTTCCTTGTCGTTACCCTGCTTGCCGGTGGCGGCGCGTTCTACTACTTTAAGATTATGAAGCCGAAGCAGGGTATCAAGGGCGACACCGACCTTGACGATTTCGATTTTGACGATTACGACGAGGACGCGCCGGAGGCAGGCAGCGAGGAACAGGAGGACGAGGAATGAGGTTAGTCATTGCAGAGAAGCCGAGTGTGGCGGCGGCACTTGCCGCCGCCCTTGGCGTAAAGAACAAAAAGGACGGATATATGGAGGGCGGCGGCTACCTCATTTCATGGTGCGTGGGGCATTTGGTGGAGCTTGCGGAAGCCGCCGCCTATGGGGAGCAGTACAAAAAGTGGAGCTATGACAGCCTGCCGATCCTGCCGCAGCCGTGGCAATATACCGTATTCAAAGACAGGCAAAAGCAGTTCAAAATCCTAAAAGACCTCATGCGACGCAGCGACGTTTACGAGGTTGTCAACGCCTGCGACGCAGGGCGCGAGGGCGAGCTGATTTTTCGCCTTGTCTACCATGCGGCGGGGTGCGATAAGCCCTTTTCCCGCCTTTGGATTTCCTCTATGGAGAAAAGCGCAATCAAAAGGGGCTTTGCGGAGCTGAAACCCGGCGAAGCGTATGACGCGCTCTATGCGTCTGCGTTATGCCGTGCAAAAGCGGACTGGATCATCGGCATCAACGCCACCCGCCTTTTCTCCGTCCTTCACGGCAAAACCCTAAACGTGGGGCGCGTTCAGACGCCGACCTTAAAAATGCTTGCAGACCGGGACGCGGCGATCACCTCTTTCAAGAAAGAAACCTACCATATCGTCCGTCTTGATGTGGGCGGCGCGGAAGCGGCAAGCGCAAGGATCTCCGACGCCGCAAAAGCAGAAGAGGTAAAAACGGCTTGCGAAGCGTCGCAGGCCGTTTGCATTTCGGTGAGGCGTGAGAGGAAAACCGAGCAGCCGCCCCGCCTGTTCGACCTCACAAGTTTACAGCGGGAAGCAAACCGCATTTACGGCTACACCACAAAGCAGACCCTTGACCTTGCACAAGCCCTTTATGAAAAACGGCTTTTGACCTATCCGAGAACAGACAGCCAATTCCTCACCGACGACATGGGCGAAACGGCGGCAAGTATCGCCGCCCTGCTTTGCGGCAAGCTGCCTTTCATGCAGGGCGCGGACTTCACGCCCGACATTTCCCGGACGCTTGACAGCAAAAAGGTGTCAGACCACCACGCCATTATTCCGACAATGGAGCTTGCGAAAGCAGACCTCGCCACGCTGCCGGAAAGCGAAAGAAATATCCTCACCCTTGCCGGGGCGCGTCTGCTGTTCGCCGCCGCCGAGCCGCACATTTTTGATGCGGTAACGGCGGTGTTTTCCTGTGCCGATACCGAGTTTACGGCAAAGGGAAAGACGGTTCTTTGCGACGGGTGGAAAGAGCTTGAACGACGCTACCGGGCGACGCTGAAAGGAAAGCCCAACGCCGAGGGCGACGAGGAAAACGGGCTTATTTTAGATGTACCGACCTTTGCCGAGGGGCAGAGCTTTGATAGTCCAGCCGCAAGAGTTACGGCGCACGACACGCAGCCCCCGAAGCCGCACACGGAAGCAAGCCTGCTTTCGGCTATGGAACGCGCCGGAAGCGCGGACACCGACCCGGACGCAGAACGTAAGGGGCTTGGCACTCCCGCTACCCGCGCCGCTGTGATTGAAAAGCTGGTCAAATCCGGCTTTGTGCAGCGCAAGGGAAAACAGCTTATCCCAACCAAAAACGGCAACAACCTTGTTTGCGTTCTGCCCGATACGCTGACCTCTCCGCAGCTTACCGCCGAATGGGAAAACGCTCTGACACAGATTGCAAGGGGCGCAGCCGACGCGGAGGGCTTCATGCAGGGCATTGAAGAAATGGCGCGGGAGCTTGTGGAAAAGTATCAATTCCTTTCCGACAATCAAAAAGACCTTTTCAAAGAGGAAAAGACGGTTATTGGCAAATGCCCCCGTTGCGGCGGGAACATCTACGAGGGCAAGAAAAACTACTATTGCGAAAACCGCGATTGCGCCTTTGTCATGTGGAAAAATGACCGCTTTTTCGATGAACGCAAAACCGCCTTTACCCCGAAAATCGCCGCCGCGCTGCTTGCGGGCGGCAAGGCGAAGGTCAAAAAGCTGTATTCCCCGAAAACGGGTAAAACCTATGACGGAAGCATTGTATTAGCCGATACGGGCGGGAAATACGTCAACTACCGTATCGAGCTTGCGAGGGACAAAGAACTTACGCAGCAAGCATAGGAAAGGGGTACCCTTTCCGTAAAATCCCCGTT
>CAKTMC010000027.1 GCA_934573735.1 uncultured Oscillospiraceae bacterium | reverse complement strand
TCTTCGGCAATTTTTTCAACATTTACACGACAAACCCGCTTCCGTCCTATGCCTAAAGCGGGTTTGTCTACAGGCTGTCAGGAGTATTTTTGAATACTCCTGAATAAGTTTTCAAGGCGTCGAACTTTGTCGACGCCTTGAATCGAGCCGAATTAACGGCTCGATTTTTAATAAGCTATGCAAAAGTCCTGTAGTCGCTGCTCTCCTCCGCAGTGTCCGGCGGGAAGAATTCCTCCACCGGGAAGCGTATCTTCCCGAAAAGCGCGCAAGGGTCATCCTCCGAGGTGCCGGGGCACTCCTTATCCGGCATACAATAATCATAGGCCGGTATCAAAAGCTGAGTATCGCGCTCAAGCCGGATTATAGAAAACTGCCCTATCGTAGCATACCAGCGCCGCGCCGTGTCGGTTGTCACAAGCGCCTCGGGGAAGGCCGCACTTATAAAGTCCGGCACATTGCGCTGCTCAAGCTCCGTCGTGACCTGAGATGCGGCGTCAACAAGCTTCATATGCAGCGCTATCGGGTCAACGGACTCTACAACGCCCCTCGGCAGATCATCAGCCCGGACGATGGGCGTCGCCGTATCGGAAACAAAGCTCTTGACGCGCCCGCTCCCTCCGAACAGCATAACGCGCTTATCGAATATCGCAAGTCCGCTAATGCTCTGTGCGGCAGGGAAGGTCTCGCCATAGAGCTTATAGAAATAGGTGCAGTCAACGGTGTAATATCCGCGGTTAAAGCTTATCGGCTCCACGCTTAGCTGGACGTACAGCAGCTCCGCAGACTTAGGGCGTATGCTGAGAGCATTCTCTATGTAGGACTGGGACGTAACGGTCGGAAATACGCGCAGATCGTCAACGCAGTCCTTGTCGCGGCAGCTATCGAAGATTTTCTTCGTATTGATGCATACGGCTTCGCGGATGCATGCCGAGCCCTCGACCGGCCCGGGCACAACTCTGTCAGCCATAGATATGACCTCCTGTTTACTGGATTGAAGCAAACTTCAGTACAGTCTATGCTGATAAGAGCCATAAGTGTGAATTTATACTTGAAAAAATGCGCCCCTTCGTTATATAATGCTTTTATTGAGTAAATCATGAGGCGGTGTAATACTATGGACAGATTTGGATTTATACACGAAGAGCTTGATATAAAAATACTTATATTATTCATCCTCCGCCGTCTGCCCGGAGTCGTAGAGCCGGAAACTCTCGGCGAGCTGTGTCAGTGTGACGACGGAATAGGTTACTTTGACTATTCCGAGTGTCTCAGCGACCTTGTCGAAAACGGCAACATCACCGAAACGCCGGAGGGCTATCAGATAACCGAGAAGGGCGCATGGAACGCGGATGCCGTAGAGTCGAGCCTGCCCTATTCGGTGCGCAGCAAGGCGCTAAAGCTCCTTGCCCCGGTGGAGGAGCGTATGCGCCGCGCCGCAATGATAACCGCCGAGCATACGACCAATGAGGACGGCTGCATGGTGCATCTTGCGATGTCCGACGGCAAGGGCGAGATAATCGACCTCAGATTTTTGTGCGCCGGTGATGAGCAGGCACAGCAGATAGAGAAGAACTTCCGCCGCAAGGCCGAGGAATATTACCAGCGCATAGCCGAAATGTTCATGTAATAATATTATTTTATTAAGAAGGTAAAAGCATGAAAACCGTCATTCCCGAAGGGTATAAAAGTCTCCTGAGCATATACGATACGCAAAAAGCAATTAGCCTTTTGAAGCGTCTTTTCGAGGACAGACTCGGAGCGCTGCTCAATCTTTACCGCGTCTCCGCGCCGCTCTTTGTCGAGGAGAGCTCAGGACTTAACGATAACCTCAACGGCGTTGAGCGCCCCGTAATGTTCGATATTCTCCGCTCCGATAAGCAGGCGGAGGTCGTGCAGTCGCTTGCAAAATGGAAGCGTCTCGCGCTCAAGCGCTATGGCTTTTATCCCGGCAAGGGACTATATACCGATATGAACGCCATCCGCCGCGACGAGGATGAGCTTGATAATCTCCACTCAGTCTACGTTGACCAGTGGGACTGGGAGAAGGTCATCCTGCCCGAAAACCGCAATATCGACTATTTGAAGTCCACGGTCATGGACATTGTCGAGGCGATTTGCGACACGCAGGACACCATGCAGGCGATATACCCCCTCCTGAAGCCACTCGGCAAGCTGGAGCGCCGCGTCTCCTTCGTCACGAGTCAGCAGCTTGAGGACTTGTATCCGGAGCTTACGCCGAAGCAGCGCGAAAACGCCTATCTCAAGGAGCATAAGACTGCCTTTATCATCGGCATCGGCGGCGCTCTGAGCTCGGGTAAGCGCCATGACGGACGCGCCCCGGACTATGATGACTGGACGCTCAACGGAGATATTATGTTCTGGGATGACTTGCTCGGCTGCGCCATGGAGATATCCTCCATGGGCATCCGAGTAGATCCCGCCGCACTGGACTCTCAGCTTCATATTTCCGGCTGCGACTCGCGCCGTGAGCTTCCGTATCATAAAATGCTCCTCTCCGGCGAGTTGCCGCTGACCATCGGCGGCGGCATCGGTCAGTCAAGACTCTCGATGCTCCTGCTCGGCAAGGCGCATATCGGCGAGGTTCAGGCCTCCGTCTGGGACGAATACACCGAAAAGACCTGTAGTGACGCCGGTGTAATATTGCTTTGATTTTATTTTAGAACCGGAAAATAGGCAAAAAAATTCCCCGTAAAAACGGGGAATTGGAGCGGATGATGGGAGTCGAACCCACCTTATCGGCTTGGGAAGCCGGAGTTCTACCGATGAACTACATCCGCAAAATTAATGCTTATTTATTATAACACTCCGCGCAAAAAATTTCAACAAAAACTTTTTGCTCCGCTTCGGCAAAAAAATCGCCCGCGAAGCGCTATTCTTATCGGGTCCGGGGAAATGGAGAGTCACCGCGCTGCGGGAGTCCACCGGCTGCCCGGACAAATCATGGCATGATATCAGCCTGTTAACCGCGCAGTGTTTTTCTGCGCGGTCTTTTTATGGCATGATTTTAATACTTGATTTTTAAGACATGAACTTGTCTATCGCGTCGTAGAGTGCTGCAAGCTCCTCACTGCTATCGTCTCCGGCAGCGTCCGCGATGCAGTGCTCGAGATGATCCTTGAGTATGACCTTTGCCGTATTGTTCAATGCGGAGCGGACGGCGGCAAGCTGAACCAAAACCTCGCTGCAATCGCGCCCGCTCTCGACCATGCGCTTTACGGACTCAAGATGACCGATGGCTCGGGAAAGACGGTTTATAACCGCCTTGGTCTGCGTGTGAGTATGAGTGTGTCCATGAGAATGTGCGTGGACCGTGCCGTCGGCATGGGTGTGGTAGTGTATTTCTTCTTCGGGAATATGCATAAAATCAATCCTTGCTTTTTATATATATCTAATAAAATGAGCAGGTCTGTAAGCCGGGTTCTGTCGTGAACGACCATCTATCTAGACCACACGTTGCCGCGTGGTTCAAGCCACCTCCTGAGAACGACCGGGCCGGTCATATGTTCTCCCACGGTGTTGCTCCGGATAGAGTTTACAGCGCCGGCATGTCTCCATGCGGCGGGTGAGCTCTTACCTCGCCTTTCCACCCTTACCCCGATAACGGGGCGGTATATTTCTGTTGCACTTGTCCGAGGGTCACCCCTGGCGGGCGTTACCCGTTATCCTTGCCCTGTGGAGCCCGGACTTTCCTCATACGCAGGCTTTCGCCTTGCGCCCGCGGTCGTTTGACCTGCTCATCTGATATATTTTAATCATTTTTTCGGAATAAGTCAATAATATTCTTGTATTTGTCGGAAGAAAGTTTTATAATATTATTTTAGAGCGCGTTTTAATATTTAATTAGATTGGAGAGCGTTATGACTCTTTCAGAATATATCGACTCGATAAAAAGCAAAAGCATAGCCGTTATCGGTATCGGCGTGAGCAATACCCCGCTTATAGAGCTGCTTGCCGAAAACGGCTGCAAGGTCACCGCCTGCGACAGACGCGATATCGACGCTCTGGAGGGGGAGGGAGAAAAGCTCCTCTCCATGGGTGTAAAGCTCCGTCTCGGCGAGGATTATCTTGAAAATCTTGATGAGGACATAATCTTCCGCACACCGGGGCTCATGCCATTTGATCCGCATCTTGAGGCGGCAAAGGCGCGCGGCAGCGTGATAAGCTCTGAAATGGAGCTCTTTTTCGCGCTGTGCCCATGCAAAATAATCGCCGTCACCGGCAGCGACGGCAAAACAACGACCACGACCATCATTTCCGAGCTTCTCAAGGCGGCGGGGAAGCGGGTGCATCTCGGCGGCAACATCGGTCATCCGCTGCTCTGTGAAACGCCGGATATTCGCCCCGAGGACTTTGCCGTGCTCGAGCTCAGCAGCTTCCAGCTTCACAGCATGAGCTGCCGCCCCGATATCGCGCTTATTACAAACGTCGCGCCAAATCATCTCGATAAGCACAAGGATTTTCAGGATTATATAGACGCAAAGAGCGCTATTTTTACCCGCCAGCGTCCGGAGGATAAGCTTATTCTCAATCTTGACGATGAGCATACAGAGTATTATAAAGCTCTCTCCCATTCGGATATTTATTATTTCACGGACAAAAAATGCATAAATAACGGTTCCTACTGCATGGATGGCGAGCTTTTCCGCTTCGGCCGCCCGCTCATGCGCGAGGACGAGATAAAGCTCCCCGGTAAGCATAACGTCCAGAACTACCTTGCAGCCTTTACCGCCGTAGAGGGGCTTGTCTCCGACGAGCTTTGCCGCAAGGTCGCTATGAGCTTTGCCGGAGTTGAGCATAGGCTGGAGCTTGTGCGTGAGCTGCGCGGAGTGCGCTATATAAACGACTCCATAGGCACCAGCCCGACCCGCACCGCGGCAGGGCTTCACGCGCTCAAAACAAAGCCTATCGTCATCGCCGGAGGATATGATAAGCACATTCCGTTTGATGGTTTTGGAAACGAGCTTTGCTTGTATTCAAAACGAGTTTATCTGACAGGCGACACCGCCGAAAAGATACGCGACTCTATAATGTCGTCAAAATATTATCAGCCCGGTGCTCCGGAGCTTTATTTAATAGACGATTTTACCGAGGCTGTTCTGGCGGCCGCCGCCTCTGCCGAGGAGGGCGACACGGTGCTGCTTTCCCCCGCCTGCGCCGCATTTGATAAATTCAAGAACTTTGCCCAGCGCGGCGAGTATTTTAAGAAAATAATTATGGAGCTGAAATAAAAAGATATGAAGATTTCCGATATTAAACCCGAGGTATTTGACATGGCAAAGCGCGTTCAGGCGCGTATTTCAGATAGATTTGCCGAGATTGACGCGGTTGCGGAGGAAAATACCCGCAGAGTTATGACCGCATTTCAGGATAACCGCGTTTCCGAGGCCTGCTTTGCCGGAACCACAGGCTACGGCTATGACGATTTAGGCCGCGATACCTTGGACAAAATCTATGCGCAGATATTCGGCGCGGAGGCTGCGCTTGTCCGCATCGGCTTTGTAAACGGCACTCATGCCCTGACTGCCGCTATGTTTTCCCTTGTAAAGCCCGGTGATACCATACTCGCCGTGACAGGTATGCCTTATGATACTCTCAGAAGTGCCATCGGCATCAGCGGCGACTGCCACGGCTCGCTGAAATTCTACGGCATTAACTATGCGCAGGTCGATTTGAACGCCGAGGGCAACCCCGATATTCCCGCGATAAAGCTTGCGGCAGCGGATAAAAACGTCACTGCCGTCATGATACAGCGCTCCCGCGGCTACGCTGAGCGCAAGGCGCTGACAGTGCAGGAGATAGAGGAAATAATTAAAGCCGTCAAGGAGGTCAATCCCGAGGCAAATGTCATGGTTGACAACTGCTACGGCGAATTTACCGATATAATCGAGCCTACCCATGTCGGCGCCGATATAATCGCGGGCTCACTCATAAAAAATCCCGGCGGCGGCATTGCCCCTACCGGCGGCTATGTTGCGGGACGCAGTGAGCTTGTTGAGCGCGCCGCAATGCGCCTGACGACGCCCGGAATAGGCGGGGAGTGCGGCTCCACGCTCGGAAATAACCGGCTTCTCTTCCAGGGGCTCTTTATGGCTCCGCATATTGTCGCTCAGGCGCTGAAAACCGCCGTGTTCTGCGCCGGTATGATGGAAGAGATAGGGCTTGAATCTTCCCCGGCGACCTTTGAAAAGCGCTCCGATATAATACAGATGGTCAAGCTCGGAAACGAAGAAAATATGCAGCGCTTCTGCATAGGTATTCAGGCGGGCGCTCCCGTCGATTCCTATGTTACGCCGGAGCCCTGGCCCATGCCGGGCTACGATTGCCCGGTCATCATGGCGGCAGGCTCCTTTATTCAGGGCTCGTCCATAGAGCTTTCCGCCGACGGTCCCATTCGCCCGCCGTATATGATATATATGCAGGGCGGCCTTACTTACGAGTCGGGTAAGCTCGGCATTATGATGGCCGTCAGCGCGATGCTCGATAAATAAGCGGGTAATAGCCTTGCATATAATGCATGGGGAGGTGACTCCATGCATCATCACGGCTTTTTTCGACGCAGACCGCGCTATTCGTATCAGGACGTTTCCGGTAAGCTCAAGGCGGAGCCGCCGCGCCGGGGAAGGAAAAAATCCGGCGGGATAAGTCTTATACTCTTTTTATCCAGCATGCTTGTTTTTCTTGCCTGCGCGATAAGCTTTTTGAAGGATCTTTCGACGCAAATCGCGGTTTCGGACGCAAGCGACATTATCATTGCAAGCGTGAATACTGCCATCGCGGAAATCATGCGCGACGGAGACTATACCGGGGACTATTTCGTAAATTTTGAAAAGACCGACAGCGGGGAGATATCCGCCATAAGCAGCAATATGGCGCGGATAAACGCGCTTTCGGCGATAATACTCGATACCGTCATAAACGCGACCGAAAACCAGACGATAAGCGTTGAGATACCGATAGGAAACCTCAGCGGAGTAAGTCTGTTGATGGGGCGCGGACCGAAGGTGCCGGTGCAGATAATAGTGCTCACCTCGTCAAAGGTCGAATTCAGCAACAGCATTATTACGGCTGGGATAAACCAGACCAAGCACCAGATAAATCTTGAGGTCATCGTCGATATTGACGTGCTCATACCTTGGGACACCGCAAGCACCGAGGTGAAAACCGAGGTCTTGATTGCCGACACCGTGATAGTGGGCAAGGTGCCGGAGACCTATATGAACATGAACCCACAGTAAAAATTCGGAGGAGATAGCCATGGACGTTCAAAAAGAAATAGACGAGCTGCGGCACAAAATACGCCACCACAGCAGGCTTTACTACGTTTATGACAAGCCTGAAATATCCGATTATGAATTTGATATGCTCATGCAGCGGCTCAAGACTCTGGAGGCGCTGCACCCCGAGCTTGTTACTCCCGACTCGCCGACTCAGCGCATCGGCGACGTTACGCTGCCGCAGTTTGAGCAGGTGCGGCATCAGGTCCCTCTTGAGAGCCTTACGGACGTGTTTTCCTATGAGGAGCTTTTTGCCTTCGGCAAGCGCATGGACGAGATGATAGCAGAGCCGCACGACTATGACGTTGAGCCGAAAATCGACGGGCTTTCCATGTCGCTCGAATACGAAAACGGCGTATTTGTACGCGGTGCGACGCGCGGCGACGGGCAGATAGGGGAGAACGTGACGGAAAATCTCCGTACGGTGCGCTCACTGCCGCTGCATATAGACAATGCCCCGGAAAAGCTTATCGTTCGCGGCGAGGTATATATGTCAAAGGCCGTGTTCGAGCAGCTCAACGCCGAACGCGAGATAAAGGGAGAGCCGCTTCTGGCAAATCCGCGCAACGCCGCCGCAGGCTCCATGCGTCAGCTCGACCCGAAGGTCGCAGCCTCAAGAAGGCTTGATATTATCTGCTTTAATATGCAGTATAGCTCCGGACCTGCGTATAAAAATCACACCGAAACGCTCGACGCCATGCGTGAAATGGGCTTCCCGGTCGTGTCATACACGCATTTTGACAATATTCAGGACTGCGTCAAGCAGATAGAATGGCTCGGCGAGAACCGCGACACGCTGCCTTATGACATGGACGGCGCAGTGATTAAAATAAACTCGCTTTCTCAGCGCGAGGCGCTCGGCAGCACCGCGAAGGCTCCGCGCTGGGCGGTAGCGTTCAAGTATCCGCCCGAAAAGAAGGAGAGCCGCGTGCTTGACATCGTGGTTCAGGTGGGAAGAACGGGTGTTCTCACGCCGAAGGTCATAGTGGAGCCGATACGTCTTGCGGGCACGATGGTCTCAGCGGCTACGCTTCACAATCAGGACAATATTGACAGGCTCGACCTGAGAATAGGCGACACGGTCGTATTGCAGAAGGCAGGGGAGATAATCCCCGAGGTGCTTGAGGTCAACAAGAGTAAGCGCCCCGAGGGCTCCGTGCCCTTCAGGATGCCGGATACCTGCCCGGAGTGCGGCGCAAGCGTTGTTCGTGACGAGGACGGCGCTGCTCTGCGCTGCACAAATCCTGAGTGCCCGGCGCAGCTTCTCCGCACGGTGGCGCATTTTGCCTCACGCGAGGCGATGGACATTGACGGACTCGGTATCTCGGTCTGCGAGAGCCTTATAAATAACGGGCTTATCAAAACCGCCGCGGAGCTGTATTATCTCAATGCCGAGCAGCTTGTCGAGCTTGACCGCATGGGCGAAAAGTCGGCGGCAAATCTCATCGCCGCTATAAATAAGAGCAAGGAGGCGGGACTTGCGCGTCTCGTCTGCGCATTTGGAATACGTCAGGTGGGGCAGAAGGCCGCCAAGGTTCTTGCCGCGCATTTTGCAGATCTCGACGAGCTTATGGACGCGAAGGCGGAGGAGCTGACGCTTATCCCCGATATAGGGGAGATTACCGCGGGCTTTATCACCGAATGGTTTGCAAAGCCCCAGTCGCAGCATCAAATTCGCCTGCTCCGCGAGGCGGGGGTAGACTTCAGCAGCAAGGAGGAGCGCAAGGACAACCGCTTTGCAGGGCTCACCTTTGTGCTCACGGGTACGCTCAGTAAATACACCCGAGACGAGGCCAGCGCCATAATCGAAAGCTACGGCGGCAAGAGCTCCGGCTCTGTGTCTAAAAAAACGAGCTATGTCCTTGCGGGTGAAAACGCAGGGAGCAAGCTCACAAAGGCGGAAGCTCTCGGTATCAGCATCATTTCCGAGGACGATTTCGCGGCCATGATAAGATAAATATATAAAATAACCTCCTCAGACGAGAGCGCATATTATGATATGAACTCTCATTTGAGGAGGAATATTTTTGGCTAAAAACAGAACGGACGGCGGCTGGCGCTACGGCGAGCTGCCGGACACGGCACCGCTTGCTATGGCATATGTGCCGTTTCAGAGCTCCGCGTCCCCGGCATATGACACAATGGAGGCACTTGCGCGGGGGACGCTTTTCCCGGGAGTAGACCTGCCGTTTATGGGCATGGTCAACAAGACGCAGGAGATAACGCCGCAAACGGAAATGATGGCGCTGTGCTTTGTCACGCACGAGCTTGCGCTGTATCTCGACACGCATCCGGACGACAGTGAGGCCTTTAATATGTACCAAAGCTTTCTGGCGCTAAAGAGGGAAGCGGTCGAGCGCTATGTAAAGCTTTGCGGACCCGTGACGCATGGGGATATGCTCGGTATGGAGCGCTATAGCTGGCTTGACGAGCCGTGGCCGTGGGATTACGAGCGGCAGAGGGAGGGCTGAGAGGTGTTTGTATATGAAAAGAAGCTGCAATATCCTGTACGGATAAAGAATACAAACCCCGCCCTTGCAAAATTTATAATCTCTCAGTACGGCGGCCCTGACGGTGAGCTCGGCGCTTCGCTTAGATATCTCAGTCAGCGCTATGCCATGCCGTATCCCGAGCTTAAGGGGCTTTTGACGGATATCGGGACGGAGGAGCTGGGGCATCTTGAGATGATAGGCGCAATAGTCCATCAGCTCACGCGCTCGATGAGCATGGAGGAGATAAAAAAGGCAGGCTTTGACGCATACTTCGTTGACCATACGGCGGGCGTTTATCCGGCGGCGGCTACGGGATTTCCTTGGGATGCGGCATCCATGGCAGTCAAGGGCGACGTGATAACCGACCTCTCCGAGGACATGGCGGCAGATGGTACGACTGCGTAAGAACAACATATCATCAAAAAACGATAGGACAAGCTATTTCCAAAACATAAGCGTACCGCACAGGCGGCGTTTCTCAATCCCACACAGGGAGAACAGAAACGCCGCTTTTTTCATGCCCCCATGTTACGCAGTAGAGCATGAAAAAGCCTTGCAGCAAGCGGCTTTTGGGGCGCGGTTTTGACGGGGTAAGGTGTTTATACCTTTTCCCTAAATAACGCGCTTCTACTGCGTAACAAAACCACAGCAAAGGAGTGATGAACAATGGCAGTTTTCCGTGTGGAACGAAACCGCGGCTATACCGTAATGAGCAACCACCATCTACGCAACAGGGGCTTGACCTTGAAAGCAAAGGGGCTGCTTTCGCAAATGCTGTCCCTGCCGGACAACTGGGACTATACCCTTGCGGGGCTGTCCCACATCAACCGGGAGAAAATCGACGCGATACGCGAAGCGGTACGAGAGCTTGAAAAAGCCGGGTATATCGTCCGCAGCCGCGAACGCGACGAGAAAGGACGCTTGCGGGGCGCAGACTATATCATTTACGAGCAGCCGCAGCCACCTGTATCGGATTTACCTACATTGGAAAATCCAACATTGGATAATCCAACGTTGGAAAA
>CAKTMC010000026.1 GCA_934573735.1 uncultured Oscillospiraceae bacterium | reverse complement strand
CGGAGCCTCTCTCGGGATGAATGCGATACCGAACCTCTCAGCGTAAGCCTGCGCGTAGGAGTTTGCCGCAACGGACAGGGTCACGTTCTGGGTTGCATCTTGGAAGATGTTCGCGCCGATGCTGGTCACACCATCGGGGATGTAGAGCGACGTAAGCTTGGTATCAGCCTTGAAGATATACTCGCCCATGCTGGTGAGTGCGCTGTTCTCACTGATGCTTACCTCGGCAAGCTTGGAGCAGTAGTAGAATGCGTAGCCGTCGATTCTGGTGACGGAATCGGGGATGGTGATGCTCGGCAGGCTGCTGTAGCCGAATGCACCCCAGCCGATGCGCTCAAGCTTCGAGCCTTCCTCGAAGCTGATGCCTTCAAGCTTGCTGCACTTGAAGAAGTTGAACTTACCGATATAGGTGATATCCTTACCGATGACTACATGCTTTATTTGCTGCTTATTGGCTTCCCAGGGAGACTGATTGGGATTATTGTCGGACATGGCACCGCTGCCGGTGATGTGCAAGATACCGTCGGAAGAAAGTACCCATGCAGCGTTATCACCGCAGTTACCGGAGGCAATGTCAATAGTCGGAGCCTCTCTCGGGATGAATGCGATACCGAACCTCTCAGCGTAAGCCTGCGCGTAGGAGTTTGCCGCAACGGACATGGTCACGTTCTGGGTTGCATCTTGGAAGATGTTCGCGCCAATGCTGGTGACAGCGTCGGGGACGTAGAGCGAGGTGAGATTGGTGTCGGCCTTGAAGGCATACTCACCGATGCTCGTAAGAGCACTGTTCTCACTGATGCTTACCTCGGCAAGCTTGGAGCAGAAGTAGAATGCGTAGCCGTCGATTCTGGTGACGGAATCGGGGATGGTGATGCTCGGCAGGCTGCTGTAGCCGAATGCACCCCAGCCGATGCGCTCAAGCTTCGAGCCTTCCTCGAAGCTGATGCCTTCAAGCTTGCTGCACTTGAAGAAGTTGAACTTACCGATATAGGTGATATCCTTACCGATGACTACATGCTTTATTTGCTGCTTATTGGCTTCCCAGGGAGACTGATTGGGATTATTGTCGGACATGGCACCGCTGCCGGTGATGTGCAAGATACCGTCGGAAGAAAGTACCCATGCAGCGTTATCACCGCAGTTACCGGAGGCAATGTCAATAGTCGGAGCCTCTCTCGGGATGAATGCGATACCGAACCTCTCAGCGTAAGCCTGCGCGTAGGAGTTTGCCGCAACGGACATGGTCACGTTCTGGGTTGCATCTTGGAAGATGTTCGCGCCAATGCTGGTGACAGCGTCGGGGACGTAGAGCGAGGTGAGATTGGTGTCGGCCTTGAAGGCATACTCACCGATGCTCGTAAGAGCACTGTTCTCACTGATGCTTACCTCGGCAAGCTTGGAGCAGAAGTAGAAGGCATAGCCGTCGATTCTGGTGACGGAATCGGGGATGGTGATGCTCGGCAGACCGCTGTAGCCGAATGCGCCCCAGCCGATGCGCTCAAGCTGAGTGCCTTCCTCAAAGCTGACACTTTCCAGCTTTCCGCAGCCGAAGAAGTTGAATTTGCCGATGTAGGTGATATCCTTGCCGAATACAATGTGCTTGAACTGGTGCTTGTAGGCTTCCCAAGGAGCCTGATTGGGAGAGTTATCGGACATTGCGCCGCTGCCGCTGATGGTCAGCACACCATCCGAGGTCAGAACCCATTCGGCGTTCTCACCGCAGGCTCCGGAGGCGAGTTCCTGAGGAGGACGCGTTCTCTTTTCATAGGCGATGCCGTATTTCTCGGCATATGCCTGTGCATAGGAGTCAGCCGCAACTGAGAGCGTGACATTGTTTCCTGCGTCGAGGAAGATATCTGCGCCGATAAGCGTCACGGCGTCGGGGATGTAGAGCCTTGTAAGCTTGGTATCAGCCTTGAAGACATACGCGCCCATGCTGGTGAGCTTACTGTTCTCACTGATATTGACCTCAGCGAGCTTCGAGCAGAAGTAGAAAGCGTAGCTTTCGAGTCTGGTGACAGAGTCGGGAATGGTGATATTCGGCAGATTGCTGTAGCCGAACGCACCCCAGCCTATCTTTTGCAGCCTTGAGCCTTCCTCAAAGCTGACGCTCTCAAGTCTCGTGCAGCCAAAGAGATTGAATTTACCGATGGCGGTAATATCCTTTCCGATGGTCACATGCTTGATGCGCTGCTTGTTGAATTCCCAAACGGTACGCTTTGCCGAAGTGTCGGACATTGCGCCATTGCCGCTGACAACGAGATTACCGTTGCTGTATAGGGCAAAGTAGGCGGTCTGACCGCAGAGACCCGCATCCAGCAGATCAGCTGTGGTGCAACGGACGTATTTACCGTTATCGAACTCACACTTCTCGCCGCAAATATCATACACACCCTGATAGACAAGGCCGTCCTGGTCTATCGCATAGGTGTCATCACCGAGTATCAGAACACCGGTGACGTAGCTGCCGCCCGCGAAGTAGCGGTTTCTGCCGGTCTTGAGGTCGGTTGCCCAGCCGGAATACTTGATATCCTTGGCCTTTTCGCTGTGGGCGCAGACTTTACAGATAAGCTCGTCGGTTTCAGAGTCATAATCGTAGTCATGCTCATCCTCACAGACGGGAACGCCCATGGCATAGCTGTCATATACGGTCGCGTTGCCGGCGGAGTCAACATCATATGCCGTAATGAAGATGTTCTTGCTGGTCACGTTGACGGTCAGATATATGGCGTTGAACTCCTGAGAGGCCTTGACAAAGTGGAAGTCCGGGTTAACCGTAGTGCTGTAGCTCTTCTCACCGGAGGAGCCGCAGATGAAGTAAACCGCGCCGTTTTCGTCCACCTGACCGCCCTTGAGAGGCTCAGTTCTCGCATAGGAGTGGTCATGGCCGGAGAATACGATGTCTATACCGGCTTCATCGACAGCGGCGGGAACCAGCTCATTGATTTCCGCGTTGCCGCCGCCCACATTGGTATAGTAGGCGGGCTGGTGCATACACAGCACCTTCCAGGTGCAGCTTGTCTGAGCGGCATCCGCCTTCAGCCATTCAAGCGCATCCCTGAGCTGTGCCTTCGTGCCGGTGTAGTTTATGACTGCGATGTACACATCGCCGCGAGATACGGAGTAGTAGCTGCCTGCGCCCTTGGTGGGCATGTTGTATATGGCTGCCGCTGCACCGCCGACGCCGTCGCCGGCATACTCGTGGTTGCCGAGGACGTGGAGCATCTCCGCGCTGCCGAGGTTATCAGTACCGAAGAGACCTACAATATCCATCCAGTGGCTGTAGTTGGAGGCATCGTCCACCGCGTCACCGGTCTGAATGCCGTAGTTGTAGCCGGCGGCCTTGATATTATTCATGATAGCCGTGATATTGGTCAGATCCTTGGCCTGAATATCGCCAAGCACAAAGAAGCTGGAGCCGGAGCTGGTCTTGAAGCTTCTTATATCAGACCATTTATCGCCGCTGCCGACGGTATAATCATAGCTTACGCCGGGCTTGAGATCGCGCAGAGTTACGCTGTTGACCATGGCCGCAGCGTTTTTGCCCGAAACGAAGGTGCGAAGCTCGGACTTTGCCTCGACAGTGGTCCAGTCCTCAGTGCCCGCGGGGGCGTACTTTATGGACTGCGCATCGACGCCTGCTGCGTCGCTGAACCAGCTTATGTTCTTCTGAGTACCGGAGCAGCCGGGGGCATTCATCATAATGCCGTAGGGCTTGCCGTCCTCAGCGGTCTGGTTCTCGTAGGAGATAACGCTGCAATTGAAGGAGACGTTGCCCTCCTCGTCCTTGGCAAACACAACATAGGTGCCTGCTTTGGCGCTGAGCTCATCGGTCATGAGCTTGCCGCTCTCATCGGTTACGCCGAGAAGCTTACCATTCTCAGTGTCGTCCACGAGATATAGCGAGATGCCCGCAACCGCGGTGCCCTTGTTATCGACGACCTTCAGCGCAGTGCTTGCACCGACGATAACGGGACCCGTCTCTACGCTGTACATTGCCGCGACAGGAATAGAAGCTCTTTTTGCGGAGAAGGTAGTGATCGTGCCGTCCGCGAGAGTGTATTCAACGGACTTGGCAGCGTAGGTAAACTCATCGCTTTCCTTCAGCGTGGTGGGAACGCTGAAGCGGACGGTCGCAATGACATCGTCGGCGACAGAGCTTTCGCCCTCCTTCAGCGCTGCCTCTATAGCGAGAGTTCTGGTAAAGCTCTTATAAGTGGAGGTACCCTCAAACTTCTCGCCGAAGCTGACGGTGTAGTCCGGGAAGAGCTTGCTGAGCTCAAGAGAGACGTTTGCACTCTTGAGTCCTGCATCCGTTGAGCGGATGACTACGTCAAGAGTCTTATTAAGAATTGCGCTCTCCTCGACAGCGGATACGCTGACGATAGGCTTTACAGCCTCCGCAGACTTGACGGTGAAGTAGCGGGTCGCGCTGGTTTCGTTGCCGCCCTTATCGCGTACCGTAACGGTCAGCGAGTGCTCACCGGCGGAAAGCTTGACATTATAGAGATAAGCCTTGGAGCCGTCGGGGTCAGCCTTGAAGTTGTAGTTTTCGTTTTCAAAGGTGTTGATGCCGTCGATGTACATACGAACCGTGTCTATGCCGGTCGTGTACTTATTGACCACGTCATATACGTCGGTCTCAAAGGTCACATCATTGGTCTCAATGACGGCATCGTCCAAAAGCTCCACTTCGTTTGCGCGGATGGAGTTTATGATGGGGTTATCCGTATCGTCGATGTTTGCACCGTAGACAAACTGCAGGTTGTCAAAGTAGAGAGAGCCTGCCGACTTTGTGCCCATCTTGGTGCCGTAAACATACATCAGACGGAAGGTCATGCCGGGTTTAATTTGGAAGGGGCCTGTTAGCTTGGTCAAATCGGCCTCAACATAGCGCCAGCCTTCCCACCAGACGCCTGGATACTCGTCAGGCCATGCATCGGGGTTTTCACCGAATGCCTTGGGCTCAAAGGTGAAGTCATAGGCCTGGTTACCGCCGGAGCCGTCCGCCACATAGCCTCTCAGCCAGAAGCCGGCGTCGGTTCCGTCGCCCTGCCACTGTATGCCGACTCCCTCGGGGGCGTAGACCCAAACGCCAATGGCGGTGGGCATACCGGGAATTATCATACGGTCAGAGGTACCAAAGCAGGCGCCCTCGGTGACTGCACCGCAGTTAGTGAAGTCGTAGTTGAGCTTCAGTGCGTGACTGCCGAAGCGAACCGGCTCGTCATCGTCGATACTGACTATCTCGGCCGACTGCACACCGCCGCGGCCGTAGTTACTGGTATAAAAGCGTGAGCCGTCCGGAGAACTGCTGTCTATGGTGTAGTATTCCTTGGCGGGTATTACCTCGCCGGTATCGGGGTCGGTATAGTCCTCAAAGTCCATAACGAGAGTAGGGAGCTTACCGACTATAAGATTGATGGAGGCGGTAATGCTGCTGTCAAAAGCGGAGGTGACCGTAATGACGCCGCTGAGACTGTCTCCATCGGAGGAGGTAAAGGTATTGCCCTCAAATGTGCCGAGCTTTTCATTGGACATCGACCACAGCAGGTCGCCGACCTTGTAGTTGATGTCGCGGTTCTTGTTGCGGACAAAGAGATTGAACTCCGTGCTCGCGTTAAAGCCGAGGCTCATTTCATCGGTGCCGAAGTAAATTGCATCGGGCTTTGCAATCTCGATTTCAGCACTGCCGACGACGTCCGTGCCCTTCATCATCTGAACGGTGACGATGCCCTCGCCGCTGCCTGCCTTAAAGAGACCGGTCTTTGCGTCTATGCTGCCGAGCGCTGCACTTTCCTCGCTCAGAGCATAGCTCAAGCCCTCGGGCATATCGACGACGCAGCCGCCGGAGTCAACGCCGTTTGCCGAGAACTGAATCTCGGTGCCGGGGGTGTAGATTTCATTGCTCGGGCTGATGGCAGCGTGGTCAAATTCGCCGCTGGGCTTTGCCGTGGATACCAGCATAAGACCCGTAAGCGTAGGACGCTCAATACCGTCGGAGGGGCTGTTTTTGAGCGTGGCCTTGCCGCTGCCCTCGCGCTTGGAGATAAAGGTCGAGGAGCCGCCGCCGTCGCAGCCGATAACATCCACACAGCCGAGGCTTATCATCATGGTGGCGACCTCATTCATGCTCATGCCCGCAGAAATGGGAGCCTGACGGCCGTCGTTTACCATCATGACCAGCGTACCGTCAGCCTTTATGCCGATGCAGGTGCGGGGAGCACGGCTGCCGACTGCATGATCCTCATTGGGGAAGCTACTGACGCCGTTCTTGACGACATAGCCCCAGCCGGAGATGGCCTGCCATTCGGAGCCGTCAAGGGGCTGATTTCCCGGACGAATGGAGACATTGCCCTCGCGGTCAAACACGAGATAGTTGCCGCTATAGCTTGTATCCTCATAATATACCTTGCCGTTAATGACCAGCATACCCAGAGGATGGTCATCAGCCCATGAGAGGTTGACGTTGGTAGCGCCGACAACATTAATTCCCTGCGCCTCCGCCGCCGCGACCTGCTTGCTCATAACCTGTTCGCCCCAGTCCTTCTCGGCAATGGGGGTGTCCCAGGTGTCGAGCTTCATATCCTTATAGCTCGGCATAGCCATAAGATTGGGATTCTTCAGGTCAGCCTCCAGAACATGGCAGATGTTCTGGTCTGTGCCGCTGCTGTTGTTTAGCACAATGCGAGTTTCGGTTACGCCGGGGGAAATTGCGTAGGTCTTCTTTGACGTGACCGAGTAGTACGCACTGTCTTCAGACTGCAGCTCAGCATTTTCTGCAGTCTGCGGTTCTGCTGCTTCATCTGCAAATGCGGCGGGCATAAAGCTTGCCAGCATACATATGCAGAGGAAAATCGACAGAGCCTGAGATAGTCGCTTTTTCATGTTGCTTCTCCTTCTATAAATTTTTTACCAGAACTACCCGCAGGGGAGCACTGGTTGAAATACAGTTTGGTAAGCGCGGAGCTTAGTTTGCGGAGTTGGGCAAATTGCTTTTTGCGATGCTGTTAAGAATACTATCGTAGAGATTTATGTATTTTTCGTAGATTATGTTTTTGTCAAATTCTATTGTTTTATCCACGTTTACGCGCAGGCCTTTTTCTGCTGCACTTTGCACAGCGAGGGTCAAAGCGTCCACGTCACCCTGCTTCACAAGAATGCTCTCGTCAGAAACGATGGTTTCCGGACAGGCGTCGGTATTATAAATAACTACCGGCGTTCCGCAGGCTTGAGCCTCTACGGTCGTCAGACCAAAGCTCTCCTCGTAGCTCGGGTTTACAAAAACGTCTGCCGCCGTGTACCACTGCGCAAGCTCCTTTTGATTTGCCGTGCGAGGAAGTGCGAGCATATTATCGGGGATGTCCCGAAGCTGCTTTTTATCAAGCCCGATTAAAACAAGCTGATAATCGCCGCCCAGACGTTCGGCAAGTGAGATTAAATCAGGAAGACCCTTTCGCTCATTCCATGTGCTGGCCACGCCGAGGACGATTTTTTTACCTTCAAGCTGATATCTCGTGCGCAAATCGCTTGACTGCGGACAAAAGATATCACGGTCTATGCCGTTTGGGATAAGCGCTATCGGGTAGCAGCTCAGAAAGGACTGCGCGACAAGCTCGGAAAGCCAATGTGAGGGACAAGTTATCGTGAGATTTTTAAGCCCCGTAAAGGCGGCTTTTTTACGCAGATAGTTATTTCGTACATCGCCCTTGGTATAGCAATGCGGATAGCGGCGCAGCAGCGCGCAGTCCCGACACTCCGTTTTCCACTGCGCACAATTTGCCTCAGAGAAATGCGTGCAGTGCCCGGTGAAGCTCCAACAGTCGTGCAGCGTCCAGACAACGGGGATGTCCGCTTCCTTCAAAAAGCTAAACAGCAGCTCATAATTCAAATAAAAGCCGTGCAGCGTATGCAGGTGAATAATATCGGGCTTAAAGCTTTTTATCTCGGCGATGAGGCGCCGGGTCGCGTGGCGGGAATAAAGCCCCGCGTGGTCTGTAATTCTGGACGCGGCGTTATGAAGATAGTAGCCGGTTTTTCCGGACACTCTCACTGCGTCCTCGGTATCAACGCGGGGACCGAAGCCGTATAGCGCCAATACCTCGTTGCCCTGCTTTTTCAAAAGCTCCATGATATCGGCGATGATTTTCCCGGTGCTTCCGCGCCCATATACTATGTTTACAAAAAGCACCTTCATTTTTTCTCTCTGCCTTTCAAGTTATGAGGCGAGCTCTGTTCAAGAAGAACGCTATCAAAAAGAGCGTGGAGGCGGCTGCTGTTCGCAGACTCACGTTTTGCGGTCTTTTCGGCGTTGCCGACAAGCTCACGCAGGCGCTGCTCGTCACTGAGCACATCATTTATGATTGTGAATAGCTCCTCGTGTGACTGAGCCAAGGCAGCACAGTCATTTCTCCTGAGATAAGCAATAGAGGCGACGTCAGCCGGACCGTAGGCGAGCAGCGGTCTTCCGCTTGCCAGACACTCTATTATCTTGGTCGAAACGGAGTAGCGCACTCGCTCCCGGTTTTCCGCCTCAAAGGACTCGACATGGATGAATACATCCGCACTGTCAAAGACCTTTTTATACTCATCACCTGTTACAAAGCCATGAAGGCTTATTGACGGGCAGGCTGAAAGCTTTGACAATACCTCGGGGCGCTTTTCACCCGTATATATATCAAGACTGTAGCCGGTCGCCGAAAAATTATTGACCTCGTGCAGAGTCTCGCCCAGCTCAAGCAGTGAAGCATCCCTGCCAAGGGAGAGATTTCCCATATAAATCAGACGCTTTTTCTTCGCGTCTCCGGTGCTGCTCGCGTATGGACGGATATTGAGAAGGGGACAGGTCATGACGGTTTCCGCCCTGACTGAAAACGTTTCCGAATAGCTGTCTGTAAGCTCCTGACTGATCGTTACGACCAGAGAGCTTGCTTTCATCAGTTCTTCAATTTTTCTGCGGAGATGTTTTACTCTGATTTTGGGGATAATGCCGTCTGAGGGGGCGCTGTAATAATAATCGTCGCATATGTAGGCGATAAGAGGAAGGCCGCGCTGCCGTGCAATGCTCATCGCCATATCGTACAGCATTTCCTGCATTCCGACGGCGGCAAATACTATGTCGGGTGTCTGCCGATCTATCCATTCGTTAAGGGAGGGATTGTTCCAATTAGACAGCTTCCAGATGACATCCCTGCCGAGACGCATTATGTCCGTCTTATTGCGCGGAGCGCTATATACTTGCTCCTCCTTATCGCTTGTGTAGAGCGAATGCTGCTCCAAGTCCGCCGTGACAGTTTCGCCGACTCTGCCCTTGTCGAGCACTGAACGCAGCGCATCCATGTCGGTAAAGCGGTAATAATCACGGCAAATATCGCTGTCGGGAACCGAGGGATATAGATATAACTGGCAAAGCTCGTCAGGACTGAAGGCGGAGAAAAGCGCCATAAAGGTTTTACCCATGTTGTTGTATGTAGTAATAGGATTATGTGATACAATAAGAACCTTCAAGCTATCTAACTCTCCTGTACTTGATAAGACCATTGAGCGCGTATGCTACAAATATACTCAAAGAGCGGGCAAGGGACAAGTTCTCAAGCTTACGATAAATCGTCCACCGCGCTTTCGCAGACTTCAGTTTGTCGCTTGAACGAGAACCCCGCACAATTCGGTAATCTGCAAGAACATCGCTGCTTGCAGCAGCAGAGCATCCGGCTTTGAGCAGCTCCAGCCAAAAGACGTAGTCCTCATGGCAGTATTCCTCGGAAAAGCGGTGACCCGATAGAATGGAACGACGCAGAAGCACCGTCGAGCAGCTTAAAACGCTTTCTCTCAGCATATTGTCGTATGAGGTCGTCTCCGGAACGATAAAATCCGAGAAATGCCTGCCGCCTTCGTCAATCAGCGAATAGGAGCAATAGATAATGTCGGCATTAGATTTATCGGCAAGCTCAAGCTGCTTTTCAAGCTTGTCCACATGCCAGATATCATCACTGTCAAGCAGCGCTATCCATTCGCCCCGGGCGAGGTCAAAGCCGCGATTTCTTGTTCTCGCGACACCCATGTTCTGCGTATTGCGCAAAACCCTGACGCGGGGATCTTTTTGCTCAAAGTCCTCGGCTATCTTGACACTCTTGTCTGATGAGCAATCGTCGATTACAAGAAGCTCAAGCTCTCCGTAGCTTTGCGAGAGCACGGAGCTTATGGCGGCATCAATATATTTTTCCGCATTGTATGCGGGCATGATGACCGAAACAAGCGGCCGCGCTTGCTTTAGGTCAGCAATGTCATTGTTCATCCCAGCTTTTTCTCCAGCAGCTTCCTGCATTTTTCAAAATCCCGGTAGCCCTCGCCGAGCATATGTATATCGCTGCCGATATACTTCACATAGCCGCTTTCTATCCAGCTAAGATAGCGCCTGCGCTGTAATGGCTTTGTCAGGCACACGGCATTGAGCTGGAGCGGGATACCGTCATGTATAAGTCTCTCGATGTCAGCCCTCGGATAGCGGTCGGCATGAGCTAAAACTATCTGAATATCGCTCCTGTCGCAGAGCATATAGAGCGTATCCCATATAGATTCCGGCCAGTCGTAAAAGGGCATTTCCAAAAGCAGCTCGTTCGTACCCTCGCGGCAAAGACGCGGGAGCTCGTCCATTCGCTCCATGCCCTCGCAGATAAGAACCTCCGCGCCGAGCTGAATTATCGGCGAGTTCTCAGGCAGGCGCTCAAAAAGTGCCTTTGCCGACTCCTCACGGCGCTTAAGAAATGACTCAAGAGACTTCTTGTGCGGGTAAAAGTGCGGCGTCGCGCATATCGTCTTTACTCCCGCCGAGACCGCCATTTCAAGCTGCTTGAGCGAGGTATCAAGGCAGTCGCTCCCATGATCGCAGCCGGGAAGAATATGGGCGTGAAAATCCAGCGACAGATTAGGCATGATATTATCTTGCCTCATAGGAATAAGAATCGGAATACTTATAGCCGTACTTGTCCTCGTACTTATATTTATAAGAGGACTTGACGGTCTTCATATTCAGGTTGTTTAGAACGATGCCGCAAAGATTTCCGCCGGCACGGTGAACGGCGTCAAGCGCCTCCGTCAAATCGTCCGTCGTGGTGCTGCCGGACTTCGTGACGACTACAACACCATCAACATAGTTTGCGACTATCTGCGCATCCGCCACGGTATTGATGGGTGGAGTATCTATAATGACATAGTCATATGCCTTTGCGCTTTCCTCGACAAAGCGCTTCATGCGCTCTGAGGAGAGAAGCTCGGAGGGGTTCGGCGGAATGGTGCCGGTGCAGACTATCCAGAGCGGCAGCTCATCCACCTTGCTTAGCTCAAGCTTTGAGATTTTTGCCAAAAAGTCGCAGAGACCGGTGGGCTTGTCGATTTTCCATAGCCTTTTCTGCGTAGGCTTGCGCATATCGGCGTCAATCAAAAGCACGGTCTTTCCGAGCATTGCATAGCTTATCGCAATGTTCGCCGCTGTCAGGCTCTTGCCCTCGGAGGGGTTAGCGCTGGTTACGGCAAAGGTCGAGCACGGACGCTCCTTATCCGCCGTCATGCAAAACAGAAGGCTTGTGCGGAGCTTGACATATGCCTCCTTTATCGCAAAGGGAGAGTCGTTATTCAAAAGGCGCTTTCTGTTTATTGAAATCTGCTCGCGGGTCGGCTTGCGGTTGGATGTATTTTTCTTATTTATTGTCATAGAGCACCACACCTCCCTCCGTCAGTGTCCATGCGGAATTGCCCTCGTTTTCTGCGGTTATTTCCGGGACAAAGCCGAGGATGCTTATATCCGTAACCTTTTCAATGTCCTCCGGGAGATATATAGTCGTATCCGCTATCATACGAATGACAATGATAACGGCAACCAGCAGCACACCGATGACAAAGCCGAGGGCACTGTCAAACACGGTGCGCGGCGAGGTCTTTTCCGTCGGAACCTCAGGCTTGTCAACTATCTCAACTCCGCCGACCTTTGTTATACGGACTATCTCCGTCGGCGCGACCATAGCAAAGGATGTCGCTATTCTACAAGCAAATTGCGGGTCGGTCGAGGTGATAACGACCTCCAAAAGCTGCGTGTCGGAGATTACAGAGACTGCTACCATCCTGCTGAGTTCTTTTCTTGACAGGGAAGTGCCTGCGTCCAGATTTTCCAAAACAGCGTCTAAAACGGAGTTGCTTGCCAAAATCTTTGAATAGGTCGTGGCAAGGCTTTCCGCTGCCTGAAGGTCGCTGTTATTTATCGTGCCGCTCTGAGAGAAGTTTTCCCGTCCGTTATAAACGTAAAAGCTTGCCCGTGACTGGTATGTCGGCGTAACAAAAAGAGTTACCGCAAAATATACTATTGCGCCCGCAATAATTCCCGCCAGCAGCAGCCAATGCAGCTTCTTGAGCAGGACGTTTGCGATATCAAGCAGCGAAAGCTCTGCGCCGCCTGCGTGAGAGTGAGTTTTCTGACTATCGTTCATGTAGTGAAGAGTCCTCCAAGTATATCTGAAATGTATCTAATAGTAATGCTAACGAGCGCCGTCGCCGAACAAAATCACACGGATAGTTTTGAAAATACAAAGCATATCCATGCGAATTGAGCGCTTTTCTATGTATTCCATATCATATATAATTTTTTCCTCCGGCAGAAGGTCGTAGCCGCCGTTGACCTGTGCGTGACCGGTAAGACCCGGTGTCACGGCAAGGCGATTTGAAAAGCCCTCGATGTATTTTTCAAACTCGTTATAGAAATATTCCCGTTCCGGTCGGGGACCGACAAAGCTCATGTCGCCCTTGAGAATATTCCATAGCTGCGGAAGCTCGTCCAGCCTGGTTTTACGCAGAAATGCACCAAAGCGGGTGCAGCGCAGGTCTTTTTTGTCCGCCCATCTCGGTCCGTTCTTTTCCGCGTCAAGAATCATAGATCTGAATTTATAGATCATAAAGGGCTTTCCGTTCTTACCGAGCCTTTCCTGACTGTAGATCGGCCGACCCGGAGAATCGCAGACGATTATTATCGCAATAATCGCCATTGGAATCGCCAACACAATAAGCCCTATCAATGCAAAGCTAATATCGAAGGCTCTTTTCACCGCAAGATATGTCCATCTCTCGCTTATCCTCGGGGCTGCGATATGCAGCACCGAGCGTTCCTTCGTTGCCTCTGCATTTTGATAGGGAGTTGCAAGCTCCATCATTGTCCTACTCCATCAATTTTTTCTTTCTATCTGTTAATAAATGTTCAACCAAGCCGGTGCAAAAAACAAAAACGGCTTAAAGCGGGTCTGCAATAAGCCGTATTTTTTTATCTGCCGTCAAAGCGTACAAAATACCTCGAATTATAAACTGTAATTATCGTGGATAATTATAGCATATTGTACCATGGATAATCAAGGGGGAAATGGCATATTTGCACAGAAATGCATTAATGTGAGAAAACTTGCATTTTTCTGGCAATATATAGCGCTTTTTGAACTGATTTTATATATTTTCCCAACAAAAAAGCCCCAAGTTTTTTTCAAAGATGGGGCAAATAATGCAAAAGATATAAAATTTTCGTGCTTTTTGCCCAAATACTTTTACGATTTTGCACCGGAAAGTTTGAATTAATAAATATTAAGCCTTGAGAGCTTAAAGCTGAGGGCTTATATCGGCGAATGAGCTTGGACAATAAAAAGAAAAAACGACAATCTTCTCACGAAAATTGTCGTTTAAATCTGGTGCGCGAGGCGGGACTTGAACCCGCACGCCCGGAGTGAGCACTAGAACCTGAATCTAGCGAGTCTGCCAATTCCACCACTCGCGCATATTTGGAACGCTTGACTATAATAGCATTTGCACAGGGCTTTGTCAAGTATAAAATTTCATTTTTTCCGCTTTACTTTATTTTCTGAAAATGCTATATTTATATAAATTATTTAATATATAAATAAATTCAGGAGGCCATGTATGTTTATTGATCGTCCTGCGCTCAAGCGGCAGGCACGTGAGCTTATAAATACCACTAAGCCCTCGCCGGTTTTGGTTGCGCTCGTGTTCGTCCTTGTCTCGGCGCTTGTTTCATATCTTTACGGCAAAGTTTCTAATATCATGCTCTCACCGGCGGAGTATCAGGAGTTTCTGAGATACTATACTGCGGGAGACGCGCAGAGCGCCCTTGAAATAGTCGCAAATCATGAGCCTACCGCGGCGGGCGGTCTTGTCGGCGTCCTGCTCCGGATAGTTTCGCTGATGCTGTCTGCGGGCTTTACCATCTTCTCGCTGAACGTGATACGCCGCTCTGCGCCCTGCTTCGGCAACCTTCTTGACGGCTTCGGTATGTTCCTGCGCATCATAGTCCTTTCCGTGCTTGAGGGACTGTTTGTGTTTCTGTGGTCGCTGCTGCTTGTCGTCCCGGGCATAATCGCGTCTTACCGCTACCGTCTGGCGCTCTACCTGCTGCTTGACCACCCCGAGATGTCGCCCATGCAGTGCATCCGCGAAAGCAAGCGTCTTATGAACGGCTATAAGGGCGCGCTTTTCGTCATGGATCTGAGCTTTATCGGCTGGTCTATACTTGCGGCTCTCCCCATCGTGGGTTACTTCGTCATGCTTTGGGTCACGCCCTATCAGTCGCTGAGCTACGCTCTTTTCTATACGACCCTCACCGGGACAAATTGCCTCGGCGCATCGGCGTATGATAACGGCGAGCAGAACGACCATAACGATAACCAGCCCTGGCAAAACTGATTTCTGCCTACATAATATTTAATCTATTTTTTATCTTTATATTCTCCCTCCGTGCCTGACGATTTTTACCCGTCAGCATAGGGGGAGTTTGTTTCACGGAGTAAATATAATAGAGTATTTAATGGAGAACAAAATGGGGAATAAAAAGAAAAAGCTGTCACAGGCGATGCTGTTTATAATTCTGTTCGGCATCGTCAGCCTCTTTTCGGACATGACGCATGAGGGCGCGTCGAGTATTCGCGGCGCGTATCTTTCGCTGATGGGCGCATCGGCGGCGGCGATAGGCTTTGTCTCGGGACTTGGAGAGCTGATCGGCTACTCCATGCGCTATGTTTTCGGCAAGCTTACCGACAAGACCCGACGCTACTGGCCGATGACCATACTCGGCTATACTCTTGATATTCTCGCCGTGCCTGCTCTGGCACTTGTCGGGGAGCACGGCTGGATAGCTGCCTGCGGACTGCTCATCGTTCAGCGTATGGGCAAGGCGATAAAAAAGCCCGCAAAGGATACGATAATGTCCTTTGCCGCCTCGCAGGAGGGCGTGGGCAAGAGCTTCGGAATACAGGAGGTGCTTGACCAGATAGGCGCATTTTTAGGGCCGGTGCTGCTGTATCTCGTGATGCTTTTCAAAACCGAGGGCACGACCTTTGAGATATATTCATTCTGCTTTGCGGTGCTTGCGATACCCGGTGCGGTGACGCTTATTCTTCTGCTCGTGACGCGCTGCAAGTTCCCCGACCCGGAGCATTTTGAGCCGGAGCCGAAGGAGTATATCCCCTTCAGGATGAAGAAGGAGTTTATACTTTATATCGCGGGCATCAGCCTGTTTGCCTTCGGCTTTATCGACTATTCGATAATAATTATGCACGTTTCGCGCAGCTTCTCGCAGCTCAGCGGCGGACTTGCCGAGACGGGTGAGCTTGTCACGAGCGGCAGCTTGCCGCTGCTTTACGCCGGGGCGATGCTTGTTGACGCTGTCGCGGCGCTGCTTTTCGGTCTTATGTACGACAAAAAGGGCGTGAAGGCTCTGGTCTGGTCAACGCTCATCTCCGCGCCCTTTGCGATATTCGTCTTTGCCTTTGACTCCGTGCCTATGCTGCTTGTCGGTATCGCGCTCTGGGGCGTGGGTATGGGCGCGCAGGAGTCGATACTCAAAGCGGCGGTGACGAGCATGGTGCCGAAATCCAGCCGCGCCACGGGCTACGGCATTTTTGAATGTTCCTTCGGCGTGTTCTGGTTTCTCGGAAGCTGGCTGCTCGGCGTGCTCTACGATGTGAGCATCCCGGCGATGGTAGCAGTCTCCGCCGCCGCTCAGCTCGCCGCAATTCCGCTGTATATCGCATCGAGCAGGACGAGCAGGGAATAGCCAAGCTTCCCCCTTTAGGGGGAAGTACCCAGTGCGCACACTGGGGGATGGGGGCGCCGGGGTAGGACAAGGAGCA
>CAKTMC010000025.1 GCA_934573735.1 uncultured Oscillospiraceae bacterium | reverse complement strand
GAAAAATCCGTAATGACTGTGGCCTCCTGACAACAGAAGGTCAGGTTGATAAGCTCCTTCAGCTCAGAAAGCTCCAGCTTGTGTGCCATTGCCTGAAACTGAGCAGCTTCTCCGACATCGAAACTATCCAGCCGCTTGGCAAGATAGTTGAGCTCCTCCACATTAACCGGAAGCATCTCTGTGCGTTTGAGTGCAGAGTAAAAGCTATTGATCTCCTGCACCTGACAGTCAGCTTTGACTGCATCGCCAATTTCCAATGCCTCCAGCAGCTCCATGCAGTGTGCGTACTGGTCATGTGGGATGGGGAACGGAATGGTTGCTACACCGTATTCCGGGTGGTTGGGATTGCCGAGCACCGCATGTAATATCATTTTTTTGCCTCCCTCATTTCAGTTCTCAGGCATTTGCCGTCGCCGTGCCAACAGATGAAACCATGCGCTGGGTAATTGCACCCTTCACACTGCTCGTATTCGTGGCACATAACCTGCTCAATGTCCGGAAGCCCAGCATCCGGCAGATTCTTGAACGCCTGCTTGATTTCGTAGTTCTTCAATTCGATACCCCCTTAGAATGCAAAAAGGCCGGAACCTTTGATTTTTCAAAAGTTCCGGCCTTACCGATTTGATATTTCATTGTCTATCCAAATTACATGCTCATTAACTCACCTCCAGATATGACAAAAGCGCCGGAGCGTTGATTCTGCAAAACCAACGACCCGGCGCTTAAATTCTTGTGATATTTATTTTTTGAGAATCTCGAAATACTTGTCAAAAATCCGCGGCAGGGGAGAGATAAAATGGCTCAAAACCCGGTTCGGGTAGTTCAAGTCTCCTCAGTTGCGTAAAAACCGCGTCTGTCATCAATGGAAAAATAAAAAAATTTCCGAGCTGAAAAAGCCCGGAAAGCCTTGATGACACTGCGTTTGACGCAGTGTCATCAAAATTGGCTGACCATGATGGTGCGAGAGAGGAGACTTGAACTCCCACGTCGGTTGACACACGCCCCTCAAACGTGCCTGTCTACCTGTTCCAGCACTCTCGCATATTCGCCGATGCCCCGGATCCATTTAAACCCGTTCGCATCAATGGCGCGCCACATTTAAGGCATGAGTTATTATAGCAGATAAAATTAGTTTGTCAAGCATGAATTTTATCTTTTTTCTCGTTTTTATTATTTTTATCGCCGAAGGAGTCGGCGAGGAAGAAAATCGCAAGCAGCAGCACGAGCAGGAGAGCGACCGAGCCATAGCGCATCGGCAGCAAAAACCGCATCTTCAAATATGCGTGATAGCCGAGCAGGGACGCAAACTCCGCGAGCAGTGCCGCGGGGAAATATTCGGGGAAGGCAAAGACCCAGAGCAGCGTGAGAATGTCCGCCGCGTAGAAATAGCGGTCATGCATATGCGGCAGCAGGAAGGGGATACCCACGGCAAGCAGCACGGCGGCGGCAAGCAGCGCACGCTCGTTAAGCTCCCTGCGCTTTATAAAGCACAGCCCCAGCACCGCGAGCATATACGCGAAGGCGCCGATTATCCCCGCTCGTGACGCGGCCTCAGTGTCGGCGATATTGCGTATCATGGCAAATATCGAGGGCGAATTATAATTCAGCCCCGAGCCGATGCTGCCGATCTGGCTGAGATAAAGCGTAATAGTATCCATAAAGGGTCTGCCGGCGAGGACGGCGGGCAGCACGAGCAGCACATACACGCCGGGGAAGACGAGAAAATGATACCACTTAAGCTTGCCCTGCATCCAAAGCACCGCGTACACCGGCATGATGAACACTGCCTGAAGCTTGAAGCCGAAGGAGAGCGCGATGCAGCACATCGACAAAATCGGGCGCTCGTCCAGCGCCGCGTCTATGCCGAGCAGCGCGAGGGCGACGTAAATACTGTCGCACTGACCCCAGACGGCACTGTTGAGAAACACCGTCGGCCAGAGCAGCACCGTAAAGAAGCAGCAGAGCCGCAGCCATACGGATTTACTCCAACGCGAGACGAGGCGCAGCACCGCGTAGGCAAGCAGGAGGTCAAAAAAAGTGGAGAGCAGCTTTATGAGATAGAGATCATATACGGAGTTGTAGGAAAACAGCGCCATAAAATACAGATAGGGTATATTATAATTCCCGACCGGGTAGCGCAGAGCGCGAAAGCCGCCGTGCTGACGGAAAAACTCTACCCACTGACTCAGAAAATTCTGATAGTCAAGCGTCTCATAGTCAAAAACCAGCGCACGCAGGATAAATGCCGCCGCGGTGAGCAGCAGAGCCGTGACGACGGGAGCGGGCTTTTTCAGTAGTCCTTCTTTATATAACAATAGCAGCGCAAAAAGCGCAATGGCGGAGAGCATGAGGGCGGCGCGAATATCCATAGGGGCACCTCGCAGCAAAGAATAATGATATAAAAAAACGCGGTCGGATGAGCCGCCGCAAAAAACGCTTATTTCACAAAATAGTCCTTGACTTTACTGTATAACAAATGGTATAATATCTTGCTATGTTTGCCGGGATAGGGACATTGTACCCCACCTTGACTGGCGTCATTATAGCATTTGTACAGCGTAAAATCAACACCGGGTTATAAAATTGTAACAACGCACCCGTGTGTTTGCAATTTGTGTGATAAGGAGAGTGCGCCAATGCCGAAAGATGTTCTCTATGGCAAGACTCTTAGAAAGAGCTTTGCCCGCACCCAAGAGATCATGGATATGCCAAACCTCTTGGAGATCCAGAAAAGCTCCTACAAGTGGTTCCTTGAAACGGGACTGCGCGAGGTGTTCAAGGATGTAGATTCCGTCACCGACTACTCCGGCAATCTGGAGCTGAGCTTCATCGACTACTCGATGGACGAGAAGCCCAAGTACACCGAGGAGGAGTGCAAGGCCCGCGACGCAACATACGCCGCGCCCCTGAAGGTTCGCGTCCGCCTGCGCAACAAGGAGACCGAGGAGATCAAGGAGCAGGAGATCTTCATGGGCGATTTCCCGATCATGACTCCCGGCGGAACCTTCGTCATCAACGGCGCTGAGCGCGTTATCGTCTCTCAGATCGTCCGTTCCCCCGGCGTCTACTTCGGCAGAGAGCTTGACAAGTCCATGATAAGCATCTATTCCTCCACCGTCATCCCTTATCACGGCGCGTGGCTGGAGTATGAGACTGACGCGGGCGACGTTTTCAACGTCCGTATCGACAAGAACCGCAAGCTCCCCATCACTTGGTTCCTCAAGGCCATGGGCGCATACGACGAGAACCGTCCCGCCACTTGGCTCAGCTGTGTTGACGATCCGTTTGTCGGCGCCGTCACCAACGAGCGCATCAAGGAAATCTTCGGCGAGGATGAGCGCATGGTCGCTACCCTTGAGAAGGACACCACCAACGGGCGCGACGAGTGCCTGATCGAGATATACCGCAAGCTGCGTCCGGGCGATCCTCCCACCGTGGAGTCCGCCGAGACCCTGCTTGACGGCCTGTTCTTTGACCGCCGCCGTTACGATATCTCCAACGTCGGCCGCTATAAGTTCAACAAGAAGCTCTCCATCTTCCCGCGCATCGCAGGCTTCGCGCTCGCAATGCCGGTCGTCGACCCGCGCACCGGCGAGATTATCGCCGACGAGGGCGAGGTGCTGACCCGCGACAAGGCCAAGCTTATCGACGATGCCGGCGTCATCAGCGTCAATCTCAACGTTGAGGGCAAGAACGTCCGCGTGTTCTCCAACGGCATGGTCAATCTCGGCTCCTATGTCGATTTCGACCCGGCTGAGGTCGGCGTCAAGGAAAAGGTTCGCGGCATCGTCCTGCGCCAGCTCATGGAGCAGTATCAGGGCGAAGCTCTGAAGGACGCTATCCGCGAGAATATCGACATCCTCATCCCGAAGCACATCATCAACGACGATATCTTCTCCTCCGTCAACTACCTCAACTGCCTTGCCCACGGCATCGGCAGCCCCGACGATATCGACCATCTGGGCAACCGCCGCGTCCGCTGCGTCGGCGAGCTGCTGCAGAACCAGTTCCGCATCGGCTTCAGCCGCATGGAGCGCGTCATCCGCGAGCGTATGACCCTTCAGGATCTCGACATCGTCACTCCCCAGAGCCTTATCAATATCCGTCCCGTCACGGCGAGCATCAAGGAGTTCTTCGGCTCCAGCCCGCTCAGCCAGTTCATGGATCAGACCAACCCCCTCGCGGAGCTGACGCATAAGCGCCGTATGTCCGCCCTCGGCCCCGGCGGTCTGTCCCGCGAGCGCGCATCGTTCGACGTGCGTGACGTTCATTACAGCCATTACGGCCGTCTCTGCCCGATAGAGACTCCTGAAGGCCCGAACATCGGCCTTATAAACTACCTCGCATCCTATGCCCGCGCCAATGAGTACGGCTTCCTCGCAGCGCCCTACCGCAAGGTCGAGAAGGGCACCTGCCGCGTGACCGACGAGGTCGAGTACATGACCGCCGACGTCGAGGATCAGTACATCGTCGCGCAGGCGAGCGAGCCGGTCGACGAGAACGGCGTGTTCGTCAACAAGCGCATCACCTGCCGTCACCGCAACGATACCGTGCAGGTCAACCGCGAGGACGTCGATTACGTTGACGTCAGCCCCAAGATGATGATCTCAATCGCAACCGCGATGATCCCCTTCCTTGAAAACGACGACGCGAACCGTGCTCTGATGGGCGCAAACATGCAGCGTCAGGCCGTTCCTCTGCTCACCACTCAGGCGCCTATCGTCGCCACCGGTATCGAGCACAAGTGCGCGGTCGACTCCGGCGTCTGCATCCTCGCCGAGGGCGACGGCGTTGTCACCCGCGTGGACGCAAACTCCATCACTGTCCGCTACGATTCGGGCGAGATAAAGGACTACAAGCTCATCAAGTTTGCCCGCTCAAACCAAGGCACCTGCATCAACCAGCGCCCGATAGTCAACGCCGGAGACAGAGTCGCCGAGGGCGACGTCGTGGCCGACGGCCCCAGCACCTCCAACGGTGAGATAGCGCTCGGCAAGAACATCCTTGTCGGCTACATGAACTGGGAAGGCTACAACTACGAGGACGCTATCCTCCTCAACGAGCGCCTTGTCATGGAGGACGTTTTCACCTCCCTGCACGTTGAGGAGTACGAGTGCGACGCCCGCGACACCAAGCTCGGACCCGAGGAGATCACCCGTGATATCCCCGGCGTCGGCGAGGATGCGCTCAAGTACCTCGACGAGCGCGGCATAATCATGGTCGGCGCAGAGGTCACCGCAGGCGATATTCTGGTCGGCAAGGTCACCCCGAAGGGCGAGACCGACCTGACCGCCGAGGAGCGTCTGCTGCGCGCGATATTCGGCGAGAAGGCGCGCGAGGTGCGCGATACCTCGCTCAAGGTTCCCCACGGCGAGAGCGGCATCATCGTTGACGTCAAGGTCTTTACCCGTGAAAACGGCGACGAGATGAACCCCGGCGTCAATCAGGTCGTCCGTGTGTATATCGCGCAGAAGCGTAAGATATCCGTCGGCGACAAGATGGCGGGCCGTCACGGCAACAAGGGCGTTGTTTCCCGCATACTGCCGCGTGAGGATATGCCTTATCTGCCCGACGGCACTCCGCTGGATATAGTCCTGAACCCTCTGGGCGTTCCCTCCCGAATGAACATCGGTCAGGTGCTCGAGGTTCACCTTGGCTACGCGGCTCAGGCTCTCGGCTGGAAGGTCGCAACTCCGACCTTTAACGGCGCAAACGAGACGACCATACGCGAAACTCTGCGTCAGGCAGGTCTCCGCGAGGACGGCAAGAGCGTCATGTACGACGGCCGCACCGGCGAGAGGTTCGATAACGACGTTACGGTCGGCTGGGTCTACTTCCTCAAGCTCCACCACCTGGTTGACGATAAGATTCACGCCCGCTCCACCGGCCCCTACAGCCTTGTTACTCAGCAGCCTCTCGGCGGCAAGGCGCAGTTCGGCGGCCAGCGCTTCGGCGAAATGGAGGTTTGGGCACTCGAAGCCTACGGCGCGGCATACACGCTGCAGGAGATACTCACCGTCAAGTCCGACGACGTTACCGGCCGTGTCAAGACCTATGAGGCCATCGTCAAGGGCAACAATATCCCGCAGCCCGGCGTACCGGAATCCTTCAAGGTTCTGGTCAAGGAGCTGCAGAGCCTCTGCCTCGATATCCGCGTTCTGGACGAGAACGGCGACGAGATAGAGCTCAAGGAGGACGATGAGGACGATTTCATCCCCGAAATGAAGGATGAGCTGTATCAGGCCGACGAAAACGAGATAGAGCAGGGCGGCTTCACCATCGAGGACGCGCCGGACGATCTCGGCGCCGATTTCGGCGACTATGACGACAGCGATGATAATAGCGAGGAGGATATGTGATGAGCTACACACCGTTTGACGCAATTCAGATAGGTATTGCCTCCCCTGAGATGATACGGAGCTGGTCCTACGGCGAGGTCAAAAAGCCGGAGACCATCAACTACCGCACACTCAAGCCCGAGCGGGACGGCCTGTTCTGCGAGCGCATTTTCGGACCGACCAAGGACTGGGAATGCCACTGCGGCAAATATAAGAAAATTCGCTACAAGGGCAAGATATGCGACCGCTGCGGCGTCGAGGTCACAAAGGCCAAGGTTCGCCGTGAGCGCATGGGTCACATCGAGCTTGCCGCGCCCGTCAGCCATATCTGGTATTTCAAGGGCATCCCCAGCCGCATGGGTCTTATTCTTGACCTGACCCCGAGAATGCTGGAGAAGGTTTTGTACTTTGCAAACTATATAGTCATCGACCCCGGCTTCACTCCGCTTGCCAAGTGCCAGATACTCACCGAGCGCGAGTACCGCGAGATGCGCGAGAAGTATGAGGACGATTTCAAGGCCGGCATTGGCGCGGAGGCTATCAAGGAGCTTCTTTCCCAGATAGACTGCGAGCAGCTTGCCGTGCAGCTGCGTGAGGAGCTCAATAACGCCAGCGGCCAGAAGAAGGCAAAGCTTGTCAAGCGCCTTGAGGTCGTCGAGGCCTTCCGTCAGAGCGGCAACCGTCCCGAGTGGATGGTAATTGACGTTCTGCCCGTTATCCCTCCCGAGATACGCCCCATGGTTCAGCTTGACGGCGGCCGCTTTGCAACGAGCGACCTCAACGACCTGTACCGCCGCGTTATCAACAGAAATAACCGTCTCAAGAGACTCCAGCAGCTCAATGCTCCCGATATCATCGTCAGAAACGAGAAGCGTATGCTTCAGGAGGCGGTTGACGCCCTGATAGACAACGGCCGCCGCGGCCGTGCCGTCACCGGCGCAAACTCCCGCGCGCTCAAGTCCCTTTCCGATATGCTCAAGGGCAAGCAGGGACGCTTCCGCCAGAACCTTCTGGGTAAGCGTGTTGACTATTCCGGCCGTTCCGTTATAGTCGTTGGCCCTGACCTCAAGATATACCAGTGCGGCGTGCCGAAGGAAATGGCTATAGAGCTGTTCCGCCCCTTCGTCATGAAGAAGCTGGTCGAGGACGGCGTTGCAAACAATATCAAGTCCGCAAAGAAGATGGTAGACAAACAGCGCACCGAGGTGTGGGACGCGCTGGAGTACGTCATCAAGGAGCACCCCGTGCTTCTCAACCGTGCGCCTACGCTGCACCGTCTCGGTATTCAGGCTTTCGAGCCTATCCTCGTCGAGGGACGCGCCCTGCGCCTGCACCCGCTGGTCTGCACCGCGTATAACGCCGACTTTGACGGCGACCAGATGGCTATCCACGTCCCCCTGTCCGCAGAGGCGCAGGCAGAGGCGCGTGTGCTGATGCTCTCGGCAAATAACCTCCTGCGTCCGCAGGACGGCCACCCTGTCACCGTTCCTACTCAGGACATGATACTCGGCTCCTACTACCTGACCATGATGCGTATAGGCAAGGCCGAGAAGGGCGCCGAGGAGCTTGTCATCGACGATCCGGGCGATACCGGCTTTGAGCGCGGCGCGCTTGTGGACGGCGACGAGATATACGCCGCAAACAACAAGGCCAAGGCCGAGGGCAGCAAGCCCTGCACCTATAAGTCCAAGCTCATCTACCGCGACGCGAACGAGGCCATCATGGCCTATAATGAGGGCGTCGTCGGCCTGCACGCTCCCATCCGTCTCCGCGTCACCAAGACCGTGGACGGCGTCGAGAAGAGCGCAATAATCACCACCACCGTCGGCCGTATCATTTATAACGAGCCTATCCCGCAGGATCTCGGATATGTCGATCGCAGCGATCCCGCACACGCATTCGACCATGAGATAAGCTTCCAGGTCGGCAAGAAGCAGCTCGGCGATATCATCGACCGCTGCATCAAGAAGTACGGCTTCACCATCTCCGCAGAGGTGCTTGACAGCATCAAGGCTCTCGGCTATAAGTACTCCACCAAGGGCGCTATCACCATATCCGTTGCGGATATGACCGTCCCGAGTGCAAAGGCGGAGCTTATCCATGAGACCGAGGAAGAGGTCGTCAAGATAGAGCGCCAGTATAAGCGCGGCTTCATCACCGATGACGAGCGCTACCGTCTGGTCGTCTCCGAGTGGGAAAAGACCACCAAGGAGGTCACCGACGCGCTGCAGAACTGCCTTGACGAGTATAACCCCATCTACATGATGGCAAACTCCGGTGCTCGTGGCTCCATGAACCAGATCCGTCAGCTTGCCGGTATGCGCGGCCTTATGGCTAACACCGCCGGTAAGACCATCGAGATACCCATCAAGTCCAACTTCCGTGAAGGCCTCAGCGTCTTGGAGTACTTCATCTCCACCAGAGGCGCCCGTAAGGGTATGGCCGATACCGCACTGCGTACCGCAGACTCCGGTTACCTGACCCGCCGTATGGTCGATGTCTGCCAGGATGTTATCATCCGTGAGAAGGACTGCGGCACCTCCGAGGGTGTCTGGGCCTCCGCTCAGTACGACCGCGGTCAGCTTGTCGAATCCTTCGGCACCGCAATTCACGGCCGCTTCCCGGCTGAGAATATCGTCGATCCCACGACCGGCGAGCTGCTCTTCGATAAGGATCATATGCTCATGCCTGAGGACGCGGACGTTCTCGAGGCGCACGGCATCCACAAGGTCTTCATCCGCTCCGTCCTCACCTGCGAGGCGCTTACCGGCGTCTGCGCAAAGTGCTACGGCATCAACCTTGCCCTCGGCAAGCCCGTCAATGCCGGTGAAGCGGTCGGCGTTATCGCGGCACAGTCCATCGGTGAGCCCGGTACTCAGCTTACAATGCGTACCTTCCATACCGGCGGCGTCGCGGGCGACGATATCACTCAGGGTCTTCCCCGTGTTGAGGAGCTGTTCGAGGCGCGCAAGCCCAAGAAGATGGCAGTCCTCTCCGAGATATCCGGTACCGTCACCATCGACGAGGCGAAGAAGGGCGTCATGTACTCCCTCACCGTCACAAACGAAGCCGAGGGCGCGACCGTGGTTTACACCGTGCCGCACTCCGCAGGTATCCTCGTCCACAACGGTGACCATGTCGATAAGGGTCAGGAGCTCACCTCCGGCGCGCTCAACCCGCACGAGGTTCTGCATATCCGCGGCGTCAACGATGACGAGTTCGGCCGTATGGGTGTCCGCAGCTATATCACCAGCGAGGTTCAGAAGGTTTACCGTCAGCAGGGCGTTGACATCAACGACAAGCACATTGAGGTCATAGTCCGCCAGATGATGCGCAAGGTCAAAGTCGAGGATGCCGGCAGCACCGATCTGCTCTCCGGCGCGACCGTGGACATCTCCGCTATAAAGTCCGCGAACAAGCTCGTTGACGAGCGCATCGCCGCCGGCGAAGAGGGTCTGACCCACGCGACTTACACCCAGCTTCTCATGGGTATCACCAAGGCTTCTCTTGCGACCGAGAGCTTCCTGTCCGCCGCGTCCTTCCAGGAGACCACCAAGGTTCTCACCGATGCCGCTATTAAGGGCAAGGTCGACCACCTTGTCGGCCTGAAGGAGAACGTCATCATCGGTAAGCTCATCCCCGCAGGCTCCGGTCTGACTCAGTACCGCGACTTCGAGATGGAGACCGATGAGAGCATCGCCTCCGAGCCCGAGGAGTATGTTGACCTGACCGCTCTTGTCAACAAGTCCAACGCGCTTTAAGCATAACGCAGTCCAACCGATAAAAGCTGCGTCAAAGGTTTCCCCTTTGACGTAGCTTTATTGCACTGAAAAAGAATTGAGACTTTGCAATGAAGGAAAAGTTTACATCCGGACAGAGAAAAACTCTGCTGCTGTGCTTCCTGTGCTATTCCGCGGCCTACACCGGCAGACTGAATCTGTCGGCGGCGCTGCCCGGTCTTCGGGACGGCATGGCTTTGACGGCGGCGCAGGCCGGAATGTTCCAGACGGTGTTCGCGCTGATATATGCCGTCGGCCAGATCGTCAACGGCGCGCGGGCGGATCGCACGAGCATCCGCCGCAGCATCGGCACGGGGCTGATACTGTCGGCGGTCTGCAATGTGCTGCTGGCGGCGTCGGATAATTATGTCCTGATGATGGCGCTCTGGGCGCTCAACGGCGCGGCGCAATCGATGCTGTGGGCGCCGATAGTGAAGCTCGCGTCCATGTGGTTTCACGGCGCACAGCGCGAGCGCGCGTCGTTCATCCTGTCGATCACGGTCATCTTCGGCCACTTTGCGGCGTGGGCGGTGTCCGGCGCGCTGGCCTCAGCATTTAGTTGGCGCTGGTCGTTCGTGATTCCGTCAGTGTTCATGGCCGTTATGGGCGTTGCCGCGATTCTCACTGTGCGCGACAGGCCGGAGACGGCGATGAACGGCGATACTGAGAGCACGGCTGTGTCCGATGCGCCCGCAATGCCAATAAAGAAGCTCATCTGCGGAACCGGCCTTGCCGCGCTGCTTGTTTGCTGCATCTGCATTGGCTTTGTGCGCGACGGCGTCGTCACATGGGCGCCGACTATATTGGCGGCGGACTTCGGCGAAGGCTCTCTCAACTCCACGATGCTTTCGCTCATAATTCCAGTTCTGAACCTCGGCGGTGTGCTTCTGGTTCGCCGCTGCTATTACCTGTTCAGGGGCAGCGCCCGCGGCGCGGTCAGCATACTGCTTGCGGTCAGCGCGCTGCTTTCCGCCGCGCTGCTGGGGCTGTGGAAAAACGCCGCCCTGTGCGCCCTGCTGATGGGGCTGTGCTGTGCCGCAAACTTCGGGGTCAATCCGCTGCTGAACGCCCTTATCCCGATGGACTACGACAAATCGGGCAGAGTCGGGCTTGTGGCCGGACTTATCGACTGCTTCATCTATATCGGCTCCGCGCTCACCGGCGTCGCCGCCGGCGCTGTCATCGACGTGGTCGGCTGGCAGGGCGTCTACGCGATGTGGATAGTCGTCTCCGCCATCGGCGCAGGCTTCGGCATCGCGGCGATACGCGGCGAAAAGTGCATGAAAAATCAGATAAACGTATAATAAAACAGGCGGGTGTTCATAAAAACAGTTAATGGAGCGTATCGATACAGATACGCTCCATTTCTAATGCCAGCATACTATGTAACGGGTGTAGCCCCTTGGCTCTCCCTTTGGGAGAGCTGTCACCGCAGGTGACTGAGAGGGTCTTGCAGCCTTTTTCGATGCCCTCTCCGTCCTCGCCACGCTTGGCCACCTGGTCGGCCTGAAGGAGAACGTCATCATCGGTAAGCTCATCCCCGCAGGCTCCGGTCTGACTCAGTACCGCGACTTCGAGATGGAGACCGATGAGAGCATCGCCTCCGAGCCCGAGGAGTATGTTGACCTGACCGCTCTTGTCAACAAGTCCAACGCACTTTAAGCTTATATGATTTACTTGAAACACGCTCCGATTTTTCGGAGCGTGTTTTCCGTGAAAAAGGCTTCACTCAAAAAGGGGAGCCAAGGGCGTGGACTTGAAAGCTTAGTTAAGACTTTTGCGCCGATTTGAACATTAGCTCCGCGAAGCGCTGCCCCTTTTAGGGGAAGTGGCGCAACGCGCCGAAGGGGTCGCCGGAGTCGGACAAGCAGCAAGGTCAGACCTTGTACCGCGCTTCACTGCTGGCGCCCCCTCAGTCTCGCTAAACGCTCGACAGCTCCCCCTAAAGGGGAAGCCGAGAACTACCACCATCATCCCGCCAGATTTAACAGATTTGTAACTCAAGCGCAGAGAATATAGACTATAATAATAAAATAAAAAAGATTTATTCCCAAGGCGGGATAAAGCGAGGTAGACAGGGAGTGCGGTATAGAATGAAAAAACTTATAGCCATCATCCTTGCGCTGGCGGCGCTGCTGGCGCTCGGCGCTTGCGGGGCAAGTCCTGCGCAGACAAGCTGCTGCTGCGGCGGAGACCCGAGCAAATGTACCTGCTGCGGCAACTGCTGCACCGCAAACGCGCAGAGCACTGCCGCGGTGAGCGCGACTGCGATGCCCGCCTCGGATTTTGACTTCCGGCTCGTAGGCTCATGGACACTCGTTGAGGAGGACATTCAGGGCATACTCGGCGAGATAAAGAGCAAAAACGTCCCCGCCGACTCGAATATATACTTCTCTATCGACGGCGGCGTGAGCGGTGAGCTTTTCGACGAGATAGAGCGCACGCTCAAGCTCAGCTTCCCCGGCGCGAACAACGTCTTTGACCCGATAGGCCGCGTAAAGACCGACGACGGCACTATGGACCTCTCCGCACTTCTCCCGGAGGACAGCGGCGTAAGCATCAGGAAGGTCACATACAGCTTTTCGGACGCTTCAAAGGGCAGCTTCAAGAAAAATACCCATGACGCGCTCTTTGCCGCAGAGCTTGATGATAAGCTCCATATGAATATCTCCGCAAGCGTGGACAACGGAATTCTCAGCGGCGATGTGACGCTCTCGCTGATTTTCGAGCGCATTTACCCCTGCTGGACCTACAGCTCCGACGGCAGCAAGGGCAAATATCTTCTCATGGATGCCTTGGAGGGCGAATGGGCGGATAATTACGGGCAGAGCTGGCGCTTTTCGCTTGACATCAAGGGCAGCGCGACCGCGACCGTGCTCAACTTCAGCGTGACCGGCGCTGACGGCGTTACCCATACGGGCAGCGACTTTTTCAATACCGAGAGCAGCGACGGTATGAGCACAAAGCTGACCTTCGTTTTTGATAACATGACCGTGACCGGAACGCTCAACAGCTTTGACGGCAGCAGCCTGAGCCTTACGACCGAGGCGGGAGACGAGCTGACGCTTACAAGAATCGGCTGAGCGCGGGAAAATATGCATTAAAAGAAAAATTTTCTTCACAAAAATTCTTGACTTGTTTTGTGTAATATGCTACAATTCTAATTTGTGTGGCGCGGGTGCGCTATAACTGCGCCCCTTTGCCGAATTAGATAAAAAAGCCTGATATTATCAAGCTTTTTTATATATTTTCATCATCCGAAGAAAGGAGGAACACAATGCCTACTTTTAACCAGCTCGTTAGAAAGGGCAGAGAGAAAGTCACCTACAAGTCCACCTCTCCTGCAATGCAGAAGGGTCTGAACACCCTGAAGAACAAGGAGACCGACCTTAGCGCTCCGCAGAAGAGAGGCGTCTGCACCGCAGTCCGTACCTCTACTCCTAAGAAGCCTAACTCCGCACTGCGTAAGATCGCCCGTGTGCGTCTGACCAACGGTTACGAAGTTACCGCGTACATCCCCGGTATCGGTCATAACCTTCAGGAGCACTCCGTCGTCATGATCCGCGGCGGCCGTGTCAAGGACCTGCCTGGTGTGCGTTACCACATCATTCGCGGTACCCTCGATGCTCAGGGCGTCAACGGTCGTATGCAGGCTCGCTCCAAGTACGGCGCAAAGAGACCCAAGGCTGCAAAGAAGAAGTAATTTCACACGCAGCGGCAATTTTCTGCCCTGTCGTTTATCTATATAATAAATGTGGATAAACCTCGGGGCGCAAACGGATACTGAGTATAAGTATTCGAGTACCTGTGATTCCATTTTTTAATGAAGGAGGGAAGCAACGTGCCCAGAAGAGGTAATGTTCCCAAAAGAGAAATTTTGCCTGATCCTATGTATAACAGCGTTCTGGTGACCAAGCTCATCAACGGCGTTATGCTCGACGGCAAGAAGGGTGTTGCTCAGAAGGTCGTTTATGACGCTTTTGACATCATCAAGGAAAAGACCGGCAAGGAGCCGCTTGATGCTTTCACTGAGGCGATGAACAACATCATGCCCCAGCTCGAGGTCAAGGCCCGTCGTGTCGGCGGCGCCACCTATCAGGTGCCTATCGAGGTTCGCCCCGCCCGTCGCCAGACCCTGGCTCTCCGCTGGCTCGTGGACTACTCCCGCAAGCGCGGCGAGAAGACCATGAAAGAGCGTCTCGCAGGCGAGATCATGGACGCCTGCAACAACCTCGGCGCATCCGTCAAGAAGCGCGAGGATATGCACAAGAACGCAGAAGCCAACAAGGCTTTCGCGCATTTCAGATGGTAATCCTTTCAGGAGTTTCAAATGCCCAGACAATATTCACTTGAGAAAACGAGAAATATCGGTATCATGGCTCATATCGACGCCGGCAAGACCACGACTACGGAACGTATTCTGTTCTACACCGGTGTCAACTACAAGCTCGGTGAGACTCATGAGGGTACCGCGACCATGGACTGGATGGAGCAGGAGCAGGAGCGTGGCATAACCATCACCTCTGCTGCAACCACCTGCTTCTGGAACGGAACCCGCATCAACATCATCGACACCCCGGGTCACGTCGACTTCACCGCTGAGGTTGAGCGCTCCCTGCGAGTTCTGGACGGATGCGTGACGGTTCTTTGTGCAAAGGGAGGTGTTGAGCCTCAGTCCGAGACTGTTTGGAGACAGGCTGACCATTATCACGTCCCCCGCATGATTTACGTCAATAAGATGGACATCATGGGCGCGGACTTCTATCATGTGCTCGATATGGTGCATGAGAGGCTGAAGTGCAACGCCGTTCCCATCCAGCTCCCCATCGGCAGCGAGGACAGCTTCGAGGGCATCGTCGATCTCGTGGATATGAACGCCGACGTGTATCAGGACGACCTTGGCAAGCAGATGGTCACAGAGGAGATCCCTGAGAACATGAGAGAGCTTGCTGAGGAGTATCGTGATAAGCTCCTTGCGGCAGTATCCGACTTCGACGACGAGATCATGGAAATGTATCTCGAAGGCGAGGACGTCCCCGCGGATAAGATCCGCGCTGCGATAAGAAAAGCCACCGTCGCGGTGAAGATGGTTCCCGTGACCTGCGGCACTTCTTATAAAAACAAGGGCGTACAGAAGCTGCTGGATGCCATAGTTGACTATATGCCTTCGCCGCTGGATGTTCCGGCTATCGAGGGTGTCAACCCCAAGACCGACGAGGAAGAAACGAGAGAGGCTGATGATAACGCGCCGTTCTCCGCTCTTGCCTTCAAGATCATGTCCGACCCCTATGTGGGTAGATTGAGCTTTTTCCGCGTCTACTCAGGCTCTGTGGAGACCGGTAAGACCGTCATGAATTCCACCAAGGGACAGCGTGAGCGTCTTGGCCGCATCCTGCGTATGCACGCCAACCACAGAGAGGATATCGATCAGGTTTATTCCGGCGATATCGCCGCCGCCGTCGGTCTTAAAAACACCACCACCGGCGACACGCTTTGTGATGAAAAGTATCCTATCATCCTTGAATCCATGGAGTTCCCCGAGCCGGTCATCCGTGTGGCCATAGAGCCCAAGACCAAGGCCGGTCAGGAGAAAATGGCAATCGCCCTCCAGAAGCTGGCTGAGGAAGACCCCACCTTCAAGACCTATACGGACGAGGAGACGGGTCAGACCATCATCGCCGGCATGGGCGAGCTGCATCTTGAGATAATCGTCGACAGACTGCTGCGCGAGTTCAAGGTCGAGGCCAACGTCGGCAAGCCCCAGGTTTCCTACAAGGAGACCGTTACAAAGGCCGCCACGGTCGACACCCGTTACGCAAGGCAGACCGGCGGTAAGGGTCAGTTTGCGCACGTCAAGCTCATGGTTGAGCCGAACGAGCCCGGCAAGGGCTATGAGTTCGTCAACAAGGTCACCGGCGGCGCAATACCCAAGGAGTTCATCCCCTGCGTGGATCAGGGTATCCAGGGAGCAATGCTCTCCGGTGTCCTTGCCGGATATCAGGTCGTGGACGTTAAGTGCACCCTGCTCGACGGCTCCTACCACGAGGTCGACTCCTCGGAGATGGCCTTCAAGATATGCGGCAGCATGGCCTTCAAGGAGGCATGCCAGAAGGCCGGCCCGACACTGCTTGAGCCTATAATGAAGGTAACCGTTACCGCTCCCGATGAGTACATGGGAGACGTTATGGGTGATATCAATGCCAGACGCGGCCAGATAGTCGGCTCCGATATCCGCAACGGCACCGCTACCATTGAGAGTAACGTTCCGCTGTCCACGATGTTCGGTTATGCAACCGACCTGCGCAGCAAGACTCAGGGCAGAGCTACCTACAGCATGGAGCCCAGCCACTTTGTCCAGCTGCCTAAGAATTTGCAGGAGACCCTCGTAAAATCACGCGCGGGTTTCGACAACAATAATTGATTAAAACAATATATTAGGAGGATATTCTAATGGCAAAACAGATGTTCAACAGAAGCAAGCCCCATTGCAACATCGGCACCATCGGCCACATCGACCACGGCAAGACCACTCTTACCGCTGCCATCACCAAGTACCTTGCTATGCAGGGCGGCGCAGAGTACACTGACTACTCTTCCATCGACAAGGCTCCTGAAGAGCGTGAGCGTGGTATCACCATCAACACCGCACACGTTGAGTACCAGACTGAAGACCGCGTCGGCCACAACTACAAGACCGGCGAAGACGGCGCTCAGATCCAGGGCCGCCACTACGCCCACGTTGACTGCCCGGGCCACGCCGACTATATCAAGAACATGATCACCGGTGCTGCTCAGATGGACGGCGCTATCCT
>CAKTMC010000024.1 GCA_934573735.1 uncultured Oscillospiraceae bacterium | reverse complement strand
CCTCTTAGGGGAGCTGTCGAGCGCAAGCGAGACTGAGGGGTCGCCATGGCTATGGGACTGCCAAGAGGGAAAAGAATGGTCCGCACTGCGTTCTGTCTTTTCCGGTCTGCACCGCATCCTACCCCGGAGATCCCTTTCCCCAGTGTGCGCACTGGGGACTTCCCCTAAAAGGGGCAGCGCCCTGCGGGGCGGGGGGAACGCGCTCACTGACGCCGGCAGCGCCCTGCGGGGCGAGAAGTTCTCCGTCTACGCCCTTGGCGCCCCTCTTAGGGGAGCTGTCGAGCGCAAGCGAGACTGAGGGGTCGCCATGGCTATGGGACTGCCAAGAGGGAAAAGAATAGTCCGCACTGCGTTCTGTCTTTTCCCTCCTACACCGTGTCCTACCCCGGAGACCCCTTCGACGCTTCGCGCCACTTCCCCTAAGAGGGGCAGCGCCCTGCGGGGCGAAGCTCCCCCCCCGCCCCATCCCCCGTACACAAATTCACATTTTCCTCATTGTACGCTTGTAATATTTACTCGCATATCGTATAATAATTGTTATATTAACTCAAACTGATGGATGATAAGAAGATTAGCTATGAAAAAACGCTCACTCAAATTTAATGACAGGGCGAAGGATTTTCTCAAAAGCATGTGCTTCCTCTCGCCGAGCCTTCTCGGCGTGGGCGTGTTCTTTATTGTGCCCTTCTTCGTCGTGGTATATTATTCCCTTATAGACGGCGTAGGCTCGCGCAATTTCGTGTTTCTTGATAACTTTATTAAGCTTTTCCACAACTCCGCTTTTATCACCGCCGCCAAAAACACGCTGACCTTTTCCCTCCTTGCCGTGCCGCTGGCGGTCATTCTCTCTATGGCGCTTGCGCTCATGCTCGAGTGCCGCATCCCGATGAAATCTCAGTTCCGTACCTTTTTCCTCAGCCCCATGATGGTGCCGGTAGCATCCGTCGTCCTTATCTGGCAGGTGCTTTTTAACTATAACGGCACGATAAACGAGTTTCTTATGCTCTTCGGCGCGGATAAGATAGACTGGTTCCAGACCGATTACGCCATGCTCGTCGTCATCATCCTCTTTCTGTGGAAAAACCTCGGATATTTTATGATACTTTTCATGGCGGGGCTTGCCAATATCCCGAAGGAGCTGCTCGAGGTCGCCGACGTCGAGGGTGCCTCGGAATGGTATAAGTTCTTTGCGATAAAGCTCCGCTATCTCTCGCCGACCGTGCTGTTTGTCACGATACTCTCGCTTATAAACTCCTTTAAGGTCTTCCGCGAGGTCTATCTTCTGACCGGGCAGTACCCCTACAGCTCACTGTATATGCTTCAGCATTTCATGAACAACACCTTCCAAGCCTTTGATTATCAGAAGCTGTCCGCCGCCGCAGTCGTCATGGCAATAGTCATGGTTGCGATAATCGCGCTCCTCTTTGCGGCCGAGGACTTTTTCGGAAAGGACGTGGAGGGATGAAGAAAAAGCGCTATTTCGGCCGCGGGGCGATGTTTGTGCTGTGCGCGATCTTCGCCATAGCCTTCCTGCTGCCGACCGTTCTGACAATTACAAACTCCTTCATGTCGGAGGAGGAAATAAAAGCAAACTACGGCATGATATTCTCCACGACCACGGGCGGCTACGTCTCCAAGACCGTAAACCTCAAGTTTATCCCCGATAAGGTCACGCTGTCGCAGTATATTGACGGGCTTATAAAATCCCCCGAGTATCTGCTCAAGTTCTGGAACAGCGTCCTGCTCGTCGTCCCCATCGTCATTCTTCAGGTTGGCATAGCCTCCGTCGCGGCCTACAGCTTTACGCGATGGCGCGGAAAAATACGCAGCGGCATATTCTTCTTCTATGTCATCCTGATGCTCATGCCCTATCAGGTCACCCTCGTGCCGAACTATCTGGTCAGCAAATGGCTGGGTATCCTCAACACGAGCTGGTCTATCATCCTGCCGGGTATGTTCGCGCCCTTCTCGGTGTTTTTGCTGACGAAGTTCATGCGGCGCATTCCCTATTCGCTCATCGAGGCCGCCAAGGTCGACGGGGCGGGGGAATGGCAGGTATTCACCAGAATATGCTTGCCGCAGTGCCGCTCGGCGCTGTATTCCATTGCGATACTCGTCTTTATCGACTACTGGAACATGGTCGAGCAGCCGCTCATCCTGCTGCAGGATGCGGATTCTCAGCCGCTTTCGGTGTTCCTATCCTCGATAAACGCGGGCGAGATAGGTCTTGCCTTCGCAATGGCTACCGTGTATATGATACCGTCGCTGCTGATTTTCCTGCACGGCGAGGAGTATCTTGTTGAGGGCATTGCCAATTCCGGCAGCGTCAAGGGATAAGAGTAGATTTTATAGCAAGAAGGAGTATTATTTCCATGGAACATAAAGAAAAGAACCGGGGCTGGGTGAAAAATGCCGCCATTATCTTCCTCGCCGTCCTGCTGGTGCTCACCTTTTTCTCAAACACCATTCTGAACAGGACTCTCCCCGAGGTTGCGACCCAGTATGTCACAAGCGGCAGCATCACCGCCCGCGTCCGTGGTACGGGTACGGTCACGGCAAACGGCAGCTATCAGGTCAAGGCGGATCAGACCCGCGAGATACGCGCCGTTGCGATAAAGACCGGTCAGGAGGTCAATCAGGGCGACGTGCTCTTTATTCTCGGTCAGGGCGACAGTCAGGAGCTTGAGGCCGCGACCGACGCTCTGCGTGACCTTGAGACGAGCTATCGCAAGGCGGCGATAAATATGCCGACCTTTGACTACAGCGTTCAGGAGCGCAAGATAAAGAGCGCTCAGGCTAAATATGACGAGCTTGTCAAGGCGGAGAAGGAAGCGCTGGACAGGCTCAACAGGGCGCTTGAGGATCAGCAGGGCGCAGGCTATCAGGAGCAGGTCGCCGTGCTTGAAAAGAAGATAGAGAACGCACAAAAGACCTATGATGAGCTGGCGCTCCGCGCACAGGCGGAGCGCGAGGCCGCCGAAAAGCGCGTGGCGGATGCCGAGGCGGCGCTTGCCGCCGCCGTGCCCGATACCGAGGAGTATGACGCGGCGGTCAAGGAGCTGGCGGAGGCTAAGAAGGCGCTCGACGAGCTGCCGAATTCCGACACCTATATCGCCCTCTCCTCCATTCAGGCTCAGCTTGACTCCCTCAATGCTCAGCTTGACGCTTTGCGCTCCGCAGCGGGCGAGTACGCGACAAAGTACGAGGAGGCAAAGCAGCGGCGCGTCGAGGCCGAGGACGAGCTTTTTGAGCTGAAGCACAGCCTTGAGCAGCAGAAGATAGCCGACGCAAAGCAGACCCAGCTTGCCGCCATCGACCTTGAAAGCCTCTCCGCTCAGATAGAGCGCCAGAAGGAGAAGGTCAAGGAGCTTTCCGGCGGCGAGGAAAACCAGATTACCTCAAACGTCTCCGGCACCGTGCAGTCCATCGAGGTCACCGCCGGTCAGACCGTGCCGAAGGACAATATACTCTGCACCATCGAGGTCCCCGACATGGGCTATACGCTTAGCTTCTCGGTCACGAGCGAGCAGGCGAGAAAGCTCCGCCCGGGCGACACCGCGACGGTATCCAACTTCTATTGGGGCAGCGAGATCCGCGCAACGCTCAACAGCATCAAGACCGACCCCAAGAACCCCCAGACGAATAAGCTTTTGACCTTCGACCTTGACGGCGACGTCAACGCAGGCTCCGAGCTTACCATTTCCGTCGGCTCCAAGAGCGCAAATTATGATTATATCGTCCCCAACAGCGCCATCAGACAGGATAACAACGGCAGCTTTGTGCTGGTCATCTCCGCGAAGAACTCTCCACTCGGCAATCGCTTCTTCGCAAAGCGCGTCGCCGTTGAGGTCATCGCGTCCGACGATATGAATTCCGCCGTCACGGGCGACTTCGGCTATGGCGATTACGTCATAACCACGAGCAGTATGCCGGTCAAGGGCGGCGAACAGGTGAGAATGGCTGAGTCCACATGAAAAAACGAGGAAACAGGAAGAAAAAAAGAATAATATTCGCCATTGTCAACGGCGCTCTGCTGATTGTCATGGCCGCCTGCCTCATCACCGGCGCAGTCCTCTCGCATGAGCTTGACAGTCAGAGAGAGGCCGAGCGCTGGCGCGGCGAGGGCGAGCTGGAGTTTTCACAGATAAGCTGCTTTATCCCGGTCGATGAGAAGATCGGTCTGGATAAGGTCGCGGCCTTCCGCACTAAGATGAGCGAGGAGCTGCACAAGGCGGCGCTCGATATAGATAACGACAGCACCCTCTTCGTTGACGCATGGAGCTGCACTGGCAAGGTCAGCGTCAGCAGCGATAACGGCAAGGGCGACGCGGCGGTCATTGCCGTGGGCGGGGAGTTTTTTGAGTTTCATCCGCTCCGGCTCATCAGCGGCAGCTATATCACGCAGCGCGACCTGATGAAGGACAGGGTTTTACTTGACGAGGATCTGGCATGGCTCCTCTACGGCGGCACGGATATCGCGGGGCTTAGCATGAAGATAAACGGCGTGCCCTATATGATAGCCGGTGTTGTCGAGCGTGAGCAGGACAGGTTCAGCAGCTCGGCATATAGCTCCGGTCGTGGGCTGTATATGTCCTATGACGGATATGCGCAGCTTTTTGAGGACGCGGGGATAAGCTGCTACGAGGTCGCGCTTGCAAATCCCGTCAAGGGCTTTGCGCTCGGCGTTGTGAAGGGCGCGTTTCCGATAGGGCGCGGCGAGATAGTCGAGAACAGCCGCCGCTTTGAGTTCGGGCGTCTGCTGAGTATTGCAAAGCAGTTCGGCAGCCGCTCCATGCAGACGACGGGCGTTATCTATCCCTATTGGGAAAACGCGGCGCGCAGCGTGGAGGATTGGTGTGCGCTGCTGGCCTTTGCGGCGCTGCTCTGCGGCGCTCTGCCCGCTGTGACGGCGCTGGTCGTTGTGATAAGGCTGCTTGTAAAGGGCAAGGAGAAGCTGGAGGATGATATTGTTCCGCAGCTTGTCGAGAATACCGCCGAGGCCATCCGTGCGCAGCAGCGTAAGCGCTGGGAAAAAAAGCACGGCAGCCACGAAAAGCGCCGCGAAAATGATAAGGATAAGAAAAAGGACGAGGTCTGACAGACCTCGTCTTTTGCGCGCCGATTTAGACATTGCCGCGAAGCGCTGCCCCTCTTAGGGGAAGTCCCCAGTGCGCACACTGGGGAAAGGGGTCGCCGGAGTCGGATTAGAGGCGGCGGGAAAAGACAGAACGCAGTGCAGACATTTCTTTTCCCTATTGGCAGTCTCTCTGCCCTCTCAGTCTCGCTTGCGCTCGACAGCTCCCCCGAAGGGGGAGCCAAGGGCGAAGTATAAATCATCGCAACCCGCCTACCAAACCTCCGTCATTCCGAGACCAGTTCTCAAACTGGTCGTGGGAATCCGTTCTCCATACACCGCACTAAGATTATGCACACTCCTAAGGGGATGCGGATTGCCACGTCGCTCGTCCCTCGCAATGACAGGTAGGTTTAAGTCTTATGCGCCGATTTCGTCAATGCCGCGAAGCGCTGCCCCTCTTAGGGGAAGTCCCCAGTGCGCACACTGGGGAAAGGGGTCGCCGGGGTGGGATGTAGTATAGAGCGGAAAAGACAGTGCGCAGTGCAGACATTTCTTTTCCTCATTGGCAGTCTCTCAGCCCCGGAGACCCCTCAGTCACCTTCGGTGACAGCTCCCCTAAAAGGGGCGCCAAGGGCGTAGACGAAAGCTGCCGCGCTGATTATTATATTCTCCATATTCTCCGACACGCACAATGTAAAAATCGGCGCAGCCCGCTTAACCCAACCTCCGTCATTCCCCCTAAAGGGACTAGGCGGCAGAGCCGCCGTCGCGAGAGGGCGAAGCCCGACGTGGGAATCCGTTCTCCATACACCGCACTAAGATTATGCACACTCCTAAGAGGATGCGGATTGCCACGTCGCTACGCTCCTCGCAATGACAGGTAGCTTTGAGTCTTCCGCGCCGATTTCGTCAATGCCGCGAAGCGCTGCCCCTCTTAGGGGAAGTCCCCAGTGCGCACACTGGGGAAAGGGGTCGCCGGAGTCGGACACGGTGCAGACGGAAAAAGACAGAACGCAGTGCAGACCATTCTTTTCCCTATCGGCAGTCTCTCTGCCCCGGAGACCCCTCAGTCACCTACGGTGACAGCTCCCCTAAAAGGGGCGCCAAGGGCGAAGTATAAATCGACGCAACCCGCTCACCCCCCACCTCCGTCATTCCGAGACCAGTTCTCAAACTGGTCGTGGGAATCCGTTCTCCTTGGGACTGTCTATAGTTTTAGTGCGGCGTAAGAGGATGCGGATTGCCACGTCGCTACGCTCCTCGCAATGACAGGTAGGTTTAAGTCTTATGCGCCGATTTCGGCACTGCCGCGCCAGCTCCCCCTGAAGGGGAGCCTTTTATCATATTCCTACATTATAATATCCCCAAATACGTATTGCAGCAGTTTGACGGAAAGATAACAAGCGGAACGTTAATTTCCGGTTAAAATTCCACATTATCTGTAAAATATTACTTGCATATTATGTCCACCTATATTATAATTATGACGTAATTATTAACGTGGTATAAGTGCGCCCTGCGCCGCCGACGCAGGATTCGACGCTTTTTTCGCGTTATACAAATTATTATTTATATCGCGGTAAAACCCGCAAAGATATTTTCAGGAGGTTGAAGAAAGGATGAGAAAGAAAATTCTGTCCATTGTCCTGCTTATCTGCATGGTGATGACGCTGCTGCCTACCAGCGCCCTTGCCGCAGGTCCGCAGACAAAGCTCTCCGGCTCCGAAGCCGCGGTCAATCCGGCATCCGTTATCACGCCGGACGCACCCGAGGAATACGTCACTTTCCTCTTCTACAACGGTGAGGAGCTGGTGAACAAGCAGATCGTCAAGCTTGACGGCGCGCTTGTGCAGCCCGCTACTCCCAAGGTTCCCGACGGCAGCGCCTTCTTGGGCTGGTTCGTCGGCGAGACTCCCGTCGAGTTCGGCGCTATTGCAGGGCGCTACAACGGCGGCGAGACCGTCACCGTCACGGCAAGCTTTACGGACGTGCTCTACGTCTACTTCATGACCGTGGACAGCGCGGTTTACGCTACCGGTGAGGCCCGCGCAGAGGACTGGACCGTTACGGAGCCCGACTATCGCCCGGCAGGGCAGCGCGTGACCGGCTGGTTCTATCTGAACGATGCCGGCGAGCAGGTCGAGTTTAACCCCGCAGGCAAGCCCACGAATGTCCGCGAGGAGATCGGACATGACGTGCAGGTGTTCCCGCACGTTGAAAACTGCTACTGGGTCAGCTTCAACAGCACCGGCGGCAGCAAGGTCGGCTCCGTCTCCGTGGCGGCGTCCGACACTCTGGCGCTCGACTCCGTTGAGAAGCCTGTCCGTACCGGCTACAGCTTCAAGGGCTGGAGCCTCAGCGAGAACGGCGCGATAATCAGCAGCGTCAAGCCCGAAAATGACCTTACGCTCTTCGCAGTCTGGGAGGGTGTCAAGGTCAACTACACCGTCGTCTACTGGGGACAGAACGCAAATGACGATAAGTATGAGACTGCGCTCGGCTCTCAGGTTCTGACCGGCGTTACCGGCACGAGCGTCACCGCGCCTAAGACTCTGCCCTCCGGCACTGCAAACGCCCAGTTCTTTACATATAAGGACAGCGACAGCGCGGTCATCAAGGCGGACGGCAGCACCGTTGTCAATGCACGCTTCAACCGCATCAGCTACAAGGTCACCTTTGACCTCGGCAGGAACAGCGACAAATCCATGACCATCGACGGCGTCACCTATAAGGGCGGCAAAAACGCCGTGAAGTATGTTCTTGAGGCTCGCTTTGAGCAGAACATCGAAAGCATCTGGCCGACCGCCACAAACTTCAATTCCGGCAGCAAGTTCTCCGGCTGGAGCGTAAGCGGTACAAGCGGTACACATGCCTCCAAGCGTGTCACCATGACGGAGGATCTTTGCGACGCCGCAGGCAGGACTGCAAAGGCAAACTACGACGCGGATTGTTTCGATCATCTCTACTATATGTTTGAGAGCTTTGACCAGACAAGCCCCGCAAACGGCAACAACCGCAAGCTCTATAACGGAGTTTACTATGACCGCAGCGCGGAGTATTCGCAGGATGCATATTCCAGCGGCGGCAACTGGCAGCAGAAGGAAATTTCCGGCATGAAGGCAAGCGGCCGGCAGACGGAGGTTTTGCAGAGCGGCTTGTTCTCCGGTCCCTCTGAGCGTAATGTTTTCCTCTACTACACGCGCCTGAGCTATAACCTCGTCAAGAATAACTACGGCGTAGAGGAAAAGACCTCCATGAAGTTCGGCGCTCCGCTGGACAGCATGGGCGCAGCCCCGGCTCGTCCCGCGGGCTTCAGCGAGAACGCAGTGTTCAAGGGCTGGTACACCGTGCCCCCCGAGCTTGTCACCGCGAGCACTCTGCCCTTCAACTTTGCGGGCAAGACTCTCCCGCTCAACGGTCTTGTGCTCTACGCCTACTGGGAGGAGCAGCCCGTCACCCTGACGGTCATTGACCTTGCGGGCAAGTCCGCAAGCGCAGAGCTTCCTATCGGCACCGTCATCGCATCCGCCGATATCTTCAAGGCAGTCCCGAGTGACGGAATTCTCCGCTGGGTCTATGAGGATCTCAGCGAGGTAAACGTCAATGAGGCGATATTTGCCGATACCGTCATCCGCGCCGTTCCCATCGGCGTGCAGTACACCGTCAGCTATGACACTCTGACGGAGGCGGTCATAAGCGACAGCAATAAGTACGAGTTCGGCGCAAAGGCGCGCGTCATGGACGGCAGCGGCCTTGAGAAGGACGGCAAGGTGTTTGCCTGCTGGACTGACGGCGAGCATATGTACTATCCCGGCAGCTTCGTGCTCATGGGCAGCAACGTCAAGCTTACGGCGGTCTATGTCGAGCGCGTTGCCGAGGTTTCTCTGAGCTACCACGCAAACTTCCCCGCAGCGGCGGAGGAGGTATTTACGCTCAACGCTCTTACCATGAACGGCAAAGTCAGCCTGCTTGACTATGCGGGCACCGGTCTTTCCGAGCGCAAGGGCTATGAGTTTGTCGGCTGGAGCACCGCGCCTCAGGGCGAGGCAGAGCTGCAGCCCGGCGACAGCGTCCGTCTTGACGGCGCCGGAGCAAACGAGCTCTACGCTGTCTGGAGCGCAAAGGACACCGGCTACAAGGTCGAGTTCTACTACCAGAACGCAGACGACCTCAGCTATAGCAATACTCCGAGCGCTGTTAGCGCACGTCAGGGCAAGACCGACAGCAGCGTGAGCGTCACCGAGGAGGATAAGCTCCCCAAGGACGGCGGCAGGTACGTCTTTGACGAGACGGCGGAGAACGTCACCGAGGGTATTGTGAACGCGGACGGCACTCTGGTGCTCAAGCTCTACTTCAAGCTTGACCGCGTGAGCTACACCGTCAGGTACCTCTGGAACGACAGCGAGGAAAAGGCCGCCGAGCCTAAGACCGTTGAGGATATCACGGTCGGCACCGAGGTCACCGAGGCTCCCATCGACATCGAGGGCTACAGCGCAGTCAGCAATGACTCCAAGAAGCTGGAGCTTACTCCCAATGCAGGGCAGAATGTAATCGTATTCTATTACTATAAGAACGTCACCCTTGAGGCAAACAGCGCAAGCTTCAAGTATGACGGCAGCGAGAAGTCAGTTTCCGGCTTTAGCTGCTCCGCTGAGGAGGCAGACTTCAGCGCTATTGAGGTCGGCGCAAGCGGCACTGTCGTGGGCGAGTACCCGGCAGTCTTTGCAGACGGCACGGTCGGCAGCGTTGACGCGGGCGAAAAGTACATCGTCACCGCGGCGAAGAGCGGCAAGCTCCTCATCACCCCCTGCACCGATGAGGTCGTTGTGACCATCACCGGCAACAGCGCCGAGAAGCCCTATAACGGCGCAGAGCAGAAGGTCGAGAGCTACACCGTTATGAGCATCAGCGACCTGCGCTACACCACCGATTGCTTCGCCTTTGAGGGCAGCGCCGTCGCGGCGGGCACCGATGCGGGCGAGTACGCAATGGGCATCTCCGATAAGAACTTCAAAAACGTCAGCCCGAACTTTGATAACGTCCGCTTCGTCGTCACCGACGGTGCGCTGACCATCAAGCCTCTGGCAATCGAGCTGACCGCCGGCAGCGACTCCAAGGAGTATGACGGCAGCGCGCTCACCTGCGGCGAGTACACGATAAGCTCCGGCGCCTTCGTTGAGGGAGAGGGTCTTGACGCGGTCACCGTCGAGGGCAGCCAGACTCTGGTCGGCAGCAGCGACAACGTCATCAAGGAATACAAGCTCAAGGCAAACACCAAGGCAGTCAACTATGTCATCAGCCTCGTTCCCGGCAAGCTCACCGTTACCGACCGCAGCGAGCTTTACGCGATAAGCGTTGAGGCAAACAGCGCGGGCAAGATGTATGACGGCGAGCCCATCACCGCCGAGGGCTTCAAGGCTCTGGAGTTCACGGTGGACGGTCATGTCTACACCGTGAGCGGTCTGAGCGCAAAGCGTACCGGCACTAAGGTCTCCGACAGCGGCATAGTCGCGGTCGAGGGCAGCGCCAAGGTGCTTGACGCCGAGGGCAACGACGTTACCGCTCAGTTCAAGGTCAGCACCAAGGACGGCGAGCTGAAGATTACCGCACGCAGCGTCGAGCTCGTCAGCGGCAGCGCTACGCGCCAGTATAACGGTCTGCCGCTCACCAATGACGAGGTCACCGTAAAGGGCGACGGCTTTGTCAAGGATGAGGGCGCGAGATACTTCGTCACCGGCAGCCAGACTCAGGCGGGTCAGAGCGATAACGAGTTCAGCTATGAGCTCCGCAGCGGCACTCTCCCCGAGAACTATGTTATTACCACCAGCTTCGGCACTCTGACCGTGACTCCCGTTGTGACTCAGCTTGTCGTTAAGGCAAACGATGCAAATAAGATGTATGACGGCTCCCCGCTGACGGCGGAGCAGGCGGGCTACAGCCTCGTCTCCGGCGAGCTTGCCGAGGGCGATGTGCTTGCAGTTGAGCTCAGCGGCAGCCAGCTTGACGCGGGCAAGAGCGAGAGCAGCGTCAAGAGCGTCCGCGTAATGCGCGGCAATGAGGATGTTACCGCAAGCTATATCTTCGGCCAGAGCATAAAGGGCGAGCTTGAGGTCACCGTTCGCAGCGTCACCATCACCAGCGGCAGCGACGAGAAGGTCTATGACGGCAAGGCACTCACGAATTCCGACATCACCGTCAGCGGCGACGGCTTTGCTCAGGGCGAGGGCGCAAGCTACGTCTTTACCGGCAGCCAGACCGACGTCGGCACGAGCGATAACGAGTTTAGCTACACTCTCAATGAGGGCGTAAAGGCAGCAAACTACGTCATTAAGACCGAGCTTGGCAGCCTGACCGTCAAGCCCGTCACCGCAGCGATAACCGTCACTGCGGCAAGCGGCGAGAAGCTCTATGACGGCACTCCGCTCACAAATGACGCATACGGCTACACCCAGAATGTCCTTGCCGAGGGCGAGACTCTTGTAGCGGTCGTTGAGGGCAGCCAGACCGATGCCGGCAGCAGCGATAACCTCGTAAAGAGCGTTCGCATCATGCGCGGCGAGGTCGATGTCACCGCGTTCTACACCGGCATCAGCACCGAAAAGGGCACTCTTACCGTCAAGCCCCGCAGCGTCAAGCTCATAAGCCAGAGCGACGACAAGGTCTATGACGGTACGGCGCTCACCCGTCCCGAGGTCACCGTCGAGGGCGACGGCTTTGTCGAGGGCGAGGTCAGCGATATCAAGGCTACCGGCAGCATCACCGAGGTCGGCAGCGTCAGCAACAGCATCGTCTACACTCCCGCCGAGAGCTTCAAGGCTGATAACTATGTTATCGAGCTGAGCGTCGGCACCCTCACCGTCACCGCAAGCGAGGCGGAGGTCGTGGTTTATATCACGGGCGCAGGCTTCAGCGGTACCTATGACGGCACCGAGAAGACCGCCGAGGGCTACACCGTTACTAAAATCAGCAGCGAGCTCTACACCACGGAGGACTTCACCTTCACCGGCAATGCCAAGGTCAGCGCGACCGACGCCGGCAGCTACATGATGGGTCTTTCCGCGGGCGACTTCGAGAACAAGAACGAAAACTTTGCAAACGTCACCTTCGTCGTCACCGACGGTAAGCTTGAGATAGCAAAGCGCGCGGTCAAGCTCGTCAGCGCAAGCGATGAGAAGGAATATGACGGTAAGCCTCTCATGAATGAGCTGGTCACCGTGACCGGTGACGGCTTTGTCGAGGGCGAGGTCAGCGGCATTAAGGCTACCGGCAGCATCACGATGGTCGGTAGCGTCAAGAACAGCATTGTCTACACCCCCGCCGAGAGCTTCAAGGCCGATAACTACAGCATCACCGAGGAGCTCGGCACTCTGAGCGTCAAGCCCAGCAGCATGGAGCTCAAGGTCACTGCAAACAGCAATAGCTGGGTCTATGACGGTCAGCTCCACGGCGACGGCGGCTACACCGTGACCTACGGCGGCGCGAGCTTCACCGTGGCGGCGGGCGAGTCCGTGACTCTCCCCACCGGCGATAAGCTCAGCGCAGTCATCAGCGTTATGGTCAAGGATGTTGCCGATACCGCCGAGGGCAATAACATTATCTCCAAGCTCACTGTCGAGAACGCGGAGCAGTACGCCAATATCGTCAAGGAAGCCGGCACTCTCGCAATCACCGCAAAGCCTCTGAGCATCACTGCGGGCAGCGCGGAGAAGACCTATGACGGCAAGCCTCTCACCAGCGGCAGCTACACCGCGACCGAGCTTGCCGAGGGCGATATGTTTGACAGCGTAAAGCTCAGCGGCAGCCAGACCAATGTCGGCGAGAGCGGCAACGTCGCCTCCGCTGCGGTCATCAAGAACGAGAAGTACGGCGATGTTACCGCAAACTACGCCATCACCTACATTGACGGCGTTCTCAAGGTCAATGCCTGCGAGGATGCGGTTGTCGTCACGATAACCGAGCGCGGCGGCGACTATAAGTACGACGGCGGCGAGAAGAAGGCCGAGGGCTACGACGTGGCGATCGCTCACGAGGTCTACACCGAGGCTGACTTCGAGTTCAGCGGCGACGCTGTGGTCAGCGGCACCGATGCGGGCAGCTACGAGATGCTGCTCAAGCCCGAGGACTTCAAGAACATCAACGATAACTTTACCAATGTCAGCTTCGTGATAGTTGACGCAAAGCTCAATATCGCAAAGCGCGAGATCACCATGAGCTCCGGCAGCGGCGAAAAGACCTATGACGGCAAGCCCCTTATGAACGATGAGGTCACCGTCACGGGTGACGGCTTTGTCGAGGGCGAGGGCGCCGTGTACATGGTCACCGGCAGCCAGCTTGACGCAGGCGAGAGCGATAACGTGTTTACTTACACTCTCAGCGAGGGCACCAAGGCCGAAAACTACGAGATCAAGACCGAGCTTGGCACTCTCAGAGTCCTCCCCGTCAAGACCCTCATCACCATCACCGCCGGCAGCGCGGAGAAGATGTATGACGGTACTCCGCTCACCAATGACGCATACGGCTATACCGAGGGCGTTCTGGTCAGCGGCGACGAGCTGAGCGCAGTTGTCGAGGGCAGCCAGACCGACGCAGGCAAGAGCGCAAACGTCGTCAAGAGCTACCGCGTTATGCGCGGCGAGACCGACGTCACCGCAAACTACAGCTTCGCTCCCTCCGTGGACGGCGAGTTGAGCGTCACCAAGCGCAGCGTGGTCATTAGCTCCGGCAGCGGCGAGAAGATTTACGACGGTACTCCGCTCACCAATGATGAGCTTGTCGTCACCGGCGACGGCTTCATCGAGGGCGAGGGCGCAGCCTACGAGCTCACCGGCAGCCAGACCAACGTCGGCGAGAGCGATAACGAGTTTACCTACACTCTCAATGAGGGCACCAAGGCAGAAAACTACGAGATAAAGACCGAGTTCGGCACTCTCAGGGTTCTCTACCCCGAGCAGAAGATAGTCATTACAGCACTCAGCGCGGAGAAGCTGTATGACGGCAAGCCTCTGAGCGCAGCGGATGTCGGCTACAGCTATACCGAGTTCGTCATTGCAGCCACCGATACTCTCATAGTGGAGCTTGAGGGCGAGCAGCTTGACGCTGGTGAGAGCGCAAGCGTGGTCAAGAGCTATCGCGTCATGCGCGACGGCGAGGACGTGACCGCAAACTACCTCTTCGCTGACAGTGTGGACGGACTGCTCACGGTTACGAAGCGTCAGGTCACTCTGGCCTCCGCAACTCACAGCAAGATGTACGACGGTAAGCCTCTGGTCTGCCATCTGGTCAGAGTCAGCGGCGACGGCTTTGCCGAGGGCGAGGGCGCGGATTACGATATCACCGGCAGCCAGACCGAGATAGGCATGAGCAATAACGACTTCACCTATAAGCTCTGGGCGAATACCAAGGCCGAGAACTACGAGATTACCGTTGAGCTTGGACAGCTCTACGTCCGTGACAAGGCCGAGAAGCCGACCACCGGCGACAGCTCCAACCTCCTGATGCTCCTGGCTGCGATGGCGGCCAGCGGCAGCGCGGGTGCAGTGGCGCTGACCCAGCTCAAGAAGCGCCGCGAGGAAGAGTAATCGAGCTTTGTGTGTGAGATAGAATAGCATAATAAACTTGACAACCCGCCGGGAAACCGGCGGGTTGTTTCTGCGTGGGGAAGCCTTTGTTCAGCTTGCGCGCAGCTTGTGTTCAAGGTATAGATAAGATAAGACTAGACAAGACTATATAAGACAAGACTAGAATATAAATATATTTATGCTGCTGGTGCTGCCGGCTACGCGCGCGCGAAAGAGCGCGAGGGGGGGTCTCGATATAGGGAGAGCCTATGCGAAGTATAAATCGGCGCAAGCAGCCTACCAAACCGCCGTCATTCCCCCTAAAGGGACTAGGCGGCAGAGCCGCCGTTGCGAGAGGGCGAAGGCCGACGTGGAAATCCGTTCTCCCTTACGCCTGAGTTGATATTTAGCCAGTCCTAAGGGGATGCGGATTGCCACGTCGCTGTGCTCCTCGCAATGACAGGTTATTTCAGTCTTAAGCGCCGATTTCGGCACTGTACGCAGTATAAATCGGTGCAAGCAGCTTACCCCCAACCTCCGTCATTCCGAGACCAGTGAACACACTGGTCGTGGGAATCCGTTCTCCTTACGCCGGAGTTGATATTCAGTCTGTCCCAAGGGGATGCGGCTTGCCACGTCGCTCGTCCCTCGCTCCTCGCAATGACAGGTTAGTTAGGTCTTTAGCGCCGATTTCGACAATACCGCGAAGCGCTGCCCCTCTTAGGGGAAGTCCCCAGTGCGCACACTGGGGAAAGGGGTCGCCGGAGTCGGATAAGAGCCGGAGGGAAAAGACAGAACGCAGTGCAGACCATTCTTTTCCCTCTTGGCAGTCTCTCCGCCCCGGAGACCCCTCAGTCACCTTCGGTGACAGCTCCCCTAAAAGGGGCGCCAAGGGCGAGGACGTGAGGCACGGTGTAAAATCGGCGCAAGCAGCCTACCAAACCTCCGTCATTCCGAGACCAGTTCTCAAACTGGTCGTGGGAATCCGTTCTCCCTTACGCCGGAGTTGGTATTCGGACTGTCCCAAGGGGATGCGGATTGCCACGTCGCTCGTCCCTCGCTCCTCGCAATGACAGGTTAGTTAGGTCTTTAGCGCCGATTTCGACAATACCGCGAAGCGCTGCCCCTCTTAGGGGAAGTCCCCAGTGCGCACACTGGGGAAAGGGGTCGCCGGAGTCGGATAAGAGCCGGAGGGAAAAGACAGAACGCAGTGCAGACCATTCTTTTCCCTCTTGGCAGTCTCTCCGCCCCGGAGACCCCTCAGTCACCTTCGGTGACAGCTCCCCTAAAAGGGGCGCCAAGGGCGAGGACGTGAGGCACGGTGTAAAATCGGCGCAAGCAGCCTACCAAACCTCCGTCATTCCGAGACCAGTTCTCAAACTGGTCGTGGGAATCCGTTCTCCCTTACGCCGGAGTTGGTATTCGGACTGTCCCAAGGGGATGCGGATTGCCACGTCGCTCGTCCCTCGCTCCTCGCAATGACAGGTTAGTTAGGTCTTTAGCGCCGATTTCGACAATACCGCGAAGCGCTGCCCCTCTTAGGGGAAGTCCCCAGTGCGCACACTGGGGAAAGGGGTCGCCGGAGTCGGATAAGAGCCGGAGGGAAAAGAGAGAACGCAGTGCAGACATTTCTTTTCCCGATTGGCAGTTTCTCTGCCTCGGAGACCCCTCAGTCACCTTCGGTGACAGCTCCCCTAAAAGGGGCGCCAAGGGTGTAGCTTGTGAGTCTTCCGCGCCGATTTCGACACTGCCGCAAAACTTTACACGCAAAGTTCCGAATAACCGCACAAAATGCACATAATCCACGCCCCGTTTTTATGCAAGCCTACAAAAAGTTCGGTTATACTTGACTTTCACTCCGAACGGTGCTATTATCTTCCCGAGAGATAAAACAGCGGATAATATCCCGCACAGACACAGCAAGGAGGAATGGCATGATAACTGCATACATCCGAGGGCAGAAGCTCTTACTCGACCCGCCGGAGCTTGCCTCGGACAGCCGCAATTTTTTGGAGGCGGAGTTCTGTTTTACCGGACGCGACTGGGACGGCTACGCCAAGACCGCCTACTTCACGAGCGGCGACAAGGCGCTCGCCATCGCCCTCATCGACGACCGCATCTCGCCCGACATGGGGCTTGACCTCACGGCGGGCGACTGGGAGCTAAAGCTCAGCGGCGTGAAGGGCGACTCGCGGATAACCACGACCAGAGCGCGCTTCAGCGTCCAGCCCTTCGGCGCAACGGAGGGCGAGCTGCCCGATGTGAGCCTCACTCACGCCGAGCAGCTTCAGGCGCAGATAGGCACGCTCTCCGCTCTGAAAACGAGCGCAAACAGTAGCCTTGTCGAGGCGATAAACGAGGCGGCGCAGAGCGGCGGCAGCGGCGGCAAGACCCCGCAGCGCGGCGTGGATTACTGGACGGCGGAGGACAAGACCGAGATAATCCGCAGCGTCCTCGAATCGCTCCCCGACGGGACGGAGGTGACGTACTGATGGCAAGCACGGCAAAAAAGCTCTACGACGAGGCCTCGGTGCGGGACATTGCCGAGGCGATACGCGAGAAAAACGGCTCGACCGCAGGCTACAAAATCGCCCAGATGGGCGCCGCCGTCCGCGCCATAGCCGGGACGGAAAAGCTCGAATGGCACCAGTGCCCCGAGGCTGTGCGGCGCTATCTCGACACCGTCAGCTACGACCCCACAGACTACGGCAGCTCCCAAATAGACAGCTACGCCGACGGCTCGGTGCTCGCAAAGCCCATTGCCGGCACTCTCGGCGGCGTGGCGCACTGCAACGAAGTCCCGTATATCCTGACGCCTTACCTCAACGGCGCGGTCAAGCCCCTCGACCGCCTGCGCTGGATAAGCTCCCCCGAGCGCAACATCCGCGACCTCGGCGGCTGGGCCTGCGACGGCGGGACGATTAAATACGGCAAGCTTTTTCGCGGCGGCGAGGTCTACGCTGCCGACACGGAGCTTATAAAAACCCTGCATGACGAGCTTGGCATCCGCGCAGAGCTTGAGCTTCAGGGCACGGACGTCGGCGAGGATTACTCCGTCATCGGCGCGGACGTAGACTTCTGCTGCCCGACCGAGGGCGGCGCGTACTGGGCGTACTACACGCTCAAAAACGAAGCTTCTATGCGTGAGGCCTTCCGCTTCATCCTCGACAGCGTTCGGCGCGACCGACCGCTTTATTTCCACTGCTCCGCCGGTGCCGACCGCACGGGCACGATTGCCTGCCTCATCGAGGCGCTGCTCGGCGTGAGTCAGAGTGACATCGACAAGGATTATGAGCTTACAAGCTTCAACGGCTCCGACTATCTGCGCAAGCGCTGCGGGCGCGAATACGCGGCCGGACAATGGGAATACGGCTACAAGAACCTGATTACTGAGATAAACGCGCTTGAGGGCGGGAGCCTGCGCGACAAGGCGGTGAATTATCTTGCGCGGCTCGGCTTCACGGCGGCGGAGCTGAACGAGTTTCGCGCCGGCATGATTGACGGAACGCCCGAGACGCTTAGCCCAAGCCTGAGCCGGTGCAGCGTGACATACAGCCTTGCCAATGCCGCAAGCGACAACGCGGCGGACTCGCTCACGCAGTACCAGCCCTACGCGGCGAGGATAAGCGCGGCAAACGGCTATGTCATCAGCGCGGTCAGCGTCACGATGGGCGGCGAGGAAATCACAGGCGGCGCTTGGACAGGGGCGATGACTAATCTCCGCCGCCGCGCAGCGGCGCAGCTTACAAATTGCAGCAGCGACAACGACGCAAAGGCCGTGATAGACGGCCAGTCCTACGCCGCAAGAATACGCGCCGACAAGGGCTATACGCTCGACGGCGCCGAAATAAACATCACGATGGGAGGGACAGACGTGTCCGCATACTATTCCGAGGGCGCGATAGCGATACCGAGAGTGACCGGCGACTTGGTCATCACGGTCACTGCCGTGCCGACAGCGCCAGCCTACACAAACCTTTTCAAGCCCGCAGAGGTGCAGCACGGTCAGCGCATAACATCCGGCGCCACTCTTGAGGCATCCGCCGTGCAGAACGTCTCAAACGATATCGAGCTGGGCGGCACGGGCGTAACGGTGCGGATAAAGGGCTCAAAGGCGAACACCGACGCCGGGAGCTGCCGGGTGTGCTACTTCAACGGCAGCACTTGGACAGGGGCGGTGTACTTCAAAAATTTGCCGGGCTACAGCTACGACTCCGTGACCGACACCATCAGCTTCACCTCATCCGACAATGCCTTGTACAAGAAAATGCGCTTTGCGTTCCCGTCAAGCGCCGCACTCGACGGCATAGTCGTCACCGTAAACGAGGTGATTGAATGACGCCCGGCGCGAACAAGACCGGCAAAGGACTCGCGGACTACGCGACGGCGCAGCTCGGCCGCCCCTACTGGTGGGGCACCTTCGGTCAGCGCGCGACCCCGGCGCTCTTAGCGCAGAAGCGCCAGCAGTACCCGGAGGCCTACGGCAGCTACGGCAGCGAGTGCGCCAAGCACTACGGCGAGCGCGTACACGACTGTGTCGGGCTCATAAAGGGCTATCTGTGGAGCGCGGGCGTCGATAGCGTGCCCATGTATAACTCGTGTCAGGACGTGACTGCGGCGGGTCTGTATTCCGCTTGCAGCGAGACCGGGGCGATAGCGTCTCTGCCCGAGGAGGCGGGCGTATGCGTCTTTATGAAGGATCTGTCCCACGTCGGAGTCTATGTCGGCGGCGGTGAGGTCGTGGAGGCGGCAGGGCACGCCAAGGGCGTTGTAAAATCGCGTCTCGCGCCCCGCGGCTGGGCGTACTGGGGTAAGCCGCGCTGGATAAGCTATGAGGCGGCGGCTCCCGCAGACGCTGCGAAAAACGAGCTTCCGGAGCTTGGGCTTGGCAGTGCGGGCGAGTATGTCCGCTCGGTGCAGCTATTGCTCATCGGCAGGGGCTACTCCTGCGGCTCGAGCGGCGCCGACGGTGAATTCGGTATATGTACCGAGTTTGCCGCGGCTGCATATCAGCGGGAGCACGGTCTTGAGCCGGACGGCATAGTCGGGGTCAGAACGTGGAAAAGATTGTTAGGAGGATAAAGCTTGTATATTACATGGCATACGCTCATCACCGCCGCCGCAGTCGTGGCTGCCGGGGCGGCGATAGCGGGCTATTATAATCGGGCGCTGCGCTGGGTGGATAAGCAGAGCGCTCAGGATAAGAAGATATCCGCGCTCGAGAGCGACAGTGCTCAGCGCTTTGCGGAGCTCGGTAAGGAGCAGACGCTGCTGACCTACGGAATACTGGCATGTCTCAAGGGCTTGAAGGAGCAGGGCTGCAACGGTCCCGTGACCGAGGCAATAAATAAAATCGACCGGCATCTGAACGAAAAAGCGCACGAGATTAAATAAAATTAAGTTTAAGGAGAAAAATATGGCTGATATTATTGTTGAAAATATCGTGAAGCTGACGGCGGCGCTGCTGCTCATGCTCATAGGCGTACTCGGTACATATCTGACCGCGCTTGTGGGCAGACGGACGGAGTGTGCGAGGCTTCATGAGGCGATGGCAAGTCTCACTGACGCTGCGTGCATGACGGTGCTTGAGCTTCAGCAGACGACCGTGGAGCCCTTGAAGGCCGCGTCCGCCGACGGTAAGCTGAGCGCCGGGGAGATAGAGGAGCTTCGTCTGCTGCTGATTGAAAAGACAAAGGAGAAGCTCCTCCCTGAAACGCTGGAGCTGATAAACGCCGCCGGCGCGGATATCGAGGCGATGATAACCGGCGCCGCCGAGTCGATGATAAACAGGATAAAAGGGGAGGGGTGAGAGCTGTAAAAATCGGCGCAGCAGCGTTCCGCTACGCCCTTGGCGCCCCTTTTAGGGGAGCTGGCGCGGAGCGCCTGAGGGGTCTCAGGGGCAAAGAGACTGCCAATAGGGAAAAGAATGGTCTGCACTGCGACCTGTCTTTTCCCTCCTGCTCTAATCCGACTCCGGCGACCCCTTTCCCCAGTGTGCGCACTGGGGACTTCCCCTAAGAGGGGCAGCGCTTCGCGGTATTG
>CAKTMC010000023.1 GCA_934573735.1 uncultured Oscillospiraceae bacterium | reverse complement strand
TCAACCTTAACACAGTCCATCCCTATTCGCTACTCTTTTTTTCTATCTGTCTGTCACACATCATTGTAACACCTACATTTTATGCAGTAAATGGGCATATGTTGTCTGCGATGTCAATTGATATAAAGAAATTATCAGGGCGGAGTTTGGCATGATTTGCGGTTGTGGACCCACTGCTTTGCCTGCAATTATATCGTATAAATCATAGGTCTTCTCAGCCGCCGCTCTCTCAGTGTCCGTATCAGCTCATTGCTACTACTCAGGTGCCGCGCTTAACTACAAGCCAAAAGGAAAGATGCGCAGCAAGCTGCACCTCTTTTCTTTTAGCTTCTCTTGTTCCGCTCTACCTAATTGCTGACATAGAGCGGTTTTATCTGCATTTTCTGATTATTGAATACTTCTCCGCCACGGTCGGCAGCTTCATATGTATCTCCATCATGGCGTGGCGCGTGTCGTCTATCTCCTCGCCCTCGGCGTTATACATATGCTCGACCGTAAACGCTATGGGCGCACTGTCGGACTTCAAAAGCTCCAGCTCGTCGCCCTTATAAAACTTATTTCTCTGGAACAAGACGGCATTACCCTCCGCGTCGCAGTCTTCGACTACGGCGGCGACGTCCGCCTCGGTGAAATAGCTCGCATCGTGATAATACTGCCCCGGCTCGCCGAAATAGAAGCCCGTGGTATATGGGCGGTGGCTGACCTTATTGACCTCGTCCACCCACAGCCTGTCGAGCCCTTCCCCGCTGACGGCGGCGTCTATAGCGTGCCGGTAGGCATTGGTGACGACGGCTGCATAATAGGAGGACTTCATGCGCCCCTCTATCTTAAAGCTGTCCACCCCCGCCTCGATAAGCTCCGGGATGTGCTCTATCATGCACATATCGCGGGAGTTCATGATATGCGTCCCGCCGTCCTCGCTTATCTCAAAATACTCGCCGGGGCGCTTTTCCTCCACAAGATGATACTTCCAGCGGCATGGCTGAGCGCAGCGGCCGCGGTTTGCGTCGCGTCCGGTGAGATAATTCGACAAAAGGCAGCGCCCGGAGAAGGACACGCACATAGCCCCGTGAACGAAGGCCTCAAGCCGAAGCTCGGGCGGCGTATTCCTTCGTATCCTACTTATATCCTCAAGCGGCGCTTCGCGGGCAAGGACTACGGTATCCGCCCCAAGTGCATACAGGGCATTTGCGGTGGCGCTGTTTATAACTCCAAGCTGAGTGCTGACGTGCTTTGACACTCGCGGCGCGTGGCGCTTTGCAAGCTCCAGCACACCGAGATCGGCAATGATAAGCGCATCCGCACCCGCATCCTGCAACAGCTCAAGATATGCGGGTAGCGCCGCAAACTCCTCCTCGCGCGGGAGTGTATTGCAGGTGACATACACGCGCCTGCCGAGGCTATGCGCAAGGCGCACCGCCTCGCGGAGCTGCGCCTCGTCAAAATTCCCTGCCGAGGCGCGCATTCCGAACTGAGTTCCCGCAAGATATACCGCGTCCGCTCCGTAGTGGAGCGCCATCACAAGTCTTTCCATGTCCCCCGCCGGGGACAGAAGCTCCGGTTTCATATCAGCCATAGTTCTGAGTAGCGACAAAGGCGTCAAACTCGGCGCTGTTATTGAAGAAGCGGTGAGTTCCGGTCTCGGTGTCGAGGGCATAGTAGAAGTAATCGGAGCTTATGGGGTAGAGCGCGGCATTTATCGAGGCAATACCCGGATTTGATATCGGCGTAGGCGGCAGACCCGCATACATTCTGGTATTGTAGGGGCTGTCCTGCGCAAGCATTTCCGCAGTCGGCCCGCCCTCGTGATCGGGATAGAGATAGAGGATAGAGGCGTCTATGCCGAGCGGAGTTCCGGCGGCAAGACGGTTATAGATGACGGAGGCGATTATCGGGCGCTCCTCATCGTTTGCCGCTTCCTTCTCGATAAGCGAGGCGATATTCACTACATCGCGCATACTGAGCCCAAGCTCCTCGGCGCGCTGGAGCATTTCCTCCGTCTGCTTATAATAGAAGTTCTCAAGCATCTTGTTTATCGCACTGGAGGCCTGCATACCGACATAGAACTCATAGGTATCCGGGAACAGGAAGCCCTCAAGTCTGTAGGCATTGCCGAGCTCGTCGGGGTCGATAAAGCTATAGTTAAAGGTCGCGTTTGCGGCGGCGTCCATCAGCTCATTATAGCTGCACACGCCCTCCTCCTCAAGGCGCAGGAAGGTCTGATGCATCGAGAAGCCCTCGGGTATGGTGACGGTGGTAGTCAGCGTAGCGCCGGAGCCGGACTGCATATTCTTGATAAGCGCGCGGTAGTCAAAGCTTGAACGAAGCTCATAGCTGCCGGGATCGACCTTGGAGCTTGCGTGGGATATCTTGCAGAAGGCCTCAAACAGCCACTTATACTCGATAAGCCCCGCATCCTTGAGCTGGTCGGCGATATAGCTCACATCGGCCTGCGAAACGCGCTTTGTGCCAATTTTCTTGCCGTTCTCGTCCAAATCGTCCACGGTCTTTATCTCGAATATATCACTCGGGAGATTTACGACCGCGGTAAAGTTGTCCTTATTCAGCGCCAGAGCGTCGCTCGCCGCCATCCATGCAAAGCAGGCCAGCACCACGCTGAGCGCCGCGACAAAGACGAAATACATGATGCCGCCGAGACAGCCCGAGCGGTATTCCCTGCTCTGGCGCACGGGATGATAATCGCGCTCCGTCATTTCGTCGCCCGTGTAGTTGTGCTTCTCTTCGCCGGTCTTGTCGATGAGAAAATTATCTACGGCGGAGTGCTTTGAGGTTTTGCCCTTAGCCTCGCCGTTTCCGTTTCTGTTCTCCGGCTCTGCCGCGGGCTGTGCGCCGGTTTTCCCGGTCTGCCCGCTCTTTTTCCTTGCGTTTTCGTCGTGGATACGAAAAATCTCGTTTATCTTTTCAATATCGTCCGGCATTGTTTTCCTCCTGTAGTAGCTTTGCGGATATCCGCCGATTTGCGTGACACTCGGCGCGCTCCCTGCATATCATGGCATGAGCGGCAGAGAAAGCCGTCTGCGCTGTGCCGCGCACCGTGCCTGCGGCGCAGGTAAATTTCCGGCACGGGGAAAGGAATATATATATGTTCTGCAACGGTTGCAATAACGGCAGCATTCTCTGGATAATCATCATTCTTATCATCCTCTGCGGCTGCGGCGGATGCGGCGGCGGCTGTGGCTGCGGCAACGACTGCGGCTGCGGATGCGGCTGCAATAACAACAACGGCTGCGGCTGCTGAGCTTTGCGAGGGGGGCTTTGCGCTCCCCTTTTATTTAGATATGCTTACGGATAAGCTCATAAATCTCGTTGTTTTTCTCCTCAAGCTCACGCTCCGCGCCGTTTTTCATAAAGGGTATGCGCGTCCAGCCGTAATGCTCCGCCGCCATATCTGCCGTGTGCAGACAGCGGCGCAGATACTCAACATCCTTCTCGTGAATGTCGGCAGTGGTGTTTGTCCTGTCCTGTCTGCGCTTCATGCGGGCAAGCGAGGTCTTTATATCCACCTCAAGATATATCACAAGATCCGGCTGCGGAAGCCCCATCTTTACATATTCAAGGTCATAAAGCCACTCGAAAAATGCGGGAAGCTCCGCATCGCTGAGCTTGCAGCCCTGATGCACGGCGTTTGAGGTGGTATATCTGTCGGAGATTATAAGTCCCCCGTCATTATATATTCTCCCCCACTCCTCGCGGTAGGACGCAAAGCGGTCAACGGCATAAAAGGTCGAGGCGGTATATGCGTTTACGTCCTCGGGATGACTGCCGAAGCTGCCGCCGAGATACATTCGTATCAAGGCGCTGCTGTCCTTGTCGTAGCGGGGAAACACTATATGATTATAGTCAACTCCATCCCTTTCAAGTCTCTGACATATGCGCTTATACTGGCAGGACTTGCCGCTGCCGTCTATGCCTTCAAAAACTATCAGCTTACCCTTTGACATTATAACTTTCTTCCTTTGAGTATTGAGCAAAATTTCAGATTTGAGCGAAAACCTCGCCTATTTTTTCATGTATTATCAGATCCGCATAGCAGTCATAGGCTGTTTCGCTGAGATTTATCAGCACAAGCTTATTTCCCCGGTAATAGTTTATGAGCCCTGCCGCGGGGTAGACGTTCAGCGAGGTGCCGCCGACGATGAGCACATCCGCGTTGCGCAGATAGTGGACGGACTTAGAGAGCAGGTTTTCGTCAAGCTGCTCCTCATAGAGGACTATATCGGGACGAATGACGCCGCCGCAGCTGCAGCGGGGAACGCCCTGCCCGTGATTTATGAGCTCCGCCGGGTACGTCTTGCGGCAGCGCGAGCAATAGGCACGGAGAATACTGCCGTGAAGCTCAAGGACGTTTCGGCTTCCTGCCGCCTGATGCAGCCCGTCGATATTCTGGGTTATGACGGCGCGGAGCTTGCCCTCCCTTTCGAGCTCGGCAAGGCGCAGGTGCGCGCGGTTTGGCTTTACTCCGTCGATGACCAGCTTTTCGCGGTGGAAGCGATAATACTCCTCGGGGTCACGCTCAAAAAAGCTATGGCTGAGTATGGTTTCGGGCGGGTATTTCCACTTCTGCTTATATAGCCCGTCAACGCTGCGAAAGTCCGGGATGCCGCTCTCGGTGCTCACTCCCGCGCCGCCGAAGAATACGATATTATCGCTCTCGGCTACCCATTTTTTAAGCTGCTCAATTCCTGCGTCCACGATTTAGTCACCTGCCCATAATAATACTATTTTATAATAGAGACGATTATACAACATTTTTCGGCTTTTGACAAGGCGGCGGGCATTTTTAATATATTAACTTTTGTAGGTGTTACAATGATGTGCGTCAAACAGGCGTAAATTGTTCACCGTCTGTTCTACAACGCCGAATTTGAAGCTGATATAATGTACTCATAAAAAAGCGCGCCGCATTTTGCCGCGCATGACATGACGAACGGAAGAAGGAAACCCCGATATGAGTACCCCCCGAAAAATAATCAAGCGCCTGATTTGGGCGCTGCTTCTATGCTTTATAATCTATCTTCTTGCCTGCCTCCTCATCCCGCCCATTATCGGCACGCGGAGAAAAAGCGACGCCGCGCTGACTCTGCCCACTCCTGCCGCCGAGCGGGTCTGCCTTATCGACGACAACGACGACGCGCTTCTCTGGCGGCTGCGGCTCATAAGCTCGGCGCAGGAGGAAATAATACTCTCGACCTTTGACCTTCGCGCCGACAACAGCGGCACGGATATTATCGCGGCGCTGTTGGATGCGGCGGAGCGCGGGGTACAGGTTCGCCTCATCGTGGACGGAGTAAACGCGCAGCTGCATCTGAACGGCAGCGACTCCTTCAAGGCTCTGGCGGCGCACGAAAACGTGCAGGTCAAGCTCTACAATCCCCTTCGCCTCACCCGGCTCTGGACGGTCAACTACCGCTGCCACGACAAATACCTCATCGTTGACCGCTCGGCATACCTCATGGGCGGAAGAAACACCAGCGACCTCTTCCTCGGCAGCGGCGGCACAGTGCGGCAGAACGCGGACCGTGACCTGCTCGTGTACGGCGACGCTTCGCCCGACGCCTCCGTCAACAGTCTTTTGGATTACTTTGACGGTATCTGGGCGCTGGATACAAACCGTGACTTCCGCGCAAACGCCGAAAAGCGCAGTCTCAAGACTGCCGCTGCCGCCCTCAATGAGCGCTGGGCGGAAATTGCCGCAGAGGGGAATATAAGCCCGATAGCATGGGAAAACGAGACAATCCCGGCAAGAGGCGTGAGCGTGCTCAGCGGCGATTGCCGTGCGTGGAACAAGGAGCCAAAGCTGTTGAATACTCTGGCCATGCTCATGAGCGGCGGCAAGGAAAATGCCCTGCTGCAAAGCCCCTACGTCATCTGCAACAAGGCGATGTATGCTGCGCTGGCAAGGGCGGCGGGCGGCGACGCGGAGCTTCAAATCATCACAAACGCCCCGCAGACCGGCGCAAACCCCTGGGGCTGCGCCGATTACCTGAACGAGCAGGGCAAGCTCCTTGCAAGCGGAGCCACGGTCTGCGAGTGGACGGGTGAGCACTCCATGCACACAAAAACCATCCTCATCGACGACAGCATAAGCATAATCGGCTCGTTTAACTGGGATATGCGCAGTGCATATCTCGACACCGAGATGATGCTGCTCGTGGACTGCCCCGAGCTAAACGCCGCGCTGCGCGAGGAGACGGACGCGATGATAAGCGAGAGCAAAATCGTCTCGCCCGACGGCAGCATAAGCGAGGGCGCGGAGTACATAGCCCCGGAGATATCGCCGCTCAAGACGGCGCTGCAGGCGCTGCTACGCGTGCTGATACGCCCCTTCCGCTATCTGCTGTGAGTCTATCTCTATCCCCCGGCGAAAATGCCTGCGTCCGAGTCTGAGCCCGTTATGCCTTATGCCACGGCTCCTCCTCCCCCGAGGCCTTGAAGTTATACACCGGCTTCATGATATCTATGATATCCACCGACTCGCGGATAACGTCAATAATATCGTCTATGGACTTATACGCCATCGGCGCCTCGTCGATGGTCTGCGCATTGACAGAGCTCGTATATATGCCCTCCATCGCGGCCTTGTAGTCCTCGATGGAGATGCTCTCCTTTGCCTTGGTTCTGGACATGATGCGTCCCGCCCCGTGCGGCGCGGAGTAGTTCCAGTCCGGGTTTCCCTTGCCGACGGCAAGCACTGAGCCGTCGCGCATATTGATGGGAATGAGCAGCTTCTCCCCGGCATGAGCCGCGATAGCGCCCTTGCGGAGTATCATCTCGCCCGTATCAATATAATTATGTATGGTGTGGAAGGACTCAAGCGCCGTCATGCCCGTCCGCTCAAGCATGACCTCCGCCATCCTCTCACGGCTTCTGCGGGCAAACTGCTGGCAAATCTCCACGTCATGGAGATAATCGTCCATGAAGGAGCCGTATAGCCAGCATAGATCCTTCGGCACGGATGACTCCTTTTTTTCATACTCCTGTGCAAGCTCCTTCAGAGCCTTTTGGATTTCATCGCGGCGTCCCGCCGCCTTGTACGAGGCGATAAGCTCATTTTTGCGGACGTAATACTCCTCCTTCCCGGAGTGCAGCTCCACAGCTAACTGCTGATATAGCTCCGCTACCTGCTTGCCGAGATTGCGGCTGCCGGAGTGGATGACGAGATAATATGTGCCGTCCGAGGCGCGGTCTATCTCGATGAAGTGATTGCCGCCGCCGAGCGTGCCGAGAGAGCGCTCAAGGCGCTTTGTGTCCTTGAGTGAGCGATAGCAGCGCAGAGCGCCAAGCTCAAAGCGCTCCGTGCGCCCCTCCCAGGTGTTCATCCCGGAGGGGATATAGTGCGCCGCCTCGTCGATTTTTGCAAAGTCCAGCTCCGCGTCGGCAAGCCTCACGGTGTACATGCCGCAGCCGATATCCACGCCGACGATGTTGGGGCAGACCTTGTCGGTGACGGTCATCGTGGTGCCGATGGTGCAGCCGCGCCCGGCATGAACGTCGGGCATGATGCGTATCTTGCTCCCTGACGTAAGCTCATAGCCGCACATTCTGCGTATCTGCTCTATGGCCTCATCCTCGACGACGCGGGCATAGCAAACGGCGGTGTTCATTTTGCCCTCTATTGTAAACATTATAATCCCCCTTCAAATAAGCGTGCAGGGCTCTGCTGCCCTGCACGCAATTCGCTATGCGGCAATTCTTGCATAGCGCTCGCTCTCCAACACCTCAAGCATAAGGCTGTACGGAGAAACGACGCCTCCGGCCAGCATAGAGAACAGGCGCGGTGTCACACCGGAAACAAGGGCGACGCCCTGCTCATTTTCTCGGACAGGCTGCTGTCTGTGGCGGCTTGCAGCATTCCAGAATACCACCTGAGGCAGCTTATAGCCGCAGACCTCATAGCTTTTGCGCACGTTTCTGAAGATAAGCGCCGAAGTATTATTTACACAGGCGTCAAACTCCATGTCGGATATAATTATTATCTTTGCGGGAAGCTCGCTTTGCGCTGCCTTGTTCTTCACTGCGGCATTGAGTATGAGCATAAACACAGCTTCAAGATTTGTGTTGCCTATCTCGTTAAAGGAGGCCGCATAGCGCAGTCTATCGGCAAAGCTCTCCCCTTTCAGCTCGATGAGCTGCGGTCGGGCGGAAAACTCGATAAAGCAGTTTGCAAACATTCCCTTATTCCGCTCGGCAAAGTATATCCCCAGCGATAGCGCTACGGCGGCAGGCAGAGGATTACTGTCGCAGTACATGGAGCCGGAGGTGTCGATAACGGCGATTGCATTCTCCTCGCCTCCGTAATCAGGAAGAGCACTCCATGTGGCGTTCAGCACCGCCTTCTCCTCGGGCGTGATATCGCGCATAAAGCCGTGCCTGTATCTATACCCGCCGAGATACGGCTCTACAAGCTCATAGGGCGCGATATTTCCGGCGTGGAGTCTCATCTCCCCGCTGCTTACCGCGTCGATAAACGCGCAGTAACGCTCCCGGTCATTGCGGATGAAGGCCTTTTTATACTTGAACAGCGCCCTTGAGGGCTGCTTTTCATAGTCAAAGCTGTAGTCCCGCTCACGGAGATTATTCTCAAGGATGCGGATTTTCGCCCGGAGCGCCGACAAAGACCTTCTGTACTCGGCATCCGAAAGACCGAAAGCTCTTGCGATTTTTCTTCCCATCGCTCTCGTTTCCGGCTTGGAGGTGTTCACGGAGGGCAGCCACTTTGCCAGCAGCGACACACTCCCGCCTTGCTTCATGGCGGCCATATCCTTCTCGAAGCCGAGCTTAAGCAGGGCAAGCATAGCCTTCTCGCAGGGCGTACCCATGAGGGAGAGCAAATCGTCAAAGCGGCCGTAGTCCGGCACATATTCCATATTCTTCATCGCAGACGCGGGCTCATTTGAGGCAAGCCAGTTAAAAATAGCTCTGAATACACGTCTCTCGCCGAGACCTCCCCGGACATCACGCGCAAAGAACAGAAGCTTCATTGCCATGTCGGGATTTTCGGTATAGGCGCGGATAAAGCGGCATATTATTTCCTCGTCATCCTCGCGGCGAAGCGCGCCTATCGTGGCAAAGAGGTCAAGACAACAAGAGCCGCTTGACTCGTATGCGGCAGCGCCGTTTTCGGTTTTTGTCATATTCGCTTCCTGCCTGATATACTCCAGCATGAAACTCACTCCTTTTCAATGCGCTGATAAGCTTTTCGGGATTTTCCCGCAAGGCACCTCAGGTTTCGTACCCACGTCAGATTTTCATCTGTGCTGTCGTTAAATTGCTGTAGGTGCCTTTTAGGGAAAGCTGTACAAGACGCTGCCATTCGGCACATATTAGACGCTTTTTCAAGCGCCGGTAAATCTCATTTCATGTGTATTGCTGTATGCGTCTTTAGATTACAGCTGCATTATAGCGCCCTTGATGACGATTATCACGGAAAAAAAGTTGCGAACAATCAATGTCCGCAGCTTTTTTGTCTCAGCAGTCTCTCTTTTATAAGCTCCACGAACTGCCTCGGAGCGGTCGCCTTCAGCATCGGCCCGAAGGAAAGCACCCGGATGAGCAGCTCGGTTTCGTCGTCCTCGTCATAGCTCAGCGTGATTTTGTACCTGTCCTCGGCTATTCGCTCCACCTGCTTTTCAAAGTCGGCAAAATGAATAAGAATCCGCTCCATGGCGTTTCTTCTGTCATAGAGCTCAAGCTCCGCCGTCCTCGACTTTTTATTATTTACCCGGGAAGCGCCCTCAAAGGGCTTTGTATACGGCTTGCAGCGGACAATTCTGGACAGGTTTACGGTACCGCCGTACCTGCACCCGGAGCCGATAAGACGGAATTTATCGTCCTTCTCGGAGTATTCCAGATATTCCGGCATAAATACGACGTGCGTAATGCCGCCTCTGCGGTTCAGGCTGTCAATGCTCAGCGGACAGCGCTTTTTTATTGCCTCAAGTATAAGACGAAAGTTCTTTATATAAGTCTCATCCTCATAGGGATCTCCGTCGGCATACTTATCAAACAGCGAGATATCCTCCGTGCGGAAAAGCGGCTCAAGCCCCGGAAAGTCCGGAAGCTCATCCGTAAAAAGCCTGATTCTCGGATCCGCGGCTATCGCCTTGAGCCAGCGCTTTTCCAGCAGCGTCAGCGGCATGGTCGGGGTATGTCTGAGCGGCGTGGAGCCGTCCGAGCGTATGAGCTGCCAGCGCTCCTCCTCAAGGGCAGGCTCGATATTCATAACGCTCTCGCCGAAGGCCTGCTGCCTGATAATTTCTCTGAGCGTGTCCTTCTCAAGCGGCTGCCTTACCGCCAAGGCGAGAATTCTTGCAAGGGTACTATAGTAGGCGCCGTATAGCTCACTGAATATCATTTGCTCTCACCGCCCTCCAGCCCGTACAGGGCGTACATTTCATCAAGGTCACTTTTGAAGCGCTCCTCAAGCTCCGGGCTTGAAAAGTGTATATCCGTAATGCGGCAGATAAAGCTGCGAATCCACGGCACAAGCTCGCTTGCGTCATATACGTCCGCCGTGAACCTGCTTGTGTTCTTATCGAGCCTTTCGACTCTGCCGCAGCGCTTTTCGCGCTCAAGGCGGCGGTGTATATGCTCCTCGCCGTCGGCATATGTAAGGGTAAATTCAACGTGCTCCATCCGTGCCCCGGAGCTGCTCTGGGTGCTCACGCCCCAGATGTGCGCGCTCATGCCCTCAAGTCTGTTGCGCAGCGCGTCAAACTGCTCGGCACGCTCTTCGAGCTTTACGGATATGATATTGTCCGTTCTAAACGGCGTGATACGCCTGAAGCGCGGGGAATAGGCCATGAGGTATTGCCGCCCGCCCTGCACGCTTATCATGATTTTGAGCGGGACTACCTGACTTTCGGTGATTTTGTCCTTCTGCCGGTTTATCGTCTCAAGCGTGATGCTTCGCTTTTCGGAGATGGCAAGGAGCAGAGAGCAGATTATTTCGCTGTCCATCGCCCTGCTTATGTAGTGATGCTTGAAGGCAAAGCGCCCCTCGTGCGCCTCCTGCTTATCCAGAAGAAACGAGCCGACGACTCCGCAGGGCGCTATCTCGGAAAAGAAGTCGAGCATATCGGCGTTAAGCGGCTGCGCGGACTCGGCACGCCGGTAATACATGAGCTTGCCGCGCTTTTCCGCGATAATAATCCCCTCCGCAGCGTACTCCCTGAGCTTTTTTCGCACCGTGGATGCGTCGAACAGCCTCGGCTCCCTGAAGGACAGAAGATAGCGGTCAAGCTCCTCGGTTATCTCGTTAAGGCTTAGCTCCTTCTCCGGCGAGTCAAGAATATCAAAGAGGATGAAATGAAGCGTTATATCCCCGTCGGTAAAGCTCTTCGCCTTCCACGCGGTATAAAGAGGATTATGGCGCGAGGCGCGGCTGTCTATCGAGAGGAACACGTTTTTGCCCTCGGGAGTCCGGCGAAACTGCATATAATCGCCAAGCCAGCTTTCCATGCGGCGGCGCTCATCGTCATACGAGCGAGAGCTTTTCTTGGTATATTCGTCGCGGCTCTTAAAGCCGTAGACGTAGAATTCACGCATATATTCACGAATACGCCCGAAGCTTTTTATAAGCTCGCTGTACGCCATACGCTCACATCCTTTCCGCTGAACGGTGTACATAAAAGCATATCATAACATTCTGCATTTTCCAAGGACTGCGGGCAAAAATTGCAGCCCTCACCTATCTTACACCTTCACGCAAGCATGTAATAGTAGGCCCCTATGTAAATACTTGGTTTGGAGAGCAAATAAAAAAAACCTGCAATTCATAAGAATTACAGGTTTGTGGTGGACGATACAAGACTCGAACTTGTGACCTCCCGCACGTCAAGCGGATGCGCTACCAGCTGCGCCAATCGTCCGGCTCTCTAACAGCTTGTTTATATTACACCAAGAAAGAAGAAATGTCAATACCCTTTTTAACTTTTTTTGTCCCGCTGCGCGGGCGCGAAAAAAATCAAGATAATAATAAATAATAAAAAAATACCGGGATCAAATCCCGGTATTTTGTCCTCGGCACATAAAAAAGATATTTTGGCGACTTCAGTCGAGGGAACTGAACTCTCGAATACCACAACAACGCTTGACTTCGATTTTAAATGTTCATCTTTAGCTGTTTGCTATCCCTAAGCGCTTGTTCCACAATACTTTCTTGTCCCAACGAATCGTAATGCTCTTTGAGTCGATCCCTTAATCTGAACAGCTTTCCGCTTGCAGTGTCAACTAATTGGCCATAAGTCACTGCATGAATTCTTCCGCTTGTAGTATTCTTTTCTGGATCAATATCTCCGAGCTTTGCTCCAACTACATATGCATCAATAGTTGCAGAACTATGTAATACGGCAGATTTTCGAATTTGTCTGACATAGAATTCCACTTGATTTACTTCATCATCGGTAATTTCGAATCCGCCGCGCTTTACCTCAACAATCAAAATTTGATCAGGTTTCATTATTTCACCGGCGGTAGGATCAATTCTATCCGTGCATACGGCTTTCAGAGAGTATTGCTTAAGGCAAATAATGTCGGGTCTGCGCTTCGGGCTACTTATCGCGTCCAGATCGTAATCCTCGTCTTTAAATAATCCCTTAACAACCGTTGTTAAGGTTGAATTTGACATGAACATTGGAGAATCGAATTGTGCACCAAACAGCCATTTTGAGTTAAGTATGAGTGGGTGTAGTGTGTGTAATTCTTCAGTTGTTTTGTCGTTATATATACGCTGAATAGCTTCAATGACCACAATTCGTTTATCTATTTCTCCGATTACGGTGGCAAGATCATCAACATTCCATGTGCTGAGTATGTCTGTTAATTTGTCAAGTTGATCCGGAGTCATCTGCCCTAATTGACTCAGAAGCAATTCTCCCTTTTTTGCTTTTTCAATAGATATCATCGCTTCAACAGCACTATGTAGATAGTCTGGTGTAATGACAGGATTATCATCTGTCACTTTTTCAATAAAGGCAGATATATTTCGCTGTCCAGTAACATTTAATGTTTCCAATTCATCGCGAACATCTTTTATAACATCTAACCTGACCTCACTCAAATGACTTTGCATTACTGATTTAATGAATTGATCGACTTCGGCCTTGACACAATGATAAACGCTTTCCATCTGAGCTGAGTCGATAAAGCCACTCCAATCAGGTAGGACATCATCAATCAAATCATCGGATTTTATAATTACGGTATATCTTTTTGCCGCTTTAAATCTTCCGTCAAGGAAAGTTATTTTTCCGTATGTCCACGAAGGCTGTCCTACCAAGCGACCAGAAACCCAAAACGCAATGCCATGTTGCTGTGATTTTGCAGCTGTCTTCTCAGAGTCAACGACTGTCATCAATAATTTAGCCTTGGTTGGTGTTATAAATTCCTTTGAAAAGACAACACCTTTGTGTTGAGATAAATCAATACGCTTGCCATTGATTTTTACAACGAACTTCGGATCATACAAGAACCGCGCAGAAAGTATATCTGTCATTGCAGTTGCATCTGGCAAGTGTCTAAGCACAAATGTGCTTATTCTTGTACCATGTCCAGCCTTATCATCAGTGCTGTGCTTGAGAATTTTAAATGGGGAATCTCCCTTAGATACTGCTATATCGTAAGTATTGCACTTACCATCTTTCCATGTTTCTACGGTATAACTGTCTGCAAAGCATAGCATCCCATGGCGGCCTACACCGTTTCGTCCGTATGCAATTCTTTTTGAGCTTTCGACATCTTCAGGAAATAGGACATCCTTGCCTTGCCGCTTTTGACGGTCGTAATTCAATGTCATCCATCTGCTGCGAAATTCCTCATCAGTCATACCAGTTCCATCGTCTTCAACAACGATTTTCTCGTGTTCCTCAAAGGGTATAGTAATGTCCACATTATGCGCACCGGCATCCCATGCATTAGCTACAAATTCCGTTAAAGCAATATCGTTATTGGAGGTAATAGACCTGTTGTTTCTAAAAATATAATTCTCCTCAAAAGAGACGGCGTTATTATCCATTGTTTCCCCTCCTATAAGCGATATGTCTTTTGATCCATACACCTATTCAATTTATATTATATTGTGTTTCTCGTAAATTTTCAAGGGATACAGCTAAAATCATATAAAAATTATGGTTCCAAGTTCCTTTGAAGGATAACCGCCATTGGAACTTCTCTGATAGATGGATTCCAATAGCGGCTATTAAAACGCAGACGCGTGACATTGTTAAGTGATGTTATTGCTCCACCTTGGCTTTCACTTCCATACCGCCGATAAACACCACCTTGATCTTCTCTTTGGACTCTACGATGACGCATTGCAGAATCTGGCGGATCACTGCATCGTCATAGGCGAGCGGATGATTCTTCATGCCGTCAAGGATGGTGAAGATATTGTCCAGTCGGGACGCTGTATTCTGACGGTGCTGTTCGGCTGCAACGTATTCCGCCAGTTCCTTTTCAAGTTGGCGTTTCTCTGTCATCAGATCCGTAATGCGGGGATCGGTGAGAAGCTCCTGCTGATTTTCGGCGGTCACGCTGTTCAGCAGGTTTTTGAATTCCTGATCGATCTGCGCAATGCGGATCTGTATTTCAACGCTCTTGTCCTCTTCGGCCCCGGCACCGAGGCCCAACTGAATGTGCTGTTTGAGCGTTTGCAGGACATTCAGGTCGATCTGTGCTGTTCTCAGGACTGCATCCATGATGGCATTTTGCAGCGGCGCTTCTTCCATCGTCGGCGAGTGATGGCAGTATTTTTTGCCGTAGTCCAGTCGGTTGATGCAGCGCCAGACGATCCGCTTTTTACCACCTACGGTCCATGTGCATCGACGGTATGGCGTGCCGCATTCGCCGCAGATCAGCAGCTCCGTCAGTGCGTATTTGCCGCAGTACTTGCCCTGTTCCGTAGTAGTGCCCGTTTGCTTGACCTTGCGTTTGGAAGCACGACGGGCCAGTTCTTCCTGCACTCTGGAGAAGGTAGCTGCATCGATGATTGCCGGATGATTGTTCTCCACATAGTATTGGGGCCGTTCCCCAGCGTTGACCTTTACCTTTTTGCTGATGCAGTCCTCCACATAGGTTTTGCCCAGCAGGGCGTCACCCTTGTATTTCTCGTTAGAGAGGATCGATTGCACGACGCTGGCCTGCCATACTGTTCTGCCCATGGGCGTCGGAATGCCGTCCGCAGTCAGACCGTTTGCGATCTGCTGCAGGCTGTTCCCTGCGAGGAAGTGGTCGTAGATCCGGCGTACCGTGTTTGCCTGCTCCGGGTCGATCTCCGGCTTGCCGTCCGCTCCCCGTCGATAGCCGAGGAAGGACTTATAGGCGAAGAACACATTTCCATCCTTGGCGCTTCTGGCTTTACCCCATGCCACATTGTGGCTGATGTTCTCGGATTCGCTTTGGGCGACGGAGCCGTAGATGGAGATGTAAAATTCCGAGGAAGGATCGATGCTGTGCAGGTTTTGTTCCTCGAAGTACACATCCACCTTAAGCTCCCGGAGCATTCGGGTGATCTTGAGGCAATCCAGTGTGTTCCGGGCGAAGCGGCTGATGGATTTGACGATGATCATGTCCACCTTGCCGCGCTTGCATTGGCGAATGAGCTTGTTGAATTCATCCCGCTTTTTCATACTGGTGCCGGTAATGCCCTTATCGGCGTAAATGCCCGCCAGCTTCCAGCCGGGTTCCCGGTTGATGCGATCCGTGTAATAACGCACCTGTGTTTCGTAGCTGTTGAGCTGTTCTTCCTGCTTGGTGGACACCCGGCAGTAGGCCGCCACACGCTTGAGAAGATACTCTGTGCTGTATACATTCAGCGGCTGCACAGTTGCCGGAATGGTTCGTACCCGTTTAGGCGCTGTGTTCATGCGCTCCATCCGATCGCTCCTTTCTGACCTGCTGGCCGTTTTTCAGGGTAAGGGTCACGCCTTTATCTGCGTGAAGGGTGATGGCGGTAACAATGGCTTTTACCAGCTCCGTCGAATAGGAGGAGAGCAGCCCCGTATCAAACAGAGCCGCGCTCATCTCCATGGTAATACGCTCGCCCACATCCAACTCATCATATTGCCGAGAAGCGTATTCAAATATTTTGTTTTTCAGCAGCTCTTTATCGATCATCGTACCGTCCAGCATCCTGCCGATCTCGTTCTTCAGACGCAGAAGCTCCAAGGGCGGCTCGCTGACTGCCGGGGTGTAATGGACCTGCTCCGGGTCGGCAATTAGCTCGTTCAGCCGATCGGTGATGGCACTCAGCAGATCGGTATCTGTGATCTTGATGGCCGTACCACAGCTTTGGCATACCCACTTTTCCTGATGGGAGGTACGGCTGTCATGGAGACGGCGCAACGGTACCCCGCAGGCTTCGCAGCATACCGGGACCGGAAGCGTCCGAATCTTTGCCATGCGGTCGATATCCTTTTGCGTGTTCCGGTCGAATTTGATTGCCTGCGCCTTGTCAAAGGCGGTTTGCTCGACTATGGCCGGAAAAGATTCCGTACCGAGATAGCGGGCATCCTCGATCATGCGCTTGAGCCGTGCTTTGTTCCAGCCGATAACGCCGGGCAGATACTCAATGCTGTTTTTGTTCAGTGCTTCTGCGATTTGCAGCAGGGATCGCCCGGCGATATAGGCCGCAAAAATTTCGATCACGATTTTACTTTCAGCCGGATGCGCTGTAATGATTCCATTTTCCCACTGGTAGCCGAAGGGGATGTTTCGTTTCTTCATGTCCAGCCCCCTCAGATACGCTCGGTCAGCGCAAGGCCACCGGCAAGGCAGAAGCGGAGCGCATTTTTACTGACCACTGTGATGCTTTCAACGATCTGCCCGAACAGGTCCTCGTCAAAATCTCCGGTTGGAGCATAGTCGGCCATGATCTCATCCAGCGCTCTCAGGGATTCGATGACCTCGTTATCCTCATCCTCCATTAGGATTCGGCGGCGCTCAGACCGAAGCTCACTGACTTTCCGATTCAGCTCTCCAGACTGGGCGGCGTATTCGGCATTGTTGAGGATGCCGCTGCTGTGGAGCTGTGCGACGACAAGGTTCTGGGCATTTACATCTGCGATTTGGCGGTTGAGCTGGTAGATGCGCTCACCGTTGCTGCTGGTGCGGCTTTGCAGCTTTTCAAGCTGTCGGATCAAATCGCCCAGCAGTTCTTCCCGATTGTCTGCCAGCTTGCCGCTCATGCGCATAAAGGCATCCTTGACCGTGTTCTCCGGCACTCGATCACTGGCGCATTCTGAGCGTCCAGATGCCTTATAAGAGCAGAGCCAGAAGGCTGTACCGTTGGTCACCTGTCTGCGATAAGCGTGGCCGCAGACAGGGCATCTCAGCACTCCGCTGAACGGGTAGCGATTCTTTGGGGCTGATCCCCCGGCAGTTTTACGCTGTTGAAGGGCCTGCGCTGCTTGAAAGATTTCCCGGCTGACAATGGCAGGGTTACTGTTCTCCACATAATACTGCGGCTTTTCTCCGCGATTTCTTCTTTTGCGGAATGGCAGGGTTTCCGTGGTGTAGTTCTTCTGGAGCAGCGCATCGCCCATATACCGTTCGTTGTTCAGGATATAGTGGATGGCATTGAGATGCCATGTTTTGTAGCCGTATCTCCGTGGAATGCCATCCGCATTGAGCTGGTTGGCGATGGACTGCTTCCCGCAGCCTTGCAGATAGAGGTCGAAGATCCGGCGAATGACCCCCGCCTCCGCCTCGTTGATATAAAGTTGACCGTCTATGAGCTCATACCCATAGGCGGCCTTGCAGCAGTTGAAATCTCCGGATTCCATTCTCTTTTGATAGCTCCAGCGCATATTCTCGGAGATGGTTTCCGACTCCTTTTGCGCTGCCATGCCGGGGAAGGTGAGTATCATTTCAAGGTCGATAGCTGCAGTGTCGATCCCTTGCTCCTCGAAGTAGATGCTGACTCCAAGCTCTTTCAGTCCACGCACCATGGTCAATAGTTCCGTGGTGTTCCGGGCGAAGCGGGAGACGGACTTTGTGATGATGCGATCGATTTTACCTTTTCGGCAATCCCGAAGCAGGCGGTTCAGATCATCCCGCTTGTCCATTCGTGTGCCGGTGACCGCTTCATCTGCGTAAATGTCCACCAGCTCGTATTCCGGATGGGCCGCCGCATACTCCGTATAATACTTGACTTGAGCGGCGAAGGAATGAAGCTGATCGTCAGATCCGCTGGATACCCGCGTATAGGGTGCCAGTCGGATAAGGCGTCGGCTTTGCTCCGGCATCGCCAATTCGGTAACGGTTTTTCTCATGCTGATCTTCTTTCTGCGGATCGCTCCGCTTTGTGATAGCCGCTTTCCTCTGCGGCAACACGAAGGATACCACATGAGTTTGCATACATCCAGCGAGAATGGCGAGAATTAAGGAACCAGACATAACTTTTTTTGCGGGTCATAATGCTCAACCTGCAAGCGGAAAATGCGTTGGTATTCCACCTCTGAAATCAGCGCCATGGAGCGCAGCAGGCGGAGCAGATTCAGCCCATAAGCGAGTGCGGCGCAGCTCTTATCTGTCATACCGCCACCTCATTCCAAGGCTTACCGCCATGGCTGCCTCTACCCGCTGCATATCCTGCACGGAGATTTTGCCAAGGCAATCGGAAAGCCGCTCCTTGTCGATCGTGCGGATCTGCTCCAGCAGGACGACGGACACACTTTCGAGGAAATCGTAATCAATGATGATGTGTGTGGGCAGAGAGCTTTTCTTCTGCACCGAGGTGATGGGCGCAATGATCGTAGTGGGGCTGTGACGATTGCCGGTGTTGTTCTGTAAAATAAGGACGGGACGGATGCCGCCCTGCTCGCTGCCAATGACGGGAGAAAGCTCTGCGTAGTAGACTTCGCCGCGATAAACTGTTTTCATCTCTGTATACCTCCGTATGGTGTAAGTAAAAGCCCAAAGGCATGAACAACCGCAAAGGGTGGGTGTCATGCCCTTGGGCCGGTTTGATCGTTTTGCGTTTTGCGACCATATTTGCCTCGCACCCGTGGTCAGACGGCGATCATGCAAACAACCGATAGCGAATCGGTTCCCCAGGAATTTCACCTCCGCGTGGATCTCACCCGGCCGCCCTCTTTGGTTGCGACGGCTCACGGCGCATGGCACCGCTTCAACGCTCGACTTTTGACTGGACGGGGTGTTGTCTTTCCGCAGCCGGTCATGGCGTATTTCATGCGGTGCTGCCGCACTATCCGCTCTCAAAAGGAGCGGGCCGCTCATCCCTTGCGGGGACAGCAGGCGGAAAGTATTTGCTGACGGATGATTCAATTTTCAAAGAACAACAGAGGCATATAGAAAGCCCCTCACTTTCCATGGCAAAAAGTGAGGGGCCTGATAACCGGTCAGGTCATCATATTTTTAAGTTTTTTCAGAATGCGCAGCTTTCGCTTGTGAATCGCAACTTGCGAAACGCCATACTTTTGGGCGGCATCCCGCTCCGTCAGCCCGTTATAGAACAAATCACGGATCAGGAGCTGTTCTGCCTGTTCCAGCAGAGAGAGGCAGTCGATCAGCTTGTCTGTCTGCATTTTATGGATAACCAATTCATCGATGGACTCTCCGGGATCCACAAGGATGTCGGCTCCGTTGAATTCGTCGGTGGTGAGCATATCCACAGAAATATCGCCGTTATCTGCAGAACGCCGATCCATGTACCTCTGCCGGTTTTGGATCCGGTAGAATTCCGCATATTGCTCCGGCGTTACCTCCATCAGCATCCCATGCAAGGGGATAAATTTCCGGTCTTGATAATCCGGTTCCATATCCCGCCTGCGGCACAGCTCCAAGTACGAGATTTCTTGGTAACCCTCGGGCGAGAGAATAAAGCATTTTGCTTTGGCATACTTTTCTTCTGCCATTTGTATTTCCTCCAATCGATCGTTTTGAAAAATTGCAAAATGATCAACCGGAGGGCCACGACAGCCAACGCTGCCACACAAAAAGCGCAGATATAGCAAAACGCACCTGCAAAGCGGCGGAAGCCGCAAAGCAAGTGCGTTTAATTCATATTTATAATGGTCTGCCAGTTCAGTATTCGAGCCGTAATATCCCGATGACGAAAACAGACTTTTTTTGACGGTTCACCGGGTAGACGATTCGTTAAACAGGCGAATCAAATTGATGGCTTCTGACGGGCAGAGCTGCCAAACGCCGAGTCCAACGCATAAAAAAATCCCCCCAATCCAAAAACTCGGATTTGAGGGATATGGGCGTGTTTTTAGACCCCGTCAAAACCTCGTTTTTTTTATTTGGCGGGGTGATGTCTTTATATAGAACATAAAAACAGAGCCGACGAGCTGTGAGGTATCTCACAGGTTCATCGGCTCTGCGTCTTAGCGTCTGGCACTTCTGCTGTTGTGATATTCAGTTGCTTTGCATTTATCAAGGTCTGCTTATGGCACTTGGGACAGAACAGGGGAAAATTCTTTAGCTCTGTATCCTCCCGTATCTGTACTCTTGTTTTGTTGCCGCAGACGGGGCATAGTATAAATTTTTCTTTTTGCATTAGGCATATTTCCTCCGAGTCACAAACGCAAGATTGCCTTAGCTATTGTTGCCAAGGAAAGCTGCAAGTCCCTTTTGCACTTCTGCTGGGTCTTTGACACTATATGTGAAAGAAATCGTTGCGCTTGTTTCAATCCAAATCTTAGAATAATCGGAAGTGAAACTGATTATGGAGTCCATAGAATTGTCTGCTCGGTAAAATGTAATCTTGTTATTTTCCTCGCTGTCAATCCAAGAGCCTCTCTTAACTTCTTTCGTGTTGATCTCAATACCTTCAACAAAGGTCAACAGTTCATTGAAATATGCGCTGTCTGTAATGGTTTTGTTCCCGTCGGCAGTTTTAATTTCGGCGTGCGTTGCAGACGGAGTTGCAATTGCGTTGATTTCAGTAATAGTTTGCTTTGCCGTCGCATACTGCGGACGGTTAGGAATAAGGCATATTGCAATGACCACAATTAAAATTACCGCCCCTAAACCTGCAAATCCAATTATTTTTTTCGTGTTTGATTTCATAACATTCTTTATCCTTTCTTTGGGATTTCCCTCGGCAAACGCCATCGGTACGCCAAGTGTGCTTTTATCAATAGAAAGCTCTAAAAGCGACCGGCTGTATTCTTTGCGAATATCCTCCTTTGAATTTCTGATTACGCTTTCATCGCAGGACATTTCCATATCGGTAACGAACAGCTTGAACGCAAGCCACACAAGAGGGTTAAACCAATGCAGGATAAGAACAACATATCCTAATATCTTCGCAAGGTTATCACGCCGAGCGAGATGCGTCTGTTCGTGGGCAATTACATATTCCTGTGCGTCAGCCAAATTGCTCGGCAAGTATATTTTTGGATTTCGCAATCCAAGCGCAAAGGGCGTGCCGACTACTTGCGAAATATAAATATTATCCCGAAGAAGGACGGCACTCTGTAATTTCTTTTTGAGTTTGGAATATGAGCGTATGCTATACAGGCAAAACGCACAAACGCCGATGAACCATATAATCTTCCCCCAAAAGGTAAATATCTGATATACATTTGCGTTAGAACCGAAAACCTCAGTTGCTACAACAGGGTTGATTACGCTGTCTATTGCTTTTATACCCGTTTCCACATAAGGGGTTTCAATATAAAGCATATCCGTAGACAGCGGTGTTGTGTTGAACGGCAATATGCTCAAAACGCTTTCAAAGGAAACGGGAACAAGCAGGCGGAAAAAGGCAACAAACCACAATGCGTAGGAGAAAACCTTTGGAGCTTTTTTCAGCAGCAGCCGTGCCAGTATAATAATTAAGATGGCGAAGCTGCCCGTAATACTCATATTTACAATATCGAGAAATACTTTGTCGCTCATAGTCATTCCTCTGCATTTTGGTCGATGATTTTCTGTATCTCAGCGATTTCCTGCTTTGAGAGCTTTTTGCGGCGGGTAAACGCCACTAAGAATTGTGGCAGAGAACCGTTGAATGTTTCTTCCACGAAGCCCTCACTTTGCTTCGTAAACCACTCCTGCTTTGAAAGGACAGAAACGACATTGCCCGAATTGTTTTGAAAAATGCCCTTATCACAAAGACGCTTCAGCATCGTATATGTGGTGGATTTCTTCCAAGAGAATTTCTGCTCACAAAGCTGAACCAAGCCTCCAGAGGAAATAGGCTCATTCTCCCAAATTAAGTTGGCAAACTCCAGTTCCATATCTCCAAGTTTGTAATTTTTCATTATAATCCTCCTTGCGGGTCTACAAGCATTAGATCTTTACTTATAGTCTAACACTTGTAGACCCGTTTTGTCAAGAGGAAAACAAAAAGTTCACAAACTCTTTGCTGCCAATACTCAGACAGCATTCAACTACTTTGGATTTATCAAGGTTAGTTTTTCGTTTCGGTTTCCTTGTCTGGCGTTGCCCGATATGCGTGGTTCTCCACATATACCATCATACGGTTATACAGTACCACATAGAAAAGTATAGCAAGCATACTGCCTATTGCACCCAAAAGCGCATAAGAGTCGCTGCCTCGTAATTTCAGCGCAGTCCATATTATAATACCTATCCACGCTACAACGCACAGGACGATAGTTGAAATATGTTCGTGCAGCCATTTCTTCTTAAAAAATACTATCTTTTCTTTCAGCGTAAAGGTGCTGTTGTTCAGCGCCGTAACAAGGTTATCGTCGGCGGCTTTCTTAAAGTCCTCCGCCCAAAGCCGTTCGCCGCTTATAAGTTCGTTAATACTTACGCCGAATTC
>CAKTMC010000022.1 GCA_934573735.1 uncultured Oscillospiraceae bacterium | reverse complement strand
AAGGAACGTTCCGATTGAAATTCACTGGAACTTTTAATCACAAGTTGTTCTTATATGATTGCAGCAGAGCAGAAGGCGCGCACGACCTATGATAACATTCTTCGTCTCAGCGACGACCCGGACGTAAACGACGTGATAAAATTCCTGCGGGAGAGGGAAGTGCTGCATTATCAGCGCTTTGGCGAGGGGCTGCGCATAGCGATTGAGAAGATGAACAAGAAAAACTATTACGCGACCAATCCCGCCTTTGATAAATAGCATATCAAATAAAAAACTGCCCGAAAATCCGGGCAGTTTTTTAATCTATATCTTATTTTGCAAGATTTTTCTTGAGTCTTGCGTATCTCGGCAGAGAATGCTCGAGCGGCAGCGAGGGAGTGCCCTGAATGAGGGGGAGGGCGTAGTCGATAAACTCCTGCTTGAGTCCGTTGTGCTCATCGTTTATCCATTCCATGGGAACCTTCTTCTCGAAGTTTGCAACAGTGCCTAGGGGGAGAAGCTCATACTTGCAGGTGTATTTGCCGTCAACATACTCGCGCTCAAAGCCGACCATCATGCCGGTGCAGCCGGCGACAGCCTGCTTGACGGCTTCTTCGCCTGCGCCGCAGGCTTCCTCGATATCGACGAGAGACGCAAGGTGCGCGCCGCAGCGCTGAAGGAGGCTAAGCTCAATACCGCGAACCTTGACGCCGGGGAAGTGCGCCTGAACAAGCGCTGCCAGAGTAGATGCGAGACCGCCGAGCTGTACATGACCAAAGCCGTCGGTCGCGGAGGTCTTTGCCTCGGAGACGAAGCGGCCGTCAGCATAGTGAATGCCCTCAGAGACGGCGACAAAGACCTTGTTGTTTGCCTTATAAACTCTCTCGACGTCGGCAAAGAACTTATCCATATCAAAGTCGCACTCCGGGAGATACACGAGGTCGGGACCGGAGCCGAAATAGCTTGCCAGAGCAGCGCTTGCGGTAAGCCAGCCCGCGTGACGCCCCATAATCTCAACGATGGTTATCATGCCGTTATTATATACGCGCGCGTCCTTATTTATCTCCATGCAGCTTGTGGCGATATACTTTGCGGCGCTGCCGAAGCCGGGGCAATGGTCGGTGCCGTAAAGGTCGTTATCTATGGTCTTGGGAACGCCCATGACGCGGCACTCATAGCCGACGGACTCCATATAACGGCTTATCTTTGCGCAGGTGTCCATAGAGTCATTGCCGCCGTTATAGAAGAAGTAACGGACGTTATATTTCTTGAATATCTCAAGAATACGCTTATAATCGGTATCGTCGTCCTCGGGAGAGGCGATCTTGTAGCGGCAGGAGCCAAGCTCGGAGGAGGGGGTATGAAGCAGAAGCTTCAGCTCTTCCGGATCCTCGTCGTCCATAACAAAAAGCTCGTCGTTCAGCACGCCCAGAATTCCGTGAGACGCGCCGTAGACCTTGGTTATCTCCTCAGCTTCAAGCGCGGTCTTGATAACGCCGTATGCGCTCGCATTGATGACCGCGGTCGGACCGCCGGACTGACCGAATATACATGCTCCAACCAGTTTCCCGTTCATATCGTCTTTCTTTCCTCCGTTAAATCTTTAGAAATTTTTTTGCTTTTGTCAAATGTACGACTTGATTATAGCATAGTTTAAGGATATAATATAGATGTAATTTTGTATAAAAAACAAAATTATAACAATATCAGAAAAGGAGATTTTTTATATGCCTCTCGTAACTACTAAAGAAATGTTTGAAAAAGCCTACAATGGCGGCTATGCCATAGGTGCTTTCAATGTCAATAATATGGAAATTGTCCAGGGCATCACCGAGGCCGCCAAGGACCTCAATGCTCCGCTCATTCTTCAGGTTTCCAAGGGTGCCCGCGCCTATGCAAACCACACCTATCTTATGAAGCTCGTTGAGGCTGCCGTCATTGAGACGGGTCTGCCCATCGCGCTGCATCTTGATCACGGTGACAGCTTTGAGCTTTGCAAGTCCTGCATCGACGGCGGCTTTACCTCCGTCATGATAGACGCATCCTCCAAGCCCTTTGAGGAGAACATAGCGCTCACCCGCAAGGTCGTTGAGTACGCGCATGACCACGGCGTTGTCGTTGAGGCAGAGCTCGGTACTCTTGCCGGCATTGAGGACGAGGTAAAGGTCTCCGCTGAGGACAGCGCATACACCCATCCCGAGGAGGTCGAGGAGTTTGTCTCCCGCACCGGCTGCGACTCTCTTGCAATCGCCATCGGCACCAGTCACGGCGCATATAAGTTCAAGCCCGGCACCAAGCCCCAGCTCCGCTTTGACGTGCTTGAGGAGGTCAGCAAGCGTCTGCCCGGCTTCCCGATAGTTCTTCACGGCTCCTCCTCCGTGCCTCAGGAATTTGTTGCAAAGATAAACCAGTACGGCGGCAATATGCCCGGCGCTATCGGCGTTCCCGAGGAGCAGCTCCGTCAGGCAGCGTCCATGTCCGTTTGCAAGATAAACATCGACTCCGACCTGCGTCTTGCCATGACCGCCTGCATCCGCGAGTACTTTGCTCTGCATCCGGCAGATTTTGACCCGCGCCAGTACCTCAAGCCCGCACGTCAGGCTATCAAGGAAATGGTCGCGCACAAGATCGTTGACGTTCTCGGCTGCGACGGCAAGGCCTGAGCCCTGACCGAGAAAAAGAAATTTTATCGGAGGTGGCACTATGGGGTCAAAACCTTTTCATCTAAATAATGCGCCGACCCGGGCAGGGGAGGCCGGCCCGCTTGATACGGCTGTTGTCATCAGGCTTGTCGTAGCGTCCATTATCTTTGCTTTTTCCCTTATCCTCAAGCTGCTTCCGAGCTATGTATCCCTGTTGCTGCTGATTGTCTCAGCCGCAGCAGCGGGCTACGATATAGTCATGGAGGCTGTGAATTCCGTTGAGGCAGGGGAGTACTTTGCAACACCCCTTATCATCGTTGTCGTTACGGTGCTGTCCTTTGTCATCGGCTTCGGCGCGGAGGGCGCGGCGCTCGTCATTCTCTATCAGATAGGCAATCTTCTTATCGCTTACACGAAGGATAAGACCAAGAAGTCTGCGCTTGAGCTGCTGCACTATCAGGACAGTGAGACGGCAGAGCGCGTTGCCTCGGCAATAGAGCAGGAGGAGGCCCTTGAGCTTCCGCTCAGGGGCATGATAGAGCACAGCTCCGGTAAGGTGCTCAAATATGCCATCATTTTCGCTGTCGTATATGCGATAGTATTGCCTCTGGTAACGAACTTTAGCTTTGCGGTGTCCATTCACCGTGCGCTGATGATCATTATCGTATGCACTCCGATGTCCGTCATCGCCGCCATCCCCGTGACTGCAATGGTAGGGCTTTGCCGCGCAGGTCAGCTCGGCGCCGTATTCAGCAGCGCCGCTACCATGGAGACTGCTGCGGACACGACAACGGTGCTCATCGATAAGGCGGGTATCTTTACAGCAGATGCGCCCAAGCTCGTAGGCGTTCAGTCCGATGTGCTTGACAGCAAGACTCTTATGAATTTTGCCGCTCATGCGCTGTATTATTCCGAGCAGCCCATCGCAAAGGCGATAGCTGCGGCAAATGATACGGAATACCGGCTTGAGGTCATAAGCGATTTCATGGACATACCCGGCTGCGGCGTTGACCTCAAGGTAGCAGGCTCACCCGTGACGCTCGGCACCCGCGCACTCTTTGTCAGCCGCGGCATCGACGTGCCCTATGACATGGCAGACGACAACAAGCTTGTCTATTATATGACGGTTGCCGACAAATATGTGGGTAAGCTCGTATTTTCCGATGAGCTGAACCCGGACACGCTTGATATCGCAGACGGCATACGTGCGACAGGAATTGCAAAATGCATACTCCTGACCGACGACGGCAAGGACGAGGCGGAGGAGCTTGCGGACAGGCTCGGCTTTGACGAGTTTATCAGCGAGTGCGACACTGCAAAGAAGCTTCGCATAATCAAGAATTTCAGCGAGGCGGAGCAGCAGAAGACCATGTATATTTATGCCGCCGGTATCGAGGCTCATAGCGCCGCCGAGACCGATATCCGAGTAAGCCGCAAGGGTAAGTATGCAGACGCGATCGTTGCGCCCGAGTACGCGGCAAATCTTCCGCAGGCCTTGTATTCGTGCTTCCGCATGAGAGAGGTCGCAACGGAGAACGCGCTGTTCGCATTTATAATAAAGGCCATTTTGATATTCCTGAGCATCAACGGATACTGCAATCTCTGGTTTGCGATGTTTATCGACATGGTTGCCGTGCTTGCAACGATACTCAACAGCATCAGAGTTACGACAAACTCGCTCATCAAGCCCTTTAACAAATAATCCGCTTGACTCGGATTTCACTCAATGCTATAATAAACACATCGGGGAAGTAGCTATCCCCGATGTGTAATTCCCTTATTAACTTCGCATAATATAAATTAAGCGAAGTTGGAGCTGCGTTTTGGAGGTATTTGCTTGAATATTGACCAGATACATGATGCGCCGGATATTCTCATGGAATTCCTTGAATATCACTCGACCGTGCGCGGACATTCGGATCAGACTGTCACCGGATATTATCTCGATTTGAAAATACTATTCAGATATCTCAAGCGCCGCCGTCGGCTTGTTGCGCCTGAGGTCCCGTTCAATGAAATCGACATCACCGACGTGGACATTGATTTTATTAAAAGCATCAAAATCGAAGAGCTTTATCGGTATCAGTCCTTTTCGCCCGAAATGCTCGGCAGTGACCGCGCGCTTTCCGCCGCAAGCCGCTGCCGCCGCACCTCGTCGGTTAAGTCCTTTTTCAATTACCTTGTGTCCAAACGGCATTTGCTCGATACAAATGTTTGTCAAGAACTTGACATGCCCAAGCGTCAGGCCTCGCTGCCGAGGTATCTTGAGGAGTCTGAATGTGAACGGCTCTTATCGGTCTGTGACGGGATTTTTGGGCTGCGTGATTACTGCATTTTGATGATGTTTATGTCATGCGGGCTGCGAGTCTCGGAGCTTGTCTCGCTTGATTTGTGCGATGTGTATGAAGACCATGTGCGCGTTTTGGGCAAAGGCAACAAGGAACGAGTCGTCTACTTCGGCGAAGGCTGCCGTGAAGCGCTTGATGACTATCTCTGCGTCCGCGACAACGGTAAAATTCGTGACGAGGACAAAAATGCACTCTTTATCAGCCGAGATAACCGGCGTATAAGCGTTCGCGGCGTGCAGCAAATGCTCGATAAAAAGCTTTTGGAGGCCGGACTTGACAGGAGCCGATATTCTCCGCACAAGCTGCGGCACACGGCGGCAACGCTGATGCTCAAAAACGGCGTTGATACCCGTGCACTTCAGGAGGTTTTGGGTCACAGCAATCTGAATACGACGCAGATTTACACGCATCTTGATAACGCGGCGCTGCACGAGGCCGCACTCGCAAACCCCATAGGACGCAAAACCAAGGCCGATATTGAAGATAAATAGCCGCAGTACTCCCCTGCGGCTTTTATAATATTCATTGAGGTGAGAACATGGAAAACTTTTCTTTATTTCTATTCGGAGTATTGTTATCCGTGCTCGGAATAGTAAATATCATGGGAAATATCAGCACTATTCACTCCTATAACCGGCGGCGAGTTAAAGAGGAGGACATTCCGAGATACGGAAAATTAGTCGGCACAGGTACGCTTATTATGGGCGCATCGCTCATAGCGGCATTCATAGCAACGTTTTGGAGCGAGAGGCTTATCGGATATATAGTAATACCGGCGCTTATACTCGGCTTGGGCTTTGTTCTCTACGCACAGTTCAAATATAACAAAGGAATATTCTGATATGATAAAAAACGCCTGAAAAGCTGAATTTTCAGGCGTTTTTCACTTTAATCCGAAGAAACGGCTTTGAAATATTCAGCTTCTCTATCCCGCTCCCCCGGATTCTGGCGAAAAGCGCGCATTTGAATATTGACATTTTGAGCATATGATGTTATATTTACCTCAATCTTTAACTCGATACGAGATATCGGCAAGATGACGAACCACATATTGACGGAATTATAGTATCTATCTGTGATACCTATATCTGTTTATGTTCTTTGGCCTTGCCTGTATCGGCAAGGCTTTTTGTTTTGCCTTGACATAATGTTTGGAGCTGCTGCTATGAAAATCAAATCGCAGATTATGGATGAAATCGCCATAAACCGTGCTCTGGCAAGAATTTCACACGAGATAATCGAGAAAAACAAGGGCGTGGAGAATATGTGCCTGCTGGGTGTAAAGACCCGGGGCATTTATCTTGCGCATATACTCGCCGAAAATATCAGGCAGTTTGAGGGGGCTTCCGTCCCTGTCGGCTATCTCGATATCACAAAGCACAGGGACGATTTATCGGACGCGGCAAAGGAAGAGCTTGCCGGAGACTGTCATTTTCCCTGTAGTATCAAGGATATGCGCGTCATTGTGGTCGATGACGTGATTTTTACCGGGCGCTCATCCCGCGCCGCAATGGAGGCTGTATTTGCTTACGGCCGCCCCAAGTCCCTGCAATTTGCCGCTCTCATCGACCGCGGACACCGCGAGGTCCCGATAAGGGCGGACTATGTCGGCAAAAACGTGCCCACCTCTCTTTCCGAGAAAATCATGGTGCACGTTGCCGAATACGACGGAGAAAACGCCGTGTACATCTGCGAATAAATATCGCCATATATCTTTAATTCGACACTGTGAGGTCGGCAAGATGCTATGAAAACCGATGGCTGCATATCGGTCGCCATTTTATGAGCCTTGCCGATAAAGCAGGGTTTTTTAGTGGGAGGTTAAGTCATGCAAGCAGAGGCTTTTGTCAAGTTTCATACCGAAGGCTGCCTTCCGAAGGAGTTTGCTCTTTCGGAGGATGCTCTGTCCATTCTTTTTAATAATAAGAAGTATTGTCTTTTTCCGGGTTTTGTCGATGTACATGTACATTTTCGTGAACCCGGTTTTTCTTATAAAGAAACGATAAAAAGCGGCTCGCTTGCGGCGGCGCACGGCGGCTATACGGCGGTCTGCACCATGCCGAACTTAAATCCCGTTCCGGACTGCCCGGAAAGCCTCAAGCTTCAAAGGGATATTATCGCCTCGGACGGGCTTATAAATATCTACCCATACGCTGCTATTACCGTCGGTCAGCGCGGCGAGGAGCTATCCGACATGGAGGCGCTTGCGGAGGACTGCATCGCCTTTTCGGACGACGGCAGAGGCGTACAGTCCGAGGAAATGATGCGTCAGGCAATGCTAAGAGCAAAAAAGCTCGGCAAGATGATAGTCGCCCACTGCGAGGATAATTCCCTGCTCCACGGCGGCTACATTCACGACGGGCGATACGCAAAGGCGCACGGTCACGCCGGTATATGCAGTGAGAGCGAATGGAAGCCCATAGAGCGCGACATAGCGCTTGCCAATGAGACGGGCTGCGCCTATCACGTCTGCCACATTTCCTGCAAGGAAAGCGTTGAGCTTATAAGACAGGCAAAGCGCGAGGGCGTGGACATAAGCTGCGAGACCGCGCCGCATTATCTGCTGCTCGATGAGGACTGCATACAGGAGGACGGCAGATTTAAGATGAATCCGCCGCTGAGAAGCCGCGAGGACAGGCTTGCGCTCATTGAGGGCATCAAGGACGGGACGATAGACATGATAGCGACCGACCACGCCCCGCACAGCGCGGAGGAAAAAAGCCGCGGACTCAAGGGCAGCGCCTTCGGCATTGTGGGTATAGAGACGGCCTTTCCGCTTTTATACACCTACCTTGTAAGACCCGGCACGATAAGCATGGAGGACTTAATCAAGCTCCTATGCATAAAGCCCCGAGAGAGGTTCAAAATTCCCATGAATAACGACTACACGATATGGGATTTGGATGATAAATATGATATAAGCGCAGACGAGTTTCTATCCAAGGGCAGGTCAAGCCCCTTTGATGGCATGAGTGTTTACGGAAGATGCATTGTGACCGTTTGTGACGGAAAGATAGTTTACGGAGGGAAATAACATGGCAAAAAGAAAAGACATTAAAAAGGTATTGATAATCGGCTCGGGTCCCATTGTCATCGGTCAGGCGGCGGAGTTTGACTACGCCGGCACGCAGGCCTGTCTTGCGCTCAAGGAGGAGGGCTACCAGGTCATTCTCTGCAACTCCAACCCCGCTACGATAATGACCGACACCTCCATTGCGGACAAGGTCTATATGGAGCCGCTGACGCTTGAGTATATCGCCAAGATTTTGAGATATGAGCGTCCCGACGCAATAGTCCCCGGCATAGGCGGTCAGACGGGTCTTAACCTTGCCATGCAGCTTGAGAAGAAGGGCATTTTGAAGGAATGCCGCGTTGAGCTTTTGGGCACCAGCGGCGAGAGCATTGAGCGCGCCGAGGACCGTGAGCTGTTTAAGGAAATGTGCGAGTCCATCGGCGAGCCGGTCATTCCCTCCGAGATCACTTATAATCTCGACGAGGCGAAGGAGGCGGCAAGGCGCATCGGCTACCCGGTCGTGCTGCGTCCCGCCTTTACTCTGGGCGGCACCGGCGGCGGCTTTGCCGAGAACGTCGAGGAGCTTGAGGAAATCGGCATCAACGCCTTCAAGCTCTCCCCCGTCCATCAGGTTCTTATCGAAAAGAGCGTCAAGGGCTACAAGGAAATCGAGTTTGAGGTCATGCGCGACTCCTATGACCACGCCATCACCATATGCGGCATGGAGAACATTGACCCGGTCGGCGTTCACACCGGCGACTCCGCGGTTGTCGCGCCTATCCTCTCCCTCTCCGACAAGGACAAGAAGATGCTCAACGACAGCGCAATAAAAATTATTCGTGAGCTTAAAATCTCCGGCGGCTGCAACGTCCAGTTTGCCCTGAACCCGACCACGAGCGAGTATTATCTCATTGAGGTCAACCCCCGCGTTTCCCGCTCCTCCGCTCTTGCGTCCAAGGCAAGCGGCTATCCTATCGCCAGAGTCACGGCAAAAATCGCGCTCGGCATGGCGCTTGAGGAAATCGAGGTCGCAGGCGGCAATGCCGGCATTGAGCCTAATCTTGACTATATCGTCGCCAAGTTCCCCCGCTTCCCCTTTGATAAGTTCCAGGATGCGCCCAATGTGCTGGGCACGCAGATGAAGGCGACGGGCGAGGTCATGGGCATTGGCTCCACGCTCGAGGAGTGCATTTTGAAGTCCGTGCGTTCGCTTGAAACCGGCGTATGCCATCTCTATCTGCCAAAGTTTGACGGCATGGAGACGAGTGAGCTTTATGACTATCTCAAGATCTTCAGAGCCGATAACCTCTACGCCGTTGCGGAGCTCCTGCGCCGAAACGAGAGTGTCGAGAGCATACATGAGGCGACTATGATAACGGAGCTGTTCATCGAGGCGATAAAGAAAATCGTCGATATGGAAAAGCTTCTCGCCGACCGTCCCGAGGATCTGCGCACGCTCAAGGCTGCAAAGTCGCTCGGCTTCAGCGATAAGTACATCGCCTCCCTCTGGCGCATACCCGAGGGAAGCGTTGCGAGACTGCGCAAGCAAAACGGCATCACCCCGGTTTTCCGCATGGTCGATACCCTCCACACCGGTAAATACATCGCCTATCTCTACTCTACTTATATAAATCTCATTGATGACAGCTATAAAAACGAGTCGCGCCTGACCGACAAGAAGAAAATCGTCACCCTCGGCGCAGGTCCCATCCGCATCGGACAGGGCGTTGAGTTTGACTACTCCACCGTTCACGCGGTTCAGACGATTAAAAAAGAGGGCTACGAGGCCATTATAATAAACAATAACCCCGAGACCGTTTCCACTGACTACACCACTGCGGATAAGCTCTATTTCGAGCCGCTGACTCCCGAGGACGTAATGACGATTATAGACTTTGAGCAGCCCGAGGGCGTAATAGCCTCCCTCGGCGGTCAGACGGCGATAAATCTCGCGGAGCCTCTTATGAAAAACGGCGTTAAAATCATCGGCACCGACTGCGCCGCCATCGAAAAAGCCGAAAACCGCGACAAGTTTGAGCAGCTTCTGCTTGAGCTCGGTATCCCGCAGCCAAACGGCAGAGCTGTCACGAAAATCGAGGACGGCGTAAAGGCCGCTGCCGAAATCGGCTATCCCGTGTTAGTTCGCCCCTCCTTTGTTCTCGGCGGCAGAGCCATGCAGATTGTCGCAAACGAGGAGCAGCTCCGCCACTATCTCAAATCCGCCGTTGAGGTCGATGTTGACAAGCCCGTTCTGGTTGACAAGTACATTCAGGGCAAGGAGGTCGAGGTGGACGCCATCTGCGACGGCAGAAACGTGTTTATCCCCGGCATCATGGAGCTTGTCGAGAGAACCGGTATTCACTCCGGCGACTCGATAAGCGTATATCCCACCTTCAGCATCTCCAACAAGGTCAAGGGCACGATTTTGCAGTATGCCAAAAAGCTCGGTCTTGGCATCGGCATTGTCGGTCTATATAACATCCAGTTCATCGTGGACGAAAAAGAGGACGTTTATATCATCGAAGTCAATCCCCGCTCCTCGAGAACCGTTCCCTTCCTCTCCAAGGCCACGGGCTACAGCCTTGCCGATATCGCCACCGAGGTCATACTCGGCAAGAGCCTCAAGGAGCTTGGTCTGTTCGATATATATCCCGAGGAGAAGAAGCGCTACTACGTCAAGGTTCCCGTTTTCTCCTTCAATAAGATAAAGGGTCTTGACGCTTACCTCTCTCCCGAAATGAAGTCCACCGGTGAGGCAATCGGCTATGATGACAAGCTCAACCGCGCACTTTACAAGGCTCTGCAGGCCTCCGGTACTCACCTCCAGAACTACGGCACGGTCTTTGTCACTGTCGCCGATAAGGACAAGGACGAGGCTCTGCCGCTCATCCGCCGCTTCTATAACCTCGGCTTCAGCATTGAGGCGACAAAGGGCACTGCCGCCTTCCTCAAGCGCAACGGCATCCGCACCCATGTCCTCAAGAAGATCGGCGACGACCCGGAGGAGATACCGAACGCCATCCGTCAGGGTCACATCGCCTACGTCATCAACACCAAGGACATCGGCTCTGCGACGCAGGAGACCGACGGTCTGCAAATAAGACGTCTTGCAATCGAAAATAACGTCACGACCTTCACCTCTCTTGACACCGTAAACGTCCTCTTGGATGTTCTTGAGGAGACCACGCTCACCATTTCTACCATTGATTCTTAAGGAAAACAAGATGAAGCAAGGTTTATTTGAAATAATCTCCAACGAGCCGCTCAATGACAGCGCGAACAAAATCGTCCTCGCCGGGGACACCTCGGCAATCAGCAGCTGCGGTCAGTTCGTAAACATCAGGCTCGAGGGAAAATATTTAAGGCGGCCTATCTCCGTCTGCGACTATGACGACGAAACATTTACGCTCGTATATAAAAAGGTCGGCAGCGGGACAAGGCAGCTAAGCCGCATGAAGCCCGGCGAAAGCTTAGACGTTTTGACCGGGCTCGGCAACGGCTTTGACAAAAGCAAGAGCGGCAGCTCTCCCCTGCTTATCGGCGGCGGCGTTGGGCTCACTCCCATGTATCGGCTGTGCAAGGATCTGATAGCCGAGGGGAAAAACGTCTCGGTCATACTCGGCTTTAACACCAAGGACGAGAGCTTTTACGTTGATGAATTCAAGTCGCTCGGCGCAAGGGTCACGGTCACGACCATAGACGGCTCGCTCGGCGTCAAGGGCTACGTCACCGACGCCTTGCCCGAGGATTATTCCTATTTCTTCTGCTGCGGTCCGGAGCCGATGCTCAAGGCGCTTTTCAAGGCGACGAAAACGAGCGGTCAGTTCAGCTTCGAGGAGCGCATGGGCTGCGGCTTCGGCGCGTGCATGGGCTGCTCCTGCAAAACGGTCACGGGATATAAACGCATCTGCAAGGACGGCCCCGTGCTTGAAAAGGAGGAGATATTATGGGAAGATTGAGCGTAAAGCTCTGCGGCATAGAGCTTGATAACCCCGTCATCCCCGCCTCCGGTACCTTCGGCTATGGCTACGAATTTGCAGAGCTTTATGACATTAACTGCCTCGGAACATTTTCGTTTAAGGGCACGACAAGAGACGCGCGCTTCGGAAACCCCACGCCTAGAATTGCCGAGTGCCCGATGGGGCTTCTAAACGCTGTAGGACTTCAAAATCCCGGCGTTGACAGGGTCATAGCCGAGGAGCTTCCGAGGCTCAAAAATTGCTTTCATAAGAAGGTGATGGCAAACGTCAGCGGCTTCTCGGTCGAGGACTACGCCTACACCTGTGAAAAGCTTGACCGCGAGGAGCAGGTGGGCTGGCTCGAGGTCAATATAAGCTGCCCGAACGTTCACGGCGGCGGTATGAGCTTCGGCACAGACCCCGACAGCGCCGCCGAGGTCGTGAAAGCCGTAAAAAACGTTACAACAAAGCCTGTTATCATAAAGCTTACGCCGAACGTGACGGATATCGTCTCCATCGCCAAGGCCTGCGAGGCGGCGGGAGCTGACGGCATAAGCCTTATAAACACCATGCTTGGTATGAGGATTGACCTCAAAACGCGCAGACCCGTTCTTGCAAATATAACGGGCGGCTACTCCGGGCCCGCCGTTTTCCCGGTCGCGGTGAGAATGGTATATCAGGTGGCAGGAGCCGTCAGAATACCGGTCATCGGGCTCGGCGGCGTGCAGTCTGCCGAGGACGTCATAGAAATGCTGCTCGCCGGAGCAGCGGCGGTGGAGATAGGCTCTGCAAACCTCGTAAATCCCTACGTCTGCCGCGATATAATAAACGAGCTTCCGAGCGTTATGGATAGCTTGGGCATAGATAATTTGTCAGATATAATAGGAGGAGTACACAATGGGTAAGGATGTTATAGTCGCCTGCGACTTTGAAAGCGCGGAGCAGACCTATGCATTTCTGGATAAGTTCACGGGCAAAAAGCCCTTCGTAAAAATCGGCATGGAGCTTTTCTATGCCGAGGGGCCCGAAATCGTGCGTCAGATAAAGGCAAGAGGGCACAAGATTTTCCTTGACCTCAAGCTGCACGACATTCCGAACACCGTCAAAAAGGCTATGGCAGTGCTCTCAAGGCTCGACGTTGATATCTGCAACCTACACGCGGCGGGCACCATCCCCATGATGGAGGCGGCGCTTGAGGGGCTTACCCGTCCCGACGGGACCCGTCCCCTGCTCATCGCCGTGACTCAGCTCACCTCCACCGATCAGGAGACCATGGAGCGCGATCTGCTCATCAAGGAAAAAATCGACGATGTTGTGATACACTATGCGCAGAACGCTGCAAGGGCAGGACTTGACGGCGTTGTCTGCTCCCCGCTCGAGGCAGGCAAGGTTCACGAGAGCTGCGGAAGCGGCTTTCTCACCGTCACCCCCGGCGTTCGCTTTGCAGACGGCGCAAAGGGCGATCAAAAGCGCGTCATGACACCGGCACAGGCCAGGGAAATCGGCTCTGACTATATCGTTGTCGGCAGACCGATAACCGCCGCCGAAAATCCGGTCGCGGCATACGAGCGCTGCGTGAAAGAATTTGTTGGATAAGGAGAATTACAATGGAGCTTAATAACCTGATTGCAAAAGACTTACTGAAAATAAAGGCCGTATTTTTCAGACCCGAGGAGCCCTTTACCTGGGCAAGCGGCATCAAGAGCCCGGTCTACTGTGATAACCGCCTGACGCTCACCTCCGTCGAGGTAAGAAACGACGTTGAAAACGGCCTTGCAGAGCTTATAAGGAAGAACTATCCCGAGGTCGAGGTGCTCATGGGGACCTCCACCGCCGGTATCGCTCACGCCGCTATCACCGGGCATCTCCTGTCCCTGCCGATGGGCTATGTCCGCTCCGGCTCCAAGGATCACGGCCGTCAAAATCAGATAGAGGGTAAGCTCGAAAAGGGGCAGAAGGTCGTCGTAGTCGAGGATCTTATCTCGACCGGCGGCAGCGTTATTGAGGTCGTCAACGTTCTGCGCGAGGCAGGTGCCGAGGTTCTCGGCGTTGTGTCCATCTTTACCTACGGTATGCAGAAGGGTCTTGACCGGCTCAAGGAGGCAAAGGTCAAGAATATTTCTCTGACCGATTTTGACTGCATCGCAAAGGTCGCAGCGGAAGAGGGATATATCAGGAACGAGGATATTGAAAAGCTCATCGCCTTCCGCAACAATCCCTCGGACGAGAGCTGGATAGGGAAAAACTGATGAGAAGCGTTATTGATATTACCGATCTCAGCCGCGACGAGGTCGAGGGTCTTATCAAGACCGCCGAGGACATTATGGCGCATCCCGGCGAGTACAGTGAAAGCTGCAAGGGCAAGACGCTGGCAACGCTCTTTTTTGAGCCCTCCACGCGCACCCGCCTGAGCTTTGAGTCCGCGATGTATTCGCTGGGTGGAAACGTCCTGAGCGTGACTGACCCCGCCTCCTCCTCGGTCACAAAGGGCGAGTCCGTAGCTGACACTGCAAAAACAGTGTCCTGCCTTGCCGATATCATCGCCATGCGTCACCCGAAGGAGGGCGCGGCGCTGGTTGCGGGTGAAAGCGCGAGTATCCCCGTGATAAACGCCGGTGACGGCGGTCACTGCCACCCGACGCAGACGCTTGCGGATCTGCTGACTATTCACCGTGAAAAGGGGCGCTTTGACGGGCTCACCGTCGGTATGTGCGGCGATCTCAAGTACGGAAGAACCGTTCATTCCCTGATAAATGCGCTCAGCCGCTATAATGATATCCACTTCGTTCTCATCTCCCCCGAGGAGCTGAAGCTTCCGGACTACGTCAAGGAGGACGTTATCCGCGCAAAGAAGCTTGCCTATACGGAGACCGAGTCTCTTGAGGAGGCACTCCCCTCTCTGGATATTCTCTATATGACGAGAATTCAGCGTGAGCGCTTTGACAGTCTTGAGACCTATGAGCGTCTCAAGGACAGCTTTATTCTTGACGCGGAGAAGATGAAGCTTGCAAAGCCCGACTGCGCCGTGCTGCACCCGCTCCCCCGCGTAAACGAGATTAGCACCGACATGGACGACGATCCCCGCGCCTGCTACTTTAAGCAGGTCGCAAACGGAAAGCTGATGCGTATGGCGCTTATATTAAAGCTCCTCTACGGCGGCGACAGCACCAAGAGCGTAGACTATATCAGCGACAGAGTGTGTACAAATCCCCGCTGCATAAGCTCCGTTGAACGCGGCATCAAGCATAAGTTCATCAAAAATGAGGCTGACGGCAGCCTCCGCTGCGCCTACTGCGAGGCAAAGCAGAAATAAGCTGCTGGTCAAAAACACGCGCTTCCGAATTCGGAAGCGCGTCTCAAGGCGTCGACAAAGTTCGACGCCTTGAAAACTTATTCAGGAGTATTCAAAAAAACTCCTGAATAAGCTTGGATTGAACGCAGAAAGGGGACTCCCGTCCCCTCTCTGCACTCTCCCCATGCAATTCTATACATTGCCGACAGCTTTGTCTACAGGCTGACGCGCTTCCGAATTCGGAAGCGCGTGTTTTTTAAAATTCTATCATTACCTTCAAGACAGGCTCGGGACGCTTGTCTGCCATTTCTATGGCTTCCTTGAACTGCTCAATGGAATAACGCTGGCTTACAAAGTGGCTCAAATCCATTTTACCGCTTGCCAGAGCATCACAGATAAGCTCAAAGTCCTTCTTTTGATACATATTAAACGCCTTGAAGTCCAGCTCGTGCTGTTGATGCAGACGGTAGCAGAAGCCGATGCCGTCATCCATCAGGGCATGCTGTATGATTTGACCGGCTCTGCGGGTGATGGAGCAGGCCTGAGTAATGGTAGGCTCGTCACCGAAGGCAAGGAAGGTCTTATCAACGCCCACACCGCCGGTGAGCTCGCGTACCTTATCCTCAAGATTTTCGCGGCGGCTGTTGACGATGACCGCCTCCGGGCACATGAGCTTTGCCTTTTCAAGATTGAAGTCCGAAATATCGGCAATGATCATAAGCTTCGGGTTCCAGAGCTTTGCACATATCGCATCGCCAATGCCGATTGGACCGGCACCGATGATGCACATCGTTGTATCGGGCGTTATATCAACATTGCGCACGGCGTACATTCCGTTTGCAACTGGCTCAATCAGCGCGCCCTCCTCGTAGCTGAGATTGTCGGCAAGATGGACTACGGTTTGCTCAGGAGTCACTATATATTCGCCAAGCGCACCGCTCCAATCGCCCGCGCCGAGAACCTTTTTGTTCGGGCAGACGTTGTATAGACCGTGCTTGCAGTACCAGCATTCACCGCAGCCGTAATGCGGCTCGACGACTACGCGATCGCCCGGCTTAAATTCTGTGACGGCGGAGCCAACCTCAACCACATCACCGGCAGCCTCATGACCGGAGACAATGGGCGGGATGCGGAAGGGGTGCTTGCCGTGGTATGCATGAACCTCCGAGCCGCAGATACCGCAATTACGCATGCGTATCTTAACATCGGTCGGTTTTGTGATTTGTGGCTCGCTGCAGTCGTCGCGGAAATACGCAACTCCGACAGCTTCAAAATATCCGGCTCTCATATGACCATTCCTTTCATAAATCACTTTGCCATAAGATTAGGCAGCAGCATGGATATGCCGGGGACATAGGTGATAATGATAAGCACTATCAAAACCGCAAGAACAAATGGCCAAATCTTGCTCACCATCTGCTTTAGAGATATTCCTGCCACGCCGCAGCCGGTGAAAAGGTTGACGCCTACCGGCGGGGTAATAAGTCCGAGCGCAAGGTTTACGACCATGACTGCGCCAAGATGGACGGGATGGATGCCCAGCTTCTGCGAAATGGGGAAAAGAATCGGGCAGAGAATGTAGAGTGCGGAGTTTGCGTCGATGAAGCAGCCTGCAATAATCAGTATAATATTGACCATGAGGAGGAATATATACTTGTTTCCTCCGGAAATCGCAATCAGCTCGGCGCTTGCCTTGGCAGCAATGCCGGTAAAGGTCAAGGTGTTGCCGAAAACGGCAGCGCAGCCGATAATAAACATAACAACCGCGGTCTGAGACACGCTCTGGCGAAGGATGACCATAATGTCCTTGAGCTTAAGCGTTTTGTAAACGAAAAGTCCGACTACAAAGCCGTATATCGCAGAGACCGCTGCCGCCTCGGTCGGAGTGAATATGCCGCCATAGATACCGCCGAGGATAATTACCGGCATCAAAAGCCCCCAGACCGCGTCTTTAAATGCAGCCCAGCGCTCCTTGCCCGTTGCCTTCGGCATCTGAACAAGCTCGCGGCCGCGAGAGGAAATCTTCATGGCATAGTAAATAAATATACCGATTAGAATTCCGGGAATAATACCGGACATAAAGAGTGAACCGATGGAGGTTCCGGTTACGGAGCCGTAAACGACAAAGGTAATAGAGGGAGGGATAACAATGCCGATTGCTCCCGCAGTGCTCATAAGTGCAGCGCTGGTAGCCTTGTCATAGCCGGTATTGCTCATGGCGGGAATGAGTATAGCGCCAAGTGCCGCAACGGTCGCAGGACCGGAGCCGGAAATAGCTGCAAAGAAGCATGCGACAATGACGCAGACCATCGCAAGACCGTGACGGGTATGCCCAACAAGAGAGCGGAAGAAATCGATAAGCCGCGTTGAAATGCCGCTCACATCCATGATGTTGCCGCCCAGAATAAAGAAGGGTATGGCGAGAAGAACATACTTGTTGGATGCAGTATAGAGGTTTGTTGCAACCATGCTGAGAGGCAGATGCGAAGCCAGTATTGTCAGGATGCTGGAAACGCCGAGTGAAACAGATATCGGGACGTTCAAAAACAGCAGAATAAAGAACGAACCGAACAAAATCAATGCTGAGTTCATGCTTCTTTATCCTCCTTGTCAATAATCAAATGAAGTGCCTGCTGCAAAAAGCGTATTGCCAATATAACGCAGCCGACCGGCAGCCAGAGACCGAAGAGATATTCCGGCCACTGCATGCCCTGAGTGAGCACATTGTGCTGATATTCGCTGACGACCATTTTATAGCCGTATTTTATTGAAATATAGCAGAAAAAGATACCGGCCGCGCAGCCAAGCAGAGAAACGACAAGCTGCGCCTTCTTGGGCAAAACGTCTGTAACAATAGACAGACCGAGATGTGCGTGCTTCTTTAGCGCCGTAGCAGCGCCAATATAGGTCAAAATGACAAGACCAAGGCGGTTAAGCTCCTCGACCCAAGGGAAGGAAGCGAGGAAGACATAGCGCGCAATTACATTGATAAAGGCGAGAACTGTCATAATAGCCAGAACTATCGCGCAGAAGTTATCTTCTATCTCATTAAGAAATTTGAGTGTTTTTTTCACATTGATCCCCTTTTCTCACCGGATCGACCGGGCGGATTCGGATTCCGGCATCTCCGAAACACGGAGATGCCGGAAATGTGTGGCCAATGAACTCGCCTTAGGCGCTGATACCGAAGGCCTTGCAAGCCTCGGCGCCGTATTCCGCCGCGTACTTTGCGGTTACGTCAGCGACGGCTTCCTTGAAGACTGCGATCTCTTCATCGGAGAGCTCGTAGACCTCGCACTTGTTCTCGTTTATAAACTTATCCTTGATAGCATCCATGGAAGCGACGATCTGAGCATTTGCGTCACGGCAGGCCTGCTCTGCGCACTCACGGATAAGAGCCTGGGTGTTCTCGTCAAGACCGTCAAACCATGCGGTGTTAGCAGTCCAAGTAAATGCCTCATAGGTGTGGTTGGAGATGGTGATGTAGTGCTGAACCTCCTGAACGTTTGCGGAGTTGATGGTGCTCAGCGAGTTGTCGTGGCCGTCAATGGTGCCCTGCTGCATTGCAGTGTAAACCTCAGACCAAGACATTGCCTGGGGAGATGCGCCCAGAGCACTCCAGAAGCCGTTCCAAAGGTCGCCGCCCGGAGTACGAATTTTCTGACCGGCGAGGTCTGCGGGCTTGGTGATAAGGCACTTGCTGGAGGTCATTGCCTTAAAGCCGTTGTGCAGTGCGCCAAGGTAGGTGAGACCGTGCTCTGCCAGAACAGAAGCGACAAAGTCGCCGCCTGCACCGCCGAGGAAGGCATTCTCGCACTCGTCATAGCTTCCGAAGGTCCAGGGGAGGCAGGAAACCATGAGGCGGTTATCCAGACGGGAGATGATGGAGGTGGAGTGGATGTCGATCTGAACGTCGCCGTTGACAACGAGCTCAAGCCCCTTGGTCATGTCGCCGCCGGCAAGCTGGTCGTTATTATAGACGGTAACGGTGATATTGCCGCCGGACTTCTCTTCGATGTACTGCTTGAAGAGATTTGCGCCGATGCAGTCATTAGCGGCGTCGGACTGACCGTTGCAGGTCATGATGATGTCCATTTTGGGGTAGCTGCTGTCAGCGGGTGCATTGCCGTCATTAGACGGGGTGTTGGGGGTGTCGCTGGTGCTGCCGCAGGCGCAGAGTGCAAAGACCATGAGCGCGGCAAGAAGGAGTGCAACAAGTTTCTTCATTTTGTGTTTTCCTTTCTTCTTTGTTCTTTCTTCTTTCTTTTTCCGAGGCTTGTGCTGATGTTTTTATTTTACTCGGTTCCCCGAGCTTTTAATTAAGTAATGTCTCCGCCTGAGAGACAATATTCTCGACTGTTATGCCGTTCATCTCAAGAAGTCTTTCATAGGGAGCGGACTGACCGTACTGGTCCTGCACGCCTATACGCTTGAGTCTGCCCTTCCCCGACTCTGCAATGACTTCGGCTACTGCGCTGCCGAGACCGTTCATAATGTTGTGATCCTCGACCGTGATTATCTTACCGCAGTTATCTATGCAGTCCTTGACACAGTCAATATCAAGGGGCTTAATCGTATGCATATCAATAACTCTTGCCTCAATGCCCTTGGCTGCAAGCCTCTCGGCTGCCTCAACGGCAAGACGTACCGTGTCGCCGTTTGCGATAAGAGCAATGTCTTTGCCCTCACGAAGCTCCTTTGCCTTGCCGATTTCAAAGGTCGTACTCTCATCATAAATAACGGGAACAGCGTCACGGGTAAAGCGAAGATACACCGGACCGTCAAATTCCGCGGCTGCCTTGACCAATGCCTTTGCCGCATAGAAGTCAGCCGGCATAATGACCGTCATATTCGGCAGGGTACGCATGATGCCCATATCCTCGATGGCCTGATGGCTTGCGCCGTCATTTGCGGGAGTAAGTCCGCCGTGAGAGCAGGCAATTTTTACGTTAAGCTTGGGATAGCATATTTCCTGGCGAATCATCTCGCAGATACGCATAGAGCCGAAGGCGGCATAGGTCACGACAAAGGGAATCTTTCCGCAGGTGGCAAGTCCGGCAGCTACGCCTGCGCCGTTCTGCTCTGCAATACCGACGTTAAGATACTGCTCGGGAAGCTCCTTGCGGAAGGCCCCGGTCTTACAGCTTTTGCCGATATCAATATCAACTACGACAACATTTTTGTTTGCTTTACCGGCTTCTACAATGGCTTCACCGAAGCCGTCACGGGTCGCAATATTCTTTGTCTCCATGTTCAGGCCTCCTCTTTGATGTAGAGCGCGTTGAGCTCCTGCATTGCCTGCTTGTACTGCTCATCATTCGGTGCTGTGCCATGCCATGAGCAGACGTTTTCCATATAACTTACGCCCTTGCCCTTGAGGGTCTTTCCTACTATGCACTTGGGAAGACCGTTTTTAGAGGCGAGTGCCTTGTCCATGACCTCAATAAGCTGAGCCATATCGTTGCCGTCGCACTCATAAACCTCAAAGCCGAAGGCTTCAAACTTCTTTGCAAGGCTTAGCGGAGGCATAATCTCCTCGCAGGTGCCGTCAAGCTGGAGATTGTTCCAGTCAACAAACACAAGAAGATTATCGAGCTTATATTTATGAGCTGTGCCGCAGGCCTCCCAAATCTCGCCCTCATTGCACTCGCCGTCACCGACGGCGGCAAACACACGGTAGTCCTTACCGTCCATCTTTGCGGCAAGCGCCATGCCGACCGCGCAGGCCAGTCCCTGTCCGAGAGAGCCAGTAGAAATGTCGATACCAGGGCATTTGTTCATGCTCGGGTGACCCTGCAGGGGTGAGCCCTCCTTCCGGAGTGTGTCAAGCACCTCCATGGGGAAGAACCCCTTCATTGCCAGCGCCGCATACTGCGCGGGACAAACATGTCCCTTGGAAAGTACAAAGCGGTCTCGATCTGCCCAGTGCGGATTTTTCGGGTCGAGCTTCATGTACTTGAAGTAGCAGGCTGTAACAAAATCCGCTACCGACAGTGAGCCTCCCGGATGCCCCGACTGAGCCTTCCATATCATGTCCACAATCCGGATCCTGAGTTCTGTTGCCGTATTTTTCAGCTTGATTAATTCCTTCTGATCCATGCTGTAGTCACATCCTCTTAATTGAATTTGAATTTATAAAAAAAAATCTCATTGTTCATTGTTCACCAATGCACAATGAGATAATATGATATCAATTTGCGAAAGTCAATAGCTTTTTGCAACTTTCACAAATTTCGTCGATTTATCACATTTTATATGACTGTTTCCAGTAATAATAACTAAAGTTCAGTGCCTCATCAATGTCCGAGCCCGGTTTATTCTCAAGCGCATCCAGATGACGTCGATGCGTTTCCACAAGATATTCCATATCATTATCGTCAAAAATATGCTGAATGGTGCGTCTGCGGGATTCCTCGGTAATATTCAGCAAAAACTGATTAAACATCACGGCAAGCTCGTTGTGGGTCGCCCTTGCAACAGCGTCATGGAAGCGAAGGTCTGCTTCTGCTACTGCGCATAGATCCGGATTTTCGGCTCGGAGCTCCTTTACAAGCTCTTCATAAAGCTCCTCCAGATGAGACTCCTCCTCTTCCGTAAGACCGTTTTGAATAACGAGCTTGGATACGCCGATATCAATCATATTGCGCAGTCCGACCAAATCGTCGGAAGCATTACCCTTGGAGAGAATGATGCTGTAGAGCATGGGATTTAACATATTGGGCGAGGCATGATCGCAGACAAATGTACCCTCCGGCCTACGCACCTCAAGCACACCATATGCACGAAGAGTCTGAACGGCAGAGCGCAGAGTGTTGCGGCTCACGCGCAGGGTCTCGATCAATTCAAGCTCAGGCGGCAGTCTGTCACCGGGCTTGATTTTCCCGGAGAGAATAGCGTCGGTTATTATATTGATTACTTTTTGAACAACGGATTCCCCGCCAACCGGACCCAAAACATTAGCATCCATTAACTACAATTCCTTTCCAATATCCACGTCTTCGCTATTTATATATTATTGTTCATTGTTCACCAATGATATAATAACAGATAAACTCAAGAAACGCAACATCAATTTACCAGATAAATTACATGTTTTTTTAATCTGATTAGAGTTAATAAAAACTGGCGTTTATCGTAAATCAAATTCTTGAAGCAAATTCTTGCGTTTTGCTGATTATGCGATATAATGTTTTTTATATTTCAAATTCGTCTTTTTCGGAGAATGTATATGGATACCATTCAATTTGTTATTCGTCGAAAGACTGCATTTTCTTGTGCCCTTTTGCCTTACCGGATTTACATCAACGGGCAATATGTCGGCACACTCCGTAACGGAGGAGCTCTTGTAGTGAACGTTCCTCGTGCAAATGCGTATTACATCGAGGATGATGTCTTTTCAGAATGAAACGCCCTTATATCCGATAAGGGACAGGCTAAGTACGGCATTGTTATAAAAACAAGCGGAGGATGGCACAGCGCTCCGAGCAGGGAATTCTATCTTGAGGGTAATTGCGGGCTTGAGCAGACAAAAGCGCTGCATTACAATAAGCTCTATCAGTTGTTTTTTGAGCGCAGAACAAATGAGCTTTCTCCTGAGGACAGAACTCTGGCCTTGTGCATTATGTTTTTCCGCTGCATAGATGAGCTACAAGAGCTGTTGAGCTCTGATGAGCTATTATCCATAACTGCGGCTTTACGAAGAATTGGAGCAGATAAATATGCGCATACGCTTCAAAGCCTCGTGCAAAAGGACTTTTCTGACGTGGAGCTTCCGTTAAATGACGAGTATTCTGATAAACTACAGGACAGAATTGAAGCCGCAAGCAAAGCATTCGACGCCGATAAAAGCGCATTAGACGAGCTGCACCAAGCATTTGTACACTATCTTTTAGATAACATAGACAAAACAACCTTTGTTTTTTAGTTCCGTCACTCCCCTATTGCTCTCTAAAAATCAAATTCTTGCGTTTTGCTGATTATGCGCTATAATATACCTATCAGCTAAATAATTCTCTATTTTAATCGAAATCCTGCAAAGGAGAACTGTTATGAAGTCAACGGTCTATTTTTCAAGAGATATAAGCCCCGAAAAAGTTGTTGAGCTTTATAAAGCCGCAGGTGCGGAGCTTCCCGGCCGAGTAGCCGTCAAGGTTCACTCCGGTGAAAAGGGCAATCAGAACTTCCTGCATCCCGAATTCTGGGAGCCTATGGTCAAGCTTGTGGACGGCACCGTGGTCGAATGCAACACCGCTTATGAGGGTCAGCGCAACACGACCGAAAAGCATCTTGAGCTTTTGACGGAGCATGGCTGGAACGAGCACTTCAAGGTTGACCTGCTTGACGCAGAGGGTCCCGACCTTGAGCTGGACATTCCCGACGGCAAGCGCATCAAAAAGAACTATCTCGGCAAAAATATCGTAAACTATGATTCAATGCTCGTCCTGTCTCACTTCAAGGGTCACCCGATGGGCGGCTACGGCGGAGCGCTCAAGCAGCTTTCCATCGGCTGTGCCTCCTCCTACGGCAAGGCATACATCCACGGCGCGGGTAAGCCGGAGAAAATCTGGACTGCCGACCACGATTCCTTCCTCGAATCCATGGCGGATGCCGCCGCATCGGTTATCAGATTTTTTGACGGCAAGATTTTCTATGTCAATGTCATGAAGAATATGTCCGTTGACTGTGACTGCTGCGCAGAGGCGGAGGATCCCTGCCTTGCTGATATCGGCATTCTTGTCTCGACCGACCCTGTCGCCATCGACCAGGCCTGCATTGACCTTGTCTACTCAAGCGATGACCCCGGCAAGGCGCACTTTATTGAGCGCGTTGAAAGCCGCAACGGAATACATACTATCGAAGCCGCCGCCGCACTCGGTATCGGCTCCGGAGAGTATGAGCTTATCGAAATGTAAGCCGTAAAACGCTGTCCGTACAAAATGGGCAGCGTTTTTATTGCAAAAGCAATTTACAAAGCTTATAATAATTATAAAAGCAATTCAGATTGGAGTAGTCACGATGACAGAATATATGCGTGAGGCCAAAAGCGGCGCTCTCCTCTCCACCTCCCACGGCACGGCAAACGCGATACTTACGCTTCTCACTGTCGAGGAGCTGCGCACAGAGGGCGATAAATTTCCGCATCATAAGGAGCTGCTCCGCTCACTCGGCTCGATACGCTACTGCAAGGCGGAGATATACCGCGACGGGATATGGGGAACGCTGCGTATTCCGAGTCGGAACGAAAAGCAGCGCGAGCCCTTGTCCTTCGTCTTTTATCTCACCGAGGAAAGGCTGTATTTCATTGAGGATGGCGGGGAGCTCAAGCAATGGCTAAAGTCGGCGGCGCATAAGCTACAGGAGTTTGAAACGCCGTCTCAGCTGTTGCTGCGCTTTCTTGAGCTGTTCGTCGAAAATGATGTGCTCTATCTCTCGCATCTTGAGAAGGAGCTTGACGGCTTGGAGGATCTTCTCTTAAACGATATACCGAGTGACTTCTTCACGGGGCTCACTCGTCACCGGCGCAAGCTCTCTGAGCTAAACGGCTACTATGAGCAGCTTACCGCGATGGCGGATCTCATCTCCGACTCCCCTGCTCTTATCAGCAATCCCGACCAGTGGGATCGCTTTGCGCTGCAAACGGTGAGGCTTGAGTCTCATGTGCATATGCTTCAGGAGAATGTGATACAGCTCCGCGAGCTATACCAGGCTCAGCTTGACGCAAAGCAAAACAAGGTAATGTGTATTCTTACCGTTGTGACAACTCTGTTTCTGCCGCTGAGTCTCCTGACCGGCTGGTACGGCATGAACTTTGCCAATATGCCGGAGCTGCGCTGGCGCTACGCATATCCTACCGTCATCGTTGTGACCGTTATTATCATAATAATCGAGATAATTTACTTCAAAAAGAAAAAAATATTATAAAGAATCCTCTGTACGGCGTACAGAGGATTGAGCCTGTAGACAAAGCTGTCGGCAATGTATAGAATTGCATGGGGAGAGTGCAGAGAGGGGACGGGAGTCCCCTT
>CAKTMC010000021.1 GCA_934573735.1 uncultured Oscillospiraceae bacterium | reverse complement strand
TTAACACAGTCCATCCCTATTCGCTACTCTTTTTTTCTATCTGTCTGTCACACATCATTGTAACACCTACAAGTGGAATTATCGTAGAACACGGTTAAGCCTTGACATTACGCGCTTTTTACGGTAAAATTGTAACGATTTACTACGGCAAATACCAAAGCCTCCCGTCCTTTTAGGCAGGGCGGGAGCTTTTGCGCGCATGGAGGACAAGATATGAAAAAGGGCAAGGCCGCAGCTTTGCTGCCCATAGGTGTATTTCTGGTACTTTACCTCGGGCTCGGCATTATTTTTAAGTATGTAATGAAAATCAACATGGGCTTTTACAATATTCCCATCGTTGTAGCCTTTCTCGTGGCGCTGCTTGTCGCCTGTCTGCAAAACCGCGCATTGAGCTTTGATGCAAAGCTTGAGCTCATGGGTCGCGGCATCGGCGACAAGAATATCGTCACCATGATACTGATATTCATGGCAGCCGGTATATTTGTCGGCGTCGTCGGCCGCAGCAGCGCCGAGAGCGTCGCCTACTTCCTGCTGTCGATTATCCCCGCGAAGTATTCCGTCGCGGTGCTGTTTCTTATAAGCTGCTTTGTTTCCACCGCCATGGGCACCTCCGTCGGCACGATTTCTCTCATCGTCCCGATAGCTCTGCCCATCGCCGCCGCCTCCGGATACAGCCTGCCGCTGTGCATAGCTACCGTCATGGGCGGCGCAATGTTCGGCGACAACCTCTCCTTTATCTCTGACACCACCATCGCCGCCTGCAACGGTCAGGGCTGTGCGATGAAGGATAAGTTCCGCGAGAACTTCTGGATAGCTCTCCCCGCGGCACTGCTGACCCTCGCTCTTATACTCGTCCTGACGTTCAAGGCCGACGTTCAGGCGGCGGAGCTTCCGGGCTATAACCTCATCCAGATAATCCCCTATGTGCTCGTCCTCATAGGCGGCATTGCGGGCATCAACGTCTTTGTCGTGCTGCTTATCGGCATTGTCTCCGGCTCGATTATCATGCTCGCCACGGGCGCGACCGCAGCGACCGATCTTCTGGCAAACATGGGAGTCGGCGCAAGCAGTATGTTCGAAACAACGATGGTCGCCATTCTCGTTGCCGCGATATGCGCGCTCATCCGTGAGCACGGCGGCTTTGACGCGCTGCTCTACGGCATCAAGAAGGTATTCCGCGGCAAAAAGGGCGGTCAGCTCGGTATGGGTCTCCTTGTCGGTGCGATGGACATTGCGACCGCAAACAACACCGTCGCCATAGTCATGGCAAACCCCATCGCCAAGGAAATGGCCGAGGATTACGGCATTTCCTCGCGCAAGACCGCTTCCCTGCTCGATACCTTTTCCTGCGTGTTCCAGGGCATCATCCCCTACGGCGCGCAGATGCTCGTCGCCATCTCTCAGGCGGCCGTGCTTGGCTATGATGTTTCGGCATTCCAGATTATCCCGAAGCTCTTCTACCCCTTCGCGCTGCTGCTCAGCTCGCTCGTGTTTATCTATATAATCCCCGAGCGTAATAAATAAAATAATCGCCGGTGCTGACCGAGATTTCGATCTGCACCGGCTGTTTTTATCTTCTGCGGCTGCGCTGCTTGCGGTCGGAATACATACGGTTATCCGCAATGCGGCTGTCCGACTCCTGCATAAACTTTTTGAGTCTGTCCTCAAAGCTCTGGTCGGCTGTGGGGGGATTGACCGTGCCCCGGCTCTCGACCTGACGCTCCTGATGCGAGGCGCTGGGTCTGGGTCTTGCAAGGCGCTCCGAGTTACTCTGGCGCGGCGGCATCTCCTGCGCGCGCTTTATGGACAGGTTTATCTTCCCGTCGTCCGTGATGTTCAGAACGCGCACCTTGACCGTCTGCCCCATTTGAACATGCTCGTTTATGTCGTTGACAAAGGCGTTCGCCACCTCCGAAATGTGGACAAGTCCACTCTTGCCCTCCGGCAGGGCAACGAAAACGCCAAACTTCGTTATCCCGGTTACCTTCCCCTCAAGAACAGCCCCAACTTCCAGCGCCATAAATTAATCCTCTCTGTCTGATATAAAATAAAATATAATTTCGCCCGGCATTACGAGACCAAGCCGTTCGCGGGCAATGGCTTCAATAGCGTCCTCGTCTCGGCTGTGCCGCAGCTTCTCGCAAAGCTCGCAGTTCTCGGCTTGAAGCTCCGACAGCCGCTCATCCAGCTCTGCGGAAAAGCTTCTTGCGCGCCTCAGCTCAAGCTGCACAGACGCAAAGCTCCACAGAGAATAGGCAAGCAGCGCCACCGCGACGATACGCAGTATTCGCTCTTTAGTGTTCATTACCTATCCTTTATAATAAAACATTCTTTTCGTTTTTGGAAGTATCTTTTTTCAAAATTTTAATCTTTTTTGTAAGTTTTTTGAGCACGGCGGCAATTTTCCACGCGCCGCCGCAGATTTTATCAAGCAAAGGCTCTAAAAATCGGCTGAGAGTATATAAATACAGCAAAAATCCCATGAGCGCGGCGGCAAGCTCCCAGACGCCGAGCCGCCCGCTGCCCGCCCCCATAGCGAACATAAAAGCTCCGGCTCCCGCAATAATACAGAATAACACATCGAGCATTGACGCCCATGTCTTAGTAAGTCTCCGGCGCGGCGGGCGCAGCAAGTCATATATAAGCCCCATAAGCCAGCCGCCCGCATGGGCAAGCACAAGCAGCCTCGCCTGCTCGGATATTTTAAGCCCCATGCGCTATCCGAATAGCCTTGACCAAAAGCCGCCGCTCGGCGCAGGCTCGTCATAGCTCAGCTCCTGAATGTGTCCGTGCAGCTCAAGGCAGCCCGCGTCAAGGTCGATGCGCTCTATGTGCAGTCCCTGACCGCGCACGGTGATATCCCCCTGTGACGAGCAGAGGACGACCATGTTTTCGTCAAAGCCCGAAACGTCGTCCACGCCATGTATTTTCATTTTTTCCCGTCCCTCGATGCAGACGCTGTGCGCACGCTCACTTTTCTGCACCGGCGGCAGGCTCTCATACGGCATAAGTCCACCCCCCCCGATATATTATTCTATATAAATATATGCGTGAATAGATGAAAATAAGCATAAAAAAGCGCCGGAAAAATCCGGCGCTTTCCATAAGTGCAGATATCAATGATTGTCGGTGCCCTTGGAGCCGATACCAAAGTGCAGCTCCTTCATGCCCTCGACTTCCTCGCACACATCCTTGAGCGCGCACACGGAGCAGTCCGTGGGCAGACCCTCGAGAATATGGGTGAGGGTGCCGGTGACGTCGTTGGCCTTCTTGGCTTCCTTCTGCATAGCAGAGTAGTCCATGCCCTTCTCGGTAACGAAAATTACCTTCGCCGCCAGCACGTTGGGGTTCTTCTTGTATTCCCTGATATAGCTCATGCCGATGCGCTTGAAGCTGATGCCTCTGCGTATGGCAGTCTTGCTGACGCGAACCTGCTCGCGATAGCTCTCGGGAGACATGCGAACCATGTAGCCCTCGGGATATACATGGTACTTGGCAAACTCAATATCCTTGAGCGTGCGGTACACTCGCTCGTCGTCCTCGTCCAGCACGCCGACACGCAGAAGAACTATGCGCGCAAAGTCGCAGTCGCCCTTGATGTCCTTGAGGTCTGCGCCGTAAAGCTCGACCTCGTCATGCTCGACAAGCTCGGAGTTTGAGGTAAAGAGCACGTAGTTTGCCGAGCCCTTGCCCATTGCGCCCAGCTCAAACGCCGCATCCTTCTGGAGAACCAGCTCGCTCGAGCCCAGATCCGTCCAGCAGTCGCGCTCGTTATAGCTCCAGCGCTGCGGATTTTTGCCGTCAAAGAACGCCTTGGTATCCTTAATGAGAGAATTGTAAAGCTCCATATATTAGAATACCTGGTCTACCTTCTTGCGGTCAAATATCAGGTTAACCTGCTTGTAAGCCCAGCCGAGGAGCTTCTGGTCAAGGTTCCAGAAGTACACGACAAACAGGATACCGACAGTAGTGCAAAGCACCTTAAGCAGTTTCTTTAAGAATTTGCACATATTAGAAATATGCTCCTTTCGTTATATGAACATATGCCGGAGCCGGAAGACTCCGGCATATGCAGGGAGTATTGCAGAATTACTTCTTTGCCAGACCCTTCTGACGAGCATACTCGGCAGCGCCGAGAGCGCCCATGAGCTGGGGGTCAGTCTTGAGGTTGACGACCTTGAGCTTGAGAACGTGCTCGATCGCTTCCTTCAGACCGTCGTTCTTTGCACAGCCGCCGGTCAGGGTGATGCTGTCGGTTGCGCCGGCCTTCTTGGCCATGACGAAGCAGCGCTTTGCAACTGCCATCTCGATACCGGCTGCGATCTCGTCCATGGGCTTGCCTTCGCCGACGAGGGTGATGACCTCAGACTCTGCGAAAACGGTGCACTGTGCGGTGATGGGGATAACGTTCTTTGCAGTCAGAGAGAGCTTGGAGAACTCGGGCAGGCTAAGCTCGAAGGAGCGTGCCATTGCCTCGAAGAAGCGGCCGGTACCGGCTGCGCACTTGTCGTTCATTGCAAAGTTCTTGACAGTGCCGTCGGTGTCGATGCTGATGCCCTTAACGTCCTGTCCGCCGATGTCGATGATTGCCTTGACGCTCGGGTCAGTCACGTGAACGCCCATTGCGTGGCAGGAGATCTCGGAGATGTTTTCATCTGCGAAGGGTACCTTGTTGCGGCCGTAGCCGGTACCGATGAGGTAGGAAAGCTCCTTGGAGTCCTTCAGACCCGCCTGCTTGCAGACTTCTTCCATAGCGGCGATTGCGCTCAGCTCGGAGTTTATCTTGCTGCGGATGGTGGTATCGGCTATCATCTTGCCGTTTTCGTCGAGTATAACTGCCTTGGTGTAGGTGGAGCCCACGTCGCAGCCGCCAAAGTATTTCATTATGTATTCCTCCAGTTTAATTTTTCTTTATCAAATAAGAATTAAAGGGTTTTTACACAGGCTCCCGGAGCTTCACTCCGGAAGCCTATAAAGCTTTCAGGAAATTGCAGAAATATAGCCGTGACCGGTCTTACATGCAGACCTCGTCCTCAAACTCAACCAGGGACGGATCAACAGGCTCTGCCTTCATGACAGTACGCATATACTCGTTGACCTTGTCGCGCATGGAGCGGCGGGAAACGGTACGCGGGTCCATAAGGTCGTGCTCGACCCAGATGAGGTCGTAGCCACGCTCGCGGCCCTGATCGTCCAGCACGCCCTGAACGGTAGCCATGTTCTTGCAGGCGACGTTCTGGTACATGATGATGAGCTTTGCGTTCCAGTCCTCGCACTGTTTCCACAGCTCATCTACGACGTTCTGGTAGCCGCCGTTGGTGTGACGACGCATAACCATACGCTCGTAGAGGCGGGCGAGGTCGCGGAGGGCTTCTTCCTTGTCCTCGGTCTCAAGAGGCTTGGTGAAGTTCAGAGACTCCATCTCGACCAGGACGTTGACGCCCCAGCAGTTAGCAAGCCAGTTGGAGAAGTTTGCATAGTAGTGAGCAGGGCAGGACCAGACGATAGCACGATACTTCATCTTGCCGGGCCAAGCCTCTTCCTTGTTCTCGTAGGCCTTCATCAGGATGTTGTTGACCTTCTCGAAGGTCTTGATGACACGAGGATCCGCGCCGCCGTCCATCTCGTAGTTCCACTTGCGGAACAGCTCGTAGCAGGGGCCGAGAAGCTGCGGGTATGCAGACTTGTTGACTTCCCACTTCTGAAGCTCGTAAGCAGTCTCCTGATTGAAGCGCTTAATCATGGTGAAGTATGCATCCCAGTTCCACTTTGCGCCGGTGCGCTCCTCGATGAACTTTATGCAGGCTCTGATATCCTCGGCGCCCATCTGAACGGTCTCCTCATCCAAGTAGCGGACGGGGAAGCAAAGATGGAATATGGGGACGTTCGGGAAGCGGCGGGAGTAGTAGGAGGATGCCATGGTGGAGCCGTCGCAGGGCATGGAGGAGGAGAGGAAGCAGGAGCCCATGTGCGGCAGAGCGTCGATAACCAGTGCGCCGCACTCGGAGGAGGGAACGGGGCAGGTGTCGGAGGGCAGACCGTAGGACTCAACCGCATCGATGTAGGGAACGCAGGTGAGCTGGTCTATCTCGGAGACGAGGAACACGCCGAGAAGCTGATGGGGGAAGCCGTACAGGTCGGGGAAGCCGCCCATGATCTGACCCATGGTCATCTCGTCGAACAGAACGGTGCGCTGGTTGAGAGCGCCGCTGTTGCCGTTCTTCTCGTCGGCCTTGGCGGAGAGAACGAGGTTCTCTGCGACGTAGCGGAATATATCATAGATGAGCAGATGGCTCATGCGCAGGTTGGAGCCGCGCAGACCCATGATGTTCTTATCCATGAAGCCGTGGCAGCAGAAGTAGGAGATCATCCAGCGGTAGTACAGTGCGCCGTTGAGGGCGGGGATGAGGTCCTTGGAGAAGGTCATAAGGAGCATGCCCCACATACGAGCCCACTCATAGAAGTCGTATGCGGTGTCCTTGATGCCGCGCCACTCACGGCGGACGGTGGCCATGGCGCCCTTGCGGTAGAGGCGGCCGAGGCTCTTTTCACCGTTGATTACGCGATCCTTCTTACCGGCAGCGTCAAGAGCCATGAAGTCCTTGTACTCGCCCTTGATGCGCTCGAAGTCGGCCTTAATATCATTTACACGATCCTGACCGAACTGCTTCCAGTCGGTAGCCTTGAGGAGATCCCAGGCAATGCCGCCAACCTCTTTGAGGTTTTCCCACTGGGCAGCCCAGTCTATCTCATCTTTGCATTTCCAGAATTCCGGATTGGGATACTGTATCTTTTGCTTCTTTGCCATTATGCTTTGCCCTCCTCTTTGTGGATACGCTTGATTTCAAGGGATTCAACGAAGGCCTGAACACGGGTACGCAGCTGTCCGGAGTTACCGTTGTTGTACAGTCTGTCGATGGACAGGACGGGCCAGCCGTACTCATCGTGCATGATGTGGGAAACCAGAGCGCGCTCAAAGCCCCAGTAGTCGCAGTACTTCATCTGCTCGTAGATGATGCCTTCTGCATTGTACTCCTTGGCAAGACGGTCAGCGGTCACGCGGCGCTGGAGAACCTTCTCGTCGGATATGTAGCGGGCACACTCGGACTGCTCCATGACGTGCAGACAGATCTGACGCAGTGCATCCTCGTCGTCCTTGAGCTCGATGACCTCGCGGCCGGGAGTGGAGCCGAAGCAGTAACGGTCGGAAACGACCAGTGCGCCGCAGCCCTCGATGAGCTTGGTGAGGCTGGGATCGTCTATCTCGGAGCCGACGATGGCAACGCGGGCACGGAACGGGGACTTCTCGTCGGGCTTGCGCTTTTTCAGCTCCTTGAGAGTCTCACGCAGGTAGGGCAGGATAAGTGCCTTGGGGCAAACGTAGGTGACAAGGTTGATGACGTGGAACTCGTAGCCGGTGATAACGGGGTTCTCGGCCTTGCGCATCTCTGCCATCTCGGAGACGATGGAGCAGACCTCGTTGTGCTCTGCGACTGCCTGACGGATAGCGGCGTCGGAGGTATCCACGCCGTAAACCTCGGTCAGCTTGTCGAGCACATGGATACGCATCTGCTTGACGTAGGAGTCGAGAGTGTAGTCGGTGATTTTGTAGGGAATGTCGCAGTGGGTCACGAAGAAGTTGGGCTTATCGTTGACCTTCAGGATCTCAAAGTGCTCCATTGCACGGTTCATCATGGAGCATGCGTCAACGCCTATCATAGCGTCGAGGAACTGGTAGCCGCCCTCGATGCCGCGCTCTACGAGTGCACGGGCGAATTCGCAGGTGTAGTTGGACATGTAGTAGGTTGCGATGTCGATGGAGCCGGTGTTCGGCGCGCGCAGACGCACCGAGAAGCAGTTGCCTACGTTGAGCAGTGCCTCGGGAACGTGGTAGCAGGTATAGCCGAGGGCGAGGTTTCCTTCCGCCTGTGCCTTCTGCACCAGTTCATTGTTGGCGTTCTCAAGCAGACTTTCGAAGTAGATCAAATGCTTAAGATCTTTCAAATGTTACACCTCTTCTTTAAGTTTTCTATTTTATGGGGCGCCGGATATGCCCCAATGAATACAAATCCGCGGGATATTAAATAATCCCGATTTTGGTCAGCGCTTCCTTGGTGCCTTCAAGCATGGCAGACTCGGCGGGAAGCTCCATAACGCTCTTGCCTCTTATGTCGTTTGCGGCAAAGGTCTTGTCGGCCGGGATGAACGCAAGCACGTCCACGCCGGGGACCTTTATAAGATCCGCAAGCTCGGGGTTTGTAACGCGGTTGACGATAGCGCCGATTTTGTCGTAGGCGATAAGCTCGTCCGCCACGTCCTTGATGGTGCTGATGACCTGGGCGCCCTTCTTGCTCTGGTCGGTAATGAGCAGCAGGTGCGTTACCTTTTCCATCACGCGGCGCTGAATCTGCTCGATTCCCGCCTCACCATCGATCACAACGTAGTCAAAGCTGCTTGCCAGAAGTCCTATGACTTCCTTCAGATAGGAGTTGACCTTGCAGTAGCAGCCGGAGCTCTCCGGACGGCCTATCGCAAGGAACGCGAAGCCCGGCATCTCGACCAGCGCGTCGAATATTCTGAACCGCGCCTCGCTCAGAAGCTCCAGTGCTTCCCTTGTCTCTCCGTTTTCAACGCTGTCCACGATGCTCATACGAATATCGTCCAGCGTCAGCTTTACGTCCACGCCAAGAGCAACGGACAGACCGACGGCAGGATCGGCATCTATTGCGAGTATTTTCTTGTCGGGATATCTTTCGACAAGCAGTCTCACGATGGATGCGCAGATAGAGGTTTTGCCAACTCCTCCCTTGCCGGCGACCGTGATTATCTTGGCTTTATTTTCCATATACGTCCCTCCCTGTTCTGGAAATGAGCGCATTTTTCTCCTATGCACTATCGTTAGTATTTTAGCACAATGTCCAGAGAGATGCAAGGAAAACCCGCTATTTTCAGACAAATTTCAAATAATACACAAGCCCGCCGCCGGCTTTTCTTCATGGAGGCTGGAAGTATATATACACTTGTTTGTGATTGCCGAAAAATTTTTGAAGTAATTTGTCGGCCGCCCTCAGTTAAGGATGCTTACCCCCAAATTAAGGTATCCGGCGAAGGCTGTCCACAGCAGATACGGCAGCAAAAGCCCTGCCGCAGTCCTTGAGATATAGCGGAACAAAAGCGCTGTCCACGCGATGGCAAGCCAGAGTAAAACGAGCCAGACAAAGGCGGCGGAATAGAGCCTGAGGCTAAAGAAAAGCAGCGTCCAGCAAAAGTTCATCACAAGCTGCACGGCGTAGACCGTGAGCGCGCGCTCGACGCGGCAAGGATATTTGTCCGAGACGTAGACGAGATAGGAGCCTATGCCCATCAGGATATACAAAAGCGTCCACACCACGGGAAACAGCCACGCGGGCGGCGAGAGCGGCGGTCTATGCAGTGCGCCGTAATCGTCAAAGCCGCCGTGTGTGATTATCGCGGCCGCCCCGCCGACGGCAAGAGGTATGGCGATGGCGATAATGAGCGGCTTCCACTCGATGCTTTTTAGGTCTTTGTTCATGGTGGCTCTCCCCTTATGAGTATAACATAATATACTCATAATATATAGCAGCGCCGGCGAAAAAATACGCTCGAAAAGCAAAAACAGCGCTTCGGTGAAGCCACCGGAGCGCTCTGCTTATTTTAAGCGATATGAGAAAATCGCGGTTTAAGTGAGGATGTGTAGAGGTTGAATTTTTCCGCATTCTCGTCAAAATCGCTTTAACAGCATTACCCATTATAATGCAATTAACGTGTTCATGTCAAGATGTTCATTTCATAAACTAATGCCAAGAAGGTGGAATTGAAATGGCAGAAAAGAAAGAGCTTAAAGAACTAAATGTTTTGATTGGCGCGAATATACGCACGGCGCGTGAGGCTGCGGGATTTACACAGGAAAGGTTTTCGGAGCTTATCGGCATCGGAGCGAAAAGTCTCTCGGCGATAGAGCGCGGCACAGTCGGAATATCGCTTGCAGCACTCAAGCGCGTATGCTCGGTGCTGTCGATCTCGAGCGACGCGATAATCTTCGGACGCAGAGAAACGAACGACGTCTCGGCGCTTGTTTCAAGGCTTGAGCTGCTGGCGGAGGAGGATTTTCGCCTTTGCAGCGAGATAATCTGCAAGCTGCTTGAGGCCTTTCCCAGAAGCTGAATGTGCTCGGATTGAACGCAGAAAGGGGACTCCCGTCCCCTCTCTGCGCTCTCCCCATGCAATTCTACACATTGCCGGCAGCTTTGTCTACAGGCTAAAAACCTGCCCATGTCAGTACCGGGCAGGTTTTTTATTTTATCTTGTGAGCAGCACCTGGTCGGACTCGACCTGCATACCCGCGACCTCCGCAAACTTATCCATAAGATCGCGCTTTGTGAGCCTTTTCTTCTCCTCGCCGCTGATATCGAGGATAATTTTGCCCTCATTCATCATGATAAGGCGGTTTCCGTGCGTTATCGCGTCCTTCATGTTGTGCGTTATCATCATTGCGGTAAGCCCGTTTTCGGCGACTATTTTATCCGAAAGCTCCAGAACCTTCGCCGCAGTCGCAGGGTCGAGCGCCGCCGTGTGCTCATCGAGCAGCAGCAGCTTCGGGCGCTGTAGAGACGCCATGAGCAGCGTCAGAGCCTGACGCTGACCGCCGGAGAGCAGACCGACCTTCGCCGTCATGCGGTCCTCAAGCCCGAGACCAAGCCCGTGCAGCCTCTCGCGGTACTCCTCCCTCTCCGCCTTGGTAACGCCCCAGCGCAGCCCGCGGCGCTTGCCGCGGCGCATTGCGAGGGCAAGGTTTTCCTCAAGCTGCATATTGGGCGCGGTTCCCATCATAGGGTCCTGAAATACGCGGCCGATGTTTGCCGCGCGCTTATAATCGGGCAGCGCGGTGATGTCCTCGCCGTCGAGAATTATGCGTCCCTCATCCACGGGCCACACACCCGCCACTGCGTTGAGCATGGTGGACTTGCCCGCGCCGTTGCCGCCGATTACGGTGACAAAATCGCCGTCGTCAAGGTGCAGGTCTACGCCGTTTAGCGCGATGCGCTGATTTATAGTGCCCTTGTTAAAGGTTTTATGTATGTTTATGAGGTCAAGCATCCTTGTCCGCCGCCTTTCTTTTCAGTCTGCCGAAGGAATTGAGCCGCTTTGCCCGGAGATAGGGCACCGCGAGGAACACTGCAACTATGATAGCCGTAAAGAGCTTGAGGTCGTTGGAGTTGAGCCTGAGCCACAGAACTATAACGACGACCGCGTAGTATATAACGCCGCCGATGACGGTAAAGGTCAGCGTACCGAAGAAATTGAGATGCTTGCCGAGTATCGCGCGCGCCAGAACCTCGCCGATTATGACCGCCGCAAGCCCGATGACTATCGCGCCGCGCCCCATGTTCACGTCCGCAAAGCCCTGATACTGCGCCATAAGTCCGCCGGAGAGCGCGACAACGCCGTTGGACAGCGCAAGCCCCAGCACCTTCATGCGGTTTACATTGATGCCCTGAGCGGCGCTCATGTTGGGGTTGCTGCCTGTGGCGCGAAGCGCGGAGCCCTGCTCGGTGCCGAAGTACCAGTAGAAAAGAGAAACGAGCGCAAGGGCGATTATCGCGCCGGTGACAATTGCTCCGCTGATGCTGCGCGAGGAGAGCACAAGCGAGAATTTATCCACGCTTACCGCCTTATTCGCGGCCATGCCCATAATACGCAGGTTTATCGAATACAGCGAAAACTGCGTGAGTATGCCGGCAAGTATCGCCGGTATGCCGAGCTTCGTGTGCAGAAGCCCGGTGCAGAGTCCCGCAAGCATACCCACGAGCACCGCGACCAGCAGCGCCGCCCACGCGGGAACGCCCGCAAGTATCAGCATAACCGTCACAGCGCCGCCGGTGGTAAAGGAGCCGTCAACGGTCAGATCTGCCACGTCGAGCAGACGGAAGGTGATGTACACTCCGAGAGCCATAAGCCCCCATATAAGCCCTTGGGCAACGCCGCCGGGCAGATTTTTTACAAGCTTCAGCAGGCTAAGTGAAGCGAAATATGCCGTAATACTCACGATAATTTCTCCTTAAAAGCTATTTCTTAAAAGCTATTTTATAAACGCCGTTAAACCTGTCAGAGACTAAATAGCCTCTGACAGGAGTTTTTTTGTTTTTCTCAGCCGAGAGCAACGTAGTCCTCGGGGACGCTGATGCCGAGAGCCTCGCAGTTTGCGGAGTTAAAGACCTTGGTAAACTGAGGTGCAAAGCGAACCTCCATGGTGGCGGGGTCTGCGCCCTCAACGAGTATCTCGTATGCCATTTCGCCTGTGGCGTAGCCGAGGTCGAAGTAGGAGATGCTCAGGCTTGCAATTCCGCAGCCGCGGCAGATGCCTTCCTCACCGGCAATGATGGGGACACCGGCGGGCAGAGCCACGTTGTTGATTGCCTCGGTGCAGGAGGCGGCGGTGTTATCGGTCGGGATGTAGAGCACATCGCACTCGGCGCAGGCGGTGGCGGCGACGTTTGCAACGTCGTTGGAGTCGGCAAAGGTGAAGCTCTTGACCTCAAGACCAAGCTTTTCGAGCATCGGGGTGATGGTGTCGGCCTGGAACTTGGAGTTGGGCTCGCCGGAGCAGAAGAGGATGCCTACGACCTTCGCGTCGGGGCAAAGCTCCTTGAGCATCGCGGCCTGACCGTCAAGCGGGGCGAGGTCGGAGGTACCGGAGACGTTGAAGCCGGTAGCGCCCGTCCAGTCGCTTATCTCAAGCGCGGAGCCGTAGTCGGTGACGGAGGTGCCGAGGATGGGAATCTCATTGGTAGCAGCGACTGCCGCGAGCAGCGCGGGAGTTGCGTTCGCCATGATGAGGTCCACATCGTCGGAGACAAACTGGTTTACGATGACGGAGCAGGTGGCGGGGTCACCGGAGGCGTTGCCCTCCTGGAAGGTGACCTTGTCGCCGAGCTTGTCGGTCAGAGCCTGCTTAAAGCCCTCGGTCGCAGCGTCGAGCGCCTCGTGCTGCACGAGCTGGCAGATGCCGACCACGAAGGTCTTGTCCGCAGATACCTCCTCGGAGGGGGCGGAGCTCTCCTCGGCAGCGGGAGCCGCGCTCGGACTTGCAGCCGGAGCGGAGCTGTTGCCGCAGGCGCACAGCGCAAGCAGCATTACGAGAGTACAAAGAACAGCGGTAAATTTTTTCAGGTTTTTCATTGTTCAAATCTCCTTTTTTGGCTCACAACGGAAAAATAAAAACGCCGCACAAACTTGCGTTCGTGCGGCGCCCTAAAAGCAGCTAAAATATCAAACATCGGGCAATTTATCGCAGCACGAAACGCTATTACTTTTCATCATAAAGTAATAGTAATAGCCGTATGCAATTGCGAAGCAATTAACCTTCATTGTTTCTGCCTCCGTTGTTGATGTGAACACTTTACTCCTTTTAGGTGCTAAAGTCAATAGCTAATTTTAATTTTTTTCAAAAATTTTTACGCGCCCTCTGGAGACGCTGATTTGCTCAAAAAATGACCGCCCAAAAGGGCGGTCATAGTAAATTATTTAAAAATCAAACCATTATGCCGCGCTTTTTCGCCTCAAAAAGAAGCTCGTCGCGGAAATCGGGATGCGCTATCGAGATGAGCTGGCGCGCACGGGACGCAAGGCTCTCGCCGCGCAGATGCGCAATGCCGTACTCGGTGACGATATAGTCAACGTCGTTTTTGCTGGTGGTGCAGACCGCGCCGGGCGTCAGCGTCGAGCATATCTTGCTTATCGTCCCCTTCGTGGTCGAGGCAAAGGCGATAAAGCTCTTGCCGCCCTTCGACTGGCAGGCGCCGCGCACAAAGTCTATCTGACCGCCGGAGCCGGACATATGCTTGGTACCGATGCTTTCCGCGCAGACCTGACCGAAGAGATCGACCTCGATGGCGGAGTTTATGGAGATGACGTTGTCGTTCTGAGAGATGACCGCCGGGTCATTGACGTAATCGACAGGCAGAAGCTCTATCCCCGGGTTATCGTCGATAAAATCATAGATGCGCTGTGAGCCGAAGGCAAAGGTCGTGACCGTGCGGCCGCGATGAATCTGCTTGCGGCTGTTGTTGACCGCGCCGCACTCAAGAAGCTCGACCATGGAGTCGGTGAAAAGCTCCGTGTGTATGCCGAGGTCGTGCTTCGACTTGAGCGCAAGCCCTGTCGCATCGGGTATCGCGCCAATGCCGAGCTGTATGCAGGCGCCGTCGGGTATCTGCTCGGCGATGAGATTGCCTATCGTCTCGCTGACGGAGTCGATTTTCGTGGGAGCCATGGTCGGCAGGGGGATGTTGTGCTCGATAAGCCCGTCAACCCTGCTGATGTGTATCTGACCGCCGCATATCGCGCGGGGCTGGAAGCTGTTGACCTCGATGAACACGCGCTTCGTCTTGTCGAGCAGAGACTCGATATAGGAGCTTGCGGTGGCAAGGCTGAAGTAGCCGTGCTTGTCCATGGGCGAGACGGAAAGCAGCACCACGTCATACTCATAATTTGCGCGGATTATCTTGGGGATGTCGCGGTAGTACGCGGGAATGATATCCGCCCAGCCGCCGTTTACCGCACGGCGCGCACCGCCGCTCGAAAACCATGAAAGACCGGTCATTTTCCCGCGCAGGGAGTCGTCGGCGTAAAATTCAAAGGGGTAGGAGTCAAGCATGGTCTGTACCGTCAGCCCCTCGACCGCCCCCGCCGCCGCGCGGCGCGCTATGGCGGAAATTATCTCGGGCGTCGCAGTCGCAGAGGTGTCCATGCCGATGCTCCAGCCGCTCTCAACACGCGCAGCGAGCTCATCGGCAGTTGTCAGCTTCTCTTCATACATTTTTCTGTAATCAGTCATGTTTTTCCCTCCATGTTATATTTTAGATTTTTAGTCCTCCCGTATGCCGTCCAAACCCGGCATTTGGCCGGCTTTAGACAAAAGACCACCCTTGCGGATGGCTCTTTTGATTACTCTTTGTTGTCAGCAAGTATATCCTCGCCTATTCTGTACACATTGCCCGCGCCGACGGTCAGGACGATATCGCCCGGCTCCAGCGTCTCGCGCAGAGCCTGCTCAAGCCCGTCAAAGGTCGGGAAAAAGCGCGCGCCGTCTATCCTCGCGGCAAGATCCGCCGAGGAGATGCCTATGGTATTCTTCTCGCGCGCGGCATATATCTCCGCCAGAAACAACACGTCGGGGCGCTTGAGCTGCTTGACAAAATCCTCAAGCAGCGCCGCTGTGCGCGAGTAGGTATGCGGCTGGAAAACGAGTATGGAGCGCTTATAGTTCAGGTGCTCCACCGTGTCGAGCAGCGCCTTGAGCTCGCCCGGATGATGAGCATAATCGTCATACACGTCCGCGCCGTTATACTTACCCTTAAACTCAAAGCGCCGACCCGCGCCGTTAAAGCCCGCCAGACCGTACTTGACGGCGTTGGGGCGAATGCCGAGGCATATGGACGCGGCGGTCGCTGCAAGGGCGTTCTTGACGTTGTGCATACCGGGGACGTGCAGCGTCACATCCGTGAACTTCTGCCCCTTATACATGATGTCAAAGCTCGAATTTGCGCCGACAAACTGAATATTCTCCGCATATACGTCCGCCTTATCGGTCAGACCGAAGGTGATGACGCGCCGCTGCACGCCCTCAAGCGCCTTCATGGTGTTGGGATCCTCGGCGTTTGCGACGATGCAGCCGTCCTCCGGTGTGCGCAGAGCAAATTTTCTAAACGAGCTCTGCACGTCCGCCAGATCCTTGAAGAAGTCCAGATGGTCGGCCTCGATGTTGAGTATGACGGCGACGGTCGGATGGAAGGAGAGGAAGGAGTTATAATACTCGCAGGCCTCCATAATTATGGTATTGCCGCGCCCTACGCGGTGACCGGCGTTCAGAAGCGGCAGTGTGCCGCCTATCATAACGGTCGGGTCGCGGTCGGCAGCCATGAGGATATGGGTACACATCGAGGTCGTAGTGGTCTTGCCGTGCGTGCCGGAAATGCAGAGGGCGTTGCTGTAGCCCTTGGATATCGCGCCCCAGGCCTGAGTCCGCTCAAATACGGGAATACCCAGCTCATGGGCGCGCACTATCTCCGGATTGTCATCATGCACCGCCGCCGTGCGCACTACAAACTCCACGTCCTCCGTGATGTTCTCGGCTCTATGACCGACGTGGACGTGTATGCCGTGTGCGCGCAGAGACATGACGTTCGGGTTCTCGTTCATATCCGAGCCCACGACGCTGATGCCCATGCCGCTGAGCACCTCCGCCAGCGACGACATGGAAACTCCGCCGATGCCGACAAGGTATCCCTTTCTTCCGGGAGATAAGAAGTTATCAAACTCTATCATAAAGATCGCTCCAAAACGTGGTTATAAAACGTGGTTATCTCTTGATGTTGCCGCCGGTAAATGTTAAAATGATATTGGACGGGCATAAACCAACGTTGGTATTATAATACCCATTCAGTTCCTTTGCAAGCAAATCTTCTGCACAGCGCATACTATCTTTAATTACGGGGTGAGTATATGGCAAATATAAGCCCTCCGAAATATGTCAAGCACATACTTGTCACTCTCCAGTCACGCGGTCATGCGGCGTATCTCGTCGGCGGCTGCGTGCGTGATATGATACTCGGCGTTCAGCCGCAGGATTGGGACGTGTGTACCAGCGCCCTTCCCGAGCAGACGCTTGAGATTTTCCCCGGCTCCCGCCCCACGGGGCTAAAGCACGGCACCGTCACCGTCTGCGTCAATTCCCGCTCTGTCGAGGTCACGACCTTCCGCAGTGACGGCTCATACGCCGACCACCGGCACCCGGACGCGGTGAGCTTTGTCGGCGACCTTACGACCGACCTCAGTCGCCGCGACTTCACGATGAACGCAATCGCGCTCCCGCCCGACGGTCTGGTTGCAGACCCCTTCGGCGGAGTTGACGATATCCGAAATAAAATGATCCGCTGCGTCGGATATCCTGAGCTCCGCTTTGAGGAGGACGCGCTGCGTATGTTCCGCGCGCTGAGATTTTCGGCGCGGCTCGGCTTTGAGATAGAGGCAGAGACGCTTGCCGCGATAAAGAAAAAGGCTCCCCTTGCCGCAAGCCTCGCCCCGGAGCGAGTGCGCGACGAGGTGGAGAAAATTTTGCTTACGCCTTCGCCCGAAACGGTATATACTCTCATTGAGCTCGGTCTGCTCGACGTTTTTTTGATAAAGCGTATGCCGGAGCCGTGGCGGCTGCACCGGCTCAGGACTCTGCCGCGAAAGGCCATGCCGCGCTGGGCGGCGCTCTGCTGCGCGCTTGAGAAATTCGGCTGCATCTCCTCCGCCGAGGAGCTTTTAAGCGCCCTGCGGCTTGACAGCAGGACAATTCGCTGCTGCTCGGATGCCGCCCTGCTCGTAAAAAAGCCCAAGCCCGCCGACAGCGTGACCTGGAAGCGCTTTTTATGTCAGTACGGCGTGGACAGCGTGAGCTGCGCCGCGCAGTGCTGGGATGCCTTCACCGGCGGCAGCAGTATGCGTGAGCTGCGTATGCTGCTCAAAAGCGGCGAGTGCTTTTCGATGAAGCATCTGGCAGTCAGCGGAGACGATCTCTTAGAGCTTGGTCTGCGCGGCAGGGAGCTTGGCGATATGCTGCGCTTTCTGCTCGACTATGTGATGGAATACCCCGCCAATAACCGCCGTGAGCTGCTGCTTACGCTGGCGCGGGGCACGGAGGAATAGATATGGAGGCATGGAAAAAGCTAAAAAGCGAGTGCAGCGGCTGTACGCGCTGTGAGCTGTGTAAAACTCGCCGAAATCTTGTCTTTGGCATAGGAAACGAGAGCGCGGAGATAATGCTCGTCGGCGAGGGGCCGGGCGAGCAGGAGGACATTCAGGGCGTGCCCTTTGTAGGTCCTGCCGGTCAGCTTCTGGATACTATGCTTGAGCTTATTGACCTTGACCGCTCAAGGGTTTATATTGCAAATATCGTCAAATGCCGCCCGCCGCGCAACCGCGACCCGGAGCCGCAGGAGCAGCAGGCCTGCCGCGCATGGCTTGACCGGCAGATAGAGCTTGTCGACCCGAAGATTATCGTCTGCCTCGGCCGTATCGCGGCAAAGGCGATGATAAAGCCGGAAATTCTCGTCACGCGGGATCACGGCACATGGTTTGAGATAAACGGCCGCCGCATCATGCCGACCTACCACCCCTCCGCCCTGCTGCGTGACCCCTCAAAGCGCCCGCAGGCCTTTGAGGATTTAGTCGCCCTCCGCGAAGCCATCCGCGAGGAATGTAACGTATATTAGTATAATTCGCTCTTGTCCCCTCCCCCGCCCCGCAGGGCGCTGCCCCCTTTAGGGGGAAGTCCCCAGTGCGCACACTGGGGAAAGGGGGCGCCAGAGCCGGACTATTGCCAGTGTAAGACCCCGCACCCCGTTCATTCCAAATCAGTAAATTCTAAAAATCGATGCATAAAACTCCCCCCCCGCAAAAATTCAAATACTACTGCATCAACAAGAAAGGTTCCCATGATAAACTTCTGCCCCATAAAGCTCTCCGATAAGTCCTGGGTGGACGAAATCGTCATGAGCGAGAACAGCCCCAGCGCCGACTACAACTTCGGCAATATTTACATCTGGGACAAGCACTTCAAGCAGCTTGTCGCCCGCTGCGGAGGACGTATGCTCACAAAGCTCCGCTATGACGGCAAGCCGACCTTCGTTTTCCCCATAGGCACCGGTGAGCTTCGCCCCGCGATAGAGCTTCTGCGCGAGTTTGCAGCTTGGCGCGGCTACCCCTTCTGTCTGCGCGGCATCACCGAGCAGCACCGCGCCCTGCTCGAGGCGGAGTACCCCGGCCGCTTCAGCTACAGCGAGGACACGGACAACGCCGACTATATATACCTTGCCGAAAAGCTCTCCACCTATTCCGGCAAGGCGCTGCACGGCAAGAAAAACCACTGCAACCGCTTCGAGGCGCAGTACGACTGGCATTTCGTGCCGATGACGCGCGAGCTCATCCCCGCCTGCATGGATATGCTCTCCGTCTGGTCGGAGGATAACGCCGCACGGCTCGACCCCAGCATAGCCTACGAGCATGACGCGATAATCCGCGCCTTCGCTGCCTTTGAGCAGCTTGGGCTTGAGGGCGGCGTGCTGTACGCCAACGGCGAAATAATGGGTTTTACAATGGGCGAATTTGCAAGCCGAGACACCTTTGACGTGCATTTTGAAAAGGCGCGCGCAGACGTAAACGGCGCATATCCCATGGTCTGCCGCGAGTTTACCCGGCTTCTCATGGCAAAGCACCCGGAGCTAAAATACATCAACCGCGAGGACGATATGGGGCTTGAGTCCCTCAGAACCTCAAAGCTTTCGTATAAGCCGGAGTATTTGCTGAAAAAATACACGGCGCGCTGGATAGACGAATGAGCAAGGATTATATCATCCGCCCCGTCGCCGGGCGTGATTTTCCGGAGCTCAGCGCTCTCTGGGCGCGCTGCTTCGGAGACGGCGACGATTATATAGGCGCATTTTTCGCCCTGCTCCCAAGGCTCGGCGCGGGAGCTGCGGCGGAGCGCGGCGGCAAGACCGTCGGCATGGCATACGCAATTATCATGGAGCTTGCCGAGGGCGCAAAAAGCCGCAAGCTCGGCTATATCTACGCCGTAGCCGTGGACGAAAGCTGCCGCGGGCTTGGCATGGGCGCGGCGCTTTCCAAGGCGGCGGCGGACGCTGCGCGAGAGCTCGGCGCGGAGATCATATGCACTCTGCCCGCAGAGGACTCTCTCTACCCATGGTATGAAAAGCTTATAGGCACCCGCTATCTTCTTCGCCGCCGGCAGGACAGGCTTCCCGCCGCTTTCGGCGCGGAGGGCGTGAAAATACCTGCCCACGAGTACAATACCCGGCGCGAAGCGCTTCTTGCCGCCGTCCCGCATCTTCGCATCAGCGAGGGCTGCGCAGAGCTTTTGCAGGCTCTCTGCGAGTGTAACGGCGGGGCGCTGATAAGGCTTCCGGAGGGGCTTGCGGCGGCGTATCTTGAGGGCGATGTCTGCATTATACGCGAGCTCATATGCCCTGATAAGCAGCGCAATTATTATGCCTCGGCCGCGGCGTATATGCTCGGCGCAAAGTCCTCGCAGTATTTTACGCCGGATAAAGAGGGCGAAAAATACATTGCCCTTGACCGGGAAATCCCGGCAGATACGCTCTGGAATATCGCCTTTGACTAAAATTTGCCCATTTAATATTTTTGTAACAAATATAGGGTTTTTTATGAAACATCTGTAGTTTATATTTATACTCGCAAGTAACAGTTTTTCATCTTTTTCATTTTGTCCTCAACCATATAGCGAAAAGGAACGGTTCTCCCCCGTTCCTTTTTGTTTTTTTCGGGAAATTTTAATCTGCAAGCATATATTTCTTGTCCCACGCCTCCGGGCGTGGTATAATTTATTGTCGTTTTTCCAGCTCCCCAATGTGAGAGCCCTAAAAATTATGTAAGCTTATAATAAGAAAGAGGCGAACACTATATGTGCGGAATAGTCGGATTTGCAGGTCATGAGCAGGCAGCGCCCATTCTGTTGGATGGGCTGGAGCGGCTTGAGTATCGAGGCTACGACTCGGCGGGCATTGCCGTCATGTCGGAAAGCGCGGGGCTTCAGGTCAAAAAGGCCAAGGGACGGCTCAAGGTTTTAAGCGCCATGATAGACGGCGGCAAAAGCGTTGAGGGCTTTATCGGCGTGGGGCACACCCGCTGGGCGACCCACGGCGAGCCGAACTATATAAACTCTCATCCCCACATGGGCGAGCAGGGCAAAATTGCCCTCGTTCACAACGGCATTATCGAAAATTACGTTGAAATCAAAGACTTCTTGATTTCTCGCGGCGTGCATTTCTGCTCCGATACCGATACCGAGGTCGTCGCGCAGCTTTTGGAGTATTACTATCTTCTCAGCGGAGATCTCCTCGGCTCCGTATATAAGGTTCTTGACCGCATCGAGGGCGCATATGCTCTGGGCATTCTCTGCTCCGACGTGCCGGACAGCTTTATTGCCGCCAGAAAGGACGCGCCGCTGCTGCTGGGCTACGGCGAGGACTGCAATTTTATCGCCTCCGACGTAACCGCGATAATCAAGCATACCCGCGACATCTCCTATATGGACGACGGCGAGGTGGCCGTTGTCTCAGCCGAGGGTATTCAGGTTTTTGACTCTCTCGGTCAGCCCGTCGAGAAGGAGCACAGTCACGTTGACTGGGACGTGAGCGCTGCCGAGAAGGGCGGATATGCGCATTTCATGTTCAAGGAGATAATGGAGCAGCCGGAGGCGGTTCGCAAAACCATATCACCTCGTATCAAAAACAAGCTCATCGAGTTTGAAGAACTATCTTTGAGCGACGAATATATAAATTCCATCTCCAAAATATTCATAATCGCCTGCGGCTCCTCATACCATGTGGGTATGGTAGGGCGCTATAACCTTGAGCGTCTGCTGCGTAAGCCCGTTGAGGTCATGCTCGCCTCGGAGTTCAGATACGCAGATCCCCTTGTGGACGAGCAGACGCTGGTCATCGTCATAAGTCAATCCGGTGAAACGCTTGACTCCATGGCGGCGCTGCGCGAGGCAAAGGCGCTCGGTGCGCGCATACTCTCTATAGTAAACGTCGTCGGCAGCTCCATTGCCAGAGAGTCCGATTATGTGCTCTACACCTGGGCAGGACCGGAGATCGCCGTCGCCACGACAAAGGCCTACAGCACACAGCTTGTGCTGCTGGATATGCTTGGGGTTTGGCTTGCAAACAGGCTCGGCAGCATAAAGCCCTCCGACAGCGCGCTCATCGTCGAGGAGCTGCTTGCCCTGCCGGAGAAGATGGAAAGCGTGCTTTCGAGCACGGAGGAGATAAAGTATCTCGCCTCGCGCTATTTTAACCACAATTCCGTATTCTATATAGGCCGCAACCTTGACTACGCCCTCGGTCTTGAGGGCAGTCTCAAGCTCAAGGAGATATCCTATATCCACTCCGAGGCATACGCTGCGGGAGAGCTCAAGCACGGGACGATTTCTCTCATTGAGGAGGGCACTCTCGTAGTTGCGCTTTGCAGCTACGCGCCGCTGTTTGAAAAGGCGGTGTCGAACATCGTCGAGGTGCAGGCAAGAGGCGCGGACGTCATTGCGCTGACAACGGAGAGCCTGCACAGGCAGCTCGGAAAGACGGTCGAGAATATACTGACCGTGCCGGACACGCATCTCATCCTTCAGCCCTCGCTCGGCGTTATCCCGCTCCAGCTTTTCGCCTACTATGTCGCGCTCCAGCGCGGCTGCGACATTGATAAGCCCCGCAATCTCGCAAAATCCGTCACCGTTGAATAATATCCGCATGGAGGATAAGCATGAATTTCAGAGCATTTCTCGCAATACTACTATGTAAGCTGCTGCGCTTTATATCGCGCGTGCTGCACCGCGGCGGAACGGCTATGCCGGGCCGCTATGCGCTCAAGGTCTGTCCCGAGCTTCTCGGCATACTCAGCCGCAGCGTGAAAACCGTCGCCATCACCGGCACAAACGGCAAGACGACAAGCTCCCGCATGGTGGAGCAGGCCTTTGCCGACGCCGGACTCAGCTATTTTGCAAACCGCTCAGGCGCAAACCTCATAAGCGGCATCACGACGGAGTTTGTCATGAACAGCACGCTCGGCGGCAAGCCGAAGAAGGAATACGCCGTCATCGAGTGCGACGAGGCCGCCGCGCGAAGCGCCTTTTCTCAGCTTCGCCCCGAGGTGGTCGTGGTGACAAATCTGTTCCGCGACCAGCTTGACCGCTTCGGCGAGGTCACGCATACGCTTGAGAATATCCGCGAGGGGCTGCGCGCAGTACCGGAGGCGACCCTATGCCTCAACGCCGACTGCTCGCTGACCTCGTCTCTTGCAATTGAGCTTCCGAACCCCGTCGTCTGGTTCGGCATCGAAAAGGGTGCGGCGCCGAGCCGCGCAAGGTCTGAAATCTCCGACGCGACGCACTGCATACGCTGCAAGACGGAATATGAGTACGACTATATAAGCTACGGGCATCTCGGCGGCTTCCGCTGCCCGAAATGCGGCTACTGCCGCCACCGCGCCGACTACGCCGTGACGGAGATCATCGAGCAGCGCGCCGACGGAAGCAGCGTCGTCATGGATATCATGGGCGAGAGGCGCGTTGTGGACATAAATCTGCCCGCGATGTACAATATTTATAACGCCGTCGGAGCCGTCGCCGCCGTGTGCCAGATGGGGCTTTCGGCGGACGCCGCAGTCAAGGCGCTCAGCAGCTTCAAGTGCGGCTTTGGGCGCATGGAGCAATTTAAGCTCGGCGGCGGAGCAAAGATGATGCTCGTAAAAAATCCCGCCGGCTGCAATCAGGTCGTCGAGTTTTTGCAGGACGTCAAGGAGCGCTTTATACTCGTCATATGCCTCAATGACCGGGGCGCGGACGGCACGGACATATCCTGGATATGGGACGTTGACTTTGAGCTGCTTTCCGACCTCGCCGGGCGGATAGATAAAATCATCGTCTCGGGCGACCGTGCGCCGGATATGGCGGTGCGAATTAAATATGCCGGTATCGCGCCGGAGCATATCGAGATAGAGCGCGACTACGAAAAGCTTGTCAGCGCGCTTGAAAAGCAGAGTCTGCCGGTATTTATCATGCCAACCTACACCGCCATGCTCGAGCTGCGCGAGGTGCTGATAAAGCACTGCGGCGGCGCGGATTTCTGGGAATGAGGTGAAATAATGGAGCTTAAAATCTGCCATATGTACCCGGACGTGCTCAACCTCTACGGCGACAGGGGCAATGTGATGTGCATGAAAAGCCGCCTCGAAAGGCGCGGCATAGACTGCACGGTCACGCGCCTGCCCATAGGCTCGACGGCAAATCTTGCAGGCTTTGACATAGTTTTTATCGGCGGCGGGCAGGACTTTGAGCAGCAGGTGCTGCTTGAGGATCTGCATCGCGGCAAGGCGCAGGAGATAAGATCCGCCATAGCCGACGGCATGACCGTTTTGAGCATATGCGGCGGCTATCAGATGCTCGGCAGCTATTATGAGACGCACGAGGGCAAGCGCTGTGATTTTATCGGCGCGCTCGACCTTCACACCGTAGGCAGTAAGACGCGCATGATAGGCAATTATAAATTCCGCTGCGCCGAGGAGGCGGGCGGCAGTGTGGTCGTCGGCTTTGAAAACCACAGCGGCAAGACCTGGCTCGGAAGCGGTGTCGCGCCTCTGGGGAAGGTCATTGCCGGCTACGGCAACAACGGTGAGGACGGCACGGAGGGCGCGCATTACAAAAACGTATTCGGCACCTACAGCCACGGTCCCCTGCTGCCGAAAAACCCCGAATTCTGCGATATGCTGCTTGCCACGGCGCTGGAGCGGCGCTACGGCAGAGCGGAGCTTGCGCCGCTGGACGATACGCTTGAGCTGCTTGCACACGACGAGATGTGCGCAAGAATAAATTAAATATTATTCACTTATATAAACACAACAGGGAGAAAGCGACATGATAAGATTTTATAACGGGCGCGTGCTCAGCTTTTCGGGCGGGCTGAAGATAAGCGATGCGGAGGTCTGGACGGAGGGCGGTCTTATAGTCCACGTCGGCGCCGCCAAAGAGGACATGCCGGTATTTGAGCGTGAGATCGACCTCAGGGGCGACCTTTTGATGCCCGGCTTTAAGGATGCGCACACCCACACCGCCATGACCTTCCTGCGCTCCTTTGCAGACGATATGCCGCTTGACCGCTGGCTCAGCGAGCAGGTCTGGCCGAACGAGGCAAAGCTCACCGACGAGAGCGTATATCTCTTTACGCAGCTCGGCATCATGGAATATCTCAGCAGCGGCATCACCGCAAGCTTTGATATGTACGTCCACAACGAGGCCTACGCCAAGGCAAACATCGACAGCGGCTTCCGCACGGTCATCTGCTCGGGGCTTAATAATTTTGACCGTGACGTCGAAAACATCGAGCGCGAGTATCTTCGCTTTAATTCCCTGCATGAGCTGGTGTCCTACCGTCTCGGCATACACGCCGAGTACACCACCTCGCCCGAGCGCATGGAGTATATGGCCGGGCTTGCCGAGAAGTATCAGGAGCCCTGCTTCATGCACTGCGCGGAGACGAAGTCCGAGGTTGACGGCTGCATTGAGCGCTACGGTCTTACCCCTCCCCTGCTGCTTGACCGCATGGGGCTGTTCAGGTACGGCGGCGGCGGTTATCACTGCACATGGATGAGCGAGGACGACATGAAGCTCTTTGCCGATAAAGGGCTTTGGGCGATCACCAACCCCGCCTCCAATCTCAAGCTTGCAAGCGGCATTGCGCCGGTCGCAAAAATGCTTGAGCGCGGCATAAATATGGCTATCGGCACTGACGGCGCCGCCAGCAACAACGCTCTTGATATGTTCCGCGAGATGTATCTTGCCGCGGCGCTGCAAAAGGTCTATGAGAATGATGCCTCCGCCTGCAAGGCCGAGGATGTGCTGAGGATGGCCTGCGTCGGCGGCGCTCAGGCGATGGGTCTTGCCGACTGTGACGATATCGCCCCCGGCAAGCGCGCGGATCTCGTCGTTATCGACCTGAGCCGCCCGAATATGCAGCCGCTCAACAACATCGCCGCAAACATCGTCTACGCAGGCTCCAAGGAGAACGTGCGCCTGACGATGGTAAACGGTCGTATTCTCTACGAAAACGGCGAGTTCTTTATCGGTGAAGCACCGGAGCGCATATATGCAGCGGCAAACGGCTTCATGGAGGCGATACGCAAGTGAGCTGTATTGACCTTCATGTACACACCACTGCCTCCGACGGGACCTATACGCCCGCGGAGGTCGTGGAGCTTGCGCACAAAACCGGGCTTGCCGCCATTGCGATAACCGACCACGACACCGTCTCCGGCTATGCGGAGGCCGCACGGCGCGGCGCGGAGCTCGGCGTTGAGATAGTGCCCGGTATCGAAATAAGCACCAAGTACGGCAGTTCAATTCATATGCTCGGCTATTACATAGACATGCAGTCCGAAGGGCTGCACCATATTCTTGACTGGATAGTCGAGGACAGGGACACGCGCGCGCGGAAAATGGCGGAGCTCATGGCGGCGGACGGTCTTCCGGTGAGCTTTGATCTCATGAAAGAGCGCTACGGCGAGGTCATAGGCAGACCGCATTTTGCGAATATGCTCGTGGAGCTGGGGCTTGCGCGTGACGTTCAGGACGCATTTGACCGCTATGTTGAAAAGGGGCAAAGGTATTATGTCGGGCGTACCATACTCCCGATAGAGCGCGCCATCGGGCTTATAATCAAGGCAGGCGGTGTGCCGGTGCTGGCGCATCCCTTCCAGTATAAGCGCGACGACGCGGGGCTGCGTGAGCTTATCGAATACTGCATGCAGCACGGGCTGCGCGGCATGGAGTGCTATTACACGGGCTACACGCCGGAGCAGAGCGCATATCTCGCTTCCCTTGCCGACGAATACGGGCTTATAAAGACCGGCGGCAGTGATTTTCACGGCGAAAACAAAAAGCATATACTGCTCGGCCGCGGGCTCGGTAAGCTCGAGGTTCCATATTCCCTGCTTGAGGGCTTAAAGGCAGAGCATGAAAAACCGGCGCGATGAAGGCATCGCGCCGGTTTTCAAGTATATTATATACAAATTTATCTGACTGTTTTTGTAGAAATCGCTGTTTATGCTTTTCCCGACAATTTTCCGCAACAAATACGCCCCCGAAAACGTATATATAAGTAGAGCGCTGTTATGTGCAATACGCCAAAATTCAAGGGAAAATCTAAAGATTGCTTAAATTCGCCCAAATCCGATATAATTTGGTGTAGAATAGCATTACTTTATAAGTTCGGAGAAGCTTATGTCTGCTTTCGGATCATATCTATATACATACGCAAGCCTCAGCCTATCGGCGCTGCTGCTGTGCTCGGGTATCTTTCTCATCAGCTGCCTCATCACCCGCAAGCGCAGTAAGGCCTCGCCCCGGCGGCAGGTGCTCTGGTTTGTGATGCTGTGGTATCTCATCGCGCTGAGTCTCATTTTGTTCACCACGGGCTACAGCGGCGAGGGGAGCTTCAATCTCTATCCTCTGCGCAGTATATTTGCTACCGTTGCGGATACCGGGGTAAGCCTCTGGCAGCTACTGACGCTGACGGCGGGGATATTTATCCCCTTCGGCCTGCTGCTCACGCTCATTATCCGGCATCGGCGCGTGCAGCCCCTTGTTCCGCTCATCGCCCTTGTCTATGCGCTGCTGCTCGATCTGCTTCAGCTTATTTTTGAGCGCGGGACCTTTAATCTTGACCGTCCGCTTCTATCTTTGCTCGGAGCAAGCCTCGGCTGCGCTCTCGCGGGGCTGATTTTCCCGCAGTACTGCGGCGGCAGGCGAAGAATCCTGCACTATGTCGAGGCGGCGGCTCCGGTCGCGCTGACGGCGGCGCTGCTCATCTCCTACTCTGTGCGCAGCTACGGCTATCTCCCCTGCGAGACGGGTGCGCCATACAACGCAAGACGCGCAAACGTCGATTGCAGCGCCATCGAAAACGAGCTGCCCTCAAGGCTCGATGTGTATGCGCTCGTCATGCCCTCAGGCTCTGCCGTCGAGTCGGCGGACAATATATTCTCCGCTCTCGGCTACACCCGCGACGCGGCGTACAAGAACGAATATGACTCGGTGCTGCTCTGCCGCTCGGAGGATGCGCAGGCGCTGCTCTGGTATTGCAATGACGGCTCCTTTAATCTTACGCTGTACAGCGGCGGTCCGGTGGTCGAGGGGGATGTATTTGAGAGCGTATCAGAGCTTATCAGGAGCCTTGGGCGCTCCGTTCCCGATGGCATGACGCAGGAGACGTCCGGAAAGAACGAGTACAGGCTCACGGCAAGCTTTCTGCAAAGCGGCGACGAGGTATATAACGGAAGCGTAAATTTCAGTCTCAATAAGGGGCGGCTTGAGTACCTCGACTACGAGCTTTTCCCCATGCTCCGTCTCGGCTCTGAGTACACGATGAATGCCGACAAGCTTGCAAACCGTATTCGGCGCGGCGACTTCATCTGCTCCGGCGGCGTTATGATATCGGGCGACATCGAGGATATACAGTGCCTCTCGGTTAGCATCGTCTATGACGCGGACTCCAAGGGCTTTTACCGCCCGATGTACTCCATCGAGGCCGCGATAAACGGCGGCGTTGCGACGATACTGCTCCCGGCGTTTTGAGTTTAATACAGCATATTATTATCCCCGGCTGATCGCGGCTTTGTCGAAGTCAGTCGGGGCTTGATTTTTATATTTTTATTTCCCGGAAAACCCCGTTGCGACAAGTTTCCCGGCCCTCTCCCGCTATACTGAACGCACAGTATAGGAGGAGACGAAATGAAAAAGCTTATATCTCTAATTGCGGCTTTAGTGCTGCTTTTTGCGCTCGGTCCGCCCGCGCTTGCCGACTACGACCCGCAGGCGGACTATCTCTCGATAATGCTCCGCGCGGCGGTAGCCGGGGACATTGAGGCGGGGCGCGCCGCCGCGATATGCCGCAATGAGCGCATCGACGATGAAAGCAGCGGCGAAACGAAGCTTGACTTTGACGAATTATATCTGCTTGCAAAGATAATATGCGTCGAGGCGGGAAGTCCGCAGCTCAGCGACGAGTGGCGGATGTGCGTGGGTGAGGTCGTATTGAACCGCGTCGCATCTCCGGAGTTTCCTGACAGCATATGTGAGGTGGTTTTTGAGCCGGGGCAGTATCAGGAGGTGGAGAGCTTTGAGTTTATATATATGCTCACGCCGACCGAGGAATGTGTGGATGCGGCGCGGCGGCTCCTTGAGGGCGAACGGGTACTGGAGCCCTGCGTCGTGTTTCAGGCGAATTTCGTTCAGGGCGGCGGTGTCTACGCCGCATATTTTGACGCGGAGCTGGGCTATACATATTTTTGCTCGAGTATGCGTCCGGAGCTTTACTGGTAAACAAAAAGTGGAAGCAAATTGCTTCCACTTTTCAGCCTGTAGACAAACCCGCTTTAGGCATAGGCCGGGAGCGGGTTTGTCGTGTAAATGAGGTCTTTCAGATCATACCTGTAGCGATTCTCATCCGCCTCATCCACATCCTCTTGCCAGACGTGCCGTGTCACGA
>CAKTMC010000020.1 GCA_934573735.1 uncultured Oscillospiraceae bacterium | reverse complement strand
AGGCCGCCACAGAGATGTATGAAAAAGGGCTGTGCTTGGAGGAATATTTGGCAGAAAGGCAGGCAGAGCAATGAAAAGATTGAAAATCGTTGTTTTGTTTTGCGGCTGTTCCCCGGAGTATAGCGTGTCCCTCCAGTCCGCAGCCGCTGTGCTTCAGAATATGGACAGCAGCAAATATGAAGCGGTAATGGTCGGCATATCAAAAATGGGCGACTGGTATTCCTACACCGAGCCGATTGAAAATATCAAAAATGACACTTGGTTTGACCCAGAAATCTGCACTCCCGCCGTGGTGTTTTCGAACCGAAGCGAATCGGCTCTCCTGGTATTTGGACAGGGGGCTATGCAGAAGATTCGTCTGGGCGCCGCCTTTCCCGTCCTTCATGGTCAGAATGGAGAGGATGGGACGGTGCAGGGCCTTTTTGAATTGGCGGGCATTCCTCTTGTGGGGTGCGGCGTACTGGCGTCTGCTCTGTGCATGGACAAAGACCGCGCTCACAAGCTGGTGCAGGCTGCTGGGGTGGCAATACCACATTCTATTGTTCTGGAGTGCCAGATAAATCTCAACATCGTGCGGGCGAAAGCAGATGCACTTGGATTAGACTTCCATGTGCAATTATTGTTTGCTGCTTCGGGATTGTGTGCTGTGTACTGATTCTCCTGTTCCCCATCGGGCTTCGGTGCTTCCGCTGTGCTTGGAATATTCTTACATAATTGCTGCGAATACAAGAAAAGGCGGCAGAGAGTTGGTACTCCCTGCCGCCCTTGGTCATATATCCTTATGCGAAAATCAGTTCTGTATTTACGATCTCCATAGCTCGGTTTCGGATGCTGTTCATTTGTCTGACCCATTCCATTTGGTTGCTGGCTTTCAGTTTTTCCGTAATTCCCTCTGCTTCTGCCATTTGTTTTGCAAGCCGAAGAAAAAGTTCCTCTGCCCGTCGGTCAATATCCGCAAGATATTCGGGTAGCTTGCCGCTTGTCAGCAAATTTGCATAGATTACCTTGTGGTGGCGTTTCAAATGGCGTAAATGCCGTTGTCCCCATACCCCGATTGGCTGATTTTCCTCCGGCTCATCATCTCCGACAACCAGGTAATAGTCACCGACCAATTCATATTTCAGCCCTGTGCGTTCATCGGTACTGTACTTTTCCATCATTAGCGCCTCCATCCCCACAACATTGACTTCTGCGGCTTTGCCTTGGCGACTTTGATTAATATCTCATCTACGGCTTCTGTGTACCGTCCCGCCGCAATCAACTTGTTGCGGAACCGGTTCAGCCCCTCAATGATAAGCCGCCATTCCTGCCGGTTCAGTTCCACATAGTATTTCTGCTTCATACGCTGCTCCTCCTTTGATTTTCTGCAATTATTGTAGCAGGAGAATTAGCGTAAATCGAATGTACGGATATAAGAAAATCACCGAGAAAAGTCTGTGATAGACTGATCTCGGTGATTTTCCTTGCCATTGCTACGCCTGACAGCTAAGTCTTTTTAACACTTCGTTTTCAGTCCGTGGCTTTGCAACTCAGTTTTTCTCCCATTGCCGATTCAGCTGCGGTGATAATTTGATTTACTGCCTTATCAACGAAAACCGAAGAAATCGGGTGTTTTTTTGTTCGCGTATATTGGATTTACATTCCGCCTTTCGTCCACGCCCTTGGCGCCCCTCTTAGGGGAGCTGTCGAGCGATAGCGAGACTGAGGGGTCGCCGGGGCTGAGAAACTGCCAATAGGGAAAAGAATAGTCCGCACTGCGTCCTGTCTTTTCCCATCTGCACCGTGTCCGACCCCGGAGACCCCTTTCCCCAGTGTGCGCACTGGGGACTTCCCCTAAAAGAGGCAGCGCTTCGCGGTTTTGCCGAAATCGGCGCGCGACTAACTGACCTGTCATTGCGAGGAGCGAGGGACGAGCGACGTGGCAATCCGCATCCCCATACGCCGCACTAAAACTATATACAGTCCCTATGAGAACGGATTCCCACGACCAGTTTGAGAACTGGTCTCGGAATGACGGTGGTGGAGTTAGGCGAGTTGCGATGATTTGAACGATATGCGTGTCGTCCACGCCATTGGCTCCCTCTAAAGAGGAAAGCTTGAAGTTCTTCCCCGATATTTTTTTCACTGTTTTTACATTTATTTAACTTTTCATATTTAATGTGTTGTATAATCGGTATATAATAGATTAGCAAAAGATGAAGCTGAAAACAGGAGGCAGAACCATGACTAAACGTGCGCTTATTGTAGAGGACGACAGCAATATTGCAGAGCTTCTGCGGCTATATCTCGGCAAGGACGGCTTTGAGGTAATGATAGCTGCCGACGGCGGCAAGGCCGAGTCTATGTTTGACCTTTTCGCCCCCGATGTTGTGCTGCTGGACATTATGCTGCCCGTCAAGGACGGCTGGCAGGTCTGCCGCGACATCCGCGCAAAATCCGCCGTTCCCATCATCATGCTCACCGCCAAGGGCGAAACCTCCGACAAGATAAACGGTCTTGACATGGGCGCGGACGACTATGTCACAAAGCCCTTTGACGTAAAGGAGCTTATCGCGCGCGTTCACGCCGTCATGCGCCGCAGCGACAACGAGGGGCCCGCCGAGAAGAAGCTTTGCTTCGATAAGCTCGTGATAAACCTCGACTCCTATGAGCTTATCGTAAACGGCACCAAGGTGGACACCCCGCCCAAGGAGATGGAGCTGCTCTATCACCTCGCCGCCTCGCCCAACCGCGTATTCACCCGCAACCAGCTTCTTGACGAGGTCTGGGGCTTTGATTACTTCGGCGACTCCCGCACCGTGGACGTACATATAAAGCGTCTGCGCGAAAAGCTTGAGGGCGTGAGCGATAAATGGTGTCTCAAGACCGTGTGGGGCGTGGGCTACAAGTTTGAAGTGAGCGAATAATGAAAAACGTTTACCTGCGCAACTTCGTTGCGACGGCGACTCTGGTATTCATATGCTTTCTGCTTGTGGCGGTGAGCTTTGTCGGCATAGGCAGAGGCTATATTATAAACGACTACCGCGGGCGCATGGACAATAACGCCGCCGAGGTAGCGCGCACCGCCGCCGCCATTGCAGACGGAGACTCGCTCACGAGCTGGAGTCTGAGCATGACGCTCTCCTCCATCTCCCGCACGACCGGCAATCAGGTCTTTATCACCGACGAAAACGGTAAGATAATCTCCTGCTCCGACCGCGCTCCCACCTGTGAGCATTTGGGCAAGCAGATACCCGAAGATGTCATGGGAACGCTCCGCAGCTTCGGCGAATATGACCAGATGAGCTCGCTCGGCGGGCTATACGACTCAAAGCGCTACGCCGTGGCGCGTCCCATAAAATCCGGCACGGGAGATCATAATATAATCGGCTATGTGTTCATCTCCAACGGTGTCGGCAATATTCTCAAGACCTGGTCGTCTCTCACCGCCATCACCGCCATGGTCGCGGTCGGCGTATTCGTTGCGGCGATGCTCGTATCTCTCATGTACTCAAAGCACATGGCAAAGCCGCTGGACGAAATGGCCGCCGCCTCGCGGCGCTTTGCCCGAGGAGACTTCTCCGTGCGTGTGCCGCAGCGGGACGACCCGGCGGATGAGATGGGCGCGCTCATAGAGTCCTTTAATAAAATGGCGGACTCGCTTGAGCTTGCCGAGGCGCGAAGAAGCGAGTTTATCGCAAACATATCTCACGAGCTCAGGACCCCGATGACCACGATATCCGGCTTTGCAGAGGGGCTTCTGGACGGGACGATACCTCCCGAGGACGAGAAAAAGTATCTCCGTGCGATAAGCGACGAGACAAAGCGCCTGTCCCGCCTTGTGCGGGATATGCTTGACGTGTCGCAGCTGAGAAATCGCGGCGCTGACGAGTCGAAGCGCATTGACTTTGACCTGACGGAGCTGACGCTGCAAACGCTTTTGAGCTTTGAAAGCCGCGCAACGAAGAAAAATCTGGACGTTGACCCTCAGCTTCCCGATAATCACATCATGGTACACGCGGATAAGGACGCCATTACCCAGGTAATATATAATCTTATGGACAATGCCGTGAAGTTTGCCTCCCCCGGAAGCTGCATCACCGTGCGCATTTATAAGGACGCGGACAAGGCCTATGTCGCCGTGCGCGACTGCGGCGAGACGATACCGCCCGACGATCTTCCCTTTATTTTTGACCGCTTCCACAAGTCCGACCGCTCGCGCAGCCTTGATAAGGACGGCGTGGGTCTGGGGCTTTATCTTGTGAAGTCGATAATCAACAGCCACGATGAGGACATAGCCGTCACCAGCCGCGACGGCATGACCGAGTTTGTGTTTACGCTCTCGCTGGCAAAGAACGAGCCGGGAGAAAAGAAAAATCTATTCTAAGCCCGCTCCCGCCGCAGTTTATTCTATAAAAAGAGGTCATTTCTATGGCAAACTGGTACAGCAATGACAACTGGTACGCGCCGCTTCATTCGGACCCGACGGTATGCACCGCCACTCCGAAGGAGAAGAAAAAGAAAAAATCCGTGCGCATAACCGCCATCGTCTGCGTTCTGGCAGTGCTTCTGGTGGCAAGCTCGCTTATTTTCGCCGAGCGCGGTCACGGCGCTCCCGTCGTATCGGGCAGTGACGGCGATATGCCCTCGAGCGCGCAGGACTTCTTCGAGCAGTATTACACCAAGACGACTACGGATACCGCAAACATAAACATCACGCGCGCAAAGCTGCCGATAGATTATGAGCTGAAGCTCAAGGATAAGCCCTCCGGCAAGGAGCTTTCTCTGGGCGAGCTTTACGAGGAGTGCCACAAATCCGTTGTCGGTATATCCGCCTACACCGAGGGCAAGTCCGGCTATAGCTGGGGCACCGGCTTTGTGCTGACCGCCGACGGGCTCATAGTCACGAATACCCACGTCATAAACGGCGCGGACAGCGCGACGGTCACGCTCTATGACGATACCGTTCTCAACGCCACTCTCGTCGGCGCGGACGCAGTCAGCGATATTGCGCTGCTCAAGGTCAAGGGCATAGGGCTTCAGCCGGTCACGGTCGGCGACAGCTCCGAGCTTTCGGTAGGCGACGCGGTCGCCGCGATAGGCAATCCTCTCGGCGAGGAGTTTCGCATGACGCTCACAAACGGCGTTATCTCCGCGATAAACCGCGGCGTGAGCTATAACGGGCGCAGCATGACCCTCATGCAGACGAATGCCGCGCTCAACGAGGGCAACTCCGGCGGACCGCTCTTTAATATGTACGGTCAGGTCATCGGCGTTACCAATATGAAGATGATGTCCTCCTATTCGAGCATCGAGGGCATAGGCTTTGCGATACCGAGCACCACCATGCGCGACATTGTCAATTCTCTTGTCAGGGACGGCGAGGTAAAGGGCCGCCCCTCCATCGGCATCACGGTGGGCGCGATACCCGAGACTGCCGCCGCGCACTATGAGCTTCCCTCCGGGCTGTATATCTCCGATGTGACCAAGGGCTCCGACGCGGAGGCGAAGGGCATTAAGGTAGGCGATATCATGCTCGAATGCAACGGCGTTGAGGTCAAGACGACAGCCGACGTTGCAGCGCTCAAGCAAAATCTCAAAGTCGGCGACACTATGCATTTTAAGCTTTGGCGTGACGGTAAGACCTTTGAGGTGGACGTCATGCTCATGGACACGAATGATATCTATGGCTAAGGTAAATACAAGTCTTCTTCTGCGCTGCGCAATGTTCGCCGCGCTCACCGCCGTCGGCGCGTTTATCCGCATCCCCTTTGCGCTCTCGGCGATTACTCTGCAATTTTTCTTCACCGCCATGGCGGGGCTTGTCCTCGGCGCGGGCTGGGGCGCTGCGTCTCAGGCGGTATATGTCCTCTTGGGGCTTGTGGGGCTGCCGATTTTTGCGGCAGGCGGCGGCTTCGGCTATGTGCTCTACCCCTCCTTCGGCTTTCTTCTCGGGCTTATCCCCTCGGCGTGGGTGGTCGGGCGCATCGGCGCGGGAAGTCACGACCCGTGGCGCATCGCGCTTGCCTGCCTTGCGGGGCTTGGCGTGCTCTATCTCGTGGGGCTGCCGTATATGGCGGTGATATTTGACGTATATCGCGGTCAGCCGCTTCCGTTCTGGAAGCTTATACGCGACGGTATGCTGATATTCCTCCCCGGCGATATGCTGAAAATCGCCGTGTGTATGCTCCTTGCCCCGCAGCTTACGAAAAGGCTTTCGGCAAATATCGCATAAAAACAGCTGTCATCCCGGCTTGGGATGACAGCTGTTAAATTTCGTGCCCTTAAAGCATCGCGTTGATTTTTGCCTCGATTTCCTTTGCGGTGGCCTCGGGAACTATGCCGCCCTTGACGACCTTATCAAAAATCTCGCCGCAGCTCTTCTTATTGAAAAGCTTGATGGGGTACTTGAGAAGCTGGGGCGCCATCTCCTTGATAACGGCGGCAGTGGCTTCGTTGTCGAAAAGCTCTTTAACGGTCATGCTTCTGAAATCCATGTTATTTCTCCTTCTCAATATTATTTTTCGCTTGGCTTATGCCTGTATAAAAATTGTATCATACGGCGCTCAATAAGTCAACACGAAGAGAAACCGTCTCTTCGAGCTTATCCGCTACCGTCCCTTCGGGCTTATCCGCCCCGACTCTATTGAAATGCCCCGCAAAACGTGGTAGAATATAATAAATTTTCCGGAGGTCTGCGCATAGCCGCAGTTATGTGAGATGAAAAAACGAAGTGTAATATATATAATAGTATGCCTGCTCGCCGCCGCGGCGCTCGGAGTCCTGCTTTTTATGCGCGCGGCGGAAAAGCCCGCTCCCGCAGAGCCAACGCCGGAGCCTACACCCGAGACTATTATTATGATAGACGTCGGCGGGACGGAGCTTGCGGCCGACAGCGAGGCGCTTGAGCTTTCCGATCTCCCCTACAGCTTTGACGCGCTCTGCGCCGCGAAGGACAGCTTTACCGCGCTCAAGTCCATTTCCCTCGGCAGCAGCGTGAGCTACCCGGCGGACAAGGCGAATATTCAGCGACTCCGCAGCGCCTACCCCGATATAGAGCTTCACTTCTCCGTCAATATCGCCGGCACGGAATACGATTGCAGCGCAGAGACCATCAGCGTCAGCAACGCGGCGGAGCTGAGCAGCTCTCTCGATACGCTTGACGCATTCCCCGCCCTGCGCGAGATATGCATAAGCGATACTGCGCCCCTTGAGCCTGACACTCTCCGCACTCTGAGCGAGAGCGCGCCCGGAGTAAGGCTCAAGGCAGTCTTTGAGCTTTTCGGTCAGACCGTATCCTCAGGCGATGAAAGCATTATTTTTGATAAGCTCGATATCGGCGAGGCGGGACTTGAGACGCTGCGCCTCGTCCTGCCGCATCTTGACTGCACATATTTCCAGATATCCGACTGCGGCATAGGCAACGAGGAGCTTGCCGCGCTGCGTGACGAGTTCCCGGAGCGCAACATCGTCTGGCGCGTGTATATTTATAACTACCCCTACATGACAAACTGCCACCGCGTCCGCACCGTGCATATAGACTCCGTCACAAGCGAGGTTCTCAAATACTGCACCGAGGTACGCTACCTCGACCTCGGGCACAATCTTTACATAAATAACTGTGACTTTGTCGCCTATATGCCGCATTTGCAGTCGGCGATACTCGGTCTTACCGCCATCACGGATATCTCCCCGCTTGCCAACTGCAAGGAGCTTCAGTTCCTTGAGCTGCACCGCTCAAACATCTCCGATATCTCGGTGCTCTCCGGGCTTACGAGCCTTGAGTATCTCAACATCGGCGGTATGCCGGAGCTTTCGGATCTCTCGCCGCTGTTTAATCTGACGGGGCTCAAGGTCATACGCATAGTATCCGACCCTCTGATATCCTCCGAGCAGATAGCCGAGCTTCAGGAGCACCTTCCGGACACGACCTTCCTGCTTGAGGGCTGGGCGCCGCATATGGACGGCTGGCGCTATGACGACGACGGCAATATGGTCGAGTGGTACGCCCGCCTGCGTGAGCAGATGGACTATGACGACGAAAACGCATATACCGATATCCGCTGATTATTTCAATTATAAGAGCACCGTTTCCGCGTTTTTTATACGGAAACGGTGCTTTTTTATATCATATCAGGGTCTGCGTATCCCTCCTTGGGAAAACATAATATCATGCGAAGCTTTTTGAGCAATAGCGCATTTTATGAAGAATAATCGGATATTTTTTGAACGCCGCTACGAGCCCAGATCCTCCAGCAGCTCCAGAAGCTCGTTTTTATCGCCGACGGGTATGCCCCTTTCGAGCATCGCCCTGTCCGCCGCACGCAGACCCGAGACCTCTATCGCCGTCACCGTCACAGGCTCGCGCTCCCTTTGATCGGCAAAGACCGCGACATAGCCGCCGCTGCTTTTCAGATAAAACTCCGCGCTCTCCGCCCGCTCGCCGAATTTGGCATATACCGTCTCCGGCAGCGCATCCGCAGTCGGCGGACGCAGGGTTTTCAGCGCCTCCAGCCCCGTAAATACCGCCGCAAGCGAGAGGCATACAAGCAGCCCTATTCGTATTCTCAAGCCCATAAATCATACCCGCTTTCATGATTATTCAACTAAATTATTCCACATTGGGCATGCTTTAATCTTAAGAAAAATAAAAATTAACAAAATGGCTACCTATGTTTGACAAGCTGTGTTATAATACGCAGTGGTATAAACTAAGCAAAGCTATCGCCGCAGGGCGCTGTACGAAATCAGGACAAGGAGGTGCTGCACTGTTGGATGAAAACAACAAGCCCATCGCAGACGATGAGGCTTCGGCAAAGAAAAAGCGGCGCAAAAAGCCGATCGCGCTTGCCGCAGTCGACGTGACCGTCGATATTGCTTCATCGGCTGTCAGCTCTGTTTTAAAGGTATTCGGCACGATACTTCTCGTGCTGCTCATTTCGGGACTTATGTTCGCGTGTATCTTCGCCTACTACGTCAAGTCCTGTCTCACCCCGGAGCTTGGCATTTCGCTTGAGGACTATAAGCTTTCGGAGTCGAGCACCATATTATATAAGGACTCCTCGGGCAACTGGCAGGAGCTTCTTAAGCTTGCCGCCGACGAGGACCGTATCTGGGTCGATTATGAGCAGATACCCAAGTATATGGAGCAGGCTCTTGTCTCCATCGAGGATAAGCGCTTTTACGAGCATAAGGGCGTTGACTGGTACCGTACCTCGGGCGCGCTCATCAAGATGTTCGCCACCATGCAGAATAACTTCGGCGGCTCGACGATAACCCAGCAGCTCATAAAGAACCTGACCGGCAAAAACGAGGTCACCGTGCAGCGCAAGCTTGCGGAGATATTCGGCGCTCTCGACCTTGAGAAGAAGTACGACAAGCAGGAGATAGTCACATGGTATCTCAACGCCGTCTACTTCGGCGAGGGCTGCTACGGAGTCGAAACGGCGGCCTTAAAGTATTTTGATAAGGACGTATGGGATCTCTCGCTTGCCGAGTGCGCGGCGATAGTCGGCATCACGAATAAGCCGACATATTACGACCCCTTCTATAATCAGGAGAACAACAAGGAGCGTCAGGAGACCATTCTCCGCGAGATGTACGAGCAGGGCTATATAAACTATGACGAGTATATCGCGGCGGTAAACGAGCCTCTGAACTTCACCCACAGCCCCGGCGAGGAGATACAGCAGGAGATATACAGCTACTATGAGGAGGTCGTTATCGACGATGTTATCCGCGACCTCATGGAGCAAAACGACCTGAGCTATAACGCCGCGGCGCATATGCTCAAAAACGGCGGATATCTCATCTACTCCAGCTATGACCCGAACGTTCAGTATTACGTCGATAATATCTATCAAAATCTCGACAATATCCCCCGCACATGGAACAGCAATCAGCAGCTGCAGAGCGCAATAGTCATTATGGACCCCTACACGGGCGAGATAAAGGCGCTCAGCGGCGGCGTCGGCACTAAGGACAGGAACTTCCCCCTTAACCGTGCCACCGGCGCTTACCGCTCCTCCGGCTCCTCGATAAAGCCGCTTGCCTCCTATGGACCGGCAATCGAGCTCGGCTATATCACGCCGAACACCCTCGTAAACGACTCGCCAAACATCTATCTCACCGGCACGAGCTGGTACCCGGCAAACGACGGCGGCGGCAATTTCGGCGTTATCGACATCTACACGGCGCTGCAATACTCGGTCAACACCGTTGCCGCGCAGATAATCGACAAGATCACCCCGCAGGTCGCCTATGACTGGCTCACCCAGAAGCTCGGCTTCACAAGCCTTGTCCCCGACGACTGCTCATATGCGCCCATGGCGCTCGGTCAGTTCACAAACGGCGTCACCGTGCGCGAGATGGCGCAGGCCTTCAGCTCCTTCGTCAATGACGGCATCTTCACCTACTCCCGCACCTATACTCTGGTCACGGACAGTGATGGGCGCGTCCTCATCGACAATCAGCCCAACACCATTCAGGCCTTCAGCGCAAATACCGCCCACGTCATGACCTATATGCTCCAGAACGCCGTCGCGCGCGGCACCGGCACCGAGGCCTATCTCGGCATCATGCCCGTTGCGGGCAAGACCGGCTCGACCTCCGACTATAAGGATCGCTGGTTTGTCGGCTGCACTCCCTACTATGTCGCCGCGGTCTGGACTGGCTACGACACGCCCGAGCGCATCTACGTCAGCGGCAACCCCGCAGCGCAGATATTCCGCAAGGTCATGCGCCCGCTGCATGAGGGGCTTGAGTACCGCGACTTCACATGGCCGTATTATATCGGCGGCGATACCGGCATCTTCGGCGTAAACAAAGAGGATGAGGAAGAGGAGGATACCTCTACCGATACCGGCGGCAATACCGGCAGCGACAACACCGGCGGTGATTCCGGCGGCGACAGCGGCGGCTCCGGCGGCGGCGACGCAGATATCATAATCGTCCCCGGAAGCTGAAAAGCATTATAAACTTGCTCTTTACTCCCATAAACGGGAGTAAAGAGTGCTCGTTTTACCTACCGCGTCTTAACATTGTTAATATTTCCTGTTGACATTTATAATTCATTGTGTTACATTTTAGTTACATTACTGGAGGTGCTTTCATTGGCAAAAGCGTTGGAGTATAAGGGACACCCTCTCCAAAGGAAGGACAACATCATCTATTACGGAAGCTTTGCGGACAAGTATATTGTCATGCTTCAGATACTCGACACCAAGAAGGTCAAGGATCTGGACGTTGCGGCAAAGGTTTCCGTCCAGCTTCAGCTCACCGATCCGTCTATAAAATCGCGTGACCGCATAGTCAAAAAGGCCGAGAAGGACAGTCTTTATTCGGCGATAGACATTGCTGTGGTGTGGCTTGAGCGTGCGCTGTCCTCCAGATAAACTTTAGATAAAGGATCTGTTTCAAATGCGCAAATCAGTTATAAGGACGATCGCCATAGCTCTGCTCGTCAGTATTCTGTTGGTAGTCCCGGCCTTCGCCGAGACCGCCACAGTCACCGCGAGCGACGTAAACTTCCGCAGCGGTCCGGGTACCGGGTATTCGGTGCTCGACTGTCTTTCTCAGGGAGTGAGCGTCACCGTGACCGACCGTTCAAACAGCAATTGGTACGCCGTGAACTATAACGGCAGAGACGGCTTCATGTCCTCGATGTATCTCAGCATACAGGCCGAGAGCAGCGGCGGCAATGCCGACATCAGCTTTGAGGGCGAGGGTCAGCCCGGAAGCATCAATGCCATGTATGTGCGCTTCCGCAGCGGCCCGTCCACGGATTCCAGCATTCTGGGCGAGTATAATAACGGCAAGGAGCTCACCGTCACCGGCACCACCGGCGACTGGACTGCCTGCGTTATAAACGGTCAGAGCGGCTATGTTTTCAGTAAGTATGTCACTCTTAGCGGCGAAGGCGGCAGCGAGAATAACGAGCAGCCCTCCCCCGCCCCGGCTCCCTCTCCGGAGCCGAGTACCGAGCCGAGCCCCGAGCCGACGCCGGAGCCCACTCCCGAGCCGACCCCCGCGCCGACCCCCGCGCCCACGCCGAGCGTTGACCCGGTGGTTGCGACCAAGGGCTATATCAGCGGCGACTATGTCCGCTTCCGCACCGGTCCCTCCACGAGCGACGGCATTATAAACAGCTATAACCGCGGCAAGGAGCTCGTCATCACCGGCAGCTCCGGTGACTGGACAGCCTGCGAGATAGACGGTCAGAGCGGCTTTGTCTACAGCCAGTATGTCACCACCGCAAAGCCCGGCGGGAGCGACAGCAATAACGGCGGCGGGAGTGAGAGCACCGAGCAGCCCGAGACGACCACGGCATATATCCGCGGCACTACGGTCCGCTTCAGAAGCAGCCCCTCCACAAGCTCCGATATTCTCGGCGAGTATAACACCGGCAAGGAGATAAGCGTCACCGGCAGCAGCGGCGACTGGACAGCCTGCGTTATCGACGGCAAGAGCGGCTATGTCTACAGCCAGTATGTCACCACCGCAAAGCCCGCGGTTCCCGGCACCGGCGGCTCCGAGCTTGGCCGTCAGATAGCGGAGTACACCCTGCAATTCGTAGGCTATGACTACGTCTGGGGCGGTACCTCCCCCTCCACCGGCTTTGACTGCTCCGGTCTTATGTACTACGTTTACGGTCAGTTCGGCTATCAGCTCAACCGCGTTGCCGAGGATCAGGCGAGAAACGGCGTACACGTTGAGCCCGATGAGCTTCAACCCGGCGACATTCTCTGCTTCTACTCCAACGGCTACATAGGTCACGTCGGTATGTACATCGGCAACGGTCAGTTTGTCCACGCGGCAAACTCCCGCAGCGGCGTCATCATCACCGACCTCACCAGCGGCTACTACTCCACCCGCGGCTTCGAGGCCAGAAGAATAGTCTGACAGAAAAGCATATGCATATACAGCATATAAGGATATGACCAAAGCCCCGATTGATTGCCTATCAATCGGGGCTTTCAGTTTGTTAATAGTTTTATCTTGATTTATTACTCCGTTTGGTATATAGTATAGCCGTAAGCAATAATAGTTCAGGAGGAACGACATGAGCGAAGATTTCGGCAGCGATTTCATCACCATCGTGGACGACGACGGCACCGAGTTTGAACTCGAGGTGCTTGACACTATGGATTATAACGGCGAGACCTATAAGGCCTTTCTGCCTGCGGATATGGACGAGAATGACCCGGATTACGGTATGATAATCCTGCGCTCCGTGCTTGACGAAAAGGGCGAGGAGCTGTTTGAGTCTATTGACGACGAGAATAAGCTTCAGGACGTGTACGAGCATTTTATGGTTCTCCTCTTCGACGACGATGAGGACGCGCCCGAGTTGGAGGACGAATAATCCTCCCTCCCGGTATTTTCCCGCGCTCTGCGGCATATGCTAAAGCATACCGCAGGACAGGGACTTGCCATTTTTGAAAAAAGGTTCCTGCTGTGTGCGTGCTGTCCTTTCGGACTTCACGGCCCATTAAACCCACATTCCTTATAAGGGATGCCGATTTGAATCTGCGGATTGCAGGCCTCCCGGCTTCGGCCGGAAGTTGGAAGCAGCGAAACAGAACTTAGGCGACCCACCTGCTCTTTTGTGCAGGTTATAATTGGGCCGGCACGGCATCTGCGGGACACTCCGGCAGCAAAAGCTGCCGGAGCTTTTTATTTTTATTATTCTCGGAGCATATACGATGATACAGCTTCTTCTTGCGGTAATATATATGGCGTTTATAAGCCTCGGTCTCGGCTGCGCGCCGAAATACCCCAGCATAATCCACTCCACCCCGGCGCACTTCGGCGCGGAGCTGCTGCCGCTGTATCTCATCGCCCTGCTTGCGGTGATTGCTCTGATGTTCGAGTCGCTTGAGTGCAAGACCGCGCATCGCTAACGCTAAGGTATATGCCTGTCGATTTAATATCGGCAGGCGCGATTTTTATATTATAGCTTGCTTTTTTGCGACTTGCTATTGAATTGTGCGGGCAATTTTGGTATTATATTTTAATAAGTAAAAATATGAGTCAGAATATAAAATAAGCTTATGAAATCAAAGATTTGGAAAATTCCATATGCACGTCCGGCGGTTCCGGCGGAGCTTGTCGCGGCGGGCTATACTCCCCTGCTTGCGGCGGTTCTCAGGCTGCACGGCATAACGACAGTCGCCGAGGCTGACCGGCTCATTCGTGGCAGCGACAGTTGTCTGTATGACCCCATGCGCATGAAGGGTATGCCCGCCGCCGTCGAGCGTCTGCGCCGCGCGATAGCGGAGCGTGAGACGGTCGCGGTTTTCGGCGACTATGACGTGGACGGCATCACCTCCACCTGCCTTGTGACGGACTATCTCCGCAGCAAGGGGCTTCGCTGCATCCCCTACATTCCCGACCGCAGCGGCGAGGGCTACGGCGTGAACAATGCCGCGCTCGATACGCTGCACGCGCAGGGCGTGACGCTGGTGGTCACGGTGGACTGCGGCATTACCGCCGTGGCGGAGACGGAGCACGCAGCGGAGCTTGGGATGGATATGCTCATCACCGACCATCACGAGTGCCCCTCCGGCGCTCTCCCCGCCGCCTCCGCAGTCGTGGACTGCAAGCAGGAGGGCGACGAGTACCCGAACAAGGAGCTTGCGGGAGTAGGCGTTGCCTTGAAGCTTGTCTGCGCCTGCGAGGGCGACAGCGCCACTATGCTTGAGCGCTATGCAGATCTTGTCGCCGTCGGCACAGTGGCGGACGTTATGCCGCTTGTCGATGAAAACCGTTATCTTGTCCGGCGCGGCATCCAGAAGCTTGAGACCGCGCCCCGTCCCGGCATCGCCGCCATGCTGCGCGAGGCCTCGGTGGACGGGAGAAAGATGACGGCGACGACCATCGGCTTTTCCATTGCGCCGCGCCTCAACGCCGCAGGCCGTCTCGGTCAGGCGTCCACGGCGGCAAGGCTGCTGATGACGCAGGACGAGGAGGCGGCAAACGCACTCGCCTCGGAGCTTTGTGAGCTAAACCGGCAGCGGCAGAGCATAGAGACGGATATCTGGCAGGAGGCAAACGCCATCCTCGCCGCAAAGACCCCCGACGCGCCTATAGTTCTTGCCAGCGACCATTGGCATCAGGGCGTTATCGGCATCGCAGCCTCCCGCCTTGCCGAGCAGTATTCCCTGCCGGCCATCATGATTTGTCTCAACGGCGAGAGCGGTAAGGGCTCCTGCCGCAGCTACGGCGGCTTTAATCTCTTTGAGGCGCTCAGCGCCTGCGCCTCGCATCTCACGGGCTTCGGAGGTCACGCACTGGCGGCGGGACTGAGCATCAGCCGCAGCGAGGTTGACGCCTTCCGTGAGGCGCTTGCAGAATATTACCGTGAAAACTGCCCCGCGGCGCTTCCCGAGGTGCAGTGCGATCTGCTTATAAACGACCCCGCCATGCTCAGCATAGAAAACGTCCGTTCCCTCGATTTGCTTGAGCCCTACGGCAACGCAAACCCCCGCCCCAGCTTCTGCGTATTCGGCGCGGAGCTTGACTCGGCGGATGAGGTCGGCGGCGGGCGGCATCTGCGTATGCGGGTGCGTCTGCGCCGGGAGCGCTTTGAGGCCATATTCTTCTCCCACACCGCAGCCGAGCTCGGACTTCGCGCGGGACAGCGCGTGGATCTTGCCTTCACGCCGCAGATAAACGAATTTCGCGGTCATGTCTCGGTGCAGCTCGTTGTGAGCGACGCGAGAGTGCATGACGGCAGAGAGCTTTGCGCCGCGATACTCTCCGGAGACGAGTCGGCGCTTTGGGCGGCAGCCCCCTTCTGCCCGGACAGGATGGACTTTGTCCGCATATGGCGCGGCGTGCAGCGGCGCGGCTTCCGGGCGGCGGACGATGCCGAGGGCATTATCGCGCAGACGCCGCGCGGCATGGACCCGGAGCGCTTTTGCATATGCCTTATGGTTTTGCTTGAGGTCGGTCTGCTCACGCCCGGTCAGGGCGGCTCCATCTTTGGCGCCGTGCCCAAGCAGCATATAGTCGGCAAGGCTGACCTTGAGGCGGCAAGAATGATAAGGCTGTTGAGGTCGCAGTGACGCGGCTCACATAAGCCATCCATCCATATAGATTACAGGAGATACACCATGCCTATACAGGAATCCGACAAGCCCTATACCAAACGCGAGGAGCACTCCCCTCTTGACCCGGACAAGATGTATGCCGAGCTTGAGGAGAAGATACGAAACTGCGGTCATCCCATGGATATCGGCCGCATCCGCGCCGCATACGAGATGGCCCGCGTCGCGCACTCCGGACAGCTTCGCAAGGAGGGCTCGCCCTATGTGACGCACTGCGTCGCGGCGGCGGATATCTCCGTGGACATGGGGCTTGACGAGGACTCCATAATAGCCGCGCTCCTGCACGACGTTATTGAGGACACAAACCTCACCCATGCCGATATCGCCCGCCAGTTCGGCGCTCCGGTCGCGGATATCGTCGAGGGAGTTACAAAGCTGACGCGAGTGCAGTACACGAGCAAAGAGGACGAGCAGATGGAGAACCTGCGCAAGATGCTCATGGCCATGGCCAAGGACATCCGCGTTATTCTCATAAAAATCGCCGACCGTCTGCACAATATGCGCACCATGGCCTATCAGTCTCCGGAGAAGCAGCGCGTAAAATCGCTTGAGACGATGGAGATTTACGCCCCCATCGCGCACCGCCTCGGTATGCAGCGGGCAAAGTGGGAGCTTGAGGATCTGTCGCTGCAATATCTTGACCCGACCGGCTACCGCGAGATAACCCACACTCTTGAGCAGCGTATGCCGGAGCTGGAGTCCTTTATGTCGAGCGTCGAGGAGAAGATACAAAAGCGCCTCGACCTTGAGAACGTGAATGCGACGATATTCTGCCGCATCAAGCACGTTTACAGCATATATCGCAAGATGTACGCGCAAAATCTTGACATTACCGGCATTTTCGACCTCTGCGCCTTCCGCGTCATCGTCGATTCCATCCCCGACTGCTATAACGTCCTCGGCGTTATCCACGATATGTTCAAGCCCGTGCCGGGGCGCTTCAAGGACTATATATCAACGCCCAAGCCCAATATGTACCAGAGCGTTCACACCACGGTCATCGGCTCCGAGGGCATACCCTTTGAGGTGCAGATACGCACATGGGAAATGCACCACACCGCCGAATACGGCATCGCCGCCCACTGGAAGTATAAGATGGGCGACAGCGGCTCCACCGTCCGCTCCGGCGACGAGGATAAGTTTGCATGGGTCCGCAGACTGCTCGAGAGCCAGCAGGAGTCTGACGCGCAGGACTTTTTCCACAATCTCAAGATTGATATGTTCGCCGACGAGGTCTTTGTTTTCTCCCCGAAGGGCGACGTTATAAATCTCCCCGCCGGCGCAACGCCCATCGACTTCGCCTACAGCATACACTCCGACGTCGGCAATCATATGGTCGGCGCAAGCGTCAACGGGCGCATCGTGACCTATGACTATGTGCTGCAAAACGGCGATATAGTCGAGATACGCACCTCGAAATCCGCCCCCGGTCCCAGCCGCGACTGGCTCAACGTCGCAAAGAGCGGCTCGGCGAGGACGAAAATCAAGCAGTGGTTCAAGAAGGAGCGCCGCGAGGAAAACGTCATACGCGGCAGAGAAATGCTTGAGGATGAACTCAGGCACGCGGGCATAAGCGTGGACGACGCGCTGGACGAGGATATAATCGCGCCCATCATGAAGCGCCTGTCCTTCAACAGCGTGGACGATCTATATGCCGCCATCGGCTACGGCGGCGTGACCGCGACGCGAGTTGCAAACCGTCTGCGTGACGAGCTTGCAAGAAACAGCAAAAACGATAAAAAAACAGCGCTGGAGAAGGTCGCGCAGGCCGCCGAGCGGCGCGAGCAGAAGGCCGCCAAGGAGGGCAAGGCCATCCACGGCATACTTGTGCAGGGCATCGACAACTGTCTTGTCAAGTTCTCGCGCTGCTGTACTCCCGTGCCGGGAGATGATATCGTCGGCTTCATCACCCGCGGTCAGGGCGTGTCGATACATCGGCGCGACTGTGAGAATTATCAGCGCAGCCTGAAGCTCCCCGAGGAGTCTGACCGTTGGATAAACGTCTCCTGGGCGCGCAACATCACCGACAGCTATGTGACCTCGCTTGCCATCGCCTCGAAGGATCGCTCCGGACTTGTCATGGACATTGCCACCGTGCTCAACTCCATAAACGCCAAGGTGCGCACGCTCTCCGCGCGCGACATCGGCTCCGGTCAGGCGCTTGTAAACGTGTCGCTCGAGGTGCGCTGCCTCGCGGATCTGAAATATATTATGAACCGCCTCGCCTCCATCCCCGGCGTGTCCTCCGTCGTCAGAAACGGGCGGTAATACGCTGAGGGCTTGGACATAGACTATGCTCAAAGCGCCGATTTCTATACTCTCCGATACGCACAATTAAGAAATCGTGGGAATCCGCATCCCCAGTCCCCTAAGCTCCGCCCCGCAGGGCGCTGCCCCTTCTAGGGGAAGTCCCCAGTGCGCACACTGGGGAAAGGGGTCGCCGGAGTCGGATTAGTGCAGACCGGAAAAGACAGAACGCCGTGCAGACCTGTCTTTTCCCTATCGGCAATCACTCAGCCCCGGAGACCCCTCAGTCGCTTGCGCGACAGCTCCCCTAAAAGGGGCGCCAAGGGCGTAAATTGTATTCATAGCGCCCACCATAACATACCATCAAAGGAGACGATCACATGAGAGCAGTCCTTACCCGCGTGCGCTCGGCCTCGGTCGAGATAGGCGGAGAAGTCAAAAGCAGCATAGGCCGCGGTTTTCTCGTGCTTCTCGGCATTCACGAGGACGACACCGAGGCGGAAGCCATAAAAATCGCCGATAAAATCTGCGGTCTGCGCATTTTTGAGGACGAAAACGGCAAGATGAACCTCAACCCCGAGGCGGCAGGCTGTCAAAATCTCCTGATAATCAGCCAGTTCACCCTCTTTGCCGACTGCAAATCCCGCCGCCCCGGCTTCTCCAAGGCCGCCCGTCCGGATAAGGCCATACCCCTATACGAAAAAATCATTGCCCTCTGCCGTGAGCGCGGCTTTGAGGTCGGCACCGGCGAATTCGGCGCGGAAATGCTTGTCGAGTCCGTCAACGACGGCCCCGTTACCATTATTCTTGACACAAAGGAGCTTTGAGAATGCTTATCAAAACCATTCCAGTCGGTCATCTTGAGACAAACTGCTATGTCGTCACCGACGAAAACACTCTCTCCTGTGCTCTCATCGACCCGGGCGACGAGAGCAACACCATCATGGATTATCTTGAGGACAATCACCTCAAGTGCAAGGCCATACTCCTGACCCACGGTCACTTTGACCACACGGGCGCAGTCGCCGCCATCGCCGAGGAGACGGGCGCTCAGGTCTGGATGAATAAGCGCGACCTCTGCCGCCCCGGCGAGGACGAGGGCTATCGCTATGCAGCGCCCGCGGACTGCAAATTTTACGACGAGGGCGACTGCGTGGACGTGGACGCTCTGCATTTTCAGGTACTTGCCACTCCGGGTCACACTCCCGGCGGCGTGTGCCTCATCTGCGGCGACGCGCTTTTTACCGGCGATACTCTGTTTAAGGGCTCCTGCGGCCGCTATGACCTCCCCGGCGGCAGCGCAAAGGAGGAGATGCAGTCTCTCCGCAAGCTCTGTATGCTCCCCGGCGACTACGAGGTCTACCCCGGTCATATGGACAGCTCCACCCTTGAGCGTGAGCGCAGCTTCAACTACTATTGCCGCGAGGCTATGAACTAAAAGAGGTGTCAGCATGAGCCACAATGAACCCACTCTTGTCATTCTCGCTGCCGGTATGGGCAGCCGCTTCGGCGGTCTCAAGCAGATAAGCGCCGTGGACGATATGGGTCACGCCATAATAGATTACTCGATGTTTGACGCATACCGTGCCGGCTTTCGTAAGGTCTGCTTTATAATCAAGCATGAGATAGAGGAGGACTTCAAGGCCTCCGTCGGCAGACGCATGGAGAAGATTTTCGATGTGCAGTATGTCTATCAGCAGCTTGAGCGCCTGCCTGAGGGCTACAGCGTACCCGAGGGGCGCGTCAAGCCCTGGGGCACAGCTCACGCCGTGCTCTGCTGCGCGGGCACCGTTGAGGGTCCCTTCGCAGTCATCAACGCCGACGACTTCTACGGTCCCGGCGCGTTTACAAGCATCTACGACTTCCTGAAAAACGACGAAAACGAGCGTGAGCACGCCATGGTCGCCTATCAGCTCCGCAACACCGTCACCGAGTTCGGCTACGTTGCGCGCGGCATATGTCAGGTTGAAAACGGGCTTTTGACCGACGTTGTCGAGCGTACCCGCATCGAAAAGCGCGGAGACGACGCCGCCTTCACCGAGGACGGCGAGAGCTACCTCCCGCTTGACGGCGCGGTGCCCGTGTCGATGAACTTCTGGGGCTTCAAGCCCTCGATGATGCAGGAGCTAAAGTCCCACTTCCCCGCATGGCTCGATAAAAACCTGCCCGTAAACCCGCTCAAGTGCGAGTATTTCCTGCCCTACGTCGTAAACGCCCTTATCAAGGAGGGGCGCGGCTCCATCCGTGTGCTCAACTGCCACGAGACATGGCACGGCATAACCTATAAGGAGGATATGCCGAGCGTGGTCGAGGCGATAGCAGCCCTGCGCAGCTCCGGCGCATATCCCGAAAAGCTATGGGACTGAGTAAAGACAAATACAAGTAATAAAAAAATCTGAAAAACGGAGGCTGAAGCATGAACGTTCTTGTCACCGGCGGCGCCGGCTATATCGGCAGCCATACCTGTGTGGAGCTGCTTGAGCGCGGCTACGGCGTTGTAGTCGTCGATAATCTTGTCAACTCCAGCGAGAAATCTCTTGAGCGAGTGCAGCAGATAAGCGGCAAAGCCCTTGATTTTTACCGTAACGACGTCCGTGACCGCGAGGCGATGGAGCGCATTTTCTCCGCGCATGACATCGGCTGCGTCATCCACTTTGCCGGTCTCAAGGCGGTCGGCGAGTCGGTTGCGATGCCGCTCGAGTATTACGACAACAACCTCTATTCGACCCTTGTCCTCTGCGAGACGATGCGCGAGCACGGCGTTAAGGACATTGTCTTTTCCTCCTCCGCGACCGTCTATTCCGGGGATAACGCCATGCCCCTGCGCGAGAGCTCGCACACCGGTATGTGTACAAATCCCTACGGCTGGACGAAGTATATGTGCGAGCAGATACTGCGCGACACCGGTAAGGCCATCCCCGACTGGTCGATAGCCCTCCTGCGCTATTTTAACCCCATCGGCGCGCACAGCAGCGGTCTTATCGGCGAGGATCCGCGCGGCATACCCAATAATCTTATGCCGTATATCTCTCAGGTCGCCGTGGGACGGCTTGACCGGCTGCGCGTATTCGGAGACGATTATGACACGCCCGACGGCACCGGCGTGCGCGATTATATCCACGTTGTTGACCTCGCGCGCGGTCATGTCGCCGCCATAGAATATATGCGAAAGCACAAGGGCGAGAGCGTCTTTAACCTCGGCACCGGCGTAGGCTACAGCGTTCTGGATATGGTTCACGCCTTTGAGCGCGTGACCGGCAGAGAGATTCCCTATGAGATAGTCGGCCGCCGTGCGGGCGATCTTGCTACCGTGTACGCAAGCCCCGATAAGAGCGCCGAGCTGCTCGGCTGGAGGGCGCAGTACAGTCTTGACGATATGTGCCGCGACTCCTGGGCGTGGCAGTCCAAAAATCCCATGGGCTACGGCGAGTGATTTCTGAATAGACTGATGGCGGGAGGTGCTGCAATGGCTTTGGAGACGATAAGGCTGCGTTTACTTGCGGTGGACTGCTGCGACGAGCTGGTTGCGGCGATAAAGCACTGCGCCCTCGGCGGCTGTGTTGAGACGCTGCTGCGCGCCGCCCCCTCGCAGGATATTGCGCGGATAATCTCCGCGCAGTCGATAGACGCTGCGGTCATCTCCGGCGCTCTGCCAGTCGGGGTCTCCGCCTCGCCCGCGGCGCTGCTGCTGCTGACGGAGGATGCGGCGCTCTCGCGTCAATGCGTCCGCTCCGGGATAATGACGGTGCGCCCCGTGGAGCTATCGGTCGTCCTGCCCTCGCTCTTCGCCGCCGCCGAAAAGCTGCGCACTCTGCGCGACAGGCAAAGCTCGCTTCAGCAAAGGCTTGATGATAATCGTATAGTCGCGCGCGCAAAGCTTTTGCTCATATCCCGACTCGGCATGAGCGAGGGAGACGCGCACAGGTATATAGAAAAGGCCGCCATGGACTCCTGTCTTCCCCGCCGCGAGGTCGCCGAGGGGATAATCAGGACATATGAGGAATAAAATTGACTTAAAGATAATAAACCAGCCTTAGATGGGTGTTCATAAAACAGTCAATGGAGCGTATCAATACAGATACGCTCCATTTCTCATGCCAACATACTATGTAAAGGGCGCAACCCCTTGGCTCTCCCTTTGGGAGAGCTGTCACCGCAGGTGACTGAAAGGGTCTTGTAGTCTTTCTGGCCGAAGCGCAGTAAAAATCCACGATGAATCTGCCGATAATCCGCTGTTTGTAAATTTTTACTGGATATTTGCGGAGAAAAAGATACCAGAGCTTACGTTCGTGGGGTGTCATCTCCCTGCGAAGCCGTCGGGCATTTTCTAATTGGGTGTTGTCTTTTGGTATAGTCATTGTTTGCCCTCTCCGTCCTCGCTACGCTCGGCCACCTCTCCCAAAGGGAGAGGCAAGGGATGCTCGCGCAGTACACCGATTGTCATTCCGACTTATTGCTTTGTTTAATTCTATCATCGCTTGACAAGGGCAAACACGGTTTTGACGGGAGGAAATGCGCTCATACTTCGTCAAGCCCCTTGACAATACGGCAGTATTCCCTGCGGGTCTTTTCTCGTCTGAACACATTTCCGCTCCGGCAAAACTGCTTCGCACCTGACGGCGATGGATTTTCGAGTGATTTTTTTTGAGATGCAGGCGGGCTGGCGCCCGCCAAGGCGAAAAGGATAAAAAGCGCCGAAAAGGCGCGCTGTCAGGCGTGTCTGCCCTTATCAAGCGATGGTATCATGTGACTTTAATACATGCAATAGCATTCCCGGCAGACATTACTGCCGGGAATGAAACTGTCTTATGACCACTCGCCGCAGTTGCGGCTGGTTTTTTATTTATTCAGTTTATTCAGTCTTTTTACAAGCTCCTCGTCGCTTTCGACGATAAGGGTGCTGTAATCGGTATATATGACCTTGCCGGGGAGTGCGCCGGAGGGCTTGCGCACAAAGCGGAGCATCGTATAATCCACCGCTATCTTGCCCGCATCGCGCCCCTGCGAATAGTAGGCCGCTATGCTTGCCGCCTGCTCAAGGCTTCTTGCGGGCGGCTCGAGTCCGTCACAGCGGAGTATAACATGGCTTCCGTGTATCTTCTGCGTATGCAGCCAGTAATCCGTGCGGCGGGCAAGCTTTGTCGTCAGCTCATCGTTTTGTATATTGCTGCGTCCGACAAGTACCTCAAGCCCGTCATCCGTCTCAAATCTCAGAGGCTGCTGCGGGCGAAGCTTCTCCTTCTTCGTCCCCTTTGATTTACGTCCATAGCCGGTGCTCATAAGCTCCATGCGGATGTCCGAAAAGTCACGTTCATTCTCGGCACACTGAAGCTCGGTCAAAACGCTGTTGAGATACTCAAGCTGCGCCTCGCCCTGCGCGACGAGCGCGGTCAGATGCTCCTGCGCGGTCTTGAGCTTATTATACTCCTTAAACATCGCGGCGGCGTTCTGCTGCGGCGTTTTGAGCGGGTCGAGCGCGATTATCAGCTCCGGGCAATCAGGCTCATAATAGTCCTCGCATTTCAGCTCCCGGTCGCCCTTTTTCATGCGGTAGATGTTTGCCGTCACAAGCTCCGCCCGCTTTTTCAGCTCCTCGCGGCTGTCGGCTCGGCTCAGCTCCTCGCGCTGGGCGGCAAGCTTTCTTGCCAGTCTGTCACGCAGGGTGCGGACATAATGTGTTAACTCGCTGCTGCGGCGACGTTGCCGTTCTATTTTATCGCGGCGGGCATAGAAGGCGTCCAGAAGCTCCGAAAAGCTATCACAGCGCTCCGTCTGCACGTCGCTGCCGTACTGCGAGATGGCGATGCAGCTAAAGTCCACGGGCTGATTACCGCGAGTGAGCATATACGGTGCGCTCTCTCCAAGCTCAAGGCTCTCAAGGAGCGCTGCAATGCAGTCGTCAAGACGCTCATAATCGCCCCCACAGCGATAGGCAAGCTCACGGCATATAAGCGGCGAAAGCCCCGAGAAGCTTGAAAGGAGCCACTTATCCATGGGCGCTGAGCGCTCGGCCTTGGCGATAAGGGCGCGGCGCTCGGCGGCATCGGCATCGAAGACCGACAGCTTATCCTGCTTTGGCGGCATACGGTAAAACATACCGGGCAGCAGACGGCGCTCCGCGTCCCCGGCGTAGTCCATGCGCCGCAGACAGTCGATTATGCGCCCGTCGGGCCCGACGAGTATTAAATTTGAGCTGCGTCCGATAAGCTCCAGCACAAGCGTTTTCTTTGCGGCAAGACCAAGCTCGTCATGCGTATCAAGCTCAAGCGCAAGCATACGCTCATGCTCCGGCTGCGTGACCGAGACGATGCGCGCACCGGCAAGATGCTTGCGCAGAAGCATACAAAACATCGGCGGCTCGGCGGGATTTTCGATATTCTCCGCCGTGAAATGCATCCGCGCATTGCCCGCCCCGGCTGCGATAAGCAGTCTCCTGTTTTTGCCGAGGCTGCGCAGAGATAAAAGCACGAGGTCGCGCTCCGGCTGCTGAACCTTATCAATTCTTGCGCCCTCAAGCTGCGGCTGCAGCTCGCGGCAGAGCGCGGAAACGGTCATTGCGTCAAGCGGCATTATTCGTCCTCCATTATCGCGGCGAAGAGCTCCGCGGCGCGCGCCGTCCGTCCCTGAAGATAGAGCCAGCCGAAGAGCGCCTCAAGCCCGGTCGCGGCGTGGTACTGCCCGATGTCGGCATTGTGGGGCACGGAATTGACCTTGGCGTTTCTGCCGCGGCGATAGACCGCCGCCTCCTCCGCGTCGAGCAGCGGCAAGAGCTTTTCCGCCGCCTTTGCCTGCGCCGGGGCCTTGACATATGATACGGTCTGCCGGTGCAGCAGCGCTACGGAGCTGTTGGCGCGGGTGCAGAGCATGGTACGGGTCAAAAGCTCATACACCGCATCCCCGACATGAGCAAGCGCGAGCATACTGAGCTTATTGACCTCCGCCGTGCTCATTTCTGCATTGAAATAATCCATTGTCTTATCCTGTTGAATATTTTTGTGGTTTTTGGGGGGGTATTTTCAGCGAGACTATGGGCGGCTATAGTGAAAACATCAGTCGATAGTACGTGCTGTCTTTTTCATTCTGCTCCATGTTCAAGTCCGGCGACCCCTTTCCCCAGTGTGCGCACTGGGGACTTCCCCTAAAAGGGGCAGCGCCCTGCGGGGCGAGAGTCTTATTCGTCCTCTTCCTCGTCCTCTTCCTCAAGCGCCTCACAGTCCATCATTTTATCGAGGTCGGTGGCAAAGCCGTGCTGTATCTGAAGATCATTCCATCCCTCGCGGTCAATGATTACGCTTCTGGGCTTTGCGCCCTCGTAGGGGCCGACTATGCCAAGCTCCTCCATCTGGTCAACAATACGTGCAGCCCTCGAATAGCCGAGCTTTATGCGGCGCTGGAGCATGGAAACCGAGCACTGCTTTGTCTCCAGCACGACCTCGACCGCCTGCGGCAGCATCTCGTCAAAGCTTGACGCAGCGGAGTCCTCGCCCTGCTCGCCCTTGGAGTCGCCGGACTTCTTGCTCTCGGCGGCCTTGTCCATAAACTGCTCTATCTCGCTGTTTGTCTGCGCGCTACCTGCGTGCTCCTTGATAAACTGAATGACCTCCTCGCGCTCCTCATCGGAGACAAAGGCGCCCTGAATACGGGTGGGCTTGCCGCTGCCGACCGGTGAAAACAGCATATCTCCCATGCCGACAAGCTTTTCCGCTCCGACAGCATCCAGAATAATACGGCTTTCAAGCGAGGATGAGACGGCAAAGGCAATGCGCGAGGGGATATTTGCCTTCATGATGCCGGTGATAACGTCCGCCGAAGGACGCTGAGTCGCAATGACAAGATGCATACCCGCAGCGCGGCCCATCTGGGCGATGCGGCAAATGCTCTCCTCGACCTCCTTGGAGGCGACGAGCATCAGGTCTGCCAGCTCGTCAATGACTATGACGACCTGCGGAATGGCGCTCTCGCCGTTTTCCACGCAGTGCTTATTATAATTTGCTATATCGCGCACACCGACCTCGGAGAAAAGCCGATAGCGCTTGAGCATCTCCACGACGGACCACTGCAGTGCGCCCGCCGCCTTCTTCGGGTCGGTGACGACGGGGACATAGAGATGCGGTATGCCGTTATATACGCCAAGCTCGACCATCTTCGGGTCTATCATGATAAGGCGCACCTCGTCCGGACGCGCCTTATAGAGCAGGCTTAGAATAAGCGAATTCATACAGACGGACTTACCGGAGCCCGTTGTACCGGCGATAAGCATATGGGGAAGCTTTGCGATATTGCCGACGATGCAATCGCCGCCGATATCCTTGCCCAGAGCGAAGCTGAGCTTGGACTTTGCGGAGACAAACCTCTGCGATTCGATGATATCGCGCAGATATACGGTGCTGACTATCTTATTCGGCACCTCGATGCCGACGGTGGAGGCCATATTCGGGATAGGCGCAACACGCACGTTCATAACGCCGAGTGCTACCGCCAGATCGCCCGCAAGATTTATGACCTTGCCGACGCGAAGCCCCTGCTCAAGCTCTATGTCATAGCGCGTGACCGTGGGGCCGCGGGTAATATTCGTAATCGGAGACTTGACGCCGAAGCTATACAGCGCGGTTTCCAGTCTGTCGCGGTTTTGCATGACCTCGTCGCGGCAGTCGGCGACAACGCCGGAGCCGCTGTTGAGAAGCGTTGTCGGCGGGAACACATAGTCTCCCTCCGCGATGGGCTCGGCCGCATTTATCGCAGTCTCGACGGCCTTTGCCTCCGCCTCGACCTCGGCGCGCTTCGCCTTTTTCGTCTTGGGCGGGTCATTTATCTCCGCCGACATCTCCACAGGCTCGCTCTTTACGCGGCGCTTGAGCGGAAACTCGCGGAAGCCGTCCTCAAGCTCCGTATTCTGCGCAGCCTCGGTATCAGGCTCAGAAGCTGTCACAGGCTCGTGCGCGGGCTGAGTGCTCCGCTCCGGCTCCTGCGGCTTATCCTCGGTCTTTTTCTGCTTGGCCTTTTTCGCAGGCTTTGCGCTTTCGCGCGCTGCGTAGCCGAGGGGCAAAAGCTCGTCCTCAGAGCCGAGGGGGATGTCTATAAGATTGCCGCGCTCGGGCGGGGTCATGGGAATATCGGTCTCCGCGCCTCTCGTGCGGCGTTTTGCGCTCTTTTCGCTCTGCGCTGCGGGGTAGTCAGGCTCCTCCGGCGCATACATGGCAGGGTCATATTTGACGCTGCTGCGCTCGCGTATTTTATTGATCATATCCGAAACGCTGGAATTGAGCGCCGTAATGAGGCAGAGGATAAAGAGCGCGAGCAGCAGTGGGAAGGCTCCGTAAATGCTAAACAGCATACGAAGTCCAAGCGCAAGAAGACCGCCGACCGCACCGCCGCCGCAGAGCGCCTGCCCCTGAACAAACATGGTATTCGTGAGCACCTTGACGTCATCGAAATCGGGCAGCTCGCCGAACATGAGGTGGCTCATGGCGGCAAAGATAATAGGCAGCAGCAGCGCACAGCATACCCGGGCGGCAACCGGGCGTCCCTTATGGAAGCCCATAATATATGCCGAGAGCAGGAACGCCGGCACACTCAGCCAGAAGCCCCAGCCAAGGAGACCTTTAATAAGATTTGTGAAAAAGGCGATGAAGGCTCCCTCCGTATTGAATACGCCGACGGCTGCAAAGAGCGCCAGAAACAGGAATATGAACGCGCAGACCTCGCGCCGTATGGGAGGAGCCGGGGGCGCGGGAGGCGGGCTGTTGTCCACGACCGGCGCTTTCTTGGGCTTGGTCTGAGTTTTGGGCTTGGATTTTGTACTTGTGCTTTTTTTTGCCTTGCTTTGAGCCATTTTTGCTTCCTTTCCCGTCAAACTATCATCAGAATATCAGGCTAAGTACGATGCTGAGCACGCCGACGACCCAGCAGTAATACGCAAAGCCGCCGAACTTACCCTTCTTGGATATGAATTTCAAGAGGCTTATCGCCCCGATGCCGGAGACCATTGCAACGGCGGTGCCGATGAGATAGGCGGGCACATACTGAAGCTGTATGCCCTCACTGGCAGCGTCGATAAGGCTCAGTATATTTGCGCCCAGCACGGCGGGCAGAGACATCAAAAACGAGAACTTGACCGCAAACTCACGGTTTAAGCCCGTGGCAATGCCGGCGGTAATCGTAGTTCCCGAGCGGGAAAGCCCGGGGATGGTGGCGACGGACTGGCATATGCCGATTATCAGCGCGTCCCACACGGTCATGCTCTCCCCTTCCTTGCGGCCGGGGCGCATCTTATCGGAGACGTACAGCATTGCGCCCGTCAGCAGGAGCGCAGCGCCGATGAAGATATTATTATAGTATAGGCTCTCGAGCATATCCTTTATCGGCAGAATGAGAAATAGCGGCAGTGTCGCAATTACTATCATGAAGAAAAGCCTTGCCGCCGGGTATCTCTCGCGCTGCACGCCGGCGCGCGGACCGACATTCGCCATTGCCAGCACCTCAAACACCATGTCAACAATGTCCTGCCAATAGACGATGCAGATGGACATGAGCGTACCGAGGTGCAGCAGCACGTCAAAGAACAAATGCCCGTCCTCTACCGTGCTCATATGAAATAGATTGTTGAGAATAGCGAGGTGACCGGAGCTGGACACGGGCAGGAATTCGGCAATTCCCTGCACAAGCCCAAGGATTATGGCGTTGATAACTGACATCAGCACATTCCCCCATGATAATTGCATTATAACCTATATATATTAACACAGTTTGTGAATAAACACAAGTGCCGAGCCGGAGTCTTTTGGGGACTGAGTGTAGGTTAGTCAATGATGTGTTACACATAAGGGAAAGAAAAAAGGACGTCTTTGGGGGAGTGCCAGTTGAGAGGTC
>CAKTMC010000019.1 GCA_934573735.1 uncultured Oscillospiraceae bacterium | reverse complement strand
CACTGTACGATGCGGTTCGGTATCTCGACATTGCCTATTTTCCAGGGGGTAAACAGGGCATTGTACTTGGAATCCATTGGAAACTACATCCTTTCTCGAAAAAAAAGATTATATAAATCAACATGCATAGCCTGCCGATTATCAAAAGGAAATGTAAATGTCATACTCACTGACATTTAAGAGCATATGAAAGGCCGGAATTATTATATAGAATACTCCGGCTTATTATATTTGGGGCTGCTTTGCGGCGAATTCCCGCGTGAACATATCGCACATGGCGCTCAGACGGCTTTGCACGTCAAGCTCGTTTGCGCTCGGCACGCCGACTGTGAGACGCTGCATCATGCCGAGAATGGAGTCGTATGCGTTATAGTAAAGCTCCTTGATATTAGCGGTGGGGGAGACCGTACCGTCCGCAAGACCCTTGCGCACAGCTCTCGACAGAGGCCCCGAATAGGTCTCAAAGCGCTCGGGCGGGCGGTTTACGACGTGATTGTTCTTGCCGACCTGATAGAGCGCGACCTCCGCATCAAGCGAAAAGCGTATGCCCTCCGGGTCAACGAGCAGCATATTGGAATAGCTCTTGAGAATTATGCTTATTTGCTCAATGCCGCTGAGCTCGGTAAAATTATGCTTCCTGAGCTCCTCTGACATATAGCTCTGCACGCGCTCCCAGTAACAGAAGGTCGAGGCGATGATAAGATCCTCCTTCGACTTATAATAGCGGTATATGGAACGCTCGGTCAGACCGGAGGCGGCGGCAATTTCGGACAGCGTCGTCTTGTTGATGCCTTTTTTTATAAAGCAATCCAGCGCGGTGTTTGTGACAAGACGTATATTATTTTCTCTGATTTCTTCAAGCGACATAGTAAAACCTTTAAGTCAAATTGTCATACTCGCTGACATTTAGGATTATAACACAGCGGCAAGGAAAAAAGCAAGCATAATTGTTGATATTTTGGCGAATTTTGCGCCGAAAATGCCCGACAAAAATCCCCCTTTGCCCGAAATCGGGAAAAGGGGGACGATTTGCCCTGTTCTAAGATAGATTACTTGAAGCTTTCCTTCACGGAGCTAACCGCGGCGACGAGCTCGGGCTTATACTGTGCGTAGTGCTTTTCAAGCTCCTCAAGCACATAAACGATGTCGGAGCGGCGCTTGTTTTCCTTGTCGCGGCGCAGCAGATCCTCAAACTCTGCCGTTTCCTCGCCGCCCTGGAAATAACCGTAGCAGCAGCACTGCTTCTCCTCGCAGCCGTCCTTGAGATCCATGAACTGCTTGTTGAGGTAGTACTCGATCTTGCAGGGGTCGCCTTCGCGGCGGAGCTCCTCAAGATCCTGATCAAATCCGTATCTGTCTAACATTTAATGCTCCTTTCACAATCTTCAACAGATTCATAACCGTACATTTTTGCCATCTGCTCCCGCACGAGATAGGTGAGGTTTTTACCCTCCTCCCCGCAGCGGAAAACAAATTCACAGTATAATAGCTGTGTCTCCTCACCGTAGGAGTACAGCTCGCCGCGCTGATATGTCTCTATCGAGGTGAGACCGCCGCATTCGTCCTCAGTGCGAATAATTCTGCCGCGACCTGCAAAGTTCGGATATTCGCGGGCAAAATCCTCCGCCCACAGCACCTGTATCTGCACGGCAGGCTCCATGAAGGCGCGGCGCTCCTGACTTATCTCAGGCAGAACGTGCTTTAAGCTCTCATAGCCCACCGGATCGGTACGCTCCATCATGTAAGCATATTTATTAAAGATAAGGTTTCTACCCTCAATGCTTGCCGTCATCAAATCAGAATAATACGAAAGCAAAAGCTCTTCCGGCCAGACGGCAAACTGACTGCCGCGCATGATATCGAACTGACGGCGGTCATCCTGACACGAGGCGCGGCCGCCCTGATTAGTTACAAGCTGAAACTGGGCCCATTCCTCGTCGATGATTTTTTTGATTAGCTCGTTCATAGTTAACACCTCAACCCATTAGTATCGGCAGATTTCTGATTGCCGGGTCAATAATACCGCTTGTAACGGCGTATGCCTGCCTTTCAAGATATCCGTCGTCAGAATTGCTCAAGCCCTGCTCATGCATAAGCTCTATGACAGCAGCACAGACGGCGTCTGTAAGTGGCTTGGAGATATCCGTTTCAAGGACTCCGGCGGCTGCAAGTTTTTCCAAAAGCTCAGGCACTGCGGACTTATAAGGAAGCCTTTCAAGCCCTCGCCACATCCATTTATAATATGGCGCATAAACGCGGTTTAACAAGTACAGCGCGCGCATGGCAGCCTCAATGAATTGGTCAAGCGCCAGCCTTGCCGCAACGGCATCTCCGCGGCGAGCCATGCGGAAATAATTGACCTGACCGGAATGTGCCATGCGGACAAGATTTGCCGCAAGCTTTTTGCGGCGTACGTCCTCGGGATAGAATTCCAAGAGCTTTTCGCGGATACGGACAAATTCAGTGTCCGGCGCGTGGAAAAGTACACCGTTTGTCGCCACGGCAAGATAGTTTTCCGGAATGGCAAGCCAGTCATGCGCGGTTTCCGGGACGTTGCTTCTGCCTAAGAACCTCTTATAAAAGTCTCCGGTTCGAATAACTCCGCGTCGACCGGCTGCCTGCTCACGGCGATATCCGTAGCTCACGCCCATGTATTCCTGCGGCAACGAGTCATAAAGCTGAGCGACTGCGCCGCCGATCTTACCAAACAAAGCGTCCGAAAGCCATATGCAAAACGAGGGACCGTAATCATGATCCATCGACAGCCTGTCATCAAAGCCGAAGCACTCCGAGCCCTCGCCGACAAGCCCAACGGTGATGTCATTCATATACTGCCAGCAATGTGCGCTCAGCAGGGGACTGCCGCAGTCACGGTAATAGCTGCGTGAAAGCTCCGCACCGGACAGCGGAAGGCGCAGCTCCTGTGCTTCAATCATTCTCGGCAGCCTTCTTTGCGGCGTTATAGTTCTTGCGAACACGCTCAAGACTTTCTCCGTCCATATGCACGCGCTCGGCTATGTGCCATGCCTTTTCCGCAAAAATCAGAGCATCCTCGTTGCGCCCGGTTTCAAGCGCCAGAACGCAGATATTGTTGTAAAGACCTGCAAGCCGGCTGTCGTCAACGTGCTCGGAGAGGAATATCGGCTCACACTTTTCATATATGGCAATGGCAGTGTCATAAAGCCCGGCGGCCTTGTAGACTGTGGCAATGTTGAGCATGGCAGTAGCCGCCTCAACAGTACCCCACAAGTCAAGCGTATCGAGCAGCAGAATTATCTGCTCAACGCAGTTCCAAGCGGAATCAAAGTCTTTTATATGGCGGTAAAAGCCCGTAAGCTCATTGTAAAGCGACATTGCGATGCCGTAGTGTTTCTCCTCAAGCGCCTGCTCGGCCATCTTCTGAAGATACGCGCCGGCATCCTCGGGTCTGTCGTCCTCAAAAAGCTCGTCGGCATATTTCAGTATGGAGTTTGTATCCATTTATTCCTCCTGTCTTAGCCCGGAAGCTCCGCAAGACTCTCCTCCGGCATACCGAAATACTTCACATATGCCGCCTTGCGCTCCTCCGGGGTCTTAAGCTCGATTTCCGTCAGAACGCCGTCGTTATGCAGGCGCAGCATATCGTCCTGTATCGCGGCGCTGCCGCAGTCGCGCAGAATGTTCAGCACACGCTCATTGCGGAAGCGCGCATGGTCGCCGCGGCTCATGTAAACGCTGAGCGCGACAAAGTCCATCTTGGAAAACTCCGCATCCGAGAAAAGATGCAGCGGCATTTCCGAGCCGTCGTGCTGTATATAGATAAACCTATACAGCCCGTCGGGGCGCTTTTCGTAGCGGAAGTCGAGTCTTCCCGAATGCTGTACCTCGCTGCAATCCAGATAGACTGCACCGAGCGGGGTCGGACCGCCGAAGCCGACGTCGCAGGTCACGCGCTGCCCGTCCGGGAGAGTTACGATGGTCGAGCGATGACCTATCGGCGGGAACTCACCCTCAAAGAGCACACGAACGGCGACTGGGCGGCAATCAAAGCCAAGCGCCTCAAGCAGCGAGCAGAAAAGCCCGTTGAGCTCAAAGCAGAAGCCGCCGCGGTGACGATTGACGATTTTATCATAGATATCGTTTATCTCAAGTGAGACCTCGCGGCCAAGCTCAAAAATGTCCAGATCCTCAAAGGGAACCGTCAGAAGATGTGCGCGGACAAGCGTGTCCAGTGTCGCCTTCTCATGCGGTGCGCTGAATTCGGAAGGGGAAGCGGGAAGCTCCGGATGCAGAGACTTCCTGTAATCGTCAGGCTCAAGGCCGAGACGGGCAAGATATGCGCCGGGGTCGGGGATGGGGCTGAATACTCCTTCGTACATAGTTTTGTCCTCGCTTTACAATTATTTTTTATTATTTTGCGGGGTAAAGCTCGTCAACTCTCTTGCCGAGATACTCCGCAGCCTTTGCAATAGCAATATCCTGCCGCACCTTGGACTCCTCGCGCCGCTCAAAAATCTCACGCAGACGCTTTGCCGGCATCATCGACATGTCCGCGAGACGCTCAAGCTCCGCCGTGTACTCGTCCTCGGTCGCAAGCAGGCGCTCCTTCTTTGCAAGCTCATAGAGTGCGAGGCGGGAGTGAAGCTGCTTTTTCGCCTCGCTCATGAAGTCTGCAAAAAGCGCCGCCTCATCGGTGTTGCAGTCCTTATAATAATCCTCGATTTTCTTGCCGTTGCCGTCAAGCTGCTGCTCGAATGCGCCTATCATCTGGGACGCACGCTCGCTTGCCATCGTGTCGGGCACCTCACCCTCACAAAGCTTGTCAAGGCGCATGACCATGGCGGCCTGAAGCAGATAGCGGCGGGAGTCGGCGCGGTTTGCCTCGGGGATGGTCAATATCTCACGCTCGACCTGAGCGACCTCCTCGGGGGAGAGCTCAAGGGAACGGTAATCGCCAAGCTTGAATTCCGGCGCTATCTGCACCTTGGCGGAGCAGACCACACCGAGCCTATCGTCGTCCTGCATGAGAGTAAGAGCGGGAGTGTAATATATCTCCTGCGGATACTCCATGGCGGCCTTGGAATAGGCCTTTCGCACCATCTCGGTTATAACGGCCTTGTGGAGACTGCCCTGACTGCGCGCCGCGTCGAAAAAATCCTTCTTGTTCTTATCGGCAAATTCCTTTGCCGCCTCCTTGTATTCCTCGGCGTTAAAGCGGAATACGAAGCGCAGATTGTTTGAATTGATGTTCTCAACAGTGTAGGTCATGTTATTTCTCCGTTGCAAATTAAATCTGGTTATTCATAAAATCGGTAACTGGTTGTGCTTTCTCCTGCAAGAGAGCGGGATTTTTTATCCTTATCTGCCCGTCCTCGGTACGGGTGAGTATTCCCTCGGCAGTGAAGCCGTCAAGAATATTATAGAGGTTTCGGCGGCTTATGCGCAGATATTCACAGGTCTTATAGAGGCTTTGCAGCATACATAGATTTGAGCCATTTGAACGCTGTAAAAGATGATATGCAAACTGCTCCTGCTGAGTGAAGAGGTGCTTTGTCAGGTCCATCTTATACATTATATATAATCTGTTTGTGACCTTGAGATAGAAGAAGCGGCTGAACCCTATATCCTGCATGAGCTGAAAGAAGTCTGCTATGGGGATTTGGAGAAGAGTACATTTCGTGACCGCTATACTGTCCGTGTAAAAATTCTGACCGAAAAGATTTGAAAGGTGCCCGACGAAGCATCCGGGCGGTATCTCGTCAACTACTATGCTTTTGCCGTTATTACTGCATGCGACAACCTTGACCTCACCGTCAAGCAGGAACCATATGTACTGATTTTCCTCACTGGCGCGGATAATATAGCTATTTTTCTTATAGGTGACTATCTCAAAATTAGCGGGGTAGTCTTTGATGAATGGGTAGATCGCAGATTCAGCAAAAATCATCTCACACGCTCCTTTGCTCACTCGTGTTTATATATTTCATGAGTACAGATTATACACAATCCGGGGCAGTGTCAATATTCAAAAATCAACATATGACTGGAATTCACGGTAAACTACAAAATAATCTATTATATTTATATCAAAATTAAGCCTTAGACGGATAGTGCAAAATGCACAATTTTGTGATACTTGCAAAGAAGCGTATGAAAAAAATTGCGTGTATGTGTGAAAACTGCACTACACATTTCGTGAAAAGTAAGATAATATCTATGTAGACTTCCGAGTGGAAGATACATAAAAACAAACAAGGAGGAAAATCATGACTAACGAAGCCAAAATTCAGGAAATTCTGAAGAAACGTGGTCTTGACGTCAGCGAGGAAAGCGGATTCGCTGATGAAGTCGTAGCTGAACCGTCCCCCCGCTTCACTAAGCTTATTAACATCTATTATGCGATGAAGAATACCATTGACATGGAGTACCCGTACTGGTACAACCGTGTATGGTGGGAAAACGACGGTGATATAACCGAGATCCGCCGCGCCAAGGCAGAGGCTGCAGCTCTGAGCCACATGACTCCGACCATCCTCCCCGGTGAGCTTATCTTCGGTAACAAGACCCGTAACTTCCGCGGTGCGTTCTGTTTCCCCTGGGTCGACGCATCCTTCTTTAACGCCGCAGCAGAGGCCATGATGGCCGGTGTTGATGCACCTCCCATGGCAGCAGCGGACGCAGTTTCCGTCGTCGGCGCAGGCGGCGGCAACGTCACTAAGGACTATGGCAACATCGTCTCCATCGCTCAGAAGTTCGGTCTTCGCCGCGAGGAGGTTCCCTGCCTCGTCAAGTGCGCAAAGTACTGGGATAACGGCTCTGTTGAGCGCGTTTCCGCACGTCTGTCCGAGGCTCGCCCCGATTTTGACAAGTGGGCAGGCTACCGCAACTCCGTTCTCGTCATGTTCGACTCTTGGGCGATCCCCCAGGGCCGTGAGGTCATCAACTACTACGTTCCCCTGGAGTACGGCTTTGACAGAATTATCGAGCTGTGCGACGAGAAGATAGCTGAGACTCTCGGCGAAGCCGGCGACGACGGCATCCTCGGCATGAGCCGCGGCTATTACTACATAGCCTGTAAGACCATTGCTCAGGGCGTTTCCAAGTGGATCGAGAACTATGCACGCCGTGCAGAGTACCTCGCAGAGCATGAGCCCGATGAGCAGCAGAAGAAGGAATACCTCGACATCGCTGCCGTTGCACACCACATCGCTCATAAGCAGCCCGAGACCTTCCGTCAGGCCCTCAACCTCACCCTTATGTGCCACTACGGCGTCACCGACGAGGACCCGCACTCCGGTCAGTCCATCGGCCGCCTTGGCCAGATTCTCTACCCCTGGTACGAGAAGGACATCGCAGACGGCACCACCACCGACGAGGAAGTCATCGAGCTTCTGGAGCTGTACCGTATCAAGATCACCGCTATCGAGTGCTTCGCCTCCTCCGGCGTCACCGGCGGCGTTCTCTCCGGCAACACCTTCAATAACCTCTCTCTCGGCGGCCTCGGTCATGACGGCCTGACCGCAGTTACCCCGCTCGAGTACCTCATCGTTGAGGCCGGTATGCGCGGTAAGTCCACTCAGCCGACTCTGTCCCTGCTTTATGATGAAAAGACCCCCGAGGACTTCCTCCTCAAGGTCGCACAGTGCATCAAGCTCGGTCTCGGCTATCCCGCCATCATGAACAACCAGGGCGGTATCAACTTCATGCTCCGTCAGTATGGTCCTGAAGGCATGAACCTCGTCGATGCACGCGCATGGTGCCCCGGCGGCTGCCTCGAGTCCTCTCCCGGATGCTTCCAGCCTCTGCACTACAACGGCAAGACCTACATGATCCCCGGCGGCGCAGGCCCGACCGCTGGTACCGGCATCCACTTCACCGGTATGCCCAAGCTGCTTGAGCTCGTTCTCAGCAACGGCTACGACAAGCGCACCGGCATTCAGGTCTTTGCTCCCCATAACCACAAGCTCGACACCTACGAGGATCTCCTCGATGTTTACTACAATATCTACCTCCAGGAGCTGCTTGAGGTCTCCAACCGCATGAACAACCTCCAGATGGATACCCACAGAAAGATCTGCCCGACCGTTTGGGCGTCCCTGCTGAAGGCCGACTGCTTCAAGAACGGCCAGAACCAGAGCCACCTCGGCGCACGCTACAACGGCACCATCAACTTCGAGTCCTGCGGTACCATCAACTTCATCAACTCCCTCGCCTCCATCAAGAAGAACGTTTACGATGACAAGAAGTACACGCTCGAAGAGATGAAGGATGCAATGTGGAACAACTTCGGCTTCAAGACCGCATTCGAGACCGGCGTCTTCTCTCCCGACCGCCGCGAGGCAACCGAGGATGCACCCAAGTACGAGAAGATCTTCAACGACTGCGTCAATGCTCCTAAGTACGGCAACGCCGATCCTTACGTTGACTCCATCCTCGTTGACTACGAGTACCGTATGTTCCCGAAGATGCTCGCTCTGCGTTCCTACATGGGCAAGCAGTACTACATGTGCCAGATCTCCGTTTCTACCCACGGCCCGCAGGGTGCAATCACCCTCGCCTCCGCCGACGGTCGTCTGTGCGGCACCACCTACGCCGACGCTTCCATGTCCCCGGCTCCCAACACCGATAAGAATGGTATCTACGCTCTGTTCACCTCTGCTACCTGCTATGACCACTCTCTGTGCCAGAACAGCCAGATGAACGTCAAGATCCATCCGACGGCAGTCAAGGGCACTCAGGGTACTCACAAGCTGCTTGACGTTTACCGTGCCTACATGCGTAAGGGCGGCTTCCACATCCAGTTCAACGTCACCTCTTCCAAGACTCTGCGTGAAGCTCAGGTCAAGCCCGACGATTACCGTGATCTCATGGTTCGTGTTGCAGGCTTCACCCAGTACTGGTGCGAGATAGGCAAGCCCATTCAGGACGAGGTCATCTACCGTACCGAGTACGACTCCTGATTTATCCCCCCTCAACGGATGCTTCCCCCGCCGGCTTTCCCTCCGCGCGGGGAGGCATCCCGCGAAGATAAGATAACGGATAACGGGCGAAGGCCCAACGAATCACCAAACTATAACGGAGGTATAAATATAATGAAACATTGCGAATGCGCAAATTTCCTGCACCTCGACTGCGAAAAAGGTATGTGCGCACTGTCCAAGTGCATCGTTCCCATTGACGGCGAAGGTTCCGACGCATGCCCCCGCTTCCAGGAAGGCTTTATGTGCCAGTTCTGCAAGCACTTCGGTGATGCAGATAAGTATGGTATAGGCACCTGCAAGGGCTATGACAAGGAGAACTGGGCATATGCTCAGTGCGGCGCTTTCAGCTGCGATAAGTTTGAGAGAAAGTAATCACGCAATAAAACATACATGGGGAAGACTCTGTCTTCCCCATATGTGAAATGTCAAGCTCTGATACGGAAGGATGTAATTTATGCCAGAAGCAAAAACAGGAATGATATTCGACATCCAGAGCTATTCCGTCCATGACGGTCCCGGATGCCGCACAAACGTATTTTTCGTCGGCTGCCCTCTGCAGTGCAGATGGTGTGCAAACCCCGAAAGCTGGGCAGTGAAGAAGCATCTTCTTTTTGCCGAGCGCACCTGTAAATGGGATCAGGGCTGTACAGCCTGCCGTGACGCATGCCCGAACGGCTCTTTGAAGTTCAATGAGGAGGGTAAGCCCGTCCTTGATTGGGCTATCTGCAACAAGTGCGAGACGATAGATTGCAGCGAGGTTTGCGCCGCTCATGCGCTCAAGCAGTGCGTCCGATTCCTGACTGTCGATGATCTTATGGCGATCCTGATGCGCGATTATCCCAACTGGGGATCTAACGGCGGCGTTACATTCTCCGGCGGTGAGCCGCTGCTTCACCATGAGTTCCTTGATGAAGTTCTTCAGCGCTGCCGCAAGGAGCAAATGCATACCGCTATTGAAACAAGTGCCTTCACCTCTCCCGAGATTTTCAAGAAGATATTCCGCAATCTCAACTTTGCGTTCATAGACGTAAAGAATATGGACGAGGAGAAGCACATATGGGGAACCGGCGTCAGCAATCAGCCTATTCTCCGCAATATATCCACGCTTGCTCACGCTGATTGGTGGAACGGCAGACTTGTTCTCCGTCAGCCCACCATCCACGGCTACAATGACAGCACCGAGAACGCCAAGCGCCTCATTGACTTTATGAACGAGAACGGTCTTTTCGAGATTAACCTCCTTCGCTTCCACCGCATGGGCGGAACAAAGTGGGAGCAGCTCGGCAAGGTCTATGAGTACAATGACAAGGGCGACATGACCGAGGAGCGTATGCTTGAGCTTCAGGAGCTGTATCTCAGCAACGATATAGCCTGTTACATCGGAGAGAATACTCCGTTCTAAGCAGAAAAAGTAATCCCCCTTTCCCCGCGCACTCCCGGTTTATATCGGGAGGGAAAAAGATAGGAAGTAATGAATGGAGGATAATAAATGAATTCCATATCTGAAGAAAAGGCCAAGAAATATGGTCTATGCACCGTAACTTCCGCCTTCCTCGCAGTTTTCTGCCTGTTTGGCTACCGTTCCAGCTTCTCCATTATGCAGCCCCTTATCATTGCCGACACCGGCTGGACCACCACCATGACCTCCCTCGGCTACTGCATAATGATGACCGTCTACGCAATCACGGCATTCTTCTCCGGCGGTATTGTTGACAAGAAGGGCACTCGCCCCACCTACTTTATGGGCGCGCTCTGCTGCTTCCTCGGCTTCTTCCTTACCGCTATGTTTGTTAAGCCCGGCGCCGCTAATGCATACGTTGTTTACCTCTTCACCTACGGTCTCTTCGCCGGTATCGGTACCGGTATGCTGTGGGTCAGCTCCACCATCTCCTGCCGTCAGTGGTACGTCGGTGCCCGCTACGGCACCATGTGGGGCTTCGCCTTCGCAGGCGCACCTCTTGCACAGCTCATACTCACCCTCCTTCTCAAGCCCGTTCTGAAAAACATGGGTTGGAAGCCCGGCATGATAATGATGTCCATCATCTGCGCGGTATTCCTCGTAGCTGCTGCTCTCATCGCAAAGCGTACCCCCAACTACTACAATGTTCAGCCCTTCGGCACCGAGACTCTCAAGAAGAGAGAGGGTCCCGCAAAGCGCGCCATCACCGTCAAGGAAGCCTTCTCCACCTACGCTATCTGGGCGGACATCCTTTGCTTCCTGACCGCAATGGCCGGCGAATTCCTTATCTGGTCTCAGGCTGTCGGCTTCTTCCAGGCTGACATGAAGATGGATCCCGACAAGGCTGCAAATATTTACATGCTCATCGGTCTGTTCGGCGTATTCATGATGCCCATCACCGGTAAGATTTCCGACGCACTTGTTAAGAAGATAGGCTCCGAGGTCAAGGGTCGTAAGATAATGCTCATCATCGGACCTGCCTGCGGCGCTCTCGGCGTTGCACTGTGCCTGACCCAGAAGCTGCCCCTCGTCATCATCGCCATGTTCTTCCTCGCCACCTACTGGGGCATTGAGCCCGGCGGATGCGCAGGCTATGCAGGCTCCGTCTTTGGCGGCGCCGGTCTTGGCCGTACATGGGGTCTTGCAACCCTCATCGTTATGGGCATTGGCCCCTCCTTCGGTACCTTCATGGGCGCATGGTTCAAGGACAACTTCGGCTCCTACGTTCCTGCATTCATCTTCTGCCTCTGCGCATTCCTGATTTCCATGGTTATCGCGATTACCCTGCCCCTCAAGACCAAGATCGACGAAAAGATCGAAGCCGAGATGGCAGCAGCTCAGAAGCAGTAATTCTCACTGAGAATACAACACAAATCCAAAGAATGATAACCGCCTGAGTCATCTCAGGCGGTTATTGCTGTTCAAAAACCATTTTCCATGCCTCGATCAGCCGCTCAAGCGTCCATGCGGCGTTGGCAGGGGAGGTGGAGGGGAGGCAAATTGCGTCACGCCCCGTGATTTCCCGGGAAAAGCGCCTGTAATATCTGTCGCTCGTCTGCCCATTGGTATAAATCCTTTTGATATCGCAGCGAGAGGTGATAATACTCAGGTCGTTCGGGACGGCGCTTTTTATGCTGCTGTCCGCACTGCCGCGGATTTCGCATGAGGCGAGAACATCCCATAGCGCGACGCGATTACTCAGCAGCAGCTCCGTTTTTTCCTCGACGCTCTGCGGCACTGCGCAGCCGTAAACCGCCGCCAAAACGCGCCAGAACCGGTTTTGCGGATGCGCGTAGTAAAACATATTTTCCCTTGACTTGACGGATGGGAAGCTCCCGAGAATTAAAATCTCCGACTTCTCATTAAAAACCGGTGGAAATGGATGATTTATCATAGCCCTTACCAAAACATCCTCAAATGAGCACATTTGAGGATGTTTAATATAATATTTCTTATTTCTTGAAGCTGTCCTTCAGCGCGACTGCGCGGTTAAAGACAAGATGCTCCGGTGCCGCGTCACGGTTATCAAGGCAGAAGTAACCCTGACGCATAAACTGGAAGCCCTCGGAGTCCTTGCCCTTTTCAGGCATTGCAAGCTTGCCGAGACCGGCCTCAAGCTTACAGCCGGTCAGCACCTTGAGACTGTCGGGATTGATGCAGTCAAGGAAATTCTTGTCCTGTCCGTCCGGCTCGGGATCGCTGAACAGATAGTCATAGAGCCTGACCTCCGCGTCAACTGCGGTGGAGGCATCGACCCAGTGAATGGTCGCGCCCTTGACCTTGCGCCCGTCGGCAGGATTTCCGCCGCGGCTCTCAGGGTCGTACTCGCAGTATATCTCGGTCACATTGCCCTCGTCGTCCTTCTTGCAGCCGGTGCAGGTGACGAGATACGCGCCCTTGAGACGCACCTCATAGCCGGGATGCAGACGCTTATACTTCGGCGCGGGAACCTCCATAAAGTCGTCGGCCTCGATCCAAAGCTCACGGGAGAAGCTGAGCTCGCGTGTGCCGTCCTCGGGGCGGAGGGGATTGTTCTCAACGGTCAGCATCTCGGACTGTCCCTCGGGGTAGTTCGTGACGATGAGCTTGACGGGATGGAGCACCGCCATAACGCGCTTTGCGTGCTCGTTCAGGTCGTCACGCAGGCAGCTTTCAAGCAGTGCCCAGTCAACCGTGGAGTCAACCTTTGATACGCCGATGCGCTCACAGAAATTGCGGATGGACTTTGCGGTATAACCGCGGCGGCGCAGACCGCAGAGAGTCGGCATACGCGGATCGTCCCAGCCGGAAACGCGCTTTTCCTCGACGAGCTGGCGCAGCTTACGCTTGGACATGACGGTGTAGTTGATGCCGAGACGCGCAAACTCTATCTGACGCGGCTTGATGCCCGGAATGGAGACGTTGGAAACGACCCAGTCATAGAGAGGACGGTGCGCCTCATACTCCAGAGAGCAGAGCGAGTGCGTAATGCCCTCAAGCGCATCCTGAATGGGGTGGGCAAAGTCATACATCGGGAAGATGCACCATTTGGTGCCCTGACGGTGATGCTCAATATATCTTATGCGGTAAAGCACCGGGTCACGCATATTGAAGTTGCCGCTTGCAAGGTCGATTTTTGCGCGCAGAGTGTAGCGGCCTTCCTCAAACTCGCCGTTCTTCATGCGTTCAAATAGCTCAAGACTCTCCTCAATGGGACGCTCGCGCCAGGGACTCACGGCGGGATGCGTTGTATCGCCGCGGTACTCGCGGAACTGCTCCGGCGTGAGCTCGCAGACGTAGGCAAGCCCCTTCTTGATGAGCTCTATGGCGTATTCGTAGGTCTTTTCAAAGTAATCGGAGCCGTAATAGAACCTGTCGCCCCAGTCGAAGCCGAGCCAATGTATGTCCTCCTGAATGGCATCGACATACTCGGTGTCCTCCTTGGCAGGGTTGGTATCATCCATGCGCAGGTTGCAGATGCCGCCAAAATGCTCAGCGGTGCTGAAATCTATGGTCAGCGCCTTGCAGTGGCCGATGTGGAGATAGCCGTTCGGCTCAGGCGGGAAGCGGGTGTGAATTTGCATCCCATAGCAGCGCTGCCCCTCGGAGAGATCCTCCTGAACAAAGGCCTCGATGAAATTTCTTGTTGTTTCTTCCATATATCCTCTCTCTCCCAATAAAAGCTGTCGTAATATTATAAACGATTGTCAGGATAAATACAATATATTTTTGCACTATCAGCTCGAAATAAGCCCAAAACCCGAACTGACCCCACTTGCCGGACGTTTCCACCTGTCCGACAAATGGGGCGCAGCTTTAAGCCGGGTAAGCTTATTTTATATAGTTCTCGTACATCGTGTCGGTCGCCTGACGGATGGCGGCGGTGACCTCCTCGACCTTGGCGGCATCCCACTCGGCGGACTCTGCGCGCAGGAAGGAGGTCTTGTCTACGCGGTTATCGAATATGCCGATGGGAACGTTGTAGCTTCTGCCGTGCGCCTTGACGGTGACGGTGTTCTTGACCTCGGCGTGCTCGACAAGATATTCCATGTCGTCGCAGCCGTAGTCGCCGAGCATGACCGCCATCGGAACACCGTGATGGAGGTTTGAGCCGGGATCGTTCGGGTCGGCGCGGTCGGCATTCTTGCGGCGGGACTCCTCGGGAGTGACCCAGATGTAGAGAATAACGGCGTTTTCAAGTATCTCGGGGCAGAACATCGGCAGCGAGTACTGATAGCCGAAGGTGCCGGTCAGGGGGAGGGTAGAGCCATCCGGTCCGCCGCGAGCGCACTCAATGATGATGGTCTTGTCCTCAAAGCTCTCGGGATAGCCTGCGTGCTTGCCGTCGAGCATCTCACGCGCCTCATCCTCAAGCTTTTCGGCGAGCCTTCTGCGGATGTCCTCCTTGAGAACGCCGAGCCGCGGGCTGATGCCTGCCTGTAGACCGGCACGGTCGTAGCGGTCAAAGAGAAGCTGTGCCGCCGAGTCGGGCTTGACGACATTGCGGTTCATGAGGTCGTGATAGTCCTCGTTGAGCAGCGCGCAGAGCGTGCCCCAGTCGCGTCCGTCGATAAAGGGCTCCTCACCGGGATAGAATATACGCGCCTCGCCCATGGCCTGAAGCTCGTTGTCAATGCGGCGCATCATGTGTACATAGGGAAAATCGTCAAGCTGAAGATTTTCTCCGATGTGGAACTCATCCTGAAGGCGCTGCGGCTCGATGTTTGCCATAAAATTTCTTACCTCGGACTTGCCGGAGGCGGGGAGAGCCTGAAGAAGAACTACCTTAAAAACCTTATTTTCCATAATATCTCCTCATATTTATTTCTAATAAACTATTTTAAGCCATTTATTTTTATCGACCTGAATATCGCCGTGCCGCTCAATATACTCGATTATAAGCTCCGATATCTCGGTGGGCTGCTCGCGGACTATATCGCACTCGCGGTAAATCTCATAGCCGCCCGCGCCCGTGGCGCGATAGTTATTCATGCATAGCGTCAGCGGCTTATCCTCCGGCAGCTCCGCGCCCTTGAGCTTTATCGACACAACGCGCTCACCGACAGGGCGGCGCAGGTCGTAGACGGCGCTCACGCCGGAAAAATAATCGTAATTAAAATGCTGCACTATCGGGCGCAGAAAGCTCTCGCTCACCCGCAGTCCGTCTGCACCTATGTCAAAATACTCAGCGCAGCGTTCCATGGCTTTTTTCAATACTCTGCGGTCAACTCGCAGCGTCACAAGCGTGTTCGGGAAAACATAGGTCGAGACAACGTCCCGGATGCTTACCTCGCGCTCAAAGCCCTTGACCGTATTGGCAAGACTCGTCGCCGAAATGTCCGCGCCCGAGGCCTCAAGCTGCACCTGATTGAAGAAATTCGCAATAAGCGAGCCTTGCGCCGCCATATTTATGGGCGAGTCCGGGACAAGAGCCGTATCAAGATGCCCGACCGGGGTATCGAGCCAGACCGAGGTCTCGCGCTCCATCGGGGCAAGATATTCAAGCGCGGCGGGCAGGGGAGTGTTCCCCGCGTCACAGAGACGAGATGCCGCGCTCACGCCATGCTCATCGACCGTGACATCCATCGTTATATACTGCCGCGCCTTATCCGGCGGCTGACAGCTATAGGTTCCGCCTATACAGAGATTTTCCGCCGGCATATGCTGATGCGCGCAGAGAAGAACATCAAAATCAAGCTCCTGACATATGCGCCAGCCCTGATTTTCGCCGGTATTGGAGAGCGGAGCGCCGGTTTTCAGGTCATTTTCAAAGCCGCCGTGATATATGCAGACCGTCAAATCGACCTTTTCCGCCTTCAATAGCTCAAGCGCAGCCCTTGCCGCCGGGAAAGCCTCGGTGACTATTATGCCCTCAAGGTTCTCCGGCTTCTCCCATCGGTTTACATAATGCGTAACTATGCCGGTCAGTCCAACGCGCAGACCGTTTTCAAGAGTCACGACCGCGTATTTCTTAACGCCGCGCAGACCATCGACATTTGCGCATAGGCATTTTGCCTCAAGCGCCGCAATATAGCGCTCAAGCTCCGCCCTGCCGTAGTTAAAATCGTGATTGCCGAGCGTGATAAAGTCGTATCCGCCAAAGTTGAGAAGCCTTGCAGGAACGCAGTCGCCGCCGCGCTGCTGACTGTATAGCCAGTAGGTGAAGGGGCTGCCCTGCAAAGTGTCGCCGCCGTCGATTATCAGCGTGTTCCCGTCATTTTGGAACTTATTCATGCAGTTAATAAGCCCGGACGCCGCGGGAGCGCCGCTTGCGTAATCAATGGGCGAGAAAAAGCCGTGCGTATCGCTGGTGTAATATATCCTGAGATTTCGCTGCATAGCTGTCCTTTCGGAAAAAGTTAAGATTTTTATACCCCCGCACCGAAAGCACAGGGGTATAATAGGGGATAATGTGTTAAATCATGCGCCGTGCGCAAGCCGTCTGCGGATTTTCGTGGAGACCAGCTCAATAATGAGCACCAGCACCATAAGACCCCACACAAAGGAACCGACCATAGCCCAGCGGCGGCTGTTGAGGCACTGCACCAGCGATGCGCCGATGCCGCCCGCGCCGACGATACCGAGCGTGGTAGCGTCCTTGAGGTTTATGTCAAAGCGGTAAATGGTCGTGGAGATAAAGCTTGCGGTGAGCTGGGGGATAACGCCGTAGCGTATCTTCTGGAAGGGCGTGCAGCCCATAGCGTCAAGGCTTTCGAGAATATGCGTGTCCAGATCCTCGATCGCCGTTATGTACATTTTCGATATCATGCCGATGGAGCATACCGACTGCGTAATAACGCCGCAGGCAGCGCCGGGACCCGTGACGCGGATCCACATCAGCGCCCAGACTATGCTCGGTATCGTGCGTATCATGAGTATGAGTATGCGCACGACGTAGGCAACAGGCTTGGGCATGATATTAAACGAGGCGAGAAAGGCAAAGGGAATGGCCAAAATCGCGCCGATAAGCGTACCCAAAACGGCGATGGCTATCGTTTGCAGCAGCAGATAGGGCACATCCGTATCGGTCGTGCCGAACATGAGCTTGATGTCCGGGTGGAACACGCCGTGAACAACGCCCTTTGCAACCTCCGTGCCGGTGACGGTGAGCCCGGTGAATTTGATATCGTGTGCCGACCAGCCGATGAGCATGACTATAATAAGGACGATGAGCGTATACAAAAACCACTTGCGCGGACGGTTTGCGTACATTTCCGCAGCGGTCAGCTTCTTGTCGAAGGCCTGCTCGAATTCTTCTATTTTTTTCTTCATCATGGCCCTCCTCTCAGCTAAGCTTCCTGCGCAGATATTCGCTGAAGAAATCTATGGCCACAACGACGACGAACAGCGAGAGAAGCACCATGCCGAGGCTGTTGTAGTCGCGCCAGCCGATGCGCTCGTTAATGGTGATGCCAAGGCCGCCGGCGCCGACATAGCCGAGTATCGCCGAGGCGCGGACGTTCATCTCAAAGCAGTAAAGGCTGTGACTGAGATAGACGGGCAAAATCTGCGGTACGCAGGCAGACCAGAAGGCCTGGAACTTATTCGCGCCGAGCGCCTCCATAGCCTCAAAGGGGCCCATGTCGATAGTCTCTATGCTCTCGAAGAGCATCTTTGCCACGATACCGAAGGTGAATATCGCGATGGCGACCGTACCGGAGAAGGTACCGAGGGAGAATATCAGCGCACAGACAAGCGCGATGATGAGCGTGGGCAGAGTGCGGATAAGTCCGAGAATAAATCTGAAAATACTGACTATGACAACGCTCTTATTGATATTGCTCGAGGAGAGAATGGCGACCGGCAGCGCAAGAAAGCAGCCGATGACGGTGCCGAGGATGGACATTTTTATCGTGTCTATAAGCGGGGAGACGACCTTCGGGAAGAACGACCAGTTGGGCTGGAATATCTTTGCCAGCAGGTCGATCATCTTGCTGAACTTGCTTATAACGACCGCCATGCTGAAGCCCGTCATCTGCAGCGAGAGCCATATCGCCAGCGCCAGCAGCAGAATAATCAGCGGCGCACGGCTTCTGCGCTTCATTACGGAGTGACCGTTTGCAAGCGTTATTGTTTTGGGCTTGAAGATGCGGTCATAAAGCGTGAGCTTGAGGATAGATACGTTTTCGTTATCCATGGTCAGCCCTCGGTCTTTGCAACAGGCGCGCTGCTTTCGCCCTCGCCCATGGTGGGCACCTTTTCGCCGTTGTAGACGGCGTCGATCTGCTCCTGCGTTATGGTGCTGGCCGGACCGTCAAAGACTATCTCACCGGCGCGTATGCCGATAACGCGGTCACAGTACTTGAGCGCAAGGTCAACGTGGTGGATGTTCAGAAGTATGGAGATCTTGTATTCCTTGTTTATGCGCACGAAGTCCTGCATGACCTGCTTTGCGGTTATCGGGTCAAGCGAGGCGACAGGCTCGTCGGCAAGGATTATCTTGGGGTTCTGGTTCAGGGTGCGGGCGAGCGCAACGCGCTGCTGCTGTCCGCCGGAGAGCTGATCGCAGCGGGTATAGGCCTTATCCAAAATGCCAACCTTGTCAAGGCTTTCAAGTGCGCGCATCTTCTGATCCTTTGTGAACACGCCGAAGAGCACCCGGAAGAAGCTCATGTCGGGAACATCGGCGGTAAGGACGTTTTTGATGGCTGTACTGCGGGAGACGAGGTTAAAGCTCTGGAATATCATGCCGACCTTGCGGCGGTATCTGCGAAGCTCCTTGCCGCGCAGACTGTCTACGTCGACTCCGTCAACGCTAAGCTCACCCTTGGTGATATCGTGCATACGGTTGATGCAGCGCAGAATAGTGGACTTGCCCGCGCCGGACAGACCGATTATGGCGACAAACTCGCCCTGCTCGATTTGCAGATTGATGTTCTTCAGGGCTGTAAAGCCGTTTGGATAAGTCTTATACACATTTTTGAATTCTATCATGCTGCGACTCTTTTCTGATATAAAGAATTTGAGCGATTAGCTCTGTTTTTACTTGTGCCCGTGGAGCTATGCTGAATTATTTTATACTTGAAAGAGCACCCTGCGATGCAGGGTGCTCTTTTTAGTTATGAATATGCTGTTATGTATGAAATCAGTCGGAGACTGCCTTCAGAGCGGCGCGGGCGCCGTCGTAGTCGGAGTCAACAGCCTTGGCATAGCCGGTGTGGCTGTAAACGGAGAATATCGCCTGACCCTCGGGGGTGCCGATGATGTTGATGAAGCACTCCTGAAGTGCTGCAACGATCTCGGGGGTGTAGTAGGCGCTGGCCTTGGAGACGGCAACGGTGTCGTTGTAGATACCGTCGGTAACGCCGATGACGTTCAGCTCGTTCCAGATGGACTCGCTGCGGCCCATGCCCTGCTTGCCGGTCTCATCCTGCTGATCGGTCGGGAGCATCCAGCTTGCCTCGTAGTCGTTACGGCCGTCGGCGTAGCAGACGATGATATCGACCTGCTCTGCTGCGGCGTAGGAGAATGCGGTGCCGTAGCCGGAGTCAAGAGGAATGACGTTGGAGAGGTCGGAGATCTTCTTGCCGTCGTAGTTTGCCATCAGCCACATGGAGGGGTAGATGTAACCGGCGGAGGAGGAGGTCTTCTGAACTGCCCATCTTGCCTTGTCGAGGTCCTCCCAGGTGAGCTTCTCACCGGCGTTGACCTTTGCAGCAAGCTCCTTGCCGTACTCGGAGGGAGTTGCGTAGATCAGGGAGCGGTAGTAGGTGACCTGAGGACCGTTCTTCTGGGTGGCGTTTGCTTCGCCGTTCCAGTCAACGGGGTTGGTGCTGTCGTTGGACAGACCGTTACGGGTAGCGGTCAGGATGACGTCAACGTCGTCGGAGTAGAGAGCGTAGGTGCCGCCGGGCAGCCAGCCGAGGTCGATGGAGCCTGCGGACATGGCCTCGCCGGTAGCGTCGTAGCTGGTGCCGACGGTGATGTCAACCTCGTCAATGTCGTAGCCCAGTCTGGACATCTCGGCCTTGACAAGCTCGGGGAGGTTCTCGGTGCCGGCAATGATAACGTCAGCATCCTTGGAAGGAACGAACTCGAGAGTCAGCTTGTCGAAGTGCTGGTTCTCTGCGGGCGCCTTAGTCTCCTCCACGGGAGCCTTGGACTCCTCTGCGGGAGCCTTGGACTCCTCTGCGGGAGGGGCAGACTGACCGCAGGCGCAGAGCGCGAACACCATGACAAGTGCGAGAAGCAATGCTATGGTCTTTTTCATTTTTGTTTTTCCTCCAAACAAAATTTTGCGGCAGCGGTGAAAGCATGCGTCGTCGGGGGACTTGACATAAAGCAAAACGCGCCTCGATTCCACATTTTTTGCGCCGTTGACCGTCACATACTATAGCATATTTATTTTGGATTTACAAGCCTTTTTGTTCAACTTTTACAATACCATGCTCTTAACTTTACCTATTGATATGTATCCGTGCAAAACCGCCTCGATATCGCTGCCGGAGGGGGCGTTGACATGGGAAATAAAGCTTGCGCCGGGAGTCAGCGTCATGCCGCCGGACTGCTCCTCCATTGCATAGGTGTTGTCGAATATAAAGGTCGGCGCTATCGTGCGCTCACGAAGAATACCCTTAAACTCGTCGAGCGCGCAGCCGGGGAAATTGACGTTCCATATCTCGCCCGGAGCAAGAGGCGCGTCAAGAAGCTCTCTTGTAATGTCTAAAATATAGCTGTCGGTCACGTCATAGCTTCCGTCGTGCTGTGCGGAGAAGGCGATGGCGGGAATACCGTTCATAACAGCCTCCATTGCGGCGGCGACCGTGCCGGAATAGGCGATGTCAAAGCCCGTGTTGTAGCCGATGTTGATGCCGGAGAATACAATGTCGGGGCGCAGGGGTAAAACGTTTTTGAGCGCGGCCTTAACGCAGTCGGCGGGAGTGCCGCCGATGCTGTAGGCTCCGGCGACCGGAAGCGGGAACTCGCGCTCTCTGACCTCAAGCGGGTTAAAGATCGTGAGCTTCTGGGACATGGCGCTGCACTGCGAGGCGGGCGCTGCGACCCAGACCTCGCCGAGCTGCATTGCCATCTGCGCAAGATGGACTATGCCCGGAGAGTCAATTCCGTCGTCGTTTACAAGTAAGATTTTCATGTTTTTATCCTTCATTCGGCAAATTTTCTCCTCTTATGATATTGAGCAGCGCAGCGCGGGCAGTTCCCGCAAGATACAGAGAGCCGCAGGCAATGACCGGTGCGCCGCAGCCGAGAGCAAGCTCGGCAGCCTTATATATATCCCCGCAGCCTTCTGCCGGAATTCCCATGCCGCGGACTGTCTCCGACAGGGCGTCGGCGCTCAGTGCGCGCGGACTCGGCGGCGTAACGCAGAAAAAGCGCTCTGCGTATGGCGCGAGATATCCAAGCATTTGGCGGTAATCCTTGTCGGCAAGCACACCCATGAGAAATACGCATCTCTGCCCCGGCAGATACTCGCGCAGATTTGCCTCCAGGGCCCTTGCACATTCGGGGTTGTGTGCTCCGTCGATGATGACCGGCGGCGCTTCGCGCAGTACCTCAAAGCGAACCGGCCATTTTGTCGCGGCAAGCCCGGAGACTATCGCCTCGTCGCTGATATTCCAGCCCTTTCCGCGCAGTACATTCAGCGCTTCGAGGGCAACGGCGGCGTTTCTTAGCTGATGCGCGCCGAGCAGCGGCAGGCGCAGGGAAGTGTAATTGCGCCATGCAAAGCTCTGACCGCTCAGCGAATGTGAAATCGGGCGTATGGAGTCAAAATCCGCCTTATGCAGCCGCGCATTCTTCTCCCGGCAGCTATTCTCAAAGACGGCCTCGACCTCGGGGACGTTTCGGTAGCAGACCACGTCGCAGCAGGGCTTAATAATTCCCGCCTTTGCCGAGGCTATCTCGGGCAGCGTCGAGCCGAGATACTCCGTGTGCTCAAGACCGATGGTGGTGATAACGGCACATTCCGGGCAGTCGATGACGTTGGTGCTGTCAAGAGCACCGCCGAGACCGACCTCAAGAACGACGATATCGCAGCCTTCCTCAAGAAAATACTGCATTGCTATCGCCGTGACAAGCTCAAATTGACTCGGATGGTCGTCCATGCTCTCGGCGATGGGCATAATTCGCTCGGTAAGCTCCGCAAGCCGGAGGTCCGGGATATCCGCGCCGTTTATCTGCATCCTTTCGTTGAAGCGGCAGATATAGGGCGAGGTGTAGAGCGCGGTCCTGTAGCCCGCCTGTTGCATGACGGAGGCAAGCATTGCGCAGGTCGAGCCCTTGCCGTTTGTCCCGGCGACATGGATAAAGCGCAGCTTTTTTTGCGGGTCGCCAAGCCGAGAGAGAAGCTCACGGGTGCGCCCGAGACCGAGTCTCGTGCGGCTCCAGGTGCAGCTTTCTATATAATTTATTGCTTCAGAAGCAGTCATAGAAATATTCGCCTTCTTAGAATTAAAAACTATAAAATCTAATCTTATGAATTATATATCGCGGTATTAAAAACCTTTTCGCGCAGGGTGCGCACGAGCGGCGGCATGATGGCGCCGGTGACTATGGCCTTGCCCACGCAGATGACGTAGCGCAGCGCGAGCGAGCCGAAAATGTACACGGCGGAATAATAGCCGTAAATCTTGCTGTCGATGTACATTACGCCGGTGTTCAGCGTGGTGATAACAAGCTCTGCGATAACGACAAGTATGATAGTCTGCTTGGTGCTCATGGAATAGCCCTGCTTTTTGGCGTAAAAGCCCACTATAAGACCGCAGACGACATAGGGAATTATCCATAAGAGCGTGGTAACGGATATGCCGTAGCGGAGTATCTGGTAGACAAAGGTGCCGACAAAGCCGATTGCAGCGCCGTCGAGCGGTCCGAAGAGCAGCGCGCCGACGATTATCGGCAGGCTTTCAAGGGTTATCTTGATGTTTCCGAGGTCGAGCGCAACCGCGCCGAGCACGGCGCACATTGCGGCGAGCATTGAGTCGGCAGCCATCTGCCGGATGCTGAAATTCTTTGCGTTTTTCAAAAAAATTCTCCTTTCGTGACAGTTGCCACAAAAGGAGATGCTCATCTCAGGGAGTCATTTAACCTTCAGCGGCAGCGGACGCGGGGACGGCACCGCGCCATCACGAAAACCGGATGACTTCGTCTGCGGACAACTTCCCATCCCGCAGCACTTGACGCGCCGAACCCTACTCTGACACTTTTAATTGTTTTGTGCAAGTAAAGCACATAAATGTTATACTTGAAAATCAAAGATTTTTCAAGTATTATTTTCAGCCGCCTGCGCAAGATGCAGGGCAAGGACTGCCGTGGTGACACTGCCGACTCCACCGGGAACCGGCGTAAGCGCGGAAACGACGTTCTGCGCGGCCTCAAAATCGACATCGCCGGCGAAGCGATTTTTTGCCTCGTACCAGCTCATGCCGGTATCTATGACTATCTGACCGGGGGAAAAATACTCAGCGCCCAGATGCTCCGGAAGGCCTATTGCGGAGATGATTATATCCGCTCGGCGCATAAGCTCGGCATAGTCTCCGCTTTTGCTGTGGAGCATAGTGACATTGGCGTTTGCGGCGCTGAGAAGCATGGCGGCAGGCTTGCCGACAACGAGACTGCGCCCCAAAACGACAACATTCCTGCTCTCGAGCGGGATATTATAGTGGGCGAGAATTTCCATACAGGACTGCGCCGTGCATGGCGTGAAGCCGCGCCCAACGCCGGAATATACCCGCGCCATAGACTCGGGGCAGACTCCGTCAACGTCCTTCTCGGGGGATATCGCGCCGCATACGCTGAGTGCGTCAAGCTCCTTGGGGAGCGGGCGCAGGACAATGATGCCGTGTATGCCGTGGTCGTCGTTCAAAGCGCGGATGCAGTCGATGAGCTCGGGCTGCGTGACCTTAGCTGTGAGCGCGGCAAGGCGGGTCTCTATGCCGAGTCTTGCACAGCGCTTTACGACGGCGCGTTCGTAGGCAAGGTCGCTTTCGTTTTCACCGACCCGGACAATGGCAAGCGTCGGGATAGTGCCGCGCTCTATAAGCCGGGAGACAAGCTCGGCGGTCTTTTCGTCAATGGCTGCCGCGACCGACGCGCCCTTCAGAATATTGCAGCTCATATGCTCACCTTCTGCTTGGAAATAAATATAATTCTAAAAACCATGCAGGAGACGATACTCCTGCATGGAATAAATCATGCCTTACCGGCGGGGCGGTTTTTGCGCGCGGTGTGACCTCTGCCGCGGCGGCGGGCCTGAGCAGCCTTGGTCTTATAGAAGTCTATCATCTCGCTGTCCGCCTCATAGACGAGCTTGCCGACAGACCATGTATTCTCATCGCTGTTCTTCTTGAAGCGGAGACGGACAAGATATGAACCGTGCTCGGCGCAGGGGAAGATATTCATATAGCGCTGATCGCCCTGATTGACCCACTTGCTGCCCGAAAGCGTATTGCCGCAGACGGGGCAGGGGAGAGTGCCTATACGCGCATCTGCAAGAGCGGCGGCCTTGCTCTCAAAGCCCTCAAAGCTCTCATGCAGTATCGCATCGGGACCCGGATTTTCCACCGGCGGCTTATAGTTCGGCATACGGGAGGCAAGAATACGCGCAGCGTCCGAGTACATACGCAGACCCTCCGGCATATCCAGCTTTGTGCTGACGAGCGCGGTATTATAAGCGTCGCCCAGCGCGTCATGCGCAACGCGGGTCTGCTCGATTTCAAAATGCTCCATGGCGCTGGCAAGCGACTTCTGATTTTTGTCTCCGCCGGTCTGAAGATTATAGATGAGCTGAAGATTTATCCAGCCGGATATCCAGTCCCAGTCAAGGTCGTGAATGATTATATTCTGCTCCATAATGCCCTGATCGTCGCAGCCCCAGGTGATAAAGGTCACATCGTCCCCGCACCACTCGCGGAAGCGCTCCATGGCCTCGGGAAAGGAATAGCCGTGAGAAAGGCGCTCCCCGTCAAAGCCGGTAATCTTTTTGACCTTATAGTGCATACGCTTGAAATACACGGGCTTTACGTCGATGGTAAACTCCTCGCCGACGCTGAGATCCTCGTTGAGCTTGACGGCTCCTATCTCGATTATCTCGCCGCGCAGATGTATAGGCAGCTTGTTGAAAACGGAGGACTTGGAGCTCATCGCCTGATTCCACTCCAGATCCACCACTACGTAATTCATATGACCACAATTCCTTTGCAATTTTCTAACTGAACTATTATAACACAAGATTTTTGTATATGCACTATATTTTTTGCAAATTTCCTATGCAATGCCCGGAGAATGTGATATAATCACCGAGTCGAAAGGCTTTTATGCGATATTGGAGGAGCTTTCTATGAAAACTATGACCGTACTGCGTGCCGCGCAATGCTGCGGCGGGAGGCTATGCGGAGAAAATATAGACGAAAATGCCCCGCTCGGCAGCGTTATTATCGACAGCCGCCGCGTTCAGCCGGGGGATTTATTTGTTGCCTACCGGGGCGAAAGGCTTGACGGGCACGATTATATAGCTGCGGCGCTTGACCGCGGCGCTGCCTGCTGTCTGGCAGAGCGCGTGCCCGAGGGGGAAAAGCGCGCGGTGATAGTCGTAAACGACGTGCAGGCGGCGCTGGAGGCTATCTGCGCCGAGTACCGTGCGGAGCTTGATATCCCGGTCATCGGCATCACCGGCAGCGTCGGCAAGACCTCCGCAAAGGAGATGATATCCGCCGTTTTGGAGCGGAAAATGTCGGTGCTCAAGACAGAGGGGAACCTGAACAATCAAATCGGCGTACCGATGACACTCTCCCGCATCGAGGCGGAAAACGAGGCCGCGGTCGTCGAGATGGGCATATCGGGCTTTGGCGAGATGAGCCGGCTTGCCGCGATGGCAAGACCGACAATGGCGGTCTATACGGTCATCGGTCATGCGCATCTTGAGTTTCTGCACGACCTTGACGGAGTTATGCGCGCAAAGGGCGAGATGCTCGACTATATGCCGGAGGGCGCGCCCATCATAGTAAACGGTGACGACGAGAGACTGAGAGCGCTTGAATGTAGGCAGAAAAAGATATTGTTCGGGCTATCACCCGACTGCGATGTCCGCGCCGAGAATATAAAATCCGTTTCCGCCGCCGCAACGGACTGCGACATAGTCTACGGCTCACGGCGAGTTCATGTCCGCATCCCCGCCTTCGGCGAGCACATGGTCTATGCCGCGCTTGAGGGGGCTGCCGTGGGCTTCCAGATGGGGCTTAGCGACGAGGAGATAGCGGAGGGCATCGCTGCATATGAGACTGTCGGCCGCCGCGCCGCCGTCAGCGATACGGGCTATCTCACGCTGATTGACGACTGCTACAACGCAAACCCCGACTCGATGAAAAGCGGCGTGGACTCGCTGCTGCGTCTGCCCGGGCGGCACGTCTGTATTCTGGGCGATATGCTTGAGCTCGGCGAGGACGAGCGGGAGATGCACCGCTCGGTCGGCGAATATGCGGCAAGACAGGGCGTGGAGCTTGTGCTCTGCTGCGGCAAGCTTGCCGAGAGCATTGCGCTCGGAGCGGGGGAGCGCGGAAGATGGTTTGGCAGCCGCGCAGAGCTTATCGCGGCGCTGAGCGATATAATCAAAAAGGGCGACGCGGTGCTTGTCAAGGCCTCGCACAGCATGAGCTTTGAGGAGATATCCGAGGAGCTGAAAAAGCTGAAATAAATATTATATTATAATAGGTAGAGCATATGATAGAGAACCTTCTTCTTGACCTCGACAATACTATTTTGGATTTTGACATGGCGGAGCATATTGCGATATCAAAGACGATGCGCCGCTTCGGTATCGAGCCGACGGAGGCGGTGATCCGCCGCTATTCGGAGATAAATAAGAGCTTCTGGCTGCGGCTTGAGCGCGGGGAGATAGACCGCAGGCAGACCCTGCTCGGGCGCTTTGAGGTGCTTTTTGATGAGCTTGGCGTGGCGATTGAGCCGTCTCTTGCGATGAGCACCTATGAAAGCATGCTTTGCATAGGGCATTATTTTATCCCCGGCGCGGAGGAGCTTTTGCAGACGCTTCACGGAAAATACAGGCTCTATATATGCTCAAACGGCAGCAAGATAGTGCAGGACAGCCGCATTGCAAGCTCGGGCATAGCAAAATATTTTGACGGGATATTTATCTCGGAGGATATGGGCCATAATAAACCGGACAAGCGCTTCTTTGACGCCTGCTTTGAGAGAATACCGGGCTTTTCGGCGGATAAAAGCATCATGCTCGGCGATAGCCTGAGCTCGGATATTCTCGGCGCGAGAAACGCCGGAGTCCGCAGTATCTGGTTTAATCCGCAGCACAAGGCGCTCGGCGCTGATATTACGCCGGACTATGAGATAGATGCACTCGAAAAGCTGCCGGGGCTTTTGTCCGGACTATGAGGTTTTATGAATTAGCACCAAAAAGTCTGTAACTATTTTGTGGAGCTTTGTGGATTGCATTTATTTTTGTAAATGATATAATTTAAAAAACGACTATGGGCGCTGAAAGTCATTTTCGGCGCTCGAAAATTTTCACGGAAGGCGAAGGGCATTGGAAAACTGTTTTGTATATCTGAGACAGCTTAATATGACGTCGATGATGCTGCGCATTGTTCTGGCGCTGCTGATGGGCGGTCTTATCGGCATGGAGCGTGAGCGTAAGCGCCGCCCCGCCGGGTTTAGAACCTATATGCTCGTCGCACTCGGCGCTGCGCTGACCGTGATGCTCAGCCAGTATCTTGACTATATGCTCAATAATCCTTGGGCTGATATCGCCGCGTCCATCGGCATCAAGACGGACGTGTCGCGCTTCGGCGCTCAGGTCATAAACGGCGTGGGCTTTCTCGGCGCGGGCACTATCATCGTCACCGGGCGGCAGGAGGTCAAGGGGCTTACCACAGCGGCGGGGCTTTGGGCCTCGGCCTGCATGGGTCTTGCTATAGGCGCGGGCTTTTATGAGTGCATGATAGTCGGCTTTGTGCTTATCTTCCTGTGTATGCGTCTGCTGCCCGCCATCGAGAACGCGGTCATGGCTCGGGCGCGGAATATGAATATCTATATTGAGATGGACAGCGTTGAGAATGTCGGCGCGATAGTCAATATTCTCAAGGCAAACGACATGACGCTCTTTGACGTGGAGATCGACAAGGAGCAGCATGAGCACCTCTCGCAGATAAATGCCGTGTTCAGCGTGCGCCTGCCGCACAAGGAGGAGCATACCGAGATTTTGGCAAAGCTCTCCACGATAGAAGGCATAATCACGATCGAAGAAATATGAGAGGAGGGACGCTGAATGCTGAGCTGTTTTGATTTTATACGCGATATGAGCTTTCTTTCCGTGAGCATCAGGCTGCTGCTTGCGATGATTTGCGGCGGCGTTATCGGTATCGAGCGCGAGTTCAAGCGCCGTCCCGCCGGGTTCAGAACTCATATTCTAATCTGCATCGGCGCTGCGATGACAACGCTGACAAGCCAGTACCTTTATCTGACCATGCATATGTTCACTGACGTTGCGCGTCTCGGCGCTCAGGTCATTGCGGGCATAGGCTTTATCGGCGCGGGTACGATCATCGTCACAAAGCGCAAGCGCGTCAAGGGTCTTACCACGGCGGCGGGGCTTTGGACGGCGGCGATAATAGGTCTTGTCTGCGGCGCGGGCTACGTCGAGTGTGCGGTATTTGCTACGCTCATGGTGCTTGTTGCGGAGCTGCTGCTCGTCAAGGTCGAGTATCGCTTTGCGCACAAGGTTCAGGACGTGAACCTCTACATAGAGTATGCGCACGCCGTCTGCATAGAGACGATAATCCGCATCACCAAGGAGCATCACGTCACGATGAACGGACTGGAAATAACCCGCGTCGCGGGGGAGGGCGACTCGCATTATTACTGCGCGGTGCTGACGCTTCAGGCCAGCCGCAAGCAGCTTGACGAGAAGGTAGTCAAGGCGATAAGCGATCTTCAGGACGTAATTACAATCGAGGAGCTTTAATCGAAGAGCTTTTGATAAAAACCACGCACCCTATGTTTGACATGGGGTGCGTATTGCTTTATAATAATATGGATTTTTATAAGAAAAGAGACAGCTATATGAATAATAAACGGCATGCGGCGCCGATATGGCTGGTAGTTATCGCTGATATACTTGCCGCCGCAATAATTCTCTGCATATTTTCGACCTTTCATCATGTGATACCGCGCATGAGGGCAAAAAACGCCGCCGCGGCAAGACCGCCCGTTTCGACCCCGATAATTACGCCGAGACCGACTGTGACTCCCGAGCCGGAGGACAACAGAACCGAGTGGCAGAAGAAGTTTTCGGAGCACTTCACGGATGAAGTCATAAAGACCGACAATTCCTATAAAAGCCCTAATATTTCCGTGGAAATATCAACGCACAGCTTTGACGATAACGGTCGTGTGAGCGTATATCATGTGGCGGATATCTATATAGCCTCGCCGGACTGCTTCAAGACCTACACGGCGCACAACGACTGCCGCTATATGGACGGGCAGGACGTGCTGGAAATGGATGCGGAGGTCGATGCGGTGCTCTCGATAAGCGGCGATTTCATCACGCTGCAATATTCGGGGCTTCTTATGCGCAACGGTATTCTTTATGACGACAGCTATACCTACTGCGATATTTGCGTTTTGTATTCTGACGGCACGATGGAGACCTACGGCAGCAAGGACTATGTGCTGGAGGATATTCTCGCTCGAGATCCGGTGCAGATATGGAACTTCGGCCCGATGCTTTTGAGCGATGCGGGCGAGGTGATGGACGATTACAACGTGAGTCTGACGGTAGGATATCCCAATCCTCGCAGCGCGATAGGCTATTATGAGCCGGGGCACTATGCCTTCGTCATCGTAGACGGGCGGCAGGACGGCTATTCCTACGGGCTGACGATACCGCAGCTTGCCTCGATATTTGCAGGGCTCGGCTGCACGAGCGCCTATAATCTGGACGGCGGCGGCTCTGCGGTCATGGTGTTTGACCATGAGAAATACAGCCGCCAGAGTAACGGCGGACGACTCCTCGGCGATATTCTTTACATTGCCGAGCCGAAGGAGGGGATAGCATGAGATTTTTGAAGGCGATACTGCCAAACCTCTCGATAGCGATGTCGCTTGCGCTTATCGTGCTTGTGATCGTCGATAACCGCAACCCCTTTATGGGCTTTCTTCGCAGCGGTCAGGCGCAGATATTGATTTTGATAGCGGCGCTTGTCTCGATGCTCACGGCGATAGTGCTCTACGCCTCCTGGCGCAGGGAGAATAAATGAGAAACTGAGATAATAAGAAAACCCCGTCGGACTTTAAGCCTGAATAAGTTTTCAAGGCGTCGACAAAGTTCGACGCCTTGACAGCTTATTCAGGAGTATTCAAAAACACTCCTGAATAAGCTTGGATTGAACGCAGAAAGGGGACTCCCGTCCCCTCTCTGCACTCTCCCGATGTAATTCTATACATTGCCGACAGCTTTGTCTACAGACTCACCCCGTCAGGCTTTAAGCCTGACGGGGTATAATTTTGAGGTTTTGTTTAGAGTATTAAATTGTGTATTAAATTATTATATCTTCATGCAGACGTCCCAAGCGCGCCAGATGACGGTGCGGAGGTTGCCGATGGCAACGCAGTCGCCGACGC
>CAKTMC010000018.1 GCA_934573735.1 uncultured Oscillospiraceae bacterium | reverse complement strand
GACCTCTCAACTGGCACTCCCCCAAAGACGTCCTTTTTTCTTTCCCTTATGTGTAACACATCATTGACTAACCTACATAACCGTATTTTACGATAATTCCTCTTCGGAAATAATCTGATATAAATAGTAATCGCTGCACAAGGCTTCCGGGCTCAATTCTCCGCAGATAACAACGGTATCTGCATCAAACCAGTATGCAAGATATTCGTTTTGCCTGTTCTCTCTTGAAAACTCTGTGAAGCTCAGATTTTCAAAATCCAACACCCCCACATATTCATAGTCCTGCCAATCGGGACACACTGCCAATAGCAGCTTCCGTCCATCCGGTCCGGGGATCTGCTGTGTGTCGGCTGTCCATGTGCATCCCTCTATGGCTGCCCTTTGCCCGGTCACGAGGTCAATCACAAAGACGTTTTGCCTTTCGTCTACCTCTAAGGCAAAGGCGGTTCCTGCATACATATTGCCTTCGTGAACCCAGTCATCAAAGCCCATCATAAACACAATACCTGCATCCGCCTCCTGTGTGGCGGCGGCATTGAAGATAGAAGCAAACAGCTCCGTTCTTTGCAGTGTGCAAAGATCAATGCTCCATGCTTTATAGCAGCCGTCTGCGAGAGACCAGCATGCAAGAGTGCTGCCGATGAGACTGCACGAATCCACCTTTTCCCCGGACAGCTCATCCAGACTGTACATTTGCTTGGAGCTTAGATCTACATAGTAAAGGCTGTAGCCCTCCGCCGATGTGCTGCACAAGAGCATTTTTGTAAGATCCTCGGAAATTGCGGAGTTACATATGCACTCCAGCTTTTCCGCACCGGTTCCGGCAAGAGCATCGCTCACTTCACCGGTATGCAGATTAACAAGCACGGGATAATAGGACTCGATGTATTCACCCTTATTGTTCACGGAAGCAAAGACGAGCTGAATTAGCAATGCAGATGGGTCTCCCGTGTTGCCGGGAATTCTGAAGTAGGCATTCTCGTCAAGCCAAGTAATGATGGTCTTGCCGTTGTGCTCTGCCCAATCAAATTTGATGCGGAATGCCGCACCTCGCAGAGCATAGTCCTTTTCAAATGTATGCTCCTCCAGCTTAGTAAACTCTCCTTGCTTTTCGTAATATGCATCATAGTGACTGCCTCGTTTCGTGTGTATATCATCCGTGCATACCAGAAGAACACCGTCCTGCGCCAGTGTGGATACAGGAGTATGCACTTGCTTTCCTTGGAGTACATCGCCAATGCGGATGCTCGGCTCTGCAAACATATTATCAGCCGATATATCGGAGTCTACTGTGCTTTCCGGAATGCTTTGCACTTGATTGATATGGAAGAATTGAAATACAAGCTCCCGGAACTCGGGGCTGACAGCCAAGGCTGTACTAAGCGACAAAAGCATCAAAAGAATTGCGGCAGCCAATGCAATTATTCTTCTGCGCAAGGGCTTGGTTCGTGCTTTCTTCTTATGAGCTATACTATACTCGAATGAAAGCTCACTGCGCTCTAATATGCCCTCATCGACTTCATTGAAGCTTATATATAAATCATTTCTATTCATCCCCAAAGCCCTCCTTTATAAGATGGGTTTTAAGCTTGGCTCGCGTTCGACTAAGGATTACCATGACATAGTTTTCGCTCAAAGCATACCTTCTCGCAATCTGAGAAACAGGCTCGGTGAAAAAATAGCGGCGCACAAACACGTTACCGTCGCGCTCGGGCAATTCCCGAACAAATCTACGGACACATTGACCGAGCTCTTTTGCTTCGTATTCGCTCGCAACATCCGACTCACAGACAAGACATTCTGCCAGCTCGTCCAAAACAAAAACAATTTCTCCGCCGCCGCGTTTTTTCGCAGAACGGGAATTATAGCGATTAAATGAAAGATTACGGGTGATTTTTGCTAAAAACATTTGAAGCTTGCGTGGTATTTGAGGCGGTATTGCGTTCCATGTATTAAACCAAGTATCATTTACACATTCCTCGGATTCTTCTCTGCTATGTAGAATATTGTCCGCAATTTTAAAGCAATATGCTCCGTACTTGATGTCCGTTTCTATTATGGCATTTTCATTCTTCTGCAAATAGAGCTCCACGATTTTACTATCTTCCATGGAAGGTCTCCTTTCGATGTTATTAAGCTGCTTTCACTTAATAAGACAGGAAATGATACTTATACCTTACAGGTTTTTATAAATAATTTGACAGTGCTTGATATTTATAATAATAACATATATTTCTTCGTTTTTACAAAAAAGCCCGCAGGATTTCTCCTGCGGGTAATCGCCGGATATTTCCGCATCGTGGCTTGACAGCACGGCAAGGCAGTCGGGGGCGGCCTCTGTGCGTTAAAGCCGAGCCTGTAAACAGGCATAAAAAATCTCCCCGTCTGGGGAGATTTTTGATTATTCTTTTCATGCAGCGGCGGCAGCCTTCTTCTTGCCGAGGTACTGCACTGCAAAGACGAGCGCGAGCAGGGCAAAGCCCACGAGATCGGTCACCGGTGTGGGGTCCATCATAAGAAGCCCGCCCGCAGCGGTCGCAATACGCACGATGGGGTGCATTTTGCGGAACAAATGCCCGTTTATCGCGGCGGCAACGCCGAAGATACCGAGGAAGGAGCTAACGACTATCTGGACTATTGACAGCGCAGACACGTCGATGAGCAGCATTGCCGGGTTCATGCAGAAGATATAGGGCACGATAAACGCGCCTATAGCAAGCTTTGTCGCGTTTATGCCTGTTTTCATGGGATTGCCTTTGGCAATCGCGGAGCCTGCATATGCCGCCAGCGCAACGGGAGGAGTGATGTCGGCGACGATGCCGAAGTAGAACACGAAGAAGTGCGCCGCCATCTTGGGAACGCCGATAGTAATGAGTATGGGCGCGCAGGTGGAGGCCATGATGCAGTAATTCGCGGTGGTAGGAACGCCCATGCCGAGGATGATGCAGCATATCATGGTCAAAAACAGCGCAACCATGGTCGGGTCGATTACCGTGACGCTCTTGCTGACGGAAACAACGGCGGAGATGAGCTTGGACGCAAGACCGGTGGTGGTGATGCAGCCCGCGATAACACCTGCCATTGCGCATGCGACGGCAACAGTGATGGTGCCCTTGCCGCCTGCCTCAAGCGCCTCGATTATCTTGCCGAAGGTCAGGCGCTTTTCCTTGTTCAGGAAGCCGACGATAATGGCGACGAATATCGCAATGGTCGCGGAGGTCTGCATGGTGCGGACATTGGTGGACACCATGACGACGAGGACGATAAGCGGCAAAAGCAGATAGCACTGCGGCAGAAGCTTTGACATACGCGGTAGCTCCTCGCGGGGAACGCCCTTGAGCCCGAGCTTTTTTGCCTCGAGATGGACTGCGACAAAGATGCCGGTGAAGTAAAGCACTGCCGGGAGTATCGCTCTCAGCGCGACCTCGGCATAGGTCACGTTCATGTATTCCGCCATGAGGAAGGCGGCGGCGCCCATGATGGGAGGCATTATCTGTCCGCCGGTGGAGGCCGCGGCCTCAACAGCACCCGCAAAATCGGAGCCGTAGCCGGTCTTTTTCATCATGGGAATGGTGACGGAGCCGGTCGTGACGGTATTGCCGACGGAGGAGCCGGAGACCATGCCGCAGAGCGCGGAGGAGATGACCGCGACCTTGGCGGGACCGCCGGAGAAGCGACCGACAAGCGCATTTGCAAGGCTTATGAAGAACTCCGCAATACCGGTGCGCTCAAGGAAAGCGCCGAAGATAATAAAGATAATAATATACTTGGCGCAGACGTTAATGGGCGTGGAGAGTATGCCGTCGGTGGAGTAGAATATTCTGCAAACCAGAGCGGAAATGCCTTTGTTGAGCCCGTTTTTGGAGATGAGCACATAGCAGGCGTAAACCATCAGTACGCCGACGACACAAAGTATCGGTACGCCGACGCAGCGGCGGCAGAGCTCCATGAGGCACAAAAGTCCTACAATGCCGACAACAATATATATTACCGGGAGCTTGTACTGGTTCATGAGCACGGTTGCCATGTTGTCATAGTTTAAGAAGAAGAACACAAAGCAGCCAGCGCCTGCCAGCATAATTATCATATCATACCATGGAATATAATTCGTGCGGACGTGGTGCTTGCTTGCGGGATAGGTCAGGTAGCCCGCGACGATTATCAGCGCAACAAAGGAGGTGAGCCGTTTTTCTATCGCCGCGACGCTGAACAGGGTAGACCATATGCAGTAGACGGATATGGCGACTATGACCCAGCGCGTTATTATAGCGGGCACGCCTTCCCAGATGCGCGTATTTGACTCGCGGTCGTACTTGCGCATTATCTCATATACGTCTGTCGTCGAGTCGTCGTGGGGCTGCTGGTTAATGTTTTTTGACATGGGCTCTTGCTCCTTTGCGGTTTTTTAACGGATTTATAAATCGCGACAGCTACGACGTTTTCAGGTCGTAGCTGTTGCGTTCAGTATCACTGAGGAATTATTTCTTAGCCGGAAATCACTTGGAATTGACCGTGATGCCCTTCTCGGCAAAGTACTTTGCAGCGCCGGGGTGATAGGGAACGTCGGTGATGGAGGAGGCAAAGCTCAAATCGAGATCTGCGCCCTTGCCGTGCTGCTCCGCAATGGCGGCGGCGTTTTCAAAGATGGTGGAGACGAAGGTGTAGATATCGTCCTCGGAGACGTCGTCACGGGCGAGGAGAACCGCACCGACTGCAACGGTCTTGGCATCTGCGGCAAGGCCGTAGGTGTCCGCGCTGATGGTGTACTCACTGTAGTAGGGGGAAATCTTGAGGAGCTCTGCAATATGCTCGTCGTCGAGGGAGACGAGGTAAACGCTCTTGCTGGTGGCAAGGTCGGTGATCGCGGTGGTGGGAGCGCCGGCAACGATGAAGCCCGCGTCGATCTTGCCGTCCTTCAGGCTCTCGGCGCTGTCGCCGAAGCTCTGGTAAACGGGGGTGATGTCGTCAACGGTGATGCCGTAAACGCCGAGCACGTCAAGCGCGTTGAAGTAAACGCCGGAGCCGATGGCGCCGATGGAGACTATCTTGCCCTTGAGGTCGTCAACGGTCTTGATGTCGGGATTGGTGGTGACTATCTGCACCTGCTCAAGGTAGAGGTCGGCAACGACGGAGAAGCTGGTGATGGCACCGCTCTCGGCAAAGAGGTTTGTGCCGGAGTAGGCGTAGCTCATAACGTCGGACTGGCAGAAGGCGAGGTCAACAGCCTTTGCGTCAAGGTCGTTGACGTTGGACTGGGAGCCGTTGCCGGTGATTGCGGTCACGTCAAGATTGGAGTTTGTGGAGACGTACTGAGCCAGTACGCTGCCGTAGGCGTAATATGTACCCGCGGAGCCGCCGGTGGTGAAGGTCAGCTTGCCGCCGCTGCCGGCGTTGGCGCTCGGTGCGTCGGGAGCCGGGGAGGCCGGGCCGGAGCTGCTGCCGCATGCGCACAAAGAAAAGACAATACATACCGCAAAGAGTAAGGCGATTATTTTTTTCATTTTGTTTACCTCCGAATATAATAGGCTCAGGCGCGGAGGGATGTTGATTTTTCATGCGGCCAGCCCTGCATTACGCCCTTGTGTGCGTATATAATACAACCATTTGTTGAACTTTGCAATAGTAAATTGCTAAATCTACGAATTTTGTAAAAACTCATAATTCATCCCGGAAGTCTTTGTGCATAATATCAATAAAGTTCCGTAAAGCAATGCATAATGATGAATTTTTAACGATATTTGTCGCAAAATGTGCATAATTTTGCTAAGATTTGCGCGATTTTTCGGCAAAAAGCGGCGTTTGACTATTGACGGACAGCGTGCTATACTACATAAATCGAACGGTGTCGGCTGCTGTCGGCACGGGGAGGCCTGTATATGGATTTCAGTTTACTTAAAAGTTTTATAGCCGTGGCGGAGGAAAAAAGCTTCTCGGAGGCGGCAAAGCATCTGTTTATTTCGCAGCAGGCGCTGAGCAAGCAGATAGCAAAGCTTGAGGAGGAGCTCGACACTGCGCTGTTCGTCCGCAGCCGTCCTCTCGGTCTAACGCCGGACGGAAAGCAGTTTTTGCAGACCGCAAAGGGCATACTCCATCTCAAGCGCCTTTACGAGGAAAATTCCAGCAAGAGCCTTGCCGGCTCGCATGCCGTACACATAGGAATTGAGCACACGGTCGCCCGCGCGATACTGCCGCATGTGCTGCCGCACTATCTGCATGAGCATGAGGACACCTACGTTCGCTTCAGTGAGGAGTCGCCCGAGGTGCTGCAAAAGGCAGTGTCGCATGACGGGGTAGACCTCGTTATCGGCACGCTCAGCAGTACGCCCGATACCTATGAGACCGTGCCGCTTTGCCAGAAGGAGCAGCTCTTGGTCGTGCCCAAGCCCATCATGCATGAACTTGCCGGGGAAAACTACGAGCTTGTGCGCGCGGAATTCTCCGAGGTCGCGGACCTGAGCTTCTTTGAGAGTGCACCGTTTATAAAAATACCGCGCCAGTCCTCCGGCGGGCGCACGCTTTCAAGCTATCTTAAATATTATGATATAAATCCGCAGTTTGTCTGTGAGCTTACGAATATCGAAAACGCCTTCCAGCTTGCAAACGGCGGACTTGGCGTGTTTATCTACTCAAAGCTCTTCTGGGATATGCTTGCGCCGGAGCTGCAAAGGGATTATCTCAAGAATATCGACATTTTCCCACTGCCCTTCCTGCCGGATATCGAGAGCGTCTGTGCCTATTATCACCGCGAGACCGGTCTTAACGGAGTGACAAAGCAGATGTTCGATGCCTTCGTCAAATTCTTTGACGATTACAAAAGGGGCTATATCTGGGACAAATGATATAACAAAAATCCACCCAAATCGGGTGGATTTTTTGATTGCAAGTATTAAAAACAAGAATTAAAGCAGAGCCTTGATTTTTCTCGCTATGTTCTCAGCGGTGAGACCGTACTCCTCAAAGAGCGCATCGGGCTTGCCGGACTGACCGAAGCGATCCTCAACGCCCACGCGGTCAAAGCCTGCGCCGGCGTGACCTGCCAGCACCTCAGCGACTGCGGAGCCGAGACCGCCGGTGACGAAATGCTCCTCGGCAGTGACGATGGCGCGGACCTTGCCGTTATACTCAAGTATAATATCGCGGTCGATGGGCTTAATGGTGTGGAAGTTTACGACTGCGGCGCTGATGCCCTCGGCTGCCAGCAGCTCCGCCGCCTTGAGTGCGCGGCTGACCATAAGACCGGTGGCGAATATCGCAGCGTCGCTGCCCTCGCGGACGACGTTTGCCTTACCGGGGATAAAGGGCGTGTCGGCGTCGGTCACGGCGTCGGTATTCGGGCGGGAAAGGCGAAGATATACGGGACCGTCTATCTCGACTGCGGCGGCGACTGCCTTTTTTGCCTCCTCCGCGTCGCAGGGGACAAACACGGTCATTCCCGGTATGCCGCGCATGAGGCTGATATCCTCAAGCGCCTGATGGGAGCCGCCGTCCTCGCCGACGCTGAGTCCGGCATGGGTAAAGGCGAGCTTGACGTTTGCCTTGGCGTATGCAACGCTGTTGCGTATCTGCTCAAAGGCGCGGCCTGCGCCGAACATCGCAAAGGTGCTGGCGAAGGGAATATAGCCGGAGAAGGCGAAGCCCGCTGCCGCGTCTATCATATTTGCCTCGGCAATGCCGAAGTTGAAAAATCTCTCGGGGAAGGCCTTCTTGAAGGTGCTGGTCTTGGTGGAGCCGGAGAGGTCGGCATCCATGACGACTATGCGCTCGTTGAGCTTACCCAGCTCTGCAAGAGCCTCGCCGTATGCTTCTCTTGTGGATTTAGCCATTTAACGCAGCCTCCAATTCTTTCATCGCCGTCTCGTAATCGGCGGTTTTTATGGCGGTGCCGTGCCATGCGGGGTTGTTCTCCATAAAGGAAACGCCCTTGCCCTTGATGGTCTCGCAGCAGATAAACTTCGGCTTGCCGGGATTATGCGGGAGCTTGAGCGCCGCGGTGACGGCGGCTATATCGTGCCCGTCAACGGTGAGCGTATCAAAGCCGAAGGCGGCAAACTTTGCGCAGATGCTGCCGAGGGACATGACGTCGTCGTTCTTGCCGTCTATCTGGAGACGGTTATGGTCGAGCATAACGGTTAGATTGTCAAGCTTATAGTGCGCGGCGGCCATGGCGGCCTCCCATATCTGCCCCTCCTGACATTCGCCGTCGCCGACCATGGTGTAAACCTGATAGCTCTTGCCGCCGTGCTTTGCAGCCATGGCCATGCCGACCGCTATCGACAGCCCCTGACCGAGAGAGCCGGTGCAGGCGTCCACGCCGGGGGTCTTGTTCTTGTCGGGATGACCCTGGAGATGACTGCCGAGCTGGCGCAGGGTCAGAAGCTCCTCCTTGGGGAAGAAGCCCTTGTCGGCAAGCACCGCGTACAGCGCGGGACAGCAATGACCCTTGCTAAGCACGAAGCGGTCGCGCTCCGGAGCCTGCGGATTTGCCGGGTCGACGTTCATAACATTGTAGTACAGCGCGGTCAGCGCGTCGATGCATGACAGCGAGCCGCCCGGATGCCCGGACTGCGCCGCATACAGCTCGTTTATAATATCTATTCTGAGCTGAGCCGCCTTTTTTTCAAGCGTCATTTCTTTTCCTCCGTGTAAAAATGATTACGCAATACATTATAAACTATTTTCTTTCGCATTTCAATGAAAGATTGCCTATTGAAAAAAGCCGTGCAGAAATGATATTATAGTATTGGAAAGGTTTGATATGCTTGAAATATAAAATTATTGCCTTTGACCTTGACGGGACGCTGCTTGACGACGAAAAAAATATTCCGCCGGAAAATCTTGATGCAATGAAGCGTGCCGCCGAGCTTGGTATTATCCTCGTCCCGGCAACGGGGCGCATATATAACGGCATCCCCGCCGCGCTGCGTGAGCTGCCCTTCATCCGCTACTGCATATGCATGAACGGCGCGTGGGTAGGCGATGTGCGCGAGACGCGGACGCTGTATTCGGCGGAAATTCCCGCAAAGCGCGCCGTGGAGCTTTTGCGCTTTATGGACGGGCTGCCTGTGATCTACGACTGCTATCAGGACGATTGGGGCTGGATGAGCCGCTCTATGTATGAAAAGGTCTACGAATATGTAAGCGATAAGAAGGTGGCGGAGCTGACGCAGCGCACGCGAAATCAGGTGGACGACCTGAAGGCGCTGCTGCTTGAGCGCGGCAGACCCGTGCAGAAGATGCAGATGCACTTCAAGGACCACGCCGCGCGGCTGGAATGGCTTGAAAAGCTGCCGAAGCTCTGGCCGGATATCTCCGTGACGAGCTCTATCGCAAGCAATATCGAGCTCAACGCCGCCGCCGCGAACAAGGGCGACGCGCTCCTGGCGCTCTGCTCCGCGCTCAAGGTCGCGCCCGGGGATAGCATTGCCTTCGGCGACGGGACAAACGATATCAGTATGCTGCGCACTGCCGGAGTAGGTGTTGCGATGGGAAATGCCGAGCCGGAGGTAAAGGCCGCGGCGGATATGCTGACGGGTAACAACAATGCCGCCGGTGTGGCGCAGGCCATACGCCGGTTGGTGCCGGAGATTGGGGGAGACAATGACTAAGGAGCTGGTGCTCAGCGTGCTTGCCTGCGTTGCGATAGGCTATCTCATCGGCTGCATCAGTCCGGCCTTTTTTGCCGGTAAGCGGCGCGGCTATGACGTGCGCGAGACAGGCTCGAAAAATGCGGGCGCGTCGAATGTGCTGATAATGGCGGGGAAGTTTGCGGGGGCAATAGTTGCGCTTTTGGATATTTTCAAGGCCTTCGGCTCGTGGAAGCTTGCCGAGGCGATATTCCCGGAGCTGCCTGCGGCGGGCATGATTGCGGGCGCGTCCTGCGTGTTCGGGCATATGTACCCGGTGTTTCTCGGCTTTCGCGGCGGCAAGGGGCTTGCCTGCCTCGGCGGTCTGGCGCTTGCGGGCGGGGCGAGAATGTTTTTGATTATGCTGGCTGTCGCTTTGCTTATCGCGCTTATCAGTAATTATATCTGCATTGTGGCGGTGTCGATGTCTCTGATCATTCCGCTCTATTTCGGCCTGAGCACGGGCTGTGTCCCCGGCGCGTTGATACTTGCGCTGCCCGCGCCGCTGATTATTTATAAGCACCGCGAGAATTTTCACCGCATTGCCGAGGGCAAGGAGATCCGCCTGAGCTTTCTGTGGAAAAGAGACAGTGAGCTTGAGCGCGCGGGCTATGCCGCCGTTATTGATGAGGATGAGCTCTGAGTTCTGCGGAGGACAGGATGCTTGACAAGGTAAATACGGAGCGATTTTATCTCTCACCGAGCGGACATGAATCATATAGAATACGAATGGATATTAGATATTATAGCAAACGAGCCTGACCATTTGATCAGGCTCGGTTGCTTTTAGTTCTCGCTGTCTCCGATGAAGGCGACGGCGTTTTTATTGCCGACGGCGCAGAGCTTTGCGTTTTCGACGTATTTTTTTAGTACGTCGCGGAGCGCTGCAAGATTCTCGGGCTTTGTGGAAAGAATTTCACGGCGGAGCCTTGCAATTCCGCCGGGTTCGGCGTGATTGAGATGGCGGGCACATTCAAGCTCGCAGACTCCCGCCGGGTCAAGCAGCGGAGCGGTGGTGTTCACGGTGCCGATGATAATATCGTCAAGCGGCATAGCCTGATCCAAAAACTCGTCCAGAAAATCTACAATGCCCCGGAAGGCGCAGTCACTGCCCTCAAGGTTCGGGTCGCGGTAGGAGTAGCAGAAGATATCGCCGCTCGAGCGAACGTTCATGCCCGTGCCGTATGCGCCGCCCTGTACGCGCACCGCGCCCCAGAGGTAGCCGTAGCTTACGAGGGAGGCAAGCACCGTATATGCGCCGCAAAACTCACTGCCGAGTGCGTAGACATTGTGCCCGAGTGCGGAATAGCCCACGTCGGAGAGAATTTCGACGCAGCAGGGGGAGCTGTCATAGCGCGGGTATTCGGCGTGCCCGGCAGGCTCCAGCTCCGGAAGCGCGTCAATAAGCTCCTCAATGAGCGAGGGCTCAAGGCTGCCGCTGTAGCCGACAAAGAGGCGGTTTCGGGCAAAGGCTCTTGCGGCAAGGGCGGACAGCGTTGCCGCGTGCTCCGAAGCGTGAGCCTCAAAGCCGGCGGCAAGCTCGGAAAACCAGCGGATATAGCTCTCACCCGAGAGAGTTTCCTTCAGCGCGGTGTCGGCGGAGAAGGCGGAGAGCGCCTTACTCAGCGCGTACATATGACCGCTTGAGATAAGCGACTGCTTCATAAAATAGTCGCTCTGCTGAACGGTCTCATATATGCGCCCCGTCTCGTCATAGCGGCCGTTGAGCAGCAGCTCCTTTAGGAGCGCTATCGCCGCAGGAGCGTTCTCCTCAAGCATACTCGCCGAGACGATGAGCTGCGGGCGGCAGTCCTCAAGCTTGCCGCGCTCGGCGGCGACATCAACGCGGGCAAAAAGCACGCCCATCGTGGACTTCACGCGGGTTTGCAGCCGGTCGGCTGGGTAGTTCTTGGTGCTCAGCTCACCGAAGCAGGAGGAGAGAAGGTTGAGCATGCGCAGCTCCTCCGCCGTGAAGTCGGATATGTCAAAGTATAGATTGAGATATACGATGCCGTTTGTGTCGGTGGATATCTTCAATACCTCGGTGCCGCCGAGCTTTGTAAGCTCCGTCTCGGTCGGCGCGGTCTCGAGGGGGATATCCTCAAGGCGCAGGTGCGGCAGGCTGGCAAGCGCTTCTTCGCTGTCCATGCTCTGCTGCCACTGCTGCATTTTTGTAAACGCAGTCTCTGCCTCGGCACGTTTTTCCGCGCTCCAGCCCGAGACCTCGGCACGTACTTTATCGCGCTCGCGCCGCTCATCGTCCTCGCCCTTGCTGAGAGAGGGGAGCAGATAGAGATAGCACATATCCTCCGCATCGCCGAGCATTTCACGCAGCAGGGCGGAGAAGTAGTCGCCCTCAAGCTTTTCACGCAGCGAGGCGAAAATCGGGGCATTGTCGATATGAGTCAGCGCATCGCCGCCGTAGAGCCAGCTGTCGAGAGCCTTCATGGAGAGGTTAAGACCGTAGGGCTCCGAGATCTCGCGGTTTATAAATGCGTAGCGCTCAAGCGAGGCGGAAAGAGCCTCGATATCAAGCCCGTTTTCAAGCAGAGTCCTGACCGCCTCGGGAATAAAGGCCTTTATCGCGGAGAAATTCTGCGCGTCGGTGTTGCGGATGACGAGATTGACGTTCGGCTGATATATGCCGCTCGTCACGTCAAGGCTTATATCCTGCGCAAGACCGCGCTCAAGGAAGGCGCGCTTTAGCGGAGCTTCGTTGGAGCCGGTCAGGTAATCGGCGAGTATCTCCGCGGCGTAGAGCTTTTCAACGTCCTCATATCCGCAGAGGAGCTTTGCCGCCGCCATATGCGCGAGAGCCTCCTCGCCCTCCTGCGCGGCGTAGTACACGGTCTTTTCCGCCGCCCTCTGGCTCTGGGGGACAAAGTCAAAGTCCGGGGCGCGGTAGTCATATTTCGAGAGATATTCTCCGTCTATGTACTCAAGCACCGCGTCAACGTCCATGTGACCGTCAAGGAAAATTCTCGCGTTCGAGGGATGATAAAATCTCCGGTGCGTGGCTACAAATTTTTCATAGCTCAGCTCGGTAATGTGCTCCGGGTCTCCGCCGCTGACATAGCCGTAGCTGCCGTCAGGGTAGAGAAGGCGGTTGAGCTCCGCGTCGATGAGCGTATCAACATCGGAAAACGCGCCCTTCATTTCGCTGAACACAACACCGTTATAATACGCCTCGCCGCTTTCCGGCTCAAACTCATAGTGCCAGCCCTCCTGCATGAATATCTCGGGCTTTTTGTATATGAGCGGGCAGAACACCGCGTCAAGATATACGGACATGAGGTTAAACAGATCCTGCTCGCTGCGGCTGCACACGGGATAGAGCGTCTTGTCGCTGAAGGTCAGGGCGTTGAGATAGGTCTGCATCGAGCTTTGCAGCAGCGAGACAAAGGGCTCCTTGACCGGGAAGCGCTCCGAGCCGTTCAGGACGGAGTGCTCAAGAATGTGGAATACGCCCGTATCGTCCTCGGGCAGAGTCTTGAAGCAGATGGAGAAGGTCTTGTTCTCGTCCGCGCGGTCAAAGTAGATTAGCTCCGCGCCGGTTTTTTCGTGGCGCAGAGTGTACATCTCGGCGGATATCGACGCGACCTCTTGTTTTTTTATAAGCCGGAAGCCGGAGCAGAGACCGCCGATTTCACTTTCGGCAAGTCTTGACAGTAATTCCTGCATATTTCACCTCGTATTACATGGTTTTGGCGAATATCTGATAATATTCGTTGCTGCGCAGAAGCTCCTCCGGCGTACCGGCGGCCTCGACCTCGCCGTCCTTCATGACGACGACATAGTCTGCGCTGCGCGTTGCGGCGTAGTTATGCGCTATCATAACCGTGGTCTTGCCGCGCATGAGCTTGCCCATGGCCTCCGTCACAAGCGCCTCACTCATCACGTCAAGGTTGCTGGTGGCCTCGTCAAGCAGCAGGTAATCGGCGTTTCTCAGCATTGCGCGGGCGATGGAGATGCACTGCCCCTGGCCGCCGGAGAAGCTTGAGCCGTCAAGCCCGACCTCCTCGTCAAAGCCGCCGGGCTTTGCCATGATGCAGTCATAGCAGTTGGCCTCTCTTGCGACGGCGGCAAGCTCCTCGTCGCTGACCTCGCGCTCAAGACCGTAGGTGATGTTTTCGCGCACGGTGCCGCCGATAAGGGGACTGCCCTGAGAGACGACGGCAAAGTGCCTGCGCCAGTCGGCAAGCTCATAGCCGCCGATATTGTCGCCTGCAAAGCGGATTTCACCGGAGCTCGGCTCATAGAGGCGCATGAGCATCTTAAACAGAGTCGATTTGCCCGCGCCGTTTCCGCCGATGACGGCAGTGACCTTGCCCATGGGTATCCTGAGATCAAGCTTTTTCAGCACCTCGCGCCCCTCGCCGTAGGAGAAGCTGACGTTTGAAAACTCAATGTCGGAGCAGAGGGCGGGGACGCTTTCTCCCTCGCTGCGCTCGGGCTCTGCGGCGATGACCTGAGATATCTTTTTCATCGTGCCGAAGATGCCGGAGACGGAGCAGACGTTCATGAAAAATTGCAGAAGCTGAAGCCCGACGATGCCGGTTATCATGTAAAAGCTCGTCAAGTCGCCTATCGTCACCTCACCAGAGGGGATGAGTCTGCCGCCGATGACAAAGATAACGACGATAAACATAATGGAGAAAAGCCCGGAGACAAGCTGATAGCCTGCGACCATGAGCCAGGTCAGGAAATCGGCAAGATACATACGCTTGAAGTTATATCTGCCCTTGTCGGACTCCGCCTTTTCCGCGACCGCGCTTTTTATCAGGCGGAAGCTGCGCACACGCTCGGCAAGATAGCCAATCGTTCCCGCCATCGTGACGGTGCTGTAAACGCCGAGACGGAACATGAGCTTGCCGTATATGAGGCATATTATGAGCGTGAGCGGGATTATGAGCAGGGAATAGTTTGCGAGAATGGTATTGTAGCTGTATAGCTGTATGAATGCGGCGATGGTCGTATAGATGCAGACCACAAAGGAAACGGCCATCGAGAAAAGCGAGGCCGGAGCGGAGGCATCCGAGGTCACACGGGTGACAAGCTCGTCTCCGTTATCCTCGTCATAATAACGCGAGGGCAGACGCATTATCTTCATCCAGAGCTTGCTTCTGACGCGGAGATTTATGACCTCCTCCATTTTGCGGGTGAAATAGTTACTGGCGATGGTCATAACGGCGGTAAGCGCCGCGATCTCGATATAGTTCATCAAAAGCTTTGTGTTTATTGCGTTCTGGCTCGAGTCGATTATGCTTGCCGTCATTGTTGCGACCTGAAGCTCGGTGCGCATCATGCCGGCGGAGAAGGCGAAGGAGCATATTATGAGCAGCCAAGGCAGCTTTACGCCCTTGAGAACGCCGAAATAGCGCTTTATGCTTTTCATGCTTCTGCCTCCTCTCCCGCAATTTCGTTCATTTTGCGGTATGCCTCGCAGCTTTGAAGCAGACTGTCATGCGTGCCGTCTCCGACAAGGCAGCCGCCGGACATGACCAGTATGCGATCATACTGCCTTGCAAGGCTTAAATCGTGAGTGATAAGAATTTTCGTTTTGCCGGCAAAGACCTCGTTCATGGTGGTCTGTATCTTTGCCGAAACGCGCACGTCGAGGGCGCTGGTGGGCTCGTCCATGAGGATTATATCCCCGCCGCGAAGAAGCTCTCGCGTCAGCACAAGGCGCTGACTCTGCCCGCCGGACATGGAGCCGCCGCCCGGGGCAAGCTCTGCTTCAAGGCCCTCGGGGCAGGCGGAGAGATATTCGGCAAAGCCGGTCTTTTCCGCTGCGGCAAATATCTCCTCGTCGCTTATCACGCGCTCTATGCCGTAGCACAGCGCCTCGCGCAGAGTGCCGCCGAATACGTCGGCGCCCTGCTGCACATATGCAAAGTGCCGCCGGTAGTCGGAGAGGGAAAGCTCGTTAATATCGACGCCGCCGAGGCAAACGCGCCCCTCATCGGGCATATAAAAGCGCTCAAGCATACTGACGGTGGTGGTTTTGCCGCTGCCGCACAGACCGACAATGGCAACGGAGCTGCCGCGCGGAATGTCAAAGGAGACGTTTTTAAGCGCGGGGGACTCCGTTTCGGGGTATGTGAAGCTGACGTTTTCAAAGGAAATGCCGCCGTTTTCGGGGAAGGGCTTGGCCTCATCGCGGCATTCGCTCTGCCCGTCCATTATCTCGACGATACGGCGGAAGCTGCCGTGGACGCTCTTGATGCGTATCCATGTGTCAAAGAGCGAGTCCATGGTGGGAAAGAGGTTTTGCGAGAAGAGGAAGAAGGCAAGCCACATGGCAAGGTCTATCTTCTTTTGCTGGAGCAAAATGACCGCGACCACAACGACGACAAATTTTTGCAGGATGCCGATGACGGAGGTGATGGCGGTTGCCATGTTGTCCAGATGCACAAGCTTCATGTTTGCCTCAAGCAGCTTTTGCGCGGCGGCCTTGCCGTTTTCGTCCTCCGCGGCCTCGTTTGTATAGGTCTTGATGAGCGGGAGATGATTTATCCTGTCGGCAAGATAGCTTGTGAGCGAGCCGATGCGCTCATAAAGTCTCGTGGTGCTTACCTGCACGCGGCGGCCCATTATCAGCGCATAGAGATACTTGAGCGGGAGCATGGCAAAGCAGGATACGGCGAGTATCCAATGATAGCGGTTTATGCGCAGCAGCGCCATGATAATATAATATAAGTCCGGGATGAGGAAAACTATTATATTTACAAAGTTATTGACGGCGTTGCCCGCGTCGTTTACGATGGCGCTCATCAGATCCGAGGGGTCGTTGCGGTCAAAAAACTCCATGCGCAGCCCGAGCATCTTGTCCCAGATGCGTCCGCGCGCACAGCGCACGCTGTATGCCTGCGCCTGAACACGGCCTGCGACCGCGACGGCGGACATGAGGCCGAGCATGACATAATAAACTATCGCCTTAGACACAGCGCTTCCGCTTATCTCGCCGCTCATGAGGCTTGCGGTGGTGTTCGGCAGCTCGAGCAAGAGGGAGTTGAAGCCCAGATTAAGCGCAAGGCCGACAGCGATCCAGCCCCAGGGCAGATGCAGCATTTTAAGCGTCCTGAACAGGGCGCGCCACGAGCCCGAGCCTGGGTTTTTGTTCACTTTATTCATTACATTTCTCCTGAGTAGGCAAGGCTTGATTATAGCATACGGACGCCATAGGCCCTTATTTGGCTATATGGCGTCCGCGAAGGCTTAGCCGCAGATGACGGTGAAATAGGTTTCCTGAAGCATTCTTACATAGTCGTCAACGGACTTGTCCTTGAGAACGCTGTAGCCTATGTAGGTGTTCAGAAGATCGTCCATCTCCTGCCCGTCGTGAGAGCTCAGGATAACGGTATCGGACACGCGGACGGGGTGAATGAACTGACCCGCGTCCATAAGCGTATCGGCCGCCTCCTTGCTGGGGCACTCATAATAGGTGTACTGCGCGACGACAATACCGTCCTTGCCGTAGATGTAGTCGGTCATGGAGGAGATATCCTTGATGTATGCCTCCTCGACTGCCGCCTCACCGGAGCCGCTGAGGGTCACAAGCTGGTCAAAGTCAAGTCCCTCGGGGTCGCTGTGCCCCTCATAGGGAGTGTAGGGGTTGACGCCGCCGTAGCTGTGCACACCGTAGGCAATGGTGAGAAAGTCGGCATATGCCTCGGCGTCCTTGACATCGTAGCTCAGACCGTAGAGCTCCATGTCCTCAAACTGAGCCGCGATATAATCCTTGTCCTGAACGGCGGAGAGAACGGTGCTGCTCGTCTCGGTCAGAGGCTCGCCGAAGGCCATATCCATTGCGGAGATGACGCTGTCCTTTGCGGAGGCATCGCTCATGGTGAGGTACATATATGCCTCGACCGCGCTGCCCTCGTTGCCGTAAACAACGAAGTAGAGAGCCGTGCTGCCGGGGATGCTTATCATCATGGAGGGGTCGGGCTTGCCGAGATCGACCTCTTCACCTGCTGCAAACTCGGTGTAGCTGCCGTCACTCATGTTAAACCAGCCGGAGGCAAGACCGGTGCTCTCGTCATAGTTATAAAGACCTATCATGTTGCCGTCGGCGTCATATACCATGGTGTCGGGATAGGCGGCGGCATTGACGAACTCCTCAAGAGTGGCGCCGAAGTTGTCGTTTTTGAGCACGAGACGCTGGTCGTACTTGAGACCGCTCGGGTCGTTGTGCGTATAAGCGTCGTCAAGCTTTACGATGGAATTATCGCTGAACAGACCGCAGCCGGTCAGAGACAGTGCCAAGGCCAGAACGATGGCGAGACAAATAATCTTTTTCATTGCAGATCTTCTCCCTGAAATAATATTTTTATTTTTCCTTATAATAAAGCCGACAGTGGCAGTAGCCCTCAAAGTCGGGGTCCTGTATCTGCGCCTTGAACTCCTCGCAGATGCACTTGTATTCGGGCTTTTGCTCCAGACGGCAGGGGCAGTAGCCGCCGGTGCGCTTCAGACCCTCTTTAACTCTTGCGACAGTCTCTCTGTCGTCGTTGAGACGGATTTTTCCCATTTTTACACCTCCCCTTACTGATACAGCAGCGCCGAGATGAGCCCTAAAAGCTCCTCACGCTCCATGCTGCCGGTTGCCTTGCTTATAAGCTCGCCCTTTCTGAAAAACAGCAGGGTCGGCATTGCGTTTATGCCGTACTTGTCGGCGACCTCGGGATAGACCGAGATGTCGATACGGCCGAAGGAAACGCCCGCCAGCTCGTCGGCGACAGCGTCATATATGGGTGCAAGCATCACGCAGGCGGAGCAGTTTTGACCGTAGCAGTCGATGACGGCGTATTCAGCCTGCGAAAACTCCTGCCATTCATGTTCTTTAAGCTCAAGCGTTGCCATTGGAACCTCCCATTCTCTTGGCGACTATGCCGTCCATGTAGTTGAACAGCTCGTCAAGGCACATATTCTGACGGGACATCTCGATAATCTCCTCACGCGGGGGAAGCTCCTCGCCCAGAAGCTGCATCATCTCAAGCATCTGGTCGGCGGACTCCGAAAGCTGCGCCTCGTCTATCTCAATGCCGTGGCTGCGGCAGAACTCCTCGGCAAGCCAGCTCTGCTTCTGCTGACCGAGCACGTCCTCGCGTATCTCCTCGGGGCTTGCCTCGATGCCCATTTCCGCGTATTCGGCGGCGATGCTCTCCGCGCTCCGGGAAATGAACTGCTCAAGCTCCGTCTCGTCATAGCTGTATTCGCTCTCTTTTATGAGCGTATCCATGAGATGATGGATAACGGCCTTATGACAGTCGCGGCGCTTGTCGGCGATGACCTTTACGCGCAGATACTCGCGGTACTCGTCCACGGTGGAGACATTCTCGATGCCGAGGGCGGCAATCAGAGCGTCGTTTACCTCGGCAGGAATGAGACGGACGATTTTCTCAACGCAAAGCTCAGCGTTTTTCTCAAACAGCCGTGCGCTGAAGCCTTCGCCCACTCGCTTGCCGATAGCGCTTGCGGCGGCCTCCTCCGCACCGGGGAGATTTGCGCCGGTGAAAATGAGTATCGTTCTTCCGTCGGGGTAGGAGGTCTTGTCGGCGCGGCAATGCACTATGTCGCCGGTCTCCACGGTCTCGGCCGCAGTCTCCGCCGCGTAGCGCAGGGACAGAGCTCTCAGCCCGTCCTCAATGCAGCTTTCGTCAACGCTGACCTTCAACAGCTCCTCGGGTATGGCGATGCTGTCAATATCGCACAGCTTACTTACAGATCCTTTCATAGGGTCCTCCTCTCGCTTATAGCCTTCCGCATACGCCGCAGCAGAGCTCGGCACGCGGGAAATATACTAAAACATACTATTTTAATAAAGGTATGCAGCATGAGTACTAATATAGCTCATTTTCTAACAAAATACAATAGCCCCTGAAAATAATCAGGAGCTGTAAAAAACCGGACAAAAAAACCTCCGCCTGTTTTTACAGGCGGAGGCATGCTTGAAGCTTATTCGATTGCAATGGCGCTGCCGGAGGAGAGCTTCTTCACGTCCTCCTTCGGGACGATGACGGTCAGAACGCCGGACTCATACTTTGCCTTGACATCCTCGGGCTTTACGTTGCCGACATAGAAGCTGCGGGAGCAAGCCCCGGCGTAACGCTCCTGACGAAGAACTCGACCCTTCTTGTCCTCCTCGTCCTTGTCAAGACCCTTTGCGGCGTTGATGCTCATGTAGCCGTCCTTGATGTCGAGGCTTATCTCGTCCTTCTTGAAGCCGGGCAGCTCAACGGCAAATCTGTATGCCTTTGCGTCGTCCGTCTCGCGGATATCGGTCTTCATGAGGTTTCTTGCGTGCTTGCCGAACAGCGAATCGTGACCGCCGAAGAACGGAGAACCAAAGAAATCATCAAACATATTTTCACCATAAATGCTGGGTACCATAATAAACGCCTCCAAAATATTTTTTTATAATTTATAATCTACTCTGAGAGATAAGAAATTGTCTGAATACATACATCATGCTTTGTGCTGTGAGGCTAAAGCCTACGCGCCTTTTATTAACTTCTTCTTTTTACAAGCATTATTTTATTCATTTTGCTTGAAATCACAATAAGCCGGTAGTACAATAAAACAAAAATCGCTTGTGCTGTCAGCACAAAGCTTGAAAGGAAGATGTTCATGGCGGAGGCCGATTGGATAAGGTGCAGCACCGAGGCGCTGCTTGCGGATTTTTTTGCGCAGGACGATTTGAAAAGCCTTGCGTCGGACGCGGGAGAGCTGCTGGACTGCCCGCTTATGGTGATAGACGATGCCTATCGCGTCACCGCTCAGCACAAGCCGCTGGGCTTTGCCGACCCGATTTTTCAGGATGCCGTGCGCCACGGCGAGATAACCTATGAGGCAAGCGCGCTTATAAGCCAGAGTCGTGCGCTCAGCACCGGGGCGGCGGACTATGTGAGTCTCGGGGGCAGCGCCTACCGCCGCCGCTTTGCGCCGCTGATAAGCGCCGGCGTGAGGCTGGGCTATCTCGTCTGCGTGGACGTGGACGGGCATTTGCAGAGCGTTCCGGCGGAGATATGGCAGACGGTGGAGCAAATTCTGGCAAAGCAGATGTTCATAGAGGCGAGCCGGCACGACAAGCCCTTTGAGACGGCGGAGGACATTCTCATGCATTTGCTGGACGGGGGCTTTACTTCGGCTTCGTATTTTCGCCTACAGGCCGCGAACACATATCTTGCGGATATACGTCCGAGCGCCTTTGCGCTTGTGGACCTGACAGAGTATCACAATCTATATCTCGGCAAGCGTCAGCTCAAGGATGAGATAAACAAGCGCTTCCCCGAGTCGCACTCTTTTCTGTATCGCGGGGACGTGTTCCTGTTTTTGCATGAGAAGGATAATGTCGCCGGTTTTTCTGCTTTGGCGGAGGAATTTCAGCTCAAGGTGGTAGTCTCGGAGGGGCTTTGCGATTTGTATGGGCTGCCGGGGCTCTATCAGACGGCGCATGAGGCCATGGAGCTGATGCGGGATGCTCGCTTTCACAGCGGTAAGGTCTGCACTGTCGCGGAGCTTCGCACGGCGCTGCTGCTCAAGAGAGCCGAGGGACGCCGGGATCTTATAGCCCGTGAAGTGCGTGTCCTTGCCGAGCATGACCGGGAGAAGGGTACGCAGTACTGCGAGACGCTCTATTATTATCTCACCTGCGCCCACTCGCTGAAAATGACCTGCGAGGCGCTTTTTACCCACCGCAACACGATACTCTACCGCATACGCCGTATGCAGGAGGATTTTTCGATAGCGCTCGACGAGCCCGCCGCGCACGCAGACCTCTTGCTCGGCGTGTCGCTGATACTGTTTGAAACAAAGGGTCCGGACTTCTTCTGTGCCGGTACGGGGGCTGCCGGGGAAGAATAAGGAGCAAGGTCTTTCAGATATTCATAACAAACTCAAAAAACCTTGAATAATCAATAAAATTCTCTTGACAAGGCTGAAAAACAGTGCTACATTAGCGTTAGTTAAACGTTTACCGTAAACGTTTAACTAATCTCGACAGGAGGTTACGGCGTGAAAAAGGCTTCAACAATACATGACATATCCGAGAGGGCGGGGGTCTCCATTGCGACCGTCTCCCGCTTTTTGAACGGAAACTACAGCAATATGTCCGAAAAGACCCGGCAGCGGCTGGAGCAGATCGTAAAGGAGCTCGATTACCACCCGAACAGCCTTGCCCGCAGCCTGAAATCGCAAAGCAGCGGCATAATAGGCTGTCTTATGGCGGACATGGGCAACCCCTTCTCTGCGCTTTTGATTAAGGGTATTCAGACGGTCTGCCGCGCAAACGGCTACAAGCTCATGATACTCGATGCCGATAACGATGCGCAGATAGAAAAAGATGCGTACAAGATTTTGCTCGACACCCCCGTGGAGGGCATTATCTGCAATACTACCGGGAACGCGGCGCGGGAGATAGAGAGCATGGCGGAGAAAACGCCTCTCGTCTTGGCTGACCGTGAGTTTATGAGCGATACGGAGCTTGACTGCGTTGTCAGCGACAACGAAAACGCTACCTATGAGTGCATGAAATATCTTCGCGCACAGGGCTATGAGCGAGTCGCCTTCTTTTCACCGCCCGTGGAGTCGATAAGCACACGCCGCGCCCGAATGGAGACATTTATAAATCACGCGGCGGAGATATTCGGCGCGGATGGCGCGGATAATGTATATCTCATCGACATGGACTCCGTGGAGGAGACCTCGCGGATGCTGCTCGACTTTGTCGGCAAGGCGGAGGATAAGCCTGCGGCGCTGCTCAGCGTAAACGGCGAGACGACCTTGCAGCTTATAAGAGCGGCAAAGCACTGCGGACTCAGTTTTTCGCCGAAGCTCGGCATATGCGGCTTTGACGACTGGCCGTGGATGGAAGTGATGGAGCAGGGGCTAACAAGCATTTCGTCGGACACCGTCGCCATGGGCGCGGAGTGCGCGGAGCTGCTGATAGAGCGCATCAAAAGCAAAAACAGCGCGCCGCCCCGCCGGATAGTGCTGCAAAACCGGCGGATTGAGCGCGCCTCAACGAAAAGGCTTTAAGCTTTGCGGAGGGATGAAAATGGATTTGTTTGATATCAGAGGAGCGAATTCCGGCGGGACGCTGGGGAACGGGCGAGGACATGAAGGGACCCTGCATTTTCCTCGCCTCCCATGCCAGCGACTATCTCGGCGGCGCGATTATTCCCGTGGACGGCGGATATCTGGTGAAATGATATGGATAAAGAACTGATAAGTCAGAAAATGCGCAGACTCGCGCCGGAGCTTGACCCGCTGCGCCTCGGCACGGGCTGGACGCTTGAGGAGCTTTCAAGACCGCAAATCATCGTGGAGAGCAGCTTCGGAGACAGTCACCCCGGCTCGGGGCAACTGGATAAGCTTGTGGAGGCCGTCTGCCGCGGCGTTGCGGATGCGGGCGGGCGCGGTGCGCGTTACTTTTGCACCGACATCTGCGACGGCGAAAGTCAGGGCACGGACGGAATAAATTTCAGCCTTGCCAGCCGTGAGATGATTGCCGGCATGATAGAAATACACGCAAACGCCACGCCCTTTGACGGTGGTGTGTATATAGCAAGCTGCGACAAGGGACTGCCGGGAAATCTGATGGGCATGGCGCGAGTCAATATCCCCTCGGTGGTGGTTCCCGGCGGCACCATGAGTGCCGGGCCGGAGCTTTTGACGCTGGAGCAGCTTGGTATGTATTCGGCGCAGTTTGAGCGCGGGGAAATCAGCGAGGAGCGCCTGAGCTGGGCAAAGCGCAACGCCTGCCCGAGCTGCGGCGCGTGCAGCTTCATCGGGACGGCGTCCACGATGCAGATAATGGCCGAGGCAATGGGACTTGCCCTGCCGGGCTCGGCTCTGCTCCCGGCGACAAGCCCGGATTTGCTCGACTGCGCCTACCGTGCGGGGCGGCTCTCCGTCGAGCTTGCGCGTAAGGGGCTCAAGCCGAGCGATATAGTGACGCCTGAGAGCTTGGAAAACGCGATTTTAGTCCATGCAGCGATTTCGGGCTCTACGAATGCGCTGCTGCATCTTCCCGCCATTGCCCACGAATATGGGATTAAAATCGACGGAGACAGCTTTGACCGTCTGCATCGCGGCGCACATTATCTCGTGAACCTGCGTCCGGCAGGACGCTGGCCGGCGGAGTTTTTGTACTATGCCGGGGGCGTGCCTGCGGTTATGGAGGAGCTTCGCGGTGTGCTTCAGCTTGACGCAATGAGTGTGACCGGAAGGACGATAGGCGAGAACCTGGACGAGCTGAAGGCAAGCGGTTTTTATCCCCATTGCCGGAGCCTGCTGGACGCGGCCAACGCAAAATACGGGATAAGCGTCACGCGGGAGGATATAATCCGTCCTTATGATAAGGCAATAGGCATCGACGGCAGCGTCGCCGTGCTCAAGGGAAATCTTGCACCGGATGGCGCGGTAATCAAGCATACCGCCTGCCCGAGGGAGATGTTCCGCAGCCTGCTCCGCGCCCGGCCCTTTGACAGCGAGGAGGAATGTCTTGACGCGGTGCTGCACCACAAGGTCGAGAAGGGAGACGCTGTTTTCATCCGCTATGAGGGGCCGCGCGCCTCGGGTATGCCGGAGATGTTTTATACCAGCGAGGCGATAAGCAGCGATCCTGAGCTTGGGAGAAGCATTGCCCTGATTACGGACGGCCGCTTCTCCGGCGCTTCGACGGGACCCGTGATTGGCCATTGCAGCCCGGAGGCGCAGTCCGGCGGGCCGATAGCTCTGGTCGAGGAGGGCGACTTAATTGAAATCGACATCCCCGATAGAAGACTCAATATCGTCGGCGTAAAGGGTGAACGGAAAAGCCCGGAGGAGATAGAGATAATTCTCTCCGAGCGAAGAAAAAGCTGGACGCCCAAGCCGCGTAAATATAAAAACGGCGTGCTGCGCATATTCAGCGAGCACGCAAGCTCGCCCATGGACGGAGCATGGCTGAGCTTCGAGGATTAAGTATAATAAGTATATTTATAAAAGGAGGATAATTGCAATGAAGAATATTCTGGTCACAATTCCCGTAAACGAAGCGCACAAGGCAAGACTGAATAAGATAGCAAAGGAAAACCGCGTGCAGTATCTCGCGCCCGGTGAGCTCAGCGAGGAGCAGGTCGCGGAGGCGAGCGTCATTATCGGCAATGCTCCGGCGAGGCTGATAAAGGCATCAAAGCGGCTGGAGCTGATGCAGCTTGAATCCGCCGGTGCGGACGAATACATTGCGCCCGGTGTGCTTGCCGAGACTACGGCGCTCTGCAACGCGACGGGAGCATATAACCGTGCGGTTTCCGAGCACGCAGTGGCGCTCACCATGATGCTTATGAAGAAGCTCCATCTTTACCGCGACGCGCAAAATGCCTGCCGTTGGGACGATTTCGGCGCGGTTAGCTCCCCGGTCGGCGCAACCGTGCTGGTCGTAGGGCTCGGCGATATCGGTCTGCGCTATGCGAGAATGCTAAAGGCGATGGGTGCATATGTTATCGGCGTAAAGCGCCGCGCGGGGGAATGCCCGGACTGCGTGGACGAGCTTGTTCAGACGGACGCAATCGATACGGTTTTGCCGCGCGCGGATGTGCTGTTCTCGATTTTGCCGAGCACGAAGGGAACCGTTCATTTCTACACCGAGGAGCGCTTCCGCCTGATGAAAAACAGCGCGCTGTTCATAAACTGCGGTCGAGGGAGCGCCGTGGAGAGTGAGGTTCTGCTGAGCGCCCTCCGAAACGGCGAGATAGCGGCTGCCGCAATCGACGTGACGGAGCAGGAGCCGCTGCCCGAGGAGCATCCGCTCTGGAGAGAGAAAAATCTGATCATCACTCCGCACGTTGCGGGAGGCTTCCATTTGCAGCACACCTTTGAGCGAATTGTGGACATCGCCTGCGAGAATTTGGAGCACTGGATGAAGGGCGAGGAGTATATAAATACCGTGGACTTTGAAACCGGCTATAAGAAAAGGTGAGGCTGGACTTATAGCTGTAAGGCCGAAACAATCCGATGCTTTGGCACCATGCGGGACGAAGTAAAATGAAGATGGTCAGGGAATTATCTTAAAATATATTACAGCGGGAGAGCGATATAGCTCCCGCTGTTTTGTTATGCTTTTTCGTCCCGTTTTGGCACAACGCTTGACGAGAAAATAACGTAAACAACATGGTAGAAAAAGCCGAAAACCTATGGTAAACTGGATTTGTACCACCCGAGAATTGCGCGAAGGCGCAGGGGGTACGCCAGAAAAATATCGTGAAAGTGAGGAGAAGACTATGGAGACCGAACGCCGCATTTCCACCGGCATTGATGGCCTCGACGAGGCGATCGACTACCTTCGCCCGGGCGACACGCTCGTCTGGCAGTGTGAACACATCAGCAACTATATGTACGCCGCAACGAAATTCGTTACCAACGTTGCCCGCAGGGGCGACCGCATCGTCTACATTCGCTTTGCCGATCACGAGGAGATCATGGACACGGCGGCGCTGTGTGAGCGCGGCGCAAATGTCGAAAAATACGAGCTCGATCCGAGAGTCGGCTTTGAGACCTTTGCCGTGCAGGTACACCGCATCATCGACAAAGAGCCGCTCGGCACGTTTTTCGTGTTCGACTGTCTGTCGGATCTGCAAAAATACTGGTTTTCCGACCTGATGATCTCAAACTTTTTCCTGCTCATTAACCCATTTCTCATCCGGCGTCAGGCCGTCGCGTATCAGCCGATAGACTATGAAAAGCATACCTATGAGACCATTTCGCGCATCCGCAGGGAGACGCCGCTGCTTGCAAACATCCGCACTCTGGACGGCAGCGTTTATATCCACGCCGTCAAGGTGCGCGGCCGCAGTACGCAGACCACATACTTTCCCCTGAAAATCACCGGCGCGAAGTGGCGTGCCCTGACCTCAAGCGCGGACACCTACGCCGTCTTTGAGCGCTTTACCCAGACGGGGGAGCGGCGTGACTGCTGGGACAGCATGTTTGACTCCGTCTCCGACGGGCACGAGCCGACGGACGAGGACGGAAAACGGCTCAAGGAGAATATGCTCCGCTGCCTTATCGGTAACGAGCCGAAGCGCCTTGCCCTCTGCCGCCGGTATTTCTCGATGCGAGACCTGCTGTACATCAAAAACCGCGAGATAGGCACCGGCTGCATCGGCGGCAAGGCCGCGGGTATGCTTCTGGCGCGCAACATCCTGCGCGACGAAGCGCCGGAGCTGTATCGCGCACGCATTGAGCCGCATGACTCCTACTACATCGGCGCGGACGTCTTTTACACCTACGGCGTGCAAAACGGGCTGTGGTCATCCCGTATCCGCATGATCGAGGAGGCGGATTATCTCGAACAGGCAAAGCCAATCCGCGAGATTTTGCTCAACGGCAAGTTCATGCCGAGCGTTAAGGAGCAGTTTTTGTCCATGCTTGAGTATTTCGGTCAGTCGCCGATCATCGTGCGCTCCAGCTCGATTTTGGAGGACGGCTTCGGCAATGCCTTCGCGGGCAAGTATGAGAGCGTATTCTGCCCCAATCAGGGAAGTCTGGAGGAGCGCTATGCCGTCTTTGAGCGCGCGGTCAGGCAGGTCTATGCCAGCACCGTCAACCCGGATGCAATTAAGTACCGCGCCGAGCGAAAGCTTCTTGACCGTGACGAGCAGATGGCGCTGCTGGTCATGCGTGTGTGCGGCGATGTACACGGGGACTACTACTATCCGCACATTGCGGGCGTGGGACATTCCAAGAACCTGTATCTAAACCGTCAGAACGCCTCAAGAGACAATAAGGGGATGCTGCGGCTTGTGTTCGGCATGGGAACGCGCGCGGTTGACCGCGAGGCCGACGACTATGCGCGGCTGCTCGATATGGAGAACCCGAAGGCGCCGCCGATGGTCGCCTATGGCGACGAGTATAAATACTCGCAGCACAAGATGGACGTGATAGCGCTCAAGGATAACGCATTTGAGACAGTCCTTGTGCAGAGCATCGACAAGCGCGATATCAAGGCGGACCCGGCGCTGTTCATGGAGCTGGACTATCCGAGCGTTGCGCGCCTGCGCGAGATGGGGCTGAGCGCGGCAAGCGCCCCGGATATTTTGAATTTCCGAAAGCTTCTGCACAACACGGACTTCACCGAGGTTATGACGGAGCTGATGCGCGTTCTTGAGGAGAAATACAGCTACCCGGTGGACATTGAGTATGCCTGCAATTTCGATAAGGACGGCAATTACCGCGTCAATCTCCTGCAATGCAGATCGCTGCAAACGCGCGGCTTCGGCGCGGCCGGAGTCATGCCGAATGTGAAGGAATTCTATTTTAACACAAACGGTAATTTCATGGGCGGAAACGTCTGCCTGCCAATACGCTACGCCGTCATGGTTCAGGTCGAGCCGTATCTGGACTTGCCCGAGCAGCGCAAGTATCAGGTGGCGCGCAGACTCGGCGAGCTCAATAGCCTTTTGCGGGACGAGGGTACTATCCTGCTCGGGCCGGGGCGCTGGGGCACTACCACGCCCAGTCTCGGGGTTCCGGTGCATTTCATGGAAATAAACCGCTTCGACTGCATAGCGGAGCTTGCCTACAGCTCGCACGGTCTGCGCCCGGAGCTGAGCTACGGCAGCCACTTCTTCCAGGATCTTGTGGAGGCAGGCTCGTTCTATGTCGCGCTCTACCCCGGGGAGGACGGCTGCGTATTTAATGAGGCGCTGTTTTCGGACTGCGAGAACGTGTACACAAAGCTCGTACCCTCCGATGCCGAGAGCGTGATGGCGGAGGTTATCCGCGTATATGACCTCGGCAGGGAGCAGGCGATTTTGTATTCCGAGGTCGGAAGCCAGACCTGCTTCCTCGCCAAGGTCTGAAAAGCACGGAGGAAGGTTCGTTTTGTTTGACATAAGCAAGGCCTGTTATTATAATAAAGAAAAGAGGGGAAGCAGCAGAATACCACAGACTCCGCAATGCCGGAGGAGAGCAGCCGCTTAAAGCTGCTGGGGAGGGGAAAACACGCATGAAAGCACAAAATCCCGGTTTCAGCAAGATTCAAATCGAGGCCGCGCAATCCAGAAATCCCTTTGCGCAGTTATCGGATATCGTATATTCCGTTTTGGAGGACGCCATAATCCACTTTGAGCTTTTTCCCGGCTCAAAGCTTAGTGTCGTGCAGATAGCGGATGAGCTTGGGGTGAGCAGGACCCCCGTGACCTATGCTCTGGAGAGACTGGCAGAGGAGGGGCTGGTCACGAAGAAGGAGGGAAAGCGAGGTTATTTTGTCTGGGACATTTCCCTGATGTCGCTTGAAAAGAACTTTATGGCAAGACGTGCGCTGGAGGGCACCGCCGCGTATATTTGCGCGCAGAGGGGCACCTTCAGAAAGGATACGCGCCTGAAAACGCTTGCCGAGCAGTTTGACTCTGCTATCCGTGAGCGAAGCTTTGAGGATTTTGCCAAAATAGACACCAGCTTTCACTGGATGATAATCCGCGCCAGCGAGAATCCCTATATCATAAAGGCCTATCAGCAGATGGAGCGTTTTATAAACTATTACTCCATCCGTTCCCAGATAATTCTGATCGGACAGAAGGAGAACTCCGCGCTTGAGACCCTTGCAAATCAGCATCTTGCCATCTATAACGCCATCATGACCGGTATTCCGGAATTGGCGGAAAACTCAGCAAAGACGCATCTTGAGACCTGCTATAATCTCAGCATGCGCTTCCATACGCCTGTCATGAGCAAAGATAAATAAAGAAGCCCTTTGATAAAATCAAAAACCGGGGCGGCAGTCCGAGGAGGATGAGCCGCTGCCGGTTTTTTTGCTTTTTCTCAAGAACTTTTTTATTTTTAACGGAGCTTTTACACCCCTGACGAGGGGGTCAAAGGACGGTATCGCACGGCTGCAAATGCATAACGCGCCGAAAAGGGCTTTATTGCACGAGCGTGTCGGACGCATTCACTGCTTTGGAAATGGACAGGTACAGATTTTGACACCTATCCGAGAAGAATTTATACTCAAGATACAGAAAACGGCTATCTACATACGACGAGTTTATTGATTTTTCACGAAAAGCAGATGAAAGGGTGAATTGCTCCATGGATTGGCGAAAGGAATATGCAGATAAAATCGTCAGCGCTCAGGAGGCCATAAGCCATGTGCGCTCCGGAGATATAATCGGCGCTACCATGTTTTCCTCCCTGCCATATGCCCTGCTCGATGAGCTGGGGGCGCAGAAGGGAAGGCTTGAAAATGTGCGGATGTATCTGGGCTTCGGCGGACAGCTTTACAGACCTCTTGCAAAGGCCTGCAACGGCAGTATTAAGGTCAACAGTCTGTTCTTCGGACCGGTGGAGCGCAACTTCCGCTACAAGTTCGGCTCACACGTTGACTTTCAGCCGATCCAGCTTTCTCAGATATTTATTGACAGATACTGCTACCACAAGGCCGATGTTATCATGATGGCGGCAGCGCCTCCCGACGAAAACGGTATGCTCAGCTTCGGCGCAACGCCCATGGACACCGTGCTCTGCGAGGCAGCGCGCGAGGTCATAGTGCAGATAAACGAGAACGTCCCGTTTATCTACGGCAAGGATAACATGATACATATCAAGGACGTGAGCTGCATCGTTGACAAGACGGATAAAATCTGCGTTTTGGAGCCTGACGAGCCGCGCGAAAGCGAGCTGAAGATAGCCGAGCATATCGCCCCCTTCATCTTGGACGGCTCCTGCATCCAGTTCGGCATCGGCGGCCTTGCAACGGCGATGGGCAGAGCCTGTCGGGATAAGCGTCATCTCGGTATTCATACGGAGCTGTTTGTAGACTCCATGATGGATCTTATCGAGTGCGGCGCGGTGGATAATTCCCGCAAGCAGATAGATGTCGGGCTTAGCACCTTCGGCTTTGCCATGGGCAGTGAGCGGCTGCACAGCTTCTTAAACTATAATAAGAGCTGCCAGTCCCGCCGCTTCTGCTACTCAAACGACCCCTACGTCATCGCGCAAAACAACAATGTTGTCTCCGTAAACTCCGCCATGCAGATAGACCTCACGGGTCAGGTCGCCTCCGAGGGCGTGGGCTTCCGGCAGCACAGCGGCACCGGCGGTCAGCTTGACTATGTGCGCGGCGCGCAGATGAGCAAGGGCGGTCATTCCTTTATCGCACTGGACGCAACGCGCAGGGACAAGGCGGGAAACCTCATCTCCAAGATAGTGCTGGCGCACCCTGAGGGAACGCCGATAACCACCCCGCGAACGGAGGTAGAATACATAGTTACAGAGTTTGGCATTGCAAATCTCCGCTTTGCCTCGCTTGAGGAAAGAGCAAAGAGCCTGATAAATATTGCTCATCCGGACTTCCGCGACGAGCTGAGCTTCCAGGCGAAAAAGGTCGGTCTCATCGTTTAAGATGAAATACAATATAAATATATCCAAATAATGAAAGGGGACGGAAAATGAAAATAGCAATGATCGGATCCGGCGCGGCCGGAAGCGTCTTTGCCGGATATCTCCGCAGAGGCGGCGCAGATCTCACGCTGGTAGATCCCTATCAGGCGCACATGGATAAAATCGCAAAGGACGGACTCACCTTTGTGGTCAACGGAGACAAGACCTATCAGCTTACCGGCTTCCACACGGCCTATGATGCGGCGGATATCGGCATTATGGACATCGTAATCTTCATGACGAAGAGCCATCAGCTCCCGGCGGCGCTCAAGACCGCAGCACCCGCGATAGGTGAGAATACGGTGCTGGTTTCGCTGATGAACGGACTCGGCAATGAGGAAAAGCTCGTGGGAGCGGTTCCCGCCGGCAGAGTTCTTTACGGTAACGGCGTGCTCGGAACGGAGCTGCCGGAGCCGGGAAAATGCATCTCCTCCCCCTCAACGGAGGGCTATCAGATGAACTTCGGCGCAATGGAGCGCACGGAGCTCAGCGTAGCAGCGGGACGGGAGCTTGAGAGAATTTTCACCGAGGGCGGCTGCCCTGCGAAGTTCTGGGATGACGTCTCGGAGCACTACTGGCAGAAGATAGTCACAAACTGCGTCTTTAACCCGCTCAGCGCGGTTTTGCGTATGCAGTGCAAGGATATCTTCAAGGATGTAAACGGCGCGGGACTTGCAACCGCCGTCGCCGCCGAATGCTGTGCGGTAGCCACTGCCTGCGGCTGTCCGATGAATTCGGGCGAGTTCTTCCGTCTGCTTGCAAAATCCGTGAGCAGCGGCAGCATAGAGGAGTATTATCCCTCCATGGCGCAGGACGTGATGATAAATCAGCGTCAGACGGAGATAGACACGCTCAACGGAGCGATCGTTCGGTACGGTAAGAAGTTCGGCATCCCAACGCCGGTCAACGAATACCTGACGAAGACCATAAAGTGTATGCAGAAAAACTACGACAAACAGTATAAAAGCTAAGGAGATGATCGAATGAACACCCCGAGCGTGGTGGCAAAGCTTTGCAAGACCTGCGGCTACTGCATCCAATTCTGTCCCAAAAAAGTCATCGTTTTCAGTACAGAGCGCAACACAAAGGGTCACTTTTATCCGGTAATCGACCTCAAAGGCTGCGTCGGCTGCGGCACATGCGCCCTTGTTTGTCCGGAAGCGGCGATAGATATGCTGAAAGGAGAGGACTGATATGGCAAGGATCTTTATGAAAGGCAACGAAGCGCTGGGCGAGGCCGCTGTGCGCGCCGGCATTCGCTTCTTTGCCGGTTACCCGATTACCCCACAGTCTGAGCTCCCGGAATACCTCTCATGGCGTCTGCCGGAGGTCGGCGGCGTGTTTATTCAGGGCGAGAGCGAGGTGGCCTCGATAAACATGGTATATGGAGCGGCAAGCACCGGCGTGCGCGCGATGACCGGCTCCTCAAGCCCCGGCATTTCCCTGAAAAGCGAGGGTATATCCTATCTTTCCTCCGCGCGGCTTCCGGCGGTCATCGTCAATATGCAGCGCGGCGGCCCCGGCCTCGGCTCCATCCAGCCCGCGCAGATGGACTATTTGCAGGCCACAAAGGCAAGCGGACACGGCGGCTTCCGCATGATAGTTCTCGCCCCGCATACCGTGCAGGAGGCGGTGGATATCATGTATGAGGCTCCGGAGCTTGCCGAGCGTGACCGAAACCCCGTGCTTTTGCTGATGGACGGCTGCCTCGGTACCATGATGGAGGAGGTCGAGCTGCCGCCCATGAAGGAGCTTCCGGCCTCTCCCTGCAAGCCCTGGACCGTGGGCTATGACGGAACCAAGCGCTCCGGTCATATGATAACGCCCATATATCCCGAATCCGGTCTTGAGACAAACAACAAGGCGGACGCGGCGCGCACCAAGCGCTGGGAAGCCGAGGACGTCCGCGTGGAGGAGTATATGGTCGAGGACGCCGAGTGGGTGATAGTGGCCTACGGCATCTCCGCCCGCGTAGCGAGACAGTGCGTAAACGACCTCCGCGAGGAGGGCGTAAAGATAGGTCTTATCCGCCCGATAACTCTCTTCCCCTTCCCGAAGGCTGCAATAGACGGTCTGGACTATTCGCGTGTGAAGGGCGTGATTGATATTGAGATGGCGATACCGGCTCAGATGCGCGAGGACATAGAGCTTCAGGTGTGCAGACGCTGCCCCGTGTACGAGTATGGCCGCAGCGGCGGTAATCTCCTGGATGATGAGACTACGAAGGAAGCCATCATAAAGATTATGGAAGGAGGTGCCGACTGATGGCGGAAAAGGTATATACTAAACCGAAATGTCTGCTCCCGCTCTCCAGCGGCTTTTGCCCGGGCTGCCTGCATTCTCTCGCAACTAAGCTTATCGCGGAATCCATAGATGAGCTTGGCGTGGCGGAGAACGTTATCAACGTCCTGCCCGTCGGCTGTTCTACGATGAACTCCCTGTATTGGAAGCTGGACATGGTAACTGCCGCCCACGGCAGAGCGCCCGCCGTCGCTACCGGCATCAAGCGCTGCCGTCCGGACAGTCTCGTTTTCGCCTATCAGGGTGACGGTGACCTCGCCTCCATAGGTCTTGCCGAGATACTCATGGCGGCGGATCGCGGCGAGCATATCACAATATTCTTTGCAAATAACTCTACCTACGGCATGACCGGCGGTCAGATGGCACCTACCACGCTTATCGGTCAGAAGTCCACGACCTGTATCCACGGCCGTGACCCGGATACCATGGGTTATCCGCTGAAAATGTGCGAGCTGCTCAAGGAAATCGAGGCTCCGGTCTATGTCGCGCGCTTCTCGCTATCGAGTCCCGCGAATATCCGCAAGGCAAAGGCGGGCATTAAAAAGGCCATGCAAAATCAGGTGGACGGACTGGGCTTCTCCTTCGTGGAGCTTTTGACCAACTGCCCGACAAACTGGCATATGTCTCCCGTGAAGTCACTGGAATTCATCGATCAGCACACCAGCAAATACTTCCCGCTGGGTGTGTTTGTTGACAAGACCGGAAAGGAGGCAACCTGAATGAAGTTCACCCTTACTATTTCCGGCTCCGGCGGTCAGGGCGTCATGTCTACCGGTGTTTCCCTCGCCGGCAGCGCCGTGGACGGCGGTCAGCACGCGACTTTTATGCCGCTGTACGGCCCCGAGCAGCGCGGCGGCAGCGCCAAGTGTACGGTTATAATATCCGATAAGCCGATAGTTTCTCCGCTTCCGCGTCAGTCGGACGGGCTTATAGCGATGAATGAGTCCTCGTTTAAGAAATTTATCGGGACGCTCAAGCCGGGCGGATTGCTTGTGCGCAATACCGCAAGAGTCACCTCACCGCTCAAGCGCGACGACGTGCGCTGCCTCGATGTGAATGCAGACGTGATAGCGCATGAAATGAACGCGGACAAGGCCGCCAACATCATTCTGGTCGGCGCAATGCTCGGATTTTCGGAAATGATGGCTCCGGAGGTGTTTATGAAGAGCCTGGAGCACAAGTTTGCCCAGAAGGGCGAGGCCGTTGTGGAGATGAACCGCAAGGCTCTCTACAAGGGCTATGAAATAGGCCAAAAGGCACGCACGCCGTAAACATAATAATATAATTTTTACAGGAGGAAAAAAACATGGCTAAGTATTCTCTCGATACCGTAACCGTCGCCGAGGTGCTGGACAATCCCGAGCTCAGAGCACTTGTTGACGAGCACATCCCCGAGGTTCTGGATCATCCTCTGCTTGAGGTCGGACGCGGCTTCGTTTTCAACGATGCGGTTCCCTACATTGAGGATCTGGTGACCGAGGATGCACTGGAGGCATTCCGCGGCGCTGTTGCAGCGCTCTGATAGCGCGGCACAAGACAAAAAGGTAATAGGCTAAACTGGAACACCCCCGCCGTGCAAAAGCACGGCGGGGGTGTTTTGTGATTGTCGCACATATGGCAGTCCTATAAAACGATGGAGTACGGTTTGCTGACGTGACGAAAAACGCGGGGCTCAAAGTCGGCGGTCACGGTCAGCTCATATCAAGCCTTGCAGCGGTGGATGAAACCAAGAGAATGAAGGGTAAAAAAGTCTTAATTGTCCTCGTCCTCGTCCCAGCCGTCGTCAAACTGCGACAAAATCTCCTTCTTGAGCGCAAGAGGATTACCCTCCTCAATGCGGCAGATGACCTTGGTGAAGGTGGTGAACAGGACGCGGGCATAGAATTTCTTCCCGACCTCGTCATATACGCGCCCGGCGCTCATGGTGCCGCCCGCAACGGTGCTTGTACTGTTTGCAACATAACCGACCGTACCGAGCACTGGCATAGTGCATTTTATAGCCTCACTGTCGATGGAGTTGCCGGGCTCCTTCTCGCAGCGAACAAGATAGCCGATTTTGAAGGGGACGAGGCCGCAGTAGCTCTTGAAGCCGGTGATGGTAATGTACTTTTCTTTCATGTCTAACACGCTCCCAATGAAATAATTACGAGCTATGCTATTGTTATCTGTGTTCTTTATCCCTTATCATACTTTAATCTGCGAAAAAAGTAAAGGAAAATACGCAAATTTGACCGAAAAATTTGGCATTGAGGGTAATTTGAAAATATAGTTTGCTCAGCGCTGAAAATGCCTTCGGAACGGGCACACGATGCTTGCAGATACAGTAAAAGCCTATCCGTACGCTTGGTCAACGACCCTTGGGGACATCGCTTCCATTGCGGGCAAAAACACTATTCTTTCAATAACTAACTCTCCGACCTAATATGGCAACGCAGGAGCAGACGTAAGCTGCTTTCCCAAGGCTCGTCCTCACGCTTTTTTGCTTTTTCAAGGCAAACGCTTATTGCATCGGAGATGGAGTTGTTATCCGAGTATTCTTGCAGCCTTTTTAGGATGCAAAAAGCCCCCGGCCAATTCATGTCTTGCAGCCATTCTAACAATTCAACTAAGTAAGGCTTGAGCTCCTCGTCGCTTTTTCCCGCTATGATTAGAGCACAATTTCCCCACACATTTTTATTGTGCTTCGGAGTTAAAGGCTGCATAAAAGGAAGGAGTGTTTCCGCGCTTCTTGCTAAGTCCATTCCTTTGGCTTGTGTTTCGGGGGGCATATGCCAATCGAGCATATCCACAATTTCTGCAATATCTGCCATTTTAGAGTCTCCTTTGCCTATGTTCTTAGAAAGGGGAGAAGCTTATAGCTTCAATTCCTCCGACAAAGTAACCGGTTATCCTGTGTGTACCGATAACGGCATGTACATCAAGAGCAGCTATGAGCATAGGACTGATATTTGATAGCTTTATAATACAAATCAGATATAGCATAGTCAATATTTTCTTGCTTACTGGCTCATATTTCACCTCCGGATATGACAAAAGCGCCGGAGCGTTGATTCTGCAAAACCAACAATCCGGCGCTTGAATTTTTGTGATATTTATTTTTTGCGAATCTCGAAATACTTGTCAAAAATCCGCAGTAGAGGAGAGATAAAATGGCTCAAAACCCGGTTTGGGTAGTTCAAGTCTCCTCAGTTGCGTAAAAACGGCGTTTGTCATCAATGGAAAAATAAAAAAATTTCCGAGCTGAAAAAGCCCGGAAAGCCTTGATGACACTGCGTTTGACGCAGTGTCACAGCCTGTAGACAAACCCGCTTTAGGCATAGGCCGGAAGCGGGCTTGTCGTGTAAATGTTGAAAAAATTGCCGAAGAAGTCCAAAAGCCGAAGCAAATGCAATGAACCGCGGTCGGTTTTC
>CAKTMC010000017.1 GCA_934573735.1 uncultured Oscillospiraceae bacterium | reverse complement strand
TGGCAAAGAAGCAAAAGATACAGTATCCCAATCCGGAATTCTGGAAATGCAAAGATGAGATAGACTGGGCTGCCCAGCTTGATAACCTTAAAGAGTTTGGCGGTATTGCCTGGGAAATGCTCAAAGAGACCGACTGGAAAGCCTTCGGTCAGAGCTGGGTCGATACCTTTAAGGCCGACGGCAAGCGCATCAAGGGCGAGTATAAGGACTTTATGTCTCTTGACGCTGCCGGCAAGAAGGATCGCGTAATCAACGGTGAAAAGAGCCTCGGCCGTCTCTATCGCAGAGGCGAAATGGCCACCGTTCGCCGTGAGTGGCGCGGCATCAAGGACACCGCATATGACTTCTACGAGTGGGTTCGTATGTGGGGCATGCTCCTTATGACCTTCTCCAAGGATCTCGTCCCCGCAGTCAACAGCGCACTGCATTACCGCTGGATGATATCCTATTTCTGCTGCCACAGCTTCATGGATAAGAATACCATGGGTATGCGCGGCTATAACCTCCGCATGAGCCATGAGCTCATATACTGCATGTACCGCTTTGTCGCAGAGACGCTTGTTCTCCTCGCAAAGTGCGACGATAAGAACGGCAACAGCGGCGCTCTCAACCAGAGCCTCATTCTCTTTGATGAGATGACCATGGGTCAGCTCATGGCGGGCTTCCCGAACATGCTGGGTATCCCCTATCAGCTCATGCCCGTGTTCCTGCTGTCGATGCTCGACCAGCTCTCCTGCATCCCCTACATTGACGCGGTCGAGTCCTACGGTCTGCCCTCCGACACCTGCCCCGTCCCGACCTCCGAGTGCGGCGCACTTGTCGTTGACGCTCTGCCGCACATCGGCTCCTGCTTTATCTCCTCCTCCATGCCCTGTGACGGCTCCACCATGGCTTCCTCCTACATGAGCCGCCGCTTCCCCGAGCTGCCTGTCTTCCACCTCTGCTTCCCGACCCAGTATCTCGACGAGAGCACCCTCCAGTGCGGCGTTGAGGATATCAAGGCCTGCATAAAGTTTGTTGAGGAGCAGACCGGCACGAAGTGGAGCTGGGATGCATACTTCACCGCAATGAAGCGCTTCAATCAGGAGACCGCATACGAGCTTAATAAGTGGGACATCAACAAGACCGCCCGTCCCCAGCTTCTCGGTCCCTGCTACGAGCTGTTCCGCAAGTATAACTACGAGATGGACGGCGGCCTCGACCCGCGCGTCATGAAGACCTGCGAGAAGGTCGATAAGCTTCTTACCAAGGCCTACAACAGCAGCTCTCTTGCATGGCCCGAGGAAAAGATGAAGTACCGCGCAATCATCTGGTCCTGCCCTCCGCACTTCTACGCAAACTTCTCCAACTGGCTTGCTAACTGCTGGGGCATTGACGTTCTGGTCGAGATGGAGTCTCTTAACTTCACCAAGCCCCTCGAGACCGAGGACAAGGAGGAAGCCCTCCGCGACCTCGCACGCCTCTACGAGCGTATGGTCATGCGCCGTCACACTAACGGCGGCTATCGCAATGTTGTCGATGAGCTTTGGCATCAGTGCGAGGCTTGGAACGCGAACTTCGTTATCATGTATCAGCACGTCGCCTGCAAGAACATGGCGACCGTTCAGGGTATTCTTGACGAGCAGGGACGCGAGCGCGGTCTGCATATGATTTGGGTCGAGCACGACCTTATGGACCCGCGTACCGTTTCCCGCAGCTCCATGCGCGCAAAGGTCAACGAGTATATGCGCACCGTCATCGGCGCCACTCCCGTTGATGCCTCTCTCCTTGAGTTTGAGGACGACGTTTGTATGTAATTCGCAACGCGAAATTAAATTATAATGGAGGAAAATAACATGAAATACTTTGGCGGCTGCGACGTGGGCTCCACCTACACCAAGGCAGTTATACTCGACGAAAACGGCAAGATGATAGCCGATACCACCATCCGCAGCAAGATAAACTCCGAGCTGAGCGCAATCGCCGCTATGGAAGAAGTCTGCAAGCAGGCGGGTCTGAAGGACTCCAAGGAGCTTTCCTACCTCATCGGTACCGGCTACGGCCGCAACAAGGTACCCTTCGCAGATGAAAACATCTCCGAGATCTCCTGCCACGCAATGGGCGTTCACGTGACTGACCCGAGCGTCAAGGCAATCATCGACATCGGCGGACAGGACGTTAAGGGCATCAGCATCGACACCGACGGCACTGTCAAGAACTTTGCAATGAACGACAAGTGCGCAGCCGGTACCGGCCGCTTCTTCGAGGCAATGGCACGCTCCTTCGAGCTTAGCCTGCCCGAGTTCTCCAAGCTCTCTCTGACTGCAAAGAACGTTATCCCCATCACCGCACAGTGCACCGTTTTCGCAGAGTCTGAGGTCATCACCCTCGTCGGCGAAGGCAAGCCCATGGACGAGATCGCAGCCGGTATCGAGATGGCAGTTGCAAAGCGCTGCTTCGTCATGGCCAAGAAGGCCGGCGCAACCGACAGCATCACCCTGACCGGAGGCTGTGCAAAGAACGACGGTCTGAAGGAAGCGATCGAGCACGTTCTCAAGCTCAAGGTCGTCAACCTTAAGACTGACCCCCAGCTCATGGGCGCTCTCGGTGCTGCCGAGTATGCTCGTCAGAAGGGTCTGGCAAAGAAGTAATTTCCGCGCCTTGATATAAAGAAAGGAGCATATTCCATATGTGCAAATTCTTAAAGAAGCTGCTTAAGGTGCTTTGCACTACTGTCGGCATACTGTTTGTCGTGTACTTCTGGAACCTTGACCAGAAGCTCCTCGGCTGGGCTTACAAGCAGGTCAATACGATTTTTGACCGCAAGTCCGTTGATATCAAGTTCTGATTTATAGCTAAAAATACAGGATGCATTTTTGCATCCTGTATTCAGGAGTATTAAAAAATACTCCCGAATAAGCTCGAATTGAACGCAGAAAGGAGACTCCCGTCCCCTCTCTGCACTCTTCCCATGCAATTCTATACATTGCCGACAGCTTTGTCTATAGGCTCAATACAGGATGCATTTTTGCGTCCTGTATTTTTTTAGGCTCTGCAAAAAGCTCGTCTGAAAGCAGGCTTTAGGGCCTAATCAAAAAATTCCGGATGAAAATAGAGCAGATAAATGGTGCAGCGCCATACATGGCATGAATATACATATACACGCAGAAAAGCTTCCCGGCTTGGGAAGCTTTTCAAATAATCATAATATATCCTGCAAAATCACGGCGCCGCCGATATCTATCGCCTTATCTCTTGTTATGTAAACCAGCTCTATTTTGCGTTCACGGATAAAGGACTCTATCCGCAGCTTATCCGGATGCTCGTTTATCTCGCCGGTGAACACAAGCTTATCCCGCTCCGGCTTAAAGCTTGCGCCGCCTATGAAGCCGTATTCATAGCCCGGAAGCTCAAAGCCACCAGCCGCGATACGCAAAACCGAAAGCCCCGCCCGCTCCGCAGCGGCGGCGATGCCGAGATCCGCCGTGATTATCGAGCTATCATCCACGGCGCATATGCAGCATCTTGCATAGCCCTGCTTAAACCTCACGCGCTTTTCCTGCGGGAAGCGGCGCAGTATCTCCCCTGCCGTTATATCCTCACGGCACATGAGCCTATCACCGACGGCGCAGGCATTGAGCCCGCAGTCCTCCGGATACTCCGCTCCCTGCGCTATATCCGCAAAGCAAAGCTCATAGCCGAGCGCCGCAAGCTCCGCAGCAGTCTCACTGCCGATGAGATACGGCGCTAATATAAGCTCCCGACCCGCCTTGAAAAGCGAGAGGTCAGTATGCCCCGCAAGCCCCGGCGCGACATCCGGGTTATCGGGGAGATATATCGTTTTCAGTCCGAGAGCGCGCAGCGGCGCATCCAATAGCTCCGCATAGCGCCGCCCAAGCACGGCAACGCCCATCACTTATCCCGCTCACGGCCGAGCACTGCCGCAACCGCCTCGCCGATATTCTTTACGCTGATAAGCCGCAAGCCCTCCGGACGGCGGATATCGTCGCGCACATGGGCTGGGATGATACAGCGCTTGAAGCCGAGGCGCGAGATCTCCGAAAGGCGCTGATTTATCGAGCTCACGCTGCGTATCTCGCCCGAAAGCCCCACCTCGCCCACGGCGGCAAGGTCAGTGCCGAGGGGTCTGTCAAGATAGCTTGAGGCTATGGCAAGTATCGTAGCCAAATCCGCCGCCGGCTCGTCCAGCGACAGACCGCCGATGACGTTTATATAAGCGTCACAGCTTGTCACGTTCATGCCGCCGCGCTTTTCGAGCACGGCGAGAAGCATTGCGCTGCGGTTATAGTCTATGCCGTTACTGCGGCGAGAGGCGTTATAATTCGAGGGCGTAACCAGCGCCTGCACCTCCGCCATTATCGGGCGCGTACCCTCCATGACGCAGGCGACACAGGTGCCGGGGCTGTTCTCCGGTCTGCCCGAAAGCAGCATCTCCGAGGGATTTTCAACACAGCGCAGCCCGCTGTCCGCCATCTCGAAAACACCTATCTCATTTGTCGAGCCGAAGCGGTTTTTCGCGCCGCGCAGTATGCGGAAGCTGGTGTTCTGCTCGCCCTCAAAATACAACACGCAGTCAACCATATGCTCGAGTACCTTGGGTCCCGCTATGCTGCCCTCCTTATTTATATGACCGACCACGAAAACCGTGTAGCCCTTTTCCTTCGTCACACGCATAATACGCATCGTACACTCGCGCACCTGCGATATGCTGCCCGGAGCGGAGGCCACGCCCGCGTCGGACACCGTCTGAATGGAGTCGATAATGATTATATCGGGGTCAAGCTCCTCGGCGGCGGAGATTATGCTGTCAAGATCCGTCTCGGCAAGAACATAGACCTCCCCGCCCTCGACGCCGAGCCGGGTCGCGCGGAGCTTGAGCTGGCGCTCGCTCTCCTCACCCGTGACATAGAGTATCTTCTTATCCTCGCCCATGGAGCCGCACATTTGCAGCAGCAGCGTGGACTTGCCGATGCCGGGAGCGCCGCCGACCAAAATCAGCGAGCCCACGACGGCGCCGCCGCCGAGCACACGGTCAAACTCGGTTATGCCGGTGCCGAAGCGTATCTCCTCGCTGCTGTCCAGCTCCGATATCGGGCGCGGCTTTTTCACCTCGCGGGAGGCGCGGTAGCTCTGCTTTCCGGGGCGGGTATCAAGGTGCATTTCGCGCAGAGTGTTCCACTGACCGCAGGCAGGGCAGCGCCCTGCCCAGTTTGATGTTTCAAATCCACATTCCGTGCAGCAGTAAACCGTCTTTTGTTTTGTTGCCATGGCATTATTCCTCTTATTTTTTATTTCATGCTCTGTAGCCCGATATATATTGCAGGTACGAGGCAAGCAGCACCGCCGCAAGGGCGGTCTGATACTCCGCATCGCACAGCCGCTCCACGTCGCCGGGATTTGACATAAAGCCGCACTCGGCAAGTATCGCGGGGCATTTCACGTTTGCGGTTATATACAGCTTTTTCGGCGCAGGCTCCGCCACGCGGCGATTTTCCGGCTCAAGGCAGGAGACAAGATTTGCGTGGCACAGCTTGCCGAAGCGCTCACTGCCGGGATATGCCGAATACAGCACCTGCGCCCCGCTCGGCTGCGGGCTCGGGTAGCAGTTTTGATGTATGCTTATAAGCACGCCGTCGGGCACGGAGTTTATCTCCTCGACGCGGCGCACAAGCTCGGCGTGCTCGCTGTAATCACGCGCATTGCCCGGAGTCTCGCCCTTGTCGCTGCGCGTCAGGCAGCTATCCACGCCGAAAAGCCCCGCAAGCGCGTTCAGGCGCTGCGCTACGGCAAGGTTAATATCGCTCTCCCGCACTCCCTCCGCCGAAACCGCGCCGCCGTCTATCCCGCCATGTCCCGGGTCAATGACAAGGGTATAGACCCTTTTCGCCGAGACCGGGAAGGCACGCGGAGCGCAGAGCGCAAGAGTAAGCCCGAGGGCGAGCGTCGCGGCGAGCAGCAGTGCAAGCGCCGCGGTATAGCGGTTTAATTTTATGAGCCTTTGCACCGTTTATCCTACCTCTGATATTATATAGTTTAGCGCCTGTCAAGTCAATACGCCGCACGGCCGAGCTACAGCAGTATGCATATGAGTCCCCCGCTGCCCTCGTTGATCATGCGCTGCATCGTCTGGCAGAGCTTTGCCCTTGCGCTCTCGGGCAGAGCCTCGATTTTGGCGTTTAGTCCCTCCTCGGCGATAAGCTCAAGGGGCTTGCCGAAGATATTTGACTGCCATATGCGCTTGACATCCCCCTCAAAGCCCTGAAGAAGAAAGCTTATTATCTCCTCCGAGGCGCTTTCGCCGCCGATGGCGGGGCTGACCTCCGTTTCCACCTCGGTCATGAGCATATGAATGACCGGCGCCCGCGCTCTGAGCTTCACGGTATATTTCCCGCCCTGACGCACTATCTGCGGCTCGTCAAGCTGCATCTGTCCGCTCTCCGGTCTGACCACGCCGTAGCCGCTGCTTCGCACCGCCTCAAGTGCCGCGCTTATACAGTCATAGTCGCGCTTGACGGCGGACAGCTCCGTGAGCATTTTTATCATTTCACCGTCGCTCGTGACGCTAAGCCCCGCCTCGGCGCTGACCATTTGGTAAAATAGCGCCCTCGGCATGGACAATACCGCCTTCACCGCGCCGCAGCCAAGCTCCGTCTCGCGCAGCTCGGCACTGCTGATGCACTCAAGCTCCTCAAGCGTCTTTATCGCCTCCGCCGCCTCGCGTATGCTGCCTATCTCGGCGCAGCGCTGCCTTATCTCGGCATAGAGCGCGGATTTGAGCTCGTTGTCGCACTCCAGCGCCTCAAGCCAATCCGGCAGGAAGAAGCCGATGGATCTGAGCGGGAACTCCTCAAGGACACTGCGCATGATGCGGCTTATATCGCTTTCGTCCATGCTCTGGCAGTTTACGCGCAGACAGCTCACGCCGAAGCCGCGCTCTATCTCCTCGGCAGCCGAGCGCGCCGCCTCGGAGTCTGGATAGGCGCTGTTGAGAAGGACTATAAAGGGCTTGTTGATTTTTTTGAGCTCCCGAATGACCCGTGCCTCCGGCTCGACGTATTTTTCCCGCTCGATGCCGCAGATGCTCCCGTCAGTCGTGACGACGATGCCGATGCTCGAATGCTCCTCTATCACGCGGCGCGTCCCCTCCTCGGCGGCGACGCTCATGCTCACCTCATGCTCAAACCACGGGGTAGCGACAAGGCGCTCCACGCCGTTTTCAAACTGCCCCGCCGCGCCCTCGACCATGTAGCCCACGCAGTCTACAAGTCGCACCGAGAGCGAGGCGCCGTCAAGCTCAAGGCGCACTGCCTCCTCAGGGATGAACTTCGGCTCGGCGGTCATTATCGTCCTGCCCGAGCCGCTCTGCGGAAGCTCATCGCGCGCACGCTCCCTCGTATATGTATTGTCTATCCGCGGAATGACCATAGTCTCCATAAATCGCTTGATGAAGGTCGATTTCCCCGTCCGCACCGGCCCCACAACGCCAAGCATGAAGGCCCCGTCGGTTCTTGAGGCGATATCCCGGTAGATTTTCGTGTCGATCATATAAAAAGCCTCCGCTCATGTTCTCGTTTGTACGAGTTTATGAGTGAAGGCAGTTTTTTATGACGGCATGTCACGCAAAGCGCGCGGTCTGCCCGTGTACCCGCGAGACATAGAACTCCACGCCGGGGAAGGCGAGGCGCAGCCTCTCGCAGAGGGCGGGAATGACCGGGTTTTCGGTGCAGAAATGGTCTCCGTCTATTAAGTTTATTCCAAGCTCCCTTGCCGCGAGAAACTGGTCGTATTTTATGTCGGCAGTCACATAGCTGTCGCAGCCGAGGGCATACGCCCGCTCCACGCTGCCGCCGCCCGCGCCGCCCATCACGGCGATTTTTTTCACCATGCGCCCCGCGTCATAGTATCTGAGTCCCTCGCTTTGGAGCGCAGCCTTGCAGAAGGGGAGAAAATGCGCCATGTCCGTCGGCTCGCGCAGAAGCCCGACACGGCCGCAGCCGTCCTCATTGAGCACGGAAACAAAGTCCGCGCCCAAAAGCTCAAGCAGCACGTCGTTTACCCCGCCCTCGGCAATGTCAAGATTTGTATGCATGGAGATGAGGGAGATGCGGTTTTCGGCAAGGCGCAGCACGCGGCGCTGAGTTAAATCCGCCTCGGTAAGCCGCTTCATCGCGTTCCAGATAAGAGGATGATGCGTGATGAGAAGCTCCGCGCCCATGTCGGCGGCCTCGGCTATGACCTCGCTCGTCGCGTCCAGCGCAAGCAACACCCGGCTCACGCCGCGCTCAAGCCCGCCCACGAGAAAGCCCGCGTTATCAAAGTCCATTTGCAGCTCCGGCGGGGCAAGCAGCTTCATAAATTCATATATTTCAGCAGTCGTCGTCATGTCTACATGTCCTCCATCGTCTCAAGCTCTCTGAGCACCGTCTCATACAGCCTGCGCCGGGCACATATCTCGCTCTCCCCGCTGTCCTGCATACCGGATACGGCGGAGCTGAAGCGGCGCTTTAATTTTATAAGCAGCTCCGGAAACAGCGGGTCCTTGCCGATGAGGGCGAAGCTTCCGGTATATAGCTCCGCATCGTTCAATATCCCGCAGCCGCCGAAGCGCGCGGTGATTATCTGATACAGCCGCTCATCGCGGACAAGCTCCTCCGAGATTATCTCAAAGCCGTTATATATAAGCCAGTAGCGCAGTATCTCGCACTTGGTCATAGGCTGGAGTATAAGAGTATATTCCTCCGACATGCACCACTCGGCGCGGTCAAGTATGCCGCATATCGTGTCCCCGCCCATGCCGGCAATGACGATGGTATCCACCTCGCCCGGCGAAACTCCGTCCAGCCCGTCGCAAAGCCGCAGAGATATCTTATCCTCCGCGCCTATGCTCTCCGCCGTGCGCAGAGCCTTACCGAGCGGGTCCTGATTTATGTCGGTTGCGATAAGCCGACCGGTATAGCCCCGCTTATACAGTGCCGCCGGGAGATAGCCGTGGTCTGTGCCGACGTCGGCAAGACCTCTGCTATGCGGCGGTATATGTGCCATTATCGCCTCAAGTCTTTTGCTCATTGCTCCGCTCCGTGCTGTAATCAGCGTCAAAATATAAAATATAATAAAAGCCGATGCTGCGCCGGCTTTCAGCCTGTAGACAAAGCCGTCGGCAATGCATAGAATTGCATGGGGAGAGTGCAGAGAGGGGATGGGAGTCCCCTTTCTGCGTTCAATCCGAGCTTATTCAGGAGTGTTTTGAATACTCCTGAATAAGTTTTCAAGGCGTCGAACTTTGTCGACGCCTTGGAAGCCGGTGCTGCACCGGCTTTATCCTTATGAACTTCTAAGCTCAGAGAGTGGCCAGATAGTTCTTCAGTCCCTCGATGAACTCGTCAGGGTCAACACCGTGAGCGGCGCAGGCCTGCTCAAGGTTCTCACCGCTGGCAAGGGCACAGCCCATGCAGTGCATGCCTATCGCCTGAAAAGCGGGCATTGCCTCGGGGCAGTTCTCAAGGATCTCGGACAGCATGGTTTCTCTTGTGATTTCCATTATTTTCACCTTTCTGATAAAAACTACGAAAGGATTGGGACGCAGAAACGTCCCAATCCTATGTCAGGCAGTAAAATCAGCCCTGCTCCTTCATCTTTGCGAAGCACTCGCTGCAGTAAACGGGACGATCGGACTTGGGCTCGAACGGAACCTTTGCCTCGCCGCCGCAGGCTGCGCAGGTAGCAGTGAAGAACTCACGGGGACCACGGGCAGCGTTCTTGCGCGCATCACGGCAAGCCTTGCAGCGCTGGGGCTCGTTCTGGAAGCCGCGCTCTGCATAGAACTCCTGCTCACCGGCGGTGAAAACGAACTCATTGCCACACTCTTTGCAAACTAAGGTCTTGTCTTCGTACATCTTGAATCCTCTCTTTTGATAAATGTGCCTATCGGCTTGTATTTGCGGTCAGCTTATGCTGATATCGCCTAAAGTAAAGCTCCGCGCCAGCTTGCGCCTAATCCTCTGAACAGCGTTATCGACGGACTTCGGCTCTTTTCCGAGACGCTGCCCGATATCCTTATAGGATAAACCCTCGAGATATAACGAGAGAACTCGTCTCTCCATCTTCGATAACTGCTCTGCAAAGGCTGTATAAAGTTCTTCCTTGCTCTCTCTGGCCAGAACCTGATCCTCCGGCGAGCGCCGAAAGCTCTGGGGAAGCGCCGATAAGTTTTTGCTGGAATTCTCGGAGAGAATATCAAGAGAAATTCCATCATTGAGCGGGAAATGCTTCAAACGCGATGCGGATTTGACGGCTGACAAAAGACGTTTTCTGACACAGTGCTCAGCGAAGGCTCTGAAGCTCACGCCGCAATCAGGGTCAAAGCTGCGGATAGCGGACAACAGCCCGAAGGTGCCCTCCTGGATAAGATCCTCACTGTCGCCCCCGGCAAGAAAGAGCGGACGCGCACAGCGGCGGACGAGCTGCATATATCTGCCCGCAAGCGCTTCCTCCGCGCCGCGATCCTCGGCCATTACGAGCTTTTGCAGCTCTGTATCTGTCAATTTTTCGTACTCTGTCATAAATACACTTTTAGTCAGTCTATTATACTGTTAGTATTATACAACAAGATGGGCTAAAGTCAATATTTTTTTTGCGTCATTTTGCAGCTTTTGCCCTAAAATTTCTGAGCAAAATTTTAACACTGTCATATTTTCACTAAAAGCTGCGCTCAAACGCTCAAAATTCCATCTGCTGCTGACCCATATATTCTATCCCGAGATGCTCATAGGCCTTGCGCGTTACGCAGCGGCCGCGCGGGGTACGGGTCAAAAAGCCGCATTGCAGCAGATATGGCTCGTACACGTCCTCAAGGGTGACGGCCTCCTCGTTTATCGTCGCCGCCAGAGTCTCAAGTCCGACGGGTCCCCCGCCGTAAAACTCAATGATGCTTCTGAGCATACGTCGGTCAAGCGCGTCAAGCCCGAGCTTATCCACCTCAAGGCTCGTAAGCGAGGCGTCGGCTACCTCGCGGCTTATCACGCCGTTTGCCCGCACCTGCGCAAAGTCGCGCACACGGCGCAGAAGGCGGTTTGCAATTCGCGGGGTGCCGCGGGAACGGGAGGCTATTTCATAGGCGCCCGCCTCGTCTATCCCGACGTCCAAGATGCCCGCCGAGCGCATGACTATCTGCTGAAGCTCCTCGGGCGTATAAAGCTCAAGGCGAAGCGATACACCGAAGCGGTCGCGCAGCGGGGCGGTGAGCTGACCGGAGCGCGTTGTCGCGCCGATAAGCGTAAAGTGCGGCAGGTCAAGATGAATAGAATTTGCCGAGGGACCCTTGCCGATGATGATATCAATGGCGTAGTCCTCCATGGCGGGGTACAAGATCTCCTCATAGGCGCGGTTCAGCCGGTGAATCTCATCGACAAAGAGAATGTCGCCCTCCTGAAGATTTGTAAGCATTGCGACCAGATCTCCGGGCTTTTCGATGGCGGGACCGGAGGTGATGCGCATATTCACGCCCATCTCGTTTGCGATGACGGCGGCAAGCGTCGTTTTACCGAGTCCCGGAGGGCCGTGCAGCAGCACATGGTCAAGCGACTCGCCGCGCATCTTCGCCGCGTTTATAAACACATACAGATTGTCCTTTGCCTTCCTTTGACCGATATACTCGCTGATGGTCTTGGGGCGCAGGGAGCCTTCGTTTTTGTCCTCGGGGAGACTTGCGGCAGTGGTTATTATCTCTTCGTTTGCTTCATCGGAAAAGCTGATGCTCATTTGTCTTCCCCCTTACTTCATCATTTTGCGCAGAACAAGCTTGATGGCCTCCTCCGTGCTCATCCCGCTCAGGTCAAGCTGCCGCAGGACGGGCGCTATCTCGGAGCTGCTGTAGCCGAGCACGGTCAGCGCCGCGACAAGCTCATTCATCGTGCCGCTCTGTGCGGGGACAGCGGCGGCGGGTACGCTTATCTCGCTCGCGCCCTTGTTGATCTTATCCTTTAGCTCCAGAATAACGCGCTGGGCGATCTTCTTGCCGATGCCGGGAGCCACGGTCAGCGCCTTTTCGTTGTTATTCATAATGGCAAGCGCCAAGCCCTCGGGGGTATTTGCCGAGAGAATCGACATCGCCGCTTTGGGACCGATGCCGGAGACGGAGATAAGCATCTCAAAGCAGCGGCGCTCGTTTTTATCGGCAAAGCCGTAGAGGTCAAAGGCATCCTCGCGCACGACCTCGGAGATATAAAGCTTTGCCTTATCGCCGACGGATAGCTGCGCGAGCGTATTATATGTCACATTCACGGCATAGCCGACTCCGCCGCAGTCAATGACCGCAAGGCTCGGCTCCGTCTCTGCCACTATGCCGCTTAGATGGTAGAACATTCTTCTCTGCCTCCTCTGTTGAGCAAGGATGTGCTGCTGCGCGCATGGCACAGCGCGAGTGCGACGGCGTCCGCCGCGTCGTCCGGCTTCGGCACCGCCTTGAGCCTGCATATACGGCGCACCATGTCCATGACCTGCGACTTTTCGGCGCGTCCGTAGCCCACGACCGACTGCTTGACCTGCAGCGGCGTGTACTCAAAAATCTTTACCCCGGCGTTTTCACAGGCAAGAAGAATGACTCCTCTGCCGTGCGCAACGGCGATGCCGGTCGTGATATTCGTGTTAAAAAAAAGCTCCTCAATCGACACGGCATCCGGCTTAAAAATCTCCAAAAGCTCTGCCATATCGTCATAAATGCGCTTGAGGCGGCTTGAAAGCGAGGTGTGCGCCGGAGTTGTGATAACGCCGCATTTGACAAGGCTTATATTCTGTCCCTGAGCATCGACCGCGCCGAAGCCGATGGTCGCAATGCCGGGGTCTATGCCGAGTATGCGCATACGCCAGCTCCTTTGATTACATCAAAATTCTTATTACATCAAAATTCTTACTATTGTATTTATAATATATTATCATATCACAAATCCCCGGCAGTGGCAAGACGGGTAGATAATTAAAACCGCATCCCGGCCGAAGGGCGCGGGATGCGGTTCAAGATATATAATATAATAATATATTAAAGTTTCTGTACCCTTGCAAGGCTGCGGTTTTTATACTCCATGTCGCCCGTCACCTCGCGCAGCACCTCTATCCCCTCGGGAAGCTCACAGTCCGCGCCGTCCCCGTAGGCAAAGAGAATGGCGCGCTCGGTCGAAAACGGATAGACATCTATCTCATAGCGGCGGCTTCCGAGGGCAAAGCGATACTTCGTCTTGCGCACGGCATGGAGCGAGCTGTCGCCCTCCATGAGATAGGCGATATAATCCTTTTCGGATATGGGACGCTCCGTGACCCAGCGGGTACCGTCCGAATTTGTGCGCTTCTCGGTATAAAAATACAGGTACTCGCTGCCGTTTCGCTGCTGACGGACGCGGCGCTCCGCCTGCGGATTTGTATAGGCAAGATAGGTCTGCATCATCTCGACGGCGGCGGCATTATAGCGGCGCACAAGCTCCTCGGTGTCCGGCATGGCGATGAGATATTTTCTCTTGCTCTGCGCGGGCGCGGGCTGACCGATGATGCTGAAAATGGCGGCGATGCCGCGGTTTATCTTCTCCTCAAAGTTTACGGAGTTGTCTATGACGTGCAGCGCCGGGTGCCTGCTCCATGCGCGCAGGGTCTTGTCATCCATCTCGCGGGCGACCTCGACGCTCTCATAGCGCGCGGCGTTGCCGTAATTATACGCAAACTCCGCACCCTTGGCGCAGGTCACAAGATGCAGCACCGCGTCATAGCGCGAGAGCAGCTCCTCCTCTTTCATGCCGAAGCCTGAAAGAATGTCGGTAAACTCCTCGTCGGTGATATACGCCTTATCGTCGAGCACGGCGCGGTCATATATAATAAGTATCTTCTCCTCCGGCACCATCTGCGCCGCCTTGAGCGCAAGGCGCTCCTTGTGGAGCTGATCCTCGATGACGAAATACTGAAAGTCCTGCATACTCACGCAGCTGCCGAAGGGCTTGATGCCGAAGCCGGAGATAAGCTCCGTCGCCGTTTCGGGGATGGTGATGACGCGCCAGCCGTCCTCCTGCTTGAATTCCTTGAGAATACGGCTTATCAGCGTGGTCTTGCCTGCGGCGGGGCCGCCGGTGAGCACGATGCGGGTTATGCTTTTTGACATAGTCTCTCCTCCTGTTTTCTGATAGGGTCTATTTTAGCATCTGCGGCGATATACTGCAAGTCTCCAAGGCGTCGACAAAGTTCGACGCCTTGAAAACTTATTCAGGAGTATTTGAAAACACTCCTGAATAAGCTCGGATTGAACGCAGAAAGAGGACTCCCGTCCCCTCTCTGCACTCTCCCCATGCAATTCTATACATTGCCGACAGCTTTGTCTATAGGCTGAGTCTCTCATTCATGCCCCGCGACGCTCCTTATGTCCACAAGCTCAAAGCGGTATTTTTGCTTTGCCTCGGGGTATTTATCGCGCTCTACCTCGCCCAGGAACATGGTCTTCGGGCGTATCCACAGCGCGCCGTCGCCGTAAAGCTTGCGGTATATGACGTATTCCTCGCCGTCCTCGGAGCAGCGCGCCACGTCCTCGGTGAGATAATAATCGCCCTTAAAATGCCGGTAGACCCGGTGCAGCTCAAGCTCTCTCATTATCATTCTCCCATGTGCGCTCGCTGATTATATAGCGCGGGCGCTGCTTCGTCTCAAGATATATCTTGCCGATATACTCTCCGATTATCCCAAGGCATATAAGCTGCACGCCGCTTACAAAGCAGATGATACAGGTCATACTCGCCCAGCCCGCTACCGCCTTGCCCGCAATGGCGGTGACAAGCGCCCAGATAACTCCGATAAAGCTGATGAGCGCGACCGCGACGCCGAAGCCGGTGATCATGCGCAGAGGCTTGACCGACAGGCTCGTGATGCCGTCAACGGCGAGGGCTATCATCTTTTTCAGCGGATAGTGGCTCTCCCCCGCTATTCGCTCGGCGCGGGAATAGCTCACGCTCGTGCTCTTAAAGCCCACAAGCGGCACAAGACCGCGCAGAAAGAGATTTACCTCGCGGAAATTTGCAAGCTCCCTGAGCACCCGCGCGCTGATAAGCCGGTAGTCTGCGTGATTATACACGACCTCCGCCCCCATCGCGGACAAGAGCTTATAAAAGCCCTGCGCGGTAAAGCGCTTGAAGAAGGTATCCGTCTCGCGGCTGGAGCGCACACCGTAGACGACCTCGCAGCCGTCAAGATACGCCTCCACCATCTCGTCCATGGCGTTGATGTCGTCCTGCCCGTCACAGTCTATCGAAATCGTGATGTCGCAGCGCTCCCGCGCCTCCATGAGTCCGGCAAGGACGGCGTTCTGATGCCCGCGGTTGCGGCTCTGGCATATGCCGATATAATGCTCGTCCTCGCGGGAAAGCCCGGTGATTATCTCCCATGTCCTGTCGCGGCTGCCGTCGTTTACAAACATGACGCGGCTGTCGGGGCTTATTTTCCCGGCGGCGGCAAGGGAATTTATCTTTTCAAGAAACATCGGAGCCGTGATGGGCAGCACTGCCTCCTCGTTGTAGCAGGGTACTATTATATATAATACTGCGGCCATAAAAACCTCCATATCGCATGAATTATACATCATATTATATAAGCTCACAAAAGCATGTCAAGTAATCCGAGGTAAATTCTGCATCGGCTTAAGGCAAAATATCAAAAAAGCTCATTGCCTAAAGCTGCTTAAAGTAATATAATAGCCTCAGAGAATTAAATCACACTGGAGGCAATGACCATGAACATTGAACTCAAGGACTTTGAGCTTGCGGCGGAGCGGCTGAAGCCGATGCTGCATCACACGGAGCTTGACCATTCCGCTACCTTTTCCGCCATGACCGGCGGCGATATATATCTCAAATGCGAAAACCGTCAGAAAACCGGCTCTTTCAAAATTCGCGGCGCAAGCAATAAAATTGCCTCGCTCATGGAGAAGGGCGGGCTTCAGGCCGTCGTTGCCTCCTCGGCGGGCAACCATGCGCAGGGCGTTGCCTGTGCTGCGCGCAAGTTCGGCATCCCTGCCACGATAGTCATGCCGAAGGCCGCCCCCATCGCCAAGGTTCAGGCGACGGAGAGCTACGGGGCGCGAGTCGTCCTCGCGGGAGACTGCTATGACGACGCATATAAGCGCGCCTGCGAGATATGCAAGGAGGAGGGCGCGACCTTCCTGCATCCGTATAACGACCCCGAGGTAATTGCAGGTCAGGGCACTCTCGGGCTTGAGATACTCGGCGACCTTCCGAGCGTCGATATAGTCGTCGCTCCGGCGGGCGGCGGCGGACTGCTGGCGGGCGTTGCGGCGGCGATAAAGCTGATAAATCCCCGCGTCAAGGTCTACGGCGTGCAGGCGGAGGGCGCGGACGCCATTGCCCGCAGCTTCCGCGAAAAGCGTCTCGTATCAACGGACAGCGTCTCCACTATCGCCGACGGTATCGCGGTCAAGACTCCGGGCGATATCACGGTGGATATTATAAACCGCTATGTGGACGGCGTCGTCACCGTATCGGATATGGAGATTTCCTCGGCAATACTTCTCTTGATGGAGCGCTGCAAGCAGATAGTCGAACCTGCGGGCGCAACTCCCCTCGCCGCCGTGCTCAGCGGCAAGCTGGACGTGCGCGGCAAGCGCGTTGTGTGCATCATGTCCGGCGGAAATATCGACGTGAGCTTTGTGCAGAGCATCATCGAGCAGGGTCTTGTCGCAAGGCACCGCCGCATGAAGTTTGCAGTAAAGCTTCTTGACCGTCCGGGCAGTCTTGAGCAGCTTCTGCATATTCTCGCCGCGATGAGCGCAAATATTCTCACCGTGCAGCATGATAAGCTCAGCCTCGGACTCAACCCGAACGAAACCACCGTAAGCATCGCCTGCGAGGTCGCGGGTGAGGAGCACGGTCAGGCCGTTATGGAGGAGCTTAAAAATAACGGCTACAGCATACTTATGGACTAAAGCTCAAGAGCTTATAATTATTTTTCAGAATAAAAGGAGAAAATCAAAATGAAAACCGTATCCACAGACAAAGCACCCGCCGCAATCGGTCCCTACTCTCAGGCTCAGATAGTCGGTGACCTCGTATTCTGCTCCGGTCAGATACCCATCATCCCGGAGACCGGCGAGCTTGCCGAGGGACTTGAGGCTCAGGCAAATCAGGTGTTCAAAAACGTATCGGAGCTGCTCAAGGCCGCCGGTACAGACATAAGCCATGTTGTCAAGACCACCGTTTTCATCCGCCATATGGACGATTTTGCCGCCGTCAACGCGATATACGCTCAGTATTTTACCGAGCCCTACCCCGCCCGCTCCTGCGTCGAGGTCTCCCGTCTGCCCAAGGACGTGCTGCTTGAGTGCGAGGTCATTGCCGAGAAATGAAGAAAGCACTTAAAATAGTCCTCTGGGTACTCATTGCGATATTAGCTCTTGCTGCCGCCGGTATTATTTTTCTCAGCGTCACGGAATACCGTCCCGCAGCGGTCGAGGAGCTTGAGATAAGCTCGGAGCCGCGTTCCGGCGCTGCCGCCGAGGCTCTCTATCCGGAGCTTAAGGCCGGAGAGGAAATCAGCGTATTGAGCTGGAACGTCGGCTATGCCGGGCTCGGTGCGGAGGAGGACTTCTTTATGGACGGCGGCACGAAGAAGAAATCCGCCGAAATAGAGACGGTCGAAAAGTATCTTAACGGTATTTCGGATACTCTGGATGAGCTTTCTCCGGATCTCATCATGCTTCAGGAGGTCGATGTTGACTCCGCGCGCAGCTATCGCATAGACGAAAGCGCCTCGCTTATCCGCGGCAACGGCGTTCACGCGCTCAACTACTCCTGCCCCTACGTTCCCATTCCCCTGCCGCCCATCGGCCGCGTCAACAGCGGTCTGTTTACGACCTGCGAGTATGAGATATCCTCGGCGGAGCGCATATCCCTCCCCTGCCCCTTCTCCTGGCCTGTAAGCACCGCAAATCTCAAGCGCTGTCTTCTGGTCAGCTATCTGCCCATCGAGGGCAGCGACAAGCAGCTTGTGCTCGTAAATCTGCACCTTGAGGCCTACGATGACGGCGAGGGCAAGGCCGCGCAGACAAAGCAGCTTCGTGAGTTTATCCGGAGCGAATACGAAAAGGGCAACTATGTCATCGCCGGCGGCGACTTCAATCAGGTATTCCCCGGCAGTATTGACGTTTACCCGATAACCCATCCCGAGAACTGGGAGCCGGGTGTACTGCCCGAGGACATCGCCCCCGCCGGTTGGACACTTGCATATGACCTTGAGGTTCCGTCATGCAGACTCCTCAACCAGCCCTACGACCCGAGCGACACGGAAAACACTCAGCATTATGTGCTTGACGGTCTTATCCTCTCTCCGAACGTCAGCCTCAAGACGGTCGAGACCGTGGATGCCGGCTTTAAGAATTCCGACCATAATCCCGTGCTCATCACCGTCGTGCTCGAAAAGTAAATGTATTATTATGGCGCCCCGCCGCAGATGCTCTGCGGCGGGGTGCTGCGCCGGTGGGGGTGTGCTTTCGTTTTCGCATATGGAAGAAGTCAGCGCAACACGCTCACCAAACCTCCGTCATTCTCCCTAAAGGGACTATGCGGCAGAGCCGCCGTCGCGAACCAGTTCTCAAACTGGTCGTGGGAATCCGTTCTCCTTGGGATTGTCTATAGTTTTAGTACGGCATAAGGGGATGCGGATTGCCACGTCGCTCGTCCCTCGCTCCTCGCAATGACAGGTTAGTTAGGTCTTTAGCGCCGGTTTAGACAATGCCGCGAAGCGCTGCCCCTCTTAGGGGAAGTCCCCAGTGCGCACACTGGGGAAAGGGTTCGCCGGGGTAGGACACGGTGCAGACCGGAAAAGACAGGACGCGGTACAGACCATTCTTTTCTCTATTGGCAGTTTCTCAGCCATGGCGACCCCTCAGTCTCGCTTACGCTCGACAGCTCCCCTAAGAGGGGCGCCAAGTGTCTGCCCTTCCCTCCGCAAAATCTATACACAATAAGCAGCAGGAGCTTTTGTCGGGACAAGCCCGGCAAAAGCTCCTGCATCAGCATCGAGTTACCATAACTCAGTTTACATAATATCATACTTTTTCATAAGCTCAATGCGCTCCTTGGCAAGGCTTATCGAGCCTGCGGCGCTGTTGGAGTCGCTGCCGCGCTTTTCCTCGGCATAGTGCGCTATACGCTGCACCCACGCCACAGGCAAGAGATACGGCCGCTTCTTGAGATAGGCGTAGCGGCGCTCCAGATATTCCTTCCTCGGGAAAATCGAGCGCAGAATACTGCTCCGCTCCCCCCGGCGGCTCGCCTTTACCGCGTTTAGCGTCACGGTCGAGGAATGAAGGCGCGTATAATCATTCGAGCCGTAGACACCGCCGCAGAGCGTATCGTGCAGCAGCGGCTGCGCGTCTATCTCCATGCCCCAAGGCTCCGGAGGCTCAAGCTCTATGCCGATATCCTCCCGCGCGATTTTGAACACCGCCTCGGCAAAGCTTGCCGCGTGGACGCTCTCGCACTGCTCATGCAGGCGCTGCCAGTCGATATCGCCGCGATACTCCCGCGCCCAAAGCCCGATATCGCAGAACTGTCGCAGACCTATGCCGCAGCTCACAAAATGCTTATAGGCGTGCAAAATCAGGTAGAGCAGATGCTCATGCGGCGGCATTGCTAAAAATTCACCGCTCTCCACGGGCTGAAAATCGGCAAAAAAGCGGTTCAGCTCGTCGTGCGCGTCCTCGGAGGAGTCAAACAAATGACGGTGCAGCTCAATATACAGGGGGCTGTCCTTTTTTGTGTATGTGACTTCGTCCGACCGTGGCAGCTCGTCCGCAGGTGTGTCGGTATTGAGCCCCGCCCGAAGCAGCGCCTCGTGACAGGGGAAGAATTCGTCATCCCTGATGAGCATGTCGTCATCGGCACTGAGACGGTGATCGTGCAGCGGATATAGTCTGCCGCAGAGCTGACCCTTGACGACGACGGGATGAAGACCAGCCGTGCGGAGAGTCTTATAAAGCTCCGAAAACTCCGCCGTGCGCACGGTCTGGTTCATGACCTGCGCTATGACCTGCCGCTTTGTCTCTGCAAAGAGAGCGGCGTTTTCCCCGGCGGCGGGAGTTTTCCGAACCGCCTCAAACAGTATCGGCAGGAGCTTTTGCTGCTGCGCAAGGAGAAAAAGCTCCTGCCAGTCGCCGCCCTCAAGCGAATACGCCTCACCCGCCATGGCAGCGCGGATGATGCTCACAAACTGCCTCTCGCTTTCCGTCAGGCTGTGGCTGAGCTGTCCGGATCTCTCCCGGCGCTTTTCCGTGCGATGCGCGACAAGCAGCGACAGCGAGCCGATAAATGCGCCGAGCGTATTGCATATAACGTCGTCCGCCTCGGCAAGGCCGAGCGAATAGCGGTACTGCGTGTACTCGACTGCGGCGCTCAACAGGCAGCCGATAAGCGTCGTGAGCGCAATTTTACCCCAGCGATGCCAGCCGCGGGGCAGAACATGAGACAGCGTAAGCCCAAGCGGGAAGAAGAGAAAGGCGTTCATAAATATCTCGCGGTAATACTCCGACTGCGTTCGAGCCGCCTCAAGGGACGCAAAGGGACGCAGGACTGCGGCAAATTCGCCTGTCTCTCTGCCCAAAACCGTGGCACATAAAATGACGGCAAGGGATAGGCAGAGCAGCACGGAGTTGACTATGCCGCGATATTTCCGCCCGCTCCCGACAAAGAAGCAGCCCCAGATAATTATAAGCGCGAGGACAAGAATACTTGTCCACATGAGATTCCATGCGTAGACCTGCCGCAGCATAGTTCACCTTCCTTCACTCGGGCACTTAACCGACGCGGGGTCGGAACAGCTCGGTGCCAATTCAAGCTTGTTCTTGCGGCTTCGCCTCTGCGGGATTATTTACGCCTGTCACCCGCCGCCTTTTCCGTGTCGGTTTCGGCGCTCTTATCCCTCAGATACGCGGAAGCGTCCTTAAAGAAGCTCACCGCTATCATAACTATTATAATTCCTATCGGAAATGCCGCGATGATGGACACCGATTGCAGATTATTCATCGAGTTTTCCGAGAATATCAGCGCTATCGGCAGTAGGATGAAAACGATAGCCCAGAAGGTGCGGATACGCTTATCCGGCTCCTGCTCCGGCTTGAGTCGCTTATAAGAATAGCTGGAGACGACCATGGTCAGCGCGTCAAAGGTCGTGGAATAGAATGCGACCATCGTGATGGCAAGCAGAATAAGACCGATATTCGTCAGCGGAAGCGTATCGAATATTTTCATTATCGCCTCGGAATAGTCGCCGCCCGCCGCAATAAAGCCGGTTACATCGATCCCGTGCTTTAGCTGCTGAGCAAGACCGTAATTTCCGAGTATGATAAATGAGGTAAAGGTTCCGGCAAGTCCCCAGCCGTAGCCGCCGAGGACGGTATTGCGTATAGTGCGTCCCTTGCTGATAACACCGATGAAAAACGGAGTCGCAACGCACCAGACCATCCAATACGCCCAGTAATAAATCGTCCAGTTCTGCGGGAAGCTCGTTTTCCGCAGGGGATCCATCCATGTCGAAAGCCCGATAAAGTTCTGCACAAGATTACCGAGCGCGGAAAAGCCGGTTTCAAGAATATAGCGCGTCTCGCCGCCGCCGAAAAGCACATACGCCAGCAGCGCGAAAAAGCAATAGCTGCAAATTGTCGCAAGCCTTGCTATGCCCTTCATGCCGAACCACACGGTTATGGTATATACAACGGCTATCATAAGCAGAATAGCAATAGTAAGTCCCATGCTGTCATGGAAGCCGAAAACCCGACTTACGGCGCGGGAAAGCAGGGGCGTTGCAAGAGAAAAGGTCGTCGCGGTACCGGCAATGAGAGCAAATATCGCGGTGAGGTCAATAACACGTCCCCATGCTCCGTCAACCCTCGCGCCGAGCAGCGGACGGCAAGCCTCCGAAAACTTCTGCTTGTCGCGGCCGCGCACATGTATCATAAAGCCGAAGGCCACGGCAAGAACAATATAGAAGCCCCACGCGATAGGTCCCCAATGAAAGAGAGGATAAGTTGAGGCCCATTTCTGCATACCGCCCATCATCTCGACCTGCGGCTCGTTGGCATACAGCGCCCACTCGCACAGCGAGTAAAACAGAATGTCCGCCGCCATGGTGGAGGTGAAAATCATCGTGCCCCACTGGAAGGAGCGGTACTGCGGCTTTTCGCAGTCGCCGAGACGGATATCGCCGAACCTGGAAAAGGCAATATACAGCGTACAGCCGACGGTGCCGACACCGAGCAGCGCATAATAGAGTCCGAAATCATCCCCCAAGAAGCCGCGCACAACGCCGAGCACAAGCTTTGAAGAATCGGGGAAAATCATAAACAGCGAGCATATCACCAGCACGACCGCCAGCGGCACTATCATGGATATCCAGTCAAGCTCTTTTTTAAGTGTTTTGTTTTTCATCTGAGCGTAAACCGCCTTTATAATCAAGATAAGAATTATCCGTCCGGCACAGCTCCGAAAAGCCGTCTATCTCAAGCAGGCTCCCCTGCTGTATCGGGTACACGCCGAGGCTGTAATCCTCCGGATGGCAAAAAAGCGCCACATCGTCCCAATAAATGTCCCGGTTACGGCGCTGCATGAATTCAAGCTCGAGCTGAGCGCTCAGTCTCCGTCCGTCCTCCGCCGTCCAGCGCGAGACGCTGTATAGCTGCCAGCCGCTGCTGCCGCCGCCGCGGCTGCATGCTGTGACGATCCCGTTTTCATCGGTGCTCAGCAGCCACTCGTCAGTGTGTCCCTCCGTCCATACGCAGCTATATCCGGAGCGTTTGAACTCCCGGTGCAAAATCGCAGGCTCGCTTATTATCTGGTCTCCGTCAAGTATCATCGCGTTTTGAAGCTTCTCACGCGCGACATAAAGAGAGGCGATATTATTACACTCGGCGTACCACGGGTTTTCAATCAGCTTTACGCCGTCATAGGCCTTTGCCCAGTCATAAAACTGCTCCTTCAGGTAGCCGACGACAACATAGATTTCATATATGCCGTTTTTATGCAGCGCCCCGACGATGCTGTCTATCATGCGCTGTCCCCTGACTCTGACGAGCGGCTTTGGCGTTGTCAGGGTAACGGGGCGGAGGCGCTGCCCGACTCCGGCGGCCATTATCACCGCCCGCTCGATAAGCTGCTCCGCTTCAGGCATACGCTTCACCGAGCTCTCTCGCATACTCCTCGAAAAACAGCTCGGAGTATTCTCTTGCATAGTCGTACTGCCTTTCGGCATATTCGCCGAAGCCCACGCCGCAGTGATGCTTGAATTCACACCAATTGCTCCACACAAGACCACTGACGGCGATATAGCAGTGAATTTTCATGCGTGTCAGGCTGTCGCAGCCCTTGTCGAAATATAAATTGATAAGTCTCTCGCTCTGCTCTCTGTCATACATCGCATATATGATGAACATCGCAATGTCAAGGTGCGGGTCCTGCATTCCGGCATACTCCCAGTCGATAAGCCTTATCTCCTCTCTGCCGTCCTCGCCGGGGACAAACAGGAAGTTATCTGGCACGGAGTCTATGTGGCAGAGGCTGAGCGTCTTGGGCTGAGCGTCAATAAAGCCTTTGAGTGACAGAACCCGGCGTTTTGTCTCGGCGTAGTCTGCGTACATCGAGGGCTCCCCCTCGCGCAGGCTCTCATAGAATTCGATGCGCTCCCAAAGGTCAAAGCCGTGACCGACACGGAGCCTTTCACCGTGGAACTTTTTCAGCGCCTCGATGCAGCGGCCTACCTCGTCCCAATCGTCGCTGCGGCAGACCTGAGCACCGGTCAAAAATGAGGTGATTTTGATGCCGGATACCGGGTCAAAGTAGTGTACGTCCTCGCTGATGCCCAGCGGCTTTATAACGCTGTACACGTCATGCTCCTGACTGCGGTTTATCAGGCGCTCCGTCCCCTCGCCGGGAATGCGGATTATATATCGAGCTCCGCGGGCGCGGAAGGAAAAGGAGCGGTTTGTCATGCCGGTTTTCATCGTCTGAAGCTCCTCGACCTCATCGGCACGGCAGAAGCCGCAGCTTTCTATGATTTGCGGGATAGATGCTGATGTCATTATTGTCCTCCAAACAGGTTTATGATAAATTGCCACAGACTTATGGCGCGTTAATAGCTTCTCTTAGTGCGTGGTTTTGCTTTTATATCATATTATTATACTTCAAAAAAGTAAAACACGCAATCCTTTTAGTGAAGAGAATGTGTATATATTTCTCCTGCTCGGGATTATTAAAAGCTTTCTGCTTAGCTGAATTAAAAAGAAACGTCAAACTCCTTTTAGGGGGAAGTACCCGGAACGGGGGATGGGGGCGCCGGGGCGGGACACGGAGCAGGCGGGAAAAGGCAGAACTCAGTGCAGACATTTCTTTTCCCTATTGGCAGTCTCTCCGCCTCGGAGACCCCTCAGTCGCTTACGCGCCAGCTCCCCTAAAAGGGGCGCCAAGGGCACGGATTGTCTGCTTTAGCGGCGATTTCGGCATTGCCGCGAAGCGCTGCCTTGTTACATAAAGCCTAAACGCACAAAAAAGCCGCCTATAAAGGCGGCTTTCAAAAAATCAAAATAAATTATCCCCGATAATCAGACAAAGTGGAGAATAAGAGTCAGCAGAACGAAGGCGAGAGCAAACCACTTGGTTGCCTTTGCAAGCTTTGCGTCCCAAGACTTAGCCTTACCCTTGGACAGGAAGGTATCCGCGCCGCCGGAGATGGAGCCGGACAGACCCGCGCTTTTGCCGCTCTGCATGAGAACAACAACGGTAAGAGCAAGACCGGAAAGAACCTGAAGAATGGTAAGAATAATGTAAAGAGCACTCATTTATTTCAATTCCTTTCGATATTATACAAATCAAAGCTTAATGATTATAACACAGCGCCTTGCACAATTCAAGAGTTTTTTTCATCTTCACCGCTTTATTTTGACCGAAATTGCGATTATGACACAAGTCTTGCAAAATAATCGGAGCGCAGAGTGTCCCACGAGGCATTTATTCTCTCGTTGACCTCCTTATTTCTCGCGCTTATGTAATCCGTTATCTCGCCCTCATAATCGCGCGTATAATAAATATCGCCGTCATACCAGTTGAGCGAGCGGAATATCACATAGCCGCCGCCGTCACTGAAGATATCCTCGCCCGTGTAGTAGGCGTAGTTTAAGTCGAGGTCAAAGAGATTTGCTATGGTCGGCGCGATATCCATTGCCGAGCACAGCTTATTGACGCTCAGCGTCGGGCCTCCCTTGCTGTAGATGAAAAACGGAGTGCGGCAGAGCATATCCATGTTCTCAACGTCCTTCAGCTCCATTACGAGAGAGGTATTCGTCATATACTTGCAGTAGTGGTCGGAGAAGAAAATCAAAACCGTGTCGTCTATCCTGCCGTCCGCCTCAAGCCTTGCTATAAGCTCACCGATAAAGGCATCCGTCTCCATCGCGTGCGCGACCGCACGATAGTATTCCTGTAGATCCGCGCCGCTTGCCGGTATCTTCTCCGGGTCAACGCTGCGGTAAACGTCCTCCCAGTGCCCCGCGGATATATTGTCCATGGCGACGGTATATGGTCCGTGCCCGGAATAGGTCAGGATAAAATCAAAGTATTTCTCGGGCGCGACCATGATATCATAGCCGTTTATCATCTCGCTGTCGCGCTGGTAATCCTCCATGCCCATCTCGCTCCAGCAATAGTATTTTTCATAGCCCCAGTTTTCATGGATAATGCCGCGGCTGTATATGCCCGGACCCGAGGAGTGGAAGGAATTTGCCGTGTAGCCCTCATGCTCAAAGAGATTTGCGAGGGAATAGGGGAAACAATATGTGCTGTAGGCCTTGTTGTTTATGCCGTTTGTCGGCGCGACAAGCCCGGTATTCACTGTAAACTCCGTGCTGAAGGTTCCGGCGGATATAAAGAGCGGCGTGTAGTGATTTTCAAAGCTTATGCCCTGCTGTTGGAGCGCATAGAGGTTCGGCATATAGTCCTCGGTCAAAAGCCATGTGTCGATGGACTCAAGCAGGAACAGCATCACGTTCTTCCCCTTGAATATACCCGTCATCTCGTTTGCCTCGTGCGGCGTCTCACTGCGCTCGGCGTAGTATGCGTCGAGCCTGTCATATGTCGCGCCGTTTCGCAGCTCGTCCTCGATGCCGTAGGTCACGACAAAGCTTCTGAAGAGATACTGATAGCTGCCAGTCATGTGGAAGCAGCGGTTAATGTCGCTGAAATTGGTGTATAAGCCCTTGTCGGAGTCGCTTTGATAGTGCGTATCCCAGCAGAAATCATCGTCGTCGCGCTCCATGAGGCTGTTATTCATCAGGATAAGCCCGCCGAGCGAGACGGCGACAAGGATAAGCGAGAGCAGCGCCCCGCGCTTACTGTATTCCCTCGGCATGGCGACAGCCAGAAGCACCGCGCCCGCAAGCGCAAGCAGCAGCATGAGTATCAGCCCCTTACGAAACCTCAGATAGCTCAGGCTGAAAAACTTTGTCCCGTCGCCGGTGAAGGCGAGATCCGCAAAGGAAAACACCGTGCCGAACATATTGAACATCGCGGCGTGCAAAAGACACATAAAGCTTTGAAATGCGACAAGGAGAACTATCAGCACGCGCCGCGCCTTGGGCGGCAGGGCGTAAACAATGCCGCAGAGCATGAGCGCCCAGAGCGCCGTAAATTTTGCCGCCGTGAGATTATACCATGAGCGGCTGCTGCTTGCAGGATATAGGAGCCTGAAGCCAACGTCAAGCCCGCCGAGCAGAAGCCACAGCAGCGGCAGCCAGTATCTGCCGATAAACGCCATGAAGCGCGTCCACAGAGCGGGGCGGATTTTTTCTTCGGTTTTCGTCATTGAGCATACACCTTGATTTTACGAAATATAAATTTTGCTTAATTATAGCAGTTTTGACACGGAATGTCAAAAAGCAAAATCCCCGAAATGTCCGGAAGCTCATAGCGTTCCCGTGATTTTATAAAAGCCGTGACCGCGAATTTGTTAACACAAGTTTAATATAATCCGCACAATTATTTATATAATTCTATTGACAAAAGATTTGTGCAGGTGTATGATACGCTTATCAAGAAAGATAGGAGGGTGTGATACCGCGGGAGATTTATCACACATGATGATACATGAAAAAGACACTTTATAGCCTTATGCTCAATGACGAGGTTGTTCACGAGATTGACGCGCTGGCGCACCGCATGGGCACAAACCGCTCAAACCTCATAAACCAGATACTCGCCGAGTATGTGAACTATACCACGCCGGAAAGCCGCATAAACGAGGTGCTCTCCACCATTCAGGAGCTTATGTCTCCCTCGCGTGAATTTGTGCCGTTCTTCGCGCCGAATAGCTACAGTATGTCGCTTAAAAGCTCGCTTGAGTATAAGTACCGCCCGACCGTCAAGTACGAGGTGGAGCTGTACCGCGGCGGCGAGGACGCGATAGGCGAGCTTACCGTGATATTCCGCACACAGTCGGCGGCGCTCATTCAGGCGATGACAAGCTTTTTCAGGCTATGGAAGCGCATCGAGGACGCGCACCTTGCCCCGCGCCTGAACATGCCGATAAGCTATGCGCTCTATGACGGAAAGTTTTTGCGCAGCATTTCCGTGCCTGATGTTGACTGCACGGCGGAGGAGCTGGCGCAGGCGCTGTCGGAGTACATCAAGCTCTTTGACAAGCTCATGAAGGGCTATCTCAGCGGCCGCTTTGACGAGCATGACGTTGAGGCGGCATACTTCTCGCATATGCGCAATGCGAAGATACATCTTTGATTTTTAGTTTTAATCGTATTTGATAACGAAAGGAGCGAACGTATATGAACGCTCAGAATTTCACTCAGAAAACCCTTGAGGCGGTGCAGACCGCGCAGTCCATGGCGCAGGAGAACCGCAACAGCTATATCACCCCGGAGCATATGCTCTATGCCCTCGTCGATCAGGACGGCGGGCTCATCCCCACCTTGTTCAAGCGCATGGGCGTTGACTGCGACGCGGTGCTTTCGGAGCTTGACGGCGCGATAGCGGCGCTTCCGAAGGTCGGCGGCGACAGCAGCGAGGTCTACATGTCCTCCGAGCTCAGCCGCGTGTTTACCGCCGCCGAGAAGGCCGCGAAGTCGATGGGAGACGAGTATCTGTCCGTCGAGCATCTGATGATAGGCATATTCGCCGCCGGCACTGCGGCGACAAAGCGTATTCTTGCAGACCACGGCGTCAATAAGTCCTCCTTCACTGCCGAGCTCAGCAAGGTCAAGTCCGCGCCCGTCACCGGCGACAACCCCGAAAGCACCTACGACGCGCTGAAAAAATACGGCACCGACCTCGTTCAGCGCGCGCGGGACAACAAGCTCGACCCGGTCATCGGCCGCGACACCGAGATAAGAAACGTCGTGCGCATCCTCTCACGTAAGACCAAGAATAACCCGGTGCTTATCGGTGAGCCGGGCGTCGGCAAGACCGCTATCGCCGAGGGACTGGCACAGCGCATCGTGCGCGGCGACGTGCCAGACGGACTGAAGGACAAGACGATATTCTCCCTCGACATGGGCGCGCTAATCGCGGGCGCAAAGTACCGCGGCGAATTCGAGGAACGCCTGAAGGCCGTGCTTGAAGAGATACGCAAATCCGAGGGGCGCATTATCCTCTTCATCGACGAGCTGCACACCATAGTCGGCGCGGGCAAGACCGAGGGCAGCATGGACGCCGGCAACCTCCTCAAGCCGATGCTTGCCCGCGGCGAGCTCCACTGCATCGGCGCGACCACCCTCGACGAGTACCGCAAGTACATCGAAAAGGACGCGGCGCTGGAGCGCCGCTTCCAGCCCGTGCAGGTCGACGAGCCTACGGTAGAGGACACCATTTCCATCCTCCGTGGTCTCAAGGAGCGCTACGAGGTGTTCCACGGCGTGCGCATCCACGACAGCGCACTCGTCGCCGCCGCGACGCTCTCCAACCGCTACATCACCGACCGCTTCCTCCCCGACAAGGCCATTGACCTCGTCGACGAGGCCTGCGCCCTCATCCGCACCGAGATCGACTCGATGCCCGCCGAGATGGACGACATCCGCCGCAAGATAATGCAGCTGGAGATCGAGGAGATGGCGCTGAAGAAGGAGGACGACCAGCTCAGCAAAGACCGTCTCGCCAAGCTGCGTGAGGAGCTGGCCAACCTCAAGGATAAGTTCAACGAGATGAAGGCGCGCTGGGACAGCGAGAAGAGCAGCGTGGACGAGGTAAAGAACCTCAAGACAAGGCTTGAGCAGCTTCACGCCGATATTGAGAACGCCCAGCTCCACTACGAGTACGAGAAGGCCGCAAAGCTCAAATACTCCGACCTCCCGGCGCTTGAGCGTCAGCTTGCCGAGGCGGAGAAGAAGTCCGAGGAGCGCAAGAGCAACACCATGGTGCATGACACCGTCACCGAGGAGGAGATAGCAAATATCGTCGCCAAGTGGACGGGCATCCCGGTGGCAAAGCTCCGCGAGGGCGAGCGGGAGAAGATACTGCATCTGGGCGAGCTGCTGCATAAGCGCGTCATCGGTCAGGACGAGGCGGTGCAGAGAGTGACGGAGGCCATACTCCGCTCCCGCGCCGGTATCGCAGACCCGAACCGTCCCATCGGCTCCTTTATGTTCCTCGGCCCCACCGGTGTCGGTAAGACCGAGCTTGCAAAGTCGCTGGCAGAGTGCCTCTTTGACGATGAGCACAACATCGTGCGCATCGATATGACCGAGTATATGGAGAAGTTCTCCGTCTCGCGTCTTATCGGCGCACCTCCGGGATATGTCGGCTATGACGAGGGCGGTCAGCTTACCGAGGCCGTGCGGCGTAAGCCCTATAGCGTCGTGCTCTTTGACGAGATAGAGAAGGCGCACCCCGATGTGTTCAATATTCTGCTCCAGATTTTGGACGACGGCCGCATAACCGACTCTCAGGGCAGGACGGTTGACTTCAAGAACACGATAATCATCCTGACCTCAAACCTCGGCAGCCAGTATCTGCTTGAGGGCATCGGCGAGGACGGCGAGATAAGCCAAAGCGCGAAGGACGCCGTCATGGGCGAGCTGCGCCGCGCGTTCCGTCCGGAGTTCCTGAACCGCCTCGACGAGACGATTATGTTCCATCCGCTGACGAAGGCAAACCTCGGCGGCATCATCGACATCATGGTCGAGTCGCTGCGCAAGCGTCTGGCCGACCGTGCGCTCAAGCTCGATATCACGGAGGCGGCAAAGCAGCTTATCATAAGCCGCGGCTACGACCCGCTGTATGGCGCCCGTCCTCTGCGCCGCTATTTGCAGTCGAGTGTAGAGACGCTTATCGCCCGCACCATACTCTCCGGTGAGCTGTCCGCCGGCTCGACAATTACCGTCGATGCCGAAAACGGCGAGCTCGTTTGCAGATGATAATATTAAACTTCTCCCGCTGCATAAGCAGCGGGAGCTTTTTGACCTAAGCCTTCTCATCCCTCCATTGCGGCGGCAAGCATCATGGCTGCCTCTGCACGGGTCATTTTCTCCGCCGGGACATAATTCTTGCCGACCACGCCGTAGGCTATCAAATTCGCGCAGGCCTGCGCAAGCGTCTCGTCCATCGTCTCGTTAAGCTTGATATACGACACGTCACGGTATGACATCGCGGAGTTTATAAGCCTTACCGCGTCCTCGCCGCTTATCGTGCTCAAGGCCGAAAAGCTCTCGCCCTCGGGACTTATCGCACCGCACATTACAGCCGTGCTCACATAAGCCTTGAGCCATGGGTCTATCTCCGCATCGTCGGCAAAGCCCGTTGACAGCACGCTCGGAAAAGCGCGCTCTCCGGCCGCAAGCATACACATACTCAAAAACTCGCCCCGGCTAAGCTCACGCTCCGGGCAAAAGCAATACTCCCCGCCGAGCCGCTCACCGACAAACACTCCGCGCTCTGCAAGCAGCAGCGCCGCGTATTCCTCACGCCGACCCGCCATGTCCGCATAGCGAATATCCGTTTTACGCTTTTCTATCTTGATAATGACGCTTGCCTCCTGTGAGCGCCTGCCCTCGGAGTTTATCGCACGGTAGCCGAAATAGTCTCTGCCGCGCTTACCCTCGCGCGGAGTATAGACAAAGCTCCCATCCTCCATAAGCTCGATATCACCCTTCACGGGCTTGGTAGTTATCTCAAAGCTCAGATCCCCGCCGTCCGGGTCAAAGGCCGCAAGCTGACCGCCGACCGAGACGCCGCGATAGGTTTTAAGCTCCAAGTTTGCCGCCACCGGGGCGCTGCCCGCAGCATCGGCGGCAGTGTGCAGCGATACGAGTCCCGCAAGCAGCATAAGGAGCGCCGCCGCGGACGCAATTAGTTTTTTCATGCTTATACCTCCCTGTGCCGGTATTTTATGTATAACGAGGTTATTTATGCAAACTTTAAGTAGACGCTTGCGGCGGCTTGTGGTATGATTATATAAAATATATATTTATATATAAATCCATCGAAAGGACTGTTTTTATGCAAGCATCCGCAGCCGCACTCTGGATAAACTCCACCTTTGCGGGCTTTGACCAGAGCATTACGACCGCAGTACACAATCTATATCTATGGGCGGGAGATTTTTTCACTCCGTTTTTTGAGTTTATCTCCTTCCTCGGGCATGACGGTATAATTCTCGTTTTGCTGTCCATTGCCCTGATGCTGTTTAAGAAAACCCGCCGCTTCGGTACGGCAATGCTCTTCGGCGTCGCCATCGGCGCACTGTTTACAAACTGCGTTTTGAAGGTTTTGATAGCACGACCGCGCCCATACGCCGATGAAAGCAGCATTTTCTATCAGTTCTGGCTGCTTGTCGGGCAGAACATGGAAAGTGACAAGAGCTTCCCCTCCGGGCATACGACAGCCGCCTTCGCTACGATGACAGCAGTATTCATGGTAGGCGACAAGCGCGTGAGCTGGCTTGCGTACATATTCGCGGTGCTCATGGGGCTTGCGCGTATTTATCTTGTCGTCCACTTCCCCTCCGACGTGCTGGCGGGTATTATTGTCGGCATTGTCGCGGGCGTTATCGGTACGCTTCTCTCGCGGAAACTTCCGGAGAAGTATTATGAAAAGAACATCTTTCGCAAAGAAGGCGGTGGGGCGCATTGTTCGGAAAGCTGAAATTCAAGGGCGTTGATAAAAAGCGTATCAGCGACCAAGAGCACATAGACGACTATAACGCGGCAGAGCCCATCGGGCGCGTGCGGCTCGGTAAGCTATGTATGTATTACCGTGACCTCGGCGTGAAATACTATGTGCCCTATGATTATATCGACCGGAGCTTTACGCGCATCAGCGAGTGCCAGCCGGACGACAGCCCCGCGTATTATTATTACCGGCTCATTTTGGTGCATGATGGCAAGGAGTTTGCAAATCTCATCTTCAAGGATGAGGCGGACGTTGACCGCATACACGCAGAGCTCAAGCGTATAAATCCTGATATAACCTATGGTTATATCCCTCCCGCCGACGGAAAGCGCCGTTATTTTTCCTGATGATATACTTGAAAAACCAGCCTGTTTGGGCTGGTTTTTTCTGGTTGCGGTCAAGAAGGGCAGCGAAGCGCGGGACGGCGGGATAAGTCTACGCCCTTGGCGCCCCTATTAGGGGAGCTGTCGAGCGTGAGCGAGACTGAGGGGTCGCCGGGGCTGTGGAAGTGCCGGTGGGGAAAAGAATGGGTAGGGTGCGTTCTGTCTTTTCCGGTCTGCACCGAGTCCGAGTCCGGAGACCCCTTTCCCCAGTGTGCGCACTGGGGACTTCCCCTAAAAGGGGCAGCGCCCTGCGGGGCGAGGTGCGCTGAGTCCCCGCCCTTGGCTCCCCCTTTGGGGGAGCTGTCGAGCGCAAGCGAGACTGAGAGGGCAGAGAGAGTGCCGATGGGGAAAAGAATTGTCGGGGTGCGTCCTGTCTTTTCCGGTCTGCACCGTGTCCCACCCCGGAGACCCCTTCGGCGCTTCGCGGCATTGTCGAAAACGGCGCGGCGGCTCACCGCTACCACTGTCATTCCGAGACCAGTGCGTACACTGGTCGTGGGAATCCGCATCCCCCTAGGACAGACTGATTACCAACTGCGGCGTAAAAGAGAACGGATTGCCACGTCGCTTCGCTCCTCGCAATGACGGAGGTGGGGTTAGGCTAGTTGCGGCGATTTTTCAATGTGCTTGTGTCCCCGCCCTTGGCGCCCCTATTAGGGGAGCTGTCGAGCGCAAGCGAGACTGAGGGGTCGCCGGGGCTATGGGAGTGCCGATGGGGAAAAGAATTGTCGGGGTGCGTCCTGTCTTTTCCGGTCTGCACCGGGTTTGAGTCCGGAGACCCCTTTCCCCAGTGTGCGCACTGGGGACTTCCCCTAAGAGGGGCAGCGCCCTGCGGGGCGGGGGGCAAGCTCCCCCTTTAGGGGGAGCCAAGTAAACAATAAAAAAGCTCCGGGGATGCCAAGCGGCATCCCCGGATTCACAAAACAATCAAAAATCCACTTTTTCAAGCTCGATCAGCGCGAGGATATACACCTTCAGCGCCTCCATGAGATGCTCTATGCTCGCCGCCTCGTCCACGCCGTGGATGGGACCGGCAAAGTCCGGCTGCGGACGCTCCGGGTGCTCGGGCCCGAAGGAGACCGCGTTCGGGAAGTCTCGCGCATAGGTGCCGCCGCCGATGGTATAGGGCTTTGCGTCCTCGCCCGTCACATCGTTATACGCCTTGATGCACATCTGCACCGCCGGATTATCAAGCGCCATATAGAAGGGCTCCGCGTCGCGGTCGATCGTGACCTCCGCCGCCTCGCCCGCCGCACGCTGTATCGCACGCGCTATCTTCGACCCGCTCATATTCGTCGGGTAGCGGCTGTCGATGGACTGCACAAGCTGCCCGTCCTCGACTCCGATAACGCCGCCCACGATGGTCAGCGGCTCGAAAAGCGCGTCGTCCGCCGCCACGCTCAGCGACGCGCCGGTGTAGTCGTTATTCAAAAGGCTCACAAGCTCTAAGAAGCGGCGCTCCTCGGGAGCAGCCACGTTATTTGCAAGAATATAGTCAACAAGCACGCCGATGGCGTTGACCGTGCCCTCGGGCAGCGATGCGTGACCGCCGACGCCGCTTGCGGTCAGGTGCCAGAGCTCGCCCTCGCGCACGGCCTCGACTCGACCCGCGCTCTCAAGCGACTCCGCCTTAACCCATGCCTCCGCCTTATCCGGCACCGCGTTTGCCGCAAAGCCGCCCTTGATATCGACGATATTGACCATGGGAAGCCTGGATATCATGCGGCCGTGGTAGATGCCCTTTTCGCCGTTGCAGAGGGGGAAGTTTGCGTCCGGGCTGAAGCAGAAGAGCGGCGCGGGATAATTGGCGAGATAATACTCGACATCCAGCATACCTGTCTCCTCGTTTGCACCGAGCAGGGCGCGGACAGGGTAGCGCAGGGGGATGCCCTTGTCCTTGAGGTACTTGAGCGCGTAGAGACATAGTACGCTCGGTCCCTTGTCGTCCATGACGCCGCGGCCGATGATGTAGCCCTCGCGCTCACGCATCGTGAAGGGGTCCTGCGTCCAGCCCTCGCCGACGGGGACGACGTCAAGATGGGTGATGGTGGCGAGATAGCGCTCATCGCTGCCGCCGACGCAGGCGTAGCCGATTTTGCCCTCGCAGTCCACCGCGTCCAGACCGAGCTCCCGCGCGATCTCAAGCCCGAGGTCGAGCGCGGCGCGGGGACCGGCTCCGAAGGGGGCGTTGGGCTCCGGCTCGCCCTCGACGCTGTTGACGGCGACGAGACGGCCGATGTCGCGCAGTATCGCGGCGCGGTTTGCTGCCACGAAGTCGTTGATTTCCGTGCGAAGCATGTTGTCCATATATATGTATCCTTTCAAGAAATAGTGTACGGGGCGAGGGAAAAGAGATGGCTTGGCTCCCCCTTCGGGGGAGCTGTCGAGCGCAAGCGAGACTGAGAGGGCGTGGGAGTGCCGGTGGGAAAAGAATGGGCAGGGTGCGTCCTGTCTTTTCCGGTCTGCACCGTGTCCTACCTTGGAGACCCCTTTCCCCAGTGTGCGCACTGGGGACTTCCCCTAAGAGGGGCAGCGCTCCGCGGGGCGAGGGGTGCTTCGTCCACGCCCTTGGCGCCCCTCTTAGGGGAGCTGTCGAGCGCAAGCGAGACTGAGGGGTCGCCATGGCTGAGGGAGTGCCGGTGGGGAAAAGAATGGGTAGGGTGCGTCCTGTCTTTTCCGCTCTGCACCGAGTCCGAGTCCGGAGACCCCTTTCCCCAGTGTGCGCACTGGGGACTTCCCCTAAAAGGGGCAGCGCCCTGCGGGGCGGGGGAATGCGCTCACCGGCAATGGCAGCGCATTACAGCAAAAGCTCTCATTTTCGCCCTTACTATACCACCAAAGGACTATCTTTTCAACACTCATCTTTACCGCGGCGGAGGGATTTTCCGGGCTTGAAGTCCGGCTCCGTGCCGCGGACGATGCGAAGGATGTTCTCCCTATGCCGCACAACGACAAGCAGCATCGCCACTCCCGCAAGCACCAGCCTCGGAACGGACACATGAAAGGTAAGAGATGCAATAAAAATCGTGAGTGCACCGCAGATACTGCCGAGCGATACCTTCTTGCTCAGCAGCGCCGCGACGAAAAACGCGCCGAGGACGCAGAGAAACACGCGCCAGTCGATGACCAGCGCAATCATCGCGCCCGAGGACACACCCTTGCCGCCGCGAAAGCCGTGCAGCACGGGGAAGCAGTGCCCGAAGAGGCAGGCGCAGCCGCCGACGGCCATCCCGATATCGCCGCAGAGGAGATATCCGAGCAGGCAGGAGGCGGCGGTCTTGAGCATATCGCCCGCAAGGGTCAACAGCCCCGCCGACATCCCGAAAACACGCGCCATATTGGTCGCGCCCGCGTTGCCGCTGCCGTGCTGACGCACATCGCCGCCGAGCAGGGTCTTGGACAGGAATATGGATATGCTCATCGAGCCGAGAAAATACCCGGTGACTGCAATTATAATGTATAGAAAAACGCTCATGGCCATACCCTCTGTTAAAATTTTAGTTAAATTTTTTGAAGTACTTTAATTATATATAATACCCATGAGTTTTGCAATAAGATTATGTCCATGTTTATGATTATTTAACATTTCGTGGGGGAGATGAGACAGCTATGCGAAAAGATGAAAAAAACTGTCACTCCCCGGCGGCGGAGAGGAGCGCCTTTGCATCGAGCACACGAAAGCTGCCTCGGCTATAAGCTATCATCCCCTCGCGCTGCATCCTCGACAGCTCACGCGAGAGCGCACTGCGGTTTACCGCCAGATAATCCGCCATATCCTCACGCGACAAGCCGAGCGAAAACTCATCGTCCCCGGCGCTGCGCCACAAATCGACAAGCAGCATTGCCGCGCGCTTCCTGAGTGAGGACGCGGAGAGATATGCCGTCTTGCGCCGCAGCGCCCAGTATTTTTCCGCAAGCTCATTCAATAGATTTACACGCAGCCGGGTGTGCGCGGTGCAGCAGCATTCGCAGCCGCCCATGATTTTATCAAACTCAAAAAACGCAAGCTCACCCTCCGCCGCCATGACGAGAAAAACCGGACTGCGCCGCCTTCCCCCGCTCATCAGCGCATCGCCCACGAGCGCACCCGCGCCCTGACTTGCAAGAACGCAGCGGCTGCCGTCCGAGCGCAAAGTCTCCGCACGCACGCTGCCCCGCAGCACCACGGCGCAGGCGCTCACCGTATCGCCCTGACTCCAGACCGTTTCGCCGCGCCCGAAATGCTCAAGCCGCGGCGAAAGGCAGTCAAGCAGCCTCCGCGCATCCTCGGCGGCAATGCCGGAGAAAAGACTGCATCGGCATAGAATACTCTTATCGTCCTCGTTCATATTGTGCCTCCATTTCGTTGCCATGGCAACATACTTTGCGAGCATAATATATTATACTCTGCACAGAATGTCAATCAGGAGGTCTGCATGAAAAGGCTTATTCTCTTTGCTCTTATCGTTATTTTATCGCTTTCGCTGCTCACGGCCTGCGGACAGAGCGCCGCGCCGGCGACCCCGGAGGAGAGCGTCACGCCGCGAGTCGGCGCGCTGACGGGCCCCACCGCCATGGGTATGCTGAAGCTCATATCCGATGAAAGCTCCGACTATGACTGCACGCTTTTCGGCTCTGCCGACGAGCTGCCCTCGAGCATTTTGAATGCTGAGCTTGATATCGCGGCGGTTCCGATGAATATGGCCGCCCTGTTCTATAACCGGACGGAGGGCGGGGTGCAGCTTCTGGCTGTAAACGTCCTCGGCGTTTTATATATCGGGGAATATAATTCCGATGAGCTTGACAGCCTCGCCGCCCTCAAGGGCAAGACCCTCTACGCTACCGGAAAGGGCGCGGCTCCCGAGTATTTCCTGCGCTACGTCCTCGCCGAGAACGGCATAGACATGGACAGCGAGCTGAATGTCGAGTGGAGAAGCGAGCCTGCCGAGCTTGTCGCGCTTCTCAACGCAAAGCAGAGCGGCATAGTCATGCTCCCGCAGCCCTACGCAAGCGCTGCCGAAATGCAGCTCGGCGAGGGCTTTCACACGGCGCTCTCACTCTCCGACGAGTGGGCGGCGCTCGATAACGGCAGTCTGTGTACCACGGCGGGCATAATCGTACGCACGGAGTTTGCCGAGGCGCATCCCGAGGCGGTCGAAAAGTTTTTGCGCGATTACAGGGACTCTGCCGAATGGGTGAATTCTAACACCGACGAGGCCGCCGCGCTCTGCGAGGAGCTGGGCATAGTTAAGGCTGCGGTGGCAAAAATCGCCCTCCCCAAGTGCAACATCGTCTGCATCACCGGCAGCGAAATGAAGTCGGCGGCGGGCGGCTGCCTCAAGGTACTATACGACTGCGCACCGGCATCCGTGGGCGGCGCACTGCCCGGAGACGATTTCTACTATGGGGCATGAGAAGGGGCGCGGCGCGGCGCAGAGGATAACAGCGCTCCTGCTGGCGCTTGCGGTCTGGGAGCTTGCAGTGCGGATCGTCGATAACCGGCTGCTGCTCGTGGGCCCTATCGCCACGGTAAAATGCCTGATATCGCTTATGTCCGAGTCTGCCTTCTGGCTCGCGGCGCTCTCAAGCTCCGGCAGGATAATGCTGGGCTTTGCCCTTGCGCTCCTGACGGCTCTGCCGCTTTCGGCGCTTGCGGCGCGCTTTCCCCTTGCCGAGACGCTTTTGCGCCCATATATCGCCGCCATTCAGAGCGTGCCGGTCGCGTCCTTTATCGTAATCGCGCTTTTGTGGCTTTCCGGTGCGCGGCTGAGCATATTTATAGCTTTTCTCATGGTGCTGCCGATGCTGTATCAGAGTCTGCTCACGGGACTGCGCAGCGCGGATACGGAGCTTATCGAGATGGCGCGGGTGTTCAGAATGTCGCGGCTGAACAAAATAAGAAGCATATATATACCCGCGGCGGAGCAGTATTTACTCTCGGCGGCAAGCACCGCCCTCGGCGTATGCTGGAAGGCGGGAGTCGCGGCGGAGCTTATCGGCGTGGCGTCAAGCTCGATAGGCGGGCGGCTGTACGAGGCTAAGGTATCGCTCGATATCCCGGCGCTTTTCGCGTGGACGCTCGTCACCGTGGCGCTGAGCGCCGTGTTCGGCAGACTCGCGCTGCTGGCGCTCGGAAAATGCATCAGGCTTGCGGAGGGCGTATGAGCGATATTGTTATAGATAATATTTCAAAAAGCTACGGCGAAAGACCCGTCCTGCGCGATTTTTCGGAGCTTATCCCCGAAGGGCGCGTCACAGCCCTCATGTCGCCGAGCGGCAGCGGAAAAACCACGCTGCTGCGCCTCATCCTCGGGCTTGAGCGCCCCGACAAGGGCGAGATACGCGGAGTGCCGAGGCGCTGCGCCGCCGTATTTCAGGAGGACAGGCTCTTTCCCATGCTGAGCACCGAGAAAAACATCAAAATGGCTCTGGGGCGTGAATATGACCTCGCCGCCACGCATATTATGCTCACGCGGCTGGGGCTTGCAGAGGACGCGGATAAGCCCGCCTCGGAGCTTTCCGGCGGTATGCGCCGCCGCGGCGCAATAGCCCGCGCTCTGCTCTCGGATTTTGAGCTTCTGGCGCTCGACGAGCCCTTTAAGGGACTCGACAGCGAGAACAAATACCGCGCCGCCGAGGCGATGATCGAACGCTCTGCGGGCAAAACTCTTATATTGGTCACGCACTGCGAGGAGGATATGGCGCTGCTTCACGCGGAAAAGCTGATAAAACCGGCCAAAATGCCCTGATTGTTGAAATCAGGGCGTTTCAAGGCATCGAACTTTGTCGACGCCTTGAAAACTTATTCAGGAGTATTCAAAAACACTCCTGAATAAGCTCGGATTGAACGCAGAAAGGGGACTCCCGTCCCCTCTCTGCACTCTCCCCATGCAATTCTATACATTGCCGACAGCTTTATTTACAGGTCAAAACGCCCTGATTGTTGAAATCAGGGCATTTTTATTATTTTTATCATTGCTTTTATGCGCGCGATGTGCTAATATTCATGGAGTGCCATTGCCGTCTTAACGCAATCTTAACGCGATTTATTTGTTATATATATATTGGCGCACAGCAGCAAGGAGAAAGAGAAAGCATACGACATGGGAAAGACTAAGAACAAAAATAAGCTGAGCTTTGCGATGCTGCTTGTCACGATAGGCATCGTTTACGGAGATATCGGCACCTCGCCGATGTACGTTATGAAGTCCATCATCGAGGGCAACGGCGGTCTTGCTCACACCTCGCCGGAGCTTGTGATAGGCTCGCTCTCGCTCGTTATATGGACGATAACCCTGCTCACCACGATAAAGCACGTCATCATTGCGATGCGCGCAAATAACCACGGCGAGGGCGGCATATTCGCGCTTTATGCTCTCGTTCGCGGCTGCGGCAGGTGGCTGATTTTCCCCGCGATGATCGGCGGCGCTGCAATGCTTGCCGACGGCGTACTGACTCCGGCGGTCACCGTTACCACGGCGGTCGAGGGTCTTCGCTCCATCAAGAGCATGGACAGCTTCCTCGGCGTGGGGCAGACCCGCGTCATCGTGCTCACGCTCATTATAATCATAGCGCTGTTTCTCGTTCAGCGCGCCGGAACGAGCCGCATCGGCAAGGCCTTCGGTCCCGTTATGCTTTTGTGGTTCAGCTTCCTCGGCGTCACCGGACTGTTGCATATCTTTGACCTTCCCTCGGTTTTGAAGGCCTTTAACCCGGTCTACGCCATCAAGGTGCTCTACAGCCCCTATAATAAGGTCGGCTTTATGATACTCGGCAGCGTATTCCTCGCCGCGACCGGTGCGGAGGCGCTGTATTCCGATATGGGTCACGTCGGCGCGGATAATATCTATATCACCTGGCCCTTTGTAAAGATTTGCCTCATCCTGAACTATCTCGGTCAGGGCGCGTGGCTCATCACAAATCAGGCAGATACCGCGCTGCAGAGCATCGATATGCTCAACCCCTTCTTCCAGATGCTCCCCGAGGCGCTGCGTCCGCTTGCTGTCGTGCTCGGCGCGGCGGCGGCAGTTATCGCGTCTCAGGCGCTCATAACCGGCTCCTTCACTCTCGTCTCCGAGGCGATACGCCTTGACCTTCTGCCGCATCTTGAGGTAAAGTACCCGGCGGACACCAAGGGTCAGCTTTATATTCCGACGGTCAACCATATCCTCATGGTCGGCTGCATTATAATCGTCCTGCTGTTTCGCTCCGGCAGCCGCATGGAGACGGCCTACGGTCTTGCCATTACCGTGTCGATGCTTACGGTGACGATGCTTTTGACCGTATATCTCTGGCGTATCTGCTCGCAGAGGCTTCTGGCGCTGGTGGTGCTTATCGTGTTCGGCGCTATCGAGGCGGTGTTCTTCGTTTCGAGTCTCGGCAAGTTTGTCCACGGCGGCTACGTTGCGGTCATCATGGCGGCGGTGCTGTTTTTGATAATGCTTGTGTGGTACCGCGGCACTCAGCTTGAGCGTCAGTATTGCGTGCCGCTGCACTTTGCCGACTACGTCAAGCCCCTCGGCGCGCTGCATGACGACACCAGCGTTCCGCGCATGACCCATAACCTTGTCTACCTCGACAACAGCCACGATTTTGACAGCATCGACCGTGATATACTCTATTCCATCCTCGATAAGGACGCAAAGCGCGCCGAGGCATACTGGTTTATCAGCGTGAGCGTACACGATGAGCCGAGCGTCATGCGCTATGAGGTCGAGACCTACGGCACGGATTATATATTCCGCGTCCGCCTGCACCTCGGCTTTAAGGATCATCAGCGCGTAAACGTCTACCTGCGTCAGATAGTCTCCGACCTCATCGAGAGCGGCGAGCTTCCGCGTCAGGATAAGCGTCACTCCATCTACGGCAGCTCCGAGGTCGGCAACTTCAAGTTCTGCTTCCTGCATAAGGTCGTGCCGCCCAAGGCCGGACTTACGAGCATGGACGAGGTCGTGCTCAACGTCAAGTACGCGATACGCCATCTCGCCGGCTCCAAGGTGAAGTGGTACGGGCTTGACACCTCCTCGCTTATCATCGAGTGCGTCCCGCTGCTTGTAAACCAGAACGGCGCAAAAACAAAGCGCATCACGAGAATGAGCGAAGAAAACAAATAATTAGCTTGCCCGGGTGAATTATCACCCGGGTTTATGCTATAATCAGAAAAACTATTTTTATGAGGATATGAGCATGGAAAGAATAGCCGCCGCGCATTATCATCTGCCGGGTTTGTTTGAGTTTTATGAGCTGTATAAGCTTTTTCTGCCGCTCTACCGCGAGCATCGGGAATATTTTTACGATTTTTGCGATATCGGCTCGATTTACGGCGCGCCCGCGGACTGCATCTGGGGCGGCGGGCGAGTCGGCGGGGGAGAGTGCGGCGCGCACGAGGTCATGAGTCTCATGCGCGAGTACGGCATTTCGGCGCGGCTCACCTTCAGTAATTCGCTGCTGCGCGAGGAGCATCTCGGGGATGAAAAATGCAATGCCCTCTGCCGCCTGCTTGAAATGAGCGGGAGCGGGAAAAACGGCGTTATAGTCCACTCGGAGCTTTTGACGGAATATCTTCGGTCGCGGTATCCGGGGCTTTATCTTGTGTCCTCGACGACCAAGGTGCTGACGGACTTTGAGGACTTCAGGCGCGAGGCGGAGCGGGAGGAATTTGCCTATATCGTGCCGGACTTTCGGCTCAATAAGTCGCTTGAGCGGCTCGGCGCGCTGCCGGAGAGCATAAAGAAAAAGACGGAGCTTTTGTGTAACGAGTGCTGTCATATAGGCTGCACGGACAGACGCGCCTGCTATGAGGCGGTAAGCCACAGAAATCTCGGCGAGGAGACCGAGGAGCACCGCTGCACCGCGCCAAACGCCGCCGAGGGCTATCGCTTTTCCGCTGCGATGCAGAATCCGAGCTTTATCGGGATTGAGGATATTCGGGATATATATCTGCCGATGGGCTTTTCGGAGTTTAAGATAGAGGGACGCGGGCTTGGCAGCGCCCTGATATTGGAATTTCTGCTGTATTATATGACAAAGCCGGAATATCAGCTCCGCGTCCGCGAGGAGATATATCTTGATAATATGCTGGATCTGTTTTGAGGGAGAGGCATCGTGTTGTTCAGCTTGCGCGCAGCTTGTGTTCAAGGTATAGATAAGATAAGACTAGACAAGACAAGACAAGACAAGACAAGACAAGACAAGACAAGACAAGACTAGATAAGACTAGACAAGAATTAAAAGACAAGACTAAAAAAGACTAAACTAGAAAAGACTAAACTAGAAAAGACTAAACTAGAAAAGACTAAACTAGAAAAGACTAAACTAGAAAA
>CAKTMC010000016.1 GCA_934573735.1 uncultured Oscillospiraceae bacterium | reverse complement strand
ATTGTGACAACACAATCCGAAAAGGAGTCAAGTGTAAAGCAGTTGGGGCACCTTCCTTACGGAGGGTGCCCCAAGGAGCCGTGTTTTGCAGTCTATAGCTGTCTTAAAACTCCATGCCGTTGATGCGCTTGCACTGGGTAAGCTTGTCATAGACGGGAAGCATGGGCATGGCCGCCATTACGCCGCCCTCCAGCTTGAATACTCCGCCCAGAATACCCATCTTGGGGTCAAGACGGCGCTGGCAGACCGAGACATAGCTCTTATACTCGCCGAAGCAGCGGAAGGCCGCCTCGGGAACGCTGTCCTCGCCCTCGCCGCGCGTGATTTCCTTTACCATCGTGTTTTCCACTTCATACTTGATCCATTTGACATTGCCCGGCTCCCCCCAGACGTTGCGGTAAACCTCGACAAGGGAGGTGTTCAGCTTCCCCGGAACGGTAAAGGTCTCGCCGATCTTCTTCAGGTGGATCTCATACCATTCATCATCCAGAAATCTCATACTTTCCTTCCTTTCTTTTCGCTTTTTTTACCGTATGCGGATGCTTTATTGTAGCATTCTTTTGAAGTGAGGTCAACAGCCGGCGCCCCTCCGAGGGCGCTGAGCAAAAGTTAATTTTCCAACATTCAAGCTGCCCATTCGTATAGCTGCCGGCCGCTCTGTCGAGCGGCTATGTATTGACTTTATGCGCGAAAAACGCTATAATATATTTTGTATAGGTATGTTTTAAGTGTGTTTGAAAGGATATGCTTTTCCCATGAAAAAACGTTTATTTGCATTTATTTTGATTTTTATCCTGCTGCTCGGCGCAATGCCCGCAGCCATGGCGGATTATACTTACCTTAACACCTCCGTCGCCGGTGAGCGCATCGACATGATACTCGAAAAAAACGAGTTCGCTTCCGTCGCCTGCACCGCCGGAGCAGTCCCGAGCGGCTGCGTTGTTGAGACAGAGCTTAAGGACGGTATGTATCACCATTATCTGCGCGGAACTCCCATGTATGCCGGCAACTACAGCTTCACCCTCGCCTTCTCCTCCGACGGGACGAACCCCGGCAAAACCGTGACCTACTCCTGCCTCATCGTCGCCGCGACTCCGAGCGTCGTGGTGCCCGAGAACATAAGCTGCTATCAGGGCGACGACGTGAAGATAGAGCTTCGCGCCTCCGTCAACGATTACGGTACGCTCAGCTATCAGTGGTATTCCAACACCTATAACCTCAACCGTGACGGCACTCTCATCAAGGACGAGGTGCAAAACAGCTATAAGCCCGATACCTCCAAGACAGGCACGACCTATTATTACTGCGAGGTCACCAACACCAATAACGGTCAGAGCTCAGTTGTTACGACCTCTACCGTGAGCGTGACCGTGGACGAGGCGGCAGTCTCCTACATCACTGTCAGCACCATGCCCAAGCGCACGGAGTACACCGTCGGCGACTGGCTTGACGCAACGGGCATGAAGCTGCGCGTCGTCTACACAAACGGCAAAACCGAGGAGCTTGAGGGCGGCTTCGGTCTTTACCCGACCGAGCTGCGCGATGAGGGCAGCATCGACATCACGGTCGATTACAAGGGTAAGGAATGTACCTTCTCCGTCACCGTAAAGGCGGACGAGAAGAAAATCGAGAACATGAGCATCATCTCCAAGCCCGCAAAGCTTGAATACGTCGTCGGCGATACGCTCGACACCTCCGGGCTCAAGCTCCGCGTCAGCTATGCCGGCGGCAGAATTGAGGACGTGAGCGAGGGCTTCACCTGCTCTCCCACCACGTTTAATAAGGAGGGCACTCAGGCCATAACCGTCACCTTCGGCGGCAAGAGCACAAGCTTCACCGTCAAGGTCAAGGCGAAGGAGGAGGTCAAGAGCATCTCCGTCAGCACCCCGCCCGCAAAGCTCCAGTATAAGGTCGGCGAAAAGCTTGACACCACCGGCATGAAGCTCACCGTGGATACCGGCAGCGAGAAAAAGGAAATCAGCACCGGCTTCAGCTGCTCTCCCAATGCCTTCAACAAGGCGGGCGAGTACGAGATAAAGGTAAGCTACGGCGGCAAGGAAACGAGCTTTAAGATTAGCGTCACCGAGGACGCGGCGCAAAGCCCCGAGCTCAGCGAAAAGCCGAGCGAAGCTCCCGTTCCCAGCGGCAACACTCAGGCGCCCGCCGCAAAGAAGTCGAATGTCCTTCTTGTCGCGGGTATAATCGCGGCAGTGCTTGCTCTTGCAGCTCTCGGCGCATATGTCTACATCATGAGCCGCGGCAATACCGGCCGCAGGCGCAGAAGATAAGCTCTAATCAGCTAAAGCTTGCTTCCGGCTGTCGCAAAAGGCACTGCGGCAGCCGGATTTTTCCGAATTTTACTGGGTAAAAAATTTTTGCCGTCAGAAAAATGATAAAAACTGCGAAAAGTTATTGACAGGCGGCATATAAATATGTTATTATCTCATGGCTGAATAGGGAACGGCCATGCGGGTGTAGTTCAATGGTAGAACACCAGCCTTCCAAGCTGGATACGTGGGTTCGATTCCCATCACCCGCTCCACCAAGCTGGGTGAGGCTTAATATGCGCCAATAGCTCAGCAGGATAGAGCAACTGCCTTCTAAGCAGTAGGTCGGGGGTTCGAATCCCTCTTGGCGTGCCACGATATATCATCCGAAAGGATTTTATATATAAATTAAATATGGTGGGATTAGCTCAGTTGGCAGAGCACCGGATTGTGGTTCCGGGTGTCGTGGGTTCGAGCCCCATATCCCACCCCATATAGAAGAGGCCGGCTGAGCCGGCCTCTTTGAAATAGAAACAGCGAAAGATCTTGGGATGTAGTGTAATGGTAACACACCGGACTTTGACTCCGATATAGTGGGTTCGAGTCCCGCCATCCCAGCCATTCGCCCCAGTAGCTCAGTAGGCAGAGCACCTGCCTTTTAAGCAGGGTGTCCGGGGTTCGAATCCCCGCTGGAGCACCAAATAAGACAAGCCGACATTTTGTTGAAATGCAAAGTGTCGGCTTTCTTGCGTTTTCGGTTATTATATAGTATTCTATTATAAATCGTACCCTTTGCTTATGCATAAGCTCGGCAATAAAAACGAGGAGGTATGGATATGTATTTTAAGCTTGCCGGTGAAACGGTAGATTCTGTCGAATTAAAATGTCTTGTCATAAGCCGCGGACTAAAAATAGACAGAGATATCTATCAAAAGTGCGGCAAGGATTTCCGAATTTATCCCAATGCATTGACCTGCAACAGCTTTAAGCTGCCCGACGGAACTATCATCATGGCAACGGACATGAGCTTTCACCTGAGCACCCTGTCATCCATGTTCTCTTGGGACAATCTCAAGCTCTTCAAGTATATGAACGACATGACGACGGACTACCGTCTCTCGCTTATTGACGGAGCTCCGACACTGCTTTACAAGGGCGAGGTCGTTACTCCGGTTGAGCTGTTTCCCGGCTCAGAATTTTTCAAGCAAAAGACTTCCTCTGGTATGCCCTTCATGGGCAACGCCGTGCTTCAGGGCTGCGATTGGATAGCCTTTCAATGCCTCTGGCCATGTGAATACGCTTGTGCGGGCAAGCCCTGCCAGTTTTGCTTCTCCGGCGGTCAGTTTGAGGCTCTGGCAAAGCGGCATAAGCCAATGCCCTTTATTCCCTCGCCTCGGGACGTATCCGAGGTTGTGCTCTACGCTGCAAAGCATGACGGAGTAAACAGTATGCAGCTCACCGGCGGCTCAACCTTCAAGGCCGAGACTGAGGAAAAATACATCACGGCATATATGCAGGATATGCTCAACAGCGGTGCTCGCGATGCGCTCAAGGGAGAGCTTTTGCTATACATTACACCGCCCGAACGGCACGACGTTATTGACCGCTACTTTGACATGGGGGCAAGCCGCATCGCGTGCAGTCTTGAGGTCTGGGACGATAAGCTTGCCGAGAGCATCACACCGGGCAAGCGCAGCTTTACCACCAAACAGAGGCATTTGGACGCTCTGAGCTATATTGCCGAAGCGCAGGGTCCCGGCAAGGCCTTCTGTAACTTTATCATTGGTCTTGAGCCCTTTGAGACATTGAAGGAGGGCGCTGCTTATCTGGCTGAGCGTGGCGTTATTCCAAGCGCCTCGGTCTGGATGCCTTTCGGAAAGCCAGTCAACGGTTCAATGAAGCCGGCAAGCCTCGAATATTTCCGCAAAACAAAGGATATGCTTGCGGAGCTGTATATAAAATATAATTTGGAGCCTGCGGGCTGCTGCGGTCTGAATGTCTGCGTGGAGCGTGATATTTGGCGCACCGTCTCCGGCACTATCTGTTATTAAAAAGGAGAAGCATATGAAAAGCCTGAACGATTTTCCGCGTATTCCTCTGGCAGTGCTACCCACGCCCATTCAGCGGCTCGATAATATCAGCCGTATTCTCGGCACAAACGTATATATCAAGCGCGACGACATGACCGGCATCGCTCTTGGCGGCAACAAGGTCCGCAAGCTTGAGTTTCTGCTTGCCGACGCAAAGTGGCAGGGCGCGGAGATAGTATTCACGACCGGCGGCGCGCAGTCAAACCACGCTATGCTCACGGCTGCCTGCGCAAAAAAGCTTGGCATGACCCCGATACTCATTCTCAAAAAGCGCGGCGTGACCGAGCGCAAGGGCAATCAGCTCCTTGAATATCTCATGGACACCGACGTTCGCTTTATGGACACCGACAGCTATGACGATATCTACGCCGAGATGGATCGCGTCGGGCAGGCAAGCGGCCGCCCATATTATAAAATCCCCTGCGGCGGCTCAAACGCCATCGGCGCTCTGGGCTATGTTGCCTGCATGAAGGAGATAGCAGACACCGGGCTGCACTTTGACTATGTCTGCTGCGCTGAGGGCAGCGGCGGCACTCACGCGGGTGTAGCGCTGGGCGCAAGGCTCTTTATGCCGCAGACGCAGACCGTCGGTCTTATGGTGGACTCCGATCCCTTTGACGTGATAACAACGCGCATCATGCAGGAGACGGCGGCTCTCATGGAGCTTGATTTCACGCCGAGCCGTGACGATGTGCATCTTGTGGATATGTGCGGTCCCGGCTACGCTATCCCCTCCGCCGAGGGCAACGCCGCCATTCGCATGATGGCGGAAAACGAGGGGCTTTTCCTCGACCCGGTCTATACGGGCAAGGCCTTTGCGGGGCTTGTTAAAATGGCGCGCGAGGGGAAGTTTAAGCCCACGGACAACTTGCTCTATCTCTATTCCGGCGGCGCGGGCGGTCTTTTCGCAATAGATATCGACCTCGGGTGAATTATTAAATCGGCTCTTCGTTGCTCTCTATGTACATTTCTTCGCATTTTATTTGAGCTTCGCGGAGAATATCTTTTACTTTTTCAACATCTTCGGCATCCGCGCTTGATAAGGCATCCGTCACCTTATTAAACAAATAGAGATACAGTTCTTTATAAAGCTCCATAATTATCGCTCCTTTTTATTTGGTATTATTAAATATTTTGATTATATTTGGTAATACCAAATATGTCAACCAACTCTTCACATATACTTGTGTTGTCAGGAGTGATTTCATGAGACAGCGCAGGTTGGAGCTTGGAAACAAGAATATTGTCGGCGCACGGGTGACCGAGGCGCGGCAAATGCGCGGGCTAAAGCAGGTGGAGCTGCTCGCACGGCTTCAAACTCGGGGCATAGATATCAGTGTTCCCGCGCTGTCGCTGCTTGAGGGTCAAAAGCGCCCCGTGACAGATATAGAGCTTGCGGCGCTGTCAGAGGTTCTCGGTGTAAGCGTTGACTGGCTGCTCAGGAAAAGTGATAAAACCGAATAATATTACCGGGACTGCTTAGCTAAGCGGTCCCGGTTTTGTTTTGATATAAAAATATTTCAGAGAGTAAAAATTTGATTGTAGCGCCCGACGGGGGACATGACCTCGCAAATCATGCATAGCTTTCCCTCGCCGTTTATAAACAGCGTCGGATTCCACTCGTCGGAGCCGATTTTGGCCATAGTTTTCTCAAAAAATCCGTTAACATCTGCAAAGCCCTCACCGGAAAGCTCTCCGTACCCGGCGTAAAGCTCCTGCACCGCTGCCGCTGCCGCCGCGCGGAGCGCATCCGGCAGGGCATACTGCTCAACACCAAGGATGGCGGCAAGGTCCTTGTTATTCATCTCGCGGCCCTCGCGCATGTTCATGCTCGCGGTATAATACTCAACGTAATCGTTCGGATAACAGACCGAGACGAGCACGGAGGTGATATCGCCGTTTTCATACACGTCGCAGAGCACAGAGCCTGCCGTCAGGCTAACGCCGCTTTTCATTGCCTCAAGCTCCCCCTCGATTATGGGGCGCAGAGTCGCGTCAAGGCGCTTGTTTATCCTCTCTGCGTCCTCACTGCCGCCCGAAAAGGCCGGAAGCTTATAGGAATACTCGTAATTATTGCCCACGGAGTCTGTATAGCTGCCGCTTTCGTCAATGACGTAATAAACCTTATCCGGTACGCTGCCGCAGGCGCAGAGCGCAAAGAGTGCCGCCGCACAGAGCAGGAAAGCGATTATCTTTTTCATGGATGCATCCCCTTTCGCAGCATAGAATATCACTCCATATGAAAATCCGCCACATAAAAATTCTTAAATCTTTCAACATTCTATGTTGTTTCTTTTGGCGCCGTACACGATGCTGCTTCTTGAAAACATCCCGCGCATATGATAAAATTTTTATGATTTTACTGATATGAGGTAGGCACATGAAAAAGGGGAATTTACTCAAATATACGAGCGTGCTGCTGTTTTTTTCGGCGCTTGTGCGGGCGTTTTTTGCCTTCACCTGCCTGAACTTCTTTGCCTCGGCGATGAATTTGCGGCTGTTTGACGCGGCGCACGTCTGGCTCTACCGTGCGGCGATAATCACGGCGGTTTCAGGCGGCGTGCTGGAGCTTGTCTCGGGCTTTTTCGGCGCGCTCTACTGTGAGGAGCCTCTGCTTGCGCACAGGTGCATAGGCTGGGGTACGGCGGCGCTGGCACTCGGGCTTGCGGCAAATCTCATGCAGATCATTGTCGGCTACGGTGCAAGCGTCTATGTCTGGCTCAGCGGCGTGATTATCCCGGCGATATATATCCTGGGCGCGGTTCGGCTCAAGGCGGGGGCTAAGAGATGATCTACAGGGACGAATACCGCTCGCCGCTCGGGAAAATTATTCTGGCGGCAAGGGATGATGCGCTCATCGGGCTATGGTTTGAGGGACAGAGGCATTTTCCGAGCGCCGAATTCTTTGCGCAGTCCGTCCCCGGCGCGGGCGGCATATTATCCGATACTGCCGCATGGCTCGACGCATATTTTTCCGGAGAGCGTATCGGCTCGGAGAGTCTACGCCTTGCCCCGGAGTCCAGCGAATTTGCCAAAAGCGTATGGGATATTTTGTGCGAGATACCATACGGTCAGCTCACGAGCTACGGCGCGATAGCAAAAAAGCTTGCCGCGCGGCTCGGTCGAGCGTCAATATCGGCACAGGCGGTGGGCGGCGCGGTCGGGCGCAATCCCATTTCGATAATAATTCCCTGTCACCGCGTCATCGGCAGCAACGGCAGTCTCACGGGCTACGCCGGGGGACTCGAGCGCAAGCGCGCACTGCTGCGGCTCGAGGGGCATAGTTCAATGTAAAACAGCTATGGGCAAAGCACCCATAGCTGTTTTCAGTTTATAAAAATAATATATTACTCCTCGAGTACCTCGCCGCCGGTGACCTTCTTCTCAAACTTCGCCATAAGGAAGGGAGAGAAGATGCCGATGATGCTCAGGATGATGAGGACCCAGCTCACCGGGGAGGCGAAGAGGCAGCTTATATCGCCGCCGCTGACGCGCAGCGCGCCGCGAAGTCCCTTTTCGCTTATCGGACCGAGTATCAGCGCCAGAACGACGGCGGCGGTGTTGAGGTCAAATTTGCGCATCAGGTAGCCGAGAATACCGAATATGAGCATGATGACCACGTCGCTGAGGTTCTTATGGATGGCATAGGAGCCGACGAAGCAGAGCACCGTCACGCAGGAAATGAGTATCGCGTCAGACAGGCGGGAGATGTGCGCAAAGCCGCGGCAGCCGAGCATACCCACAGCCAGCATGAAAAACTGCACGAGCACAAAGCCGGCGAAGAAGGTATAGGTCATGGCGGCGTGCTTTGTAAAGAGCTCCGGTCCCGGGGCAAGACCCTGAATTACCAGACCGCCCATGAGAACTGCAGTAACGGACTCGCCGGGAATACCGAGGGTCAGCATCGGTATCAGGGAGCCGCCGGTGACGGCGTTATTTGCAGCCTCAGAGCCGCAGACGCCCTCAATCGCACCGTGACCGAAGTCCTCCTTGTGCTTGGAAAACTGCTTTGCGTTATTATAGCCCATGAAGCAGGCGATGGACGCGCCCGCGCCGGGAAGAATGCCGATGATATTGCCGATTATCCAGGAGCGGATAACGGTCGGGGCAAGCATTTTCTTCTCTTCCTTGGTGAGTATTATCTTGTCGGAGAATTTCTTTGCCTTTTCGCGCTCGACTATCTTCTTCTCGGCGAGTATAAACACCTGAGACATGGAGAAAAGTCCGATGAGCGCGCAGGTGACGTTTACGCCCTCGGCGAGAAACGCCTGACCGAACATAAAGCGCTTGGTGCCGTCGATGGGGTCAAGACCGATGCAGGATATGAGAAGACCGAGTGCGCCGGACATGAGTCCCTTGACGATGCTCTTACTCGATACGCCCGCAATAATCGTAAGGCCGAAGATGCCGAGCCAGAACTTTTCCGCCGACATGAACTTGAGCGCAAGCTGCGCGAGTATGGGAGCGAAGAAGTAGAGCGAGATGCAGCTCAGAAGTCCGCCCCAGAAGGAGCTCCAGCAGGCGGTGGCAAGCGCCTTGCCCGCCTGACCCTTGAGCGTCATCTGATAGCCCTCGATGGCAGTCGCGGCGGAGGCCGGGGTGCCGGGGGTGTGGATAAGTATAGCGGATATGGAGCCGCCGAAGATAGCGCCGCAGTAGATGGCGCCGAGGACGATAAGTCCGGTGTCGGGTTTCATGGTGAAGGTCAGGGGCAGCATGAGCGCAACGCCCATTGCAGCCGAGAGCCCAGGCAGGCAGCCGATAACGATGCCGAGCGTAACGCCGCCCACCATCGCAAGGAGATTTATCCAAGTCAGAGCGCTTATAAAGCCCTGGCCCATTAGCTGTAAGGTTTCAAGCATGATCTACACCCTCCTTAAAACAGCAGCCCGGAGGGCAGCCTGACGCCGAGAAACTTCACAAAGGCAAAGTAAATCAGCAGGTTCATGACGACGACGGACACCACCGCCGGGATTATATGTACTCTCAGATAAAGCAGCGACGCGAACATGAATATGACCGTGGCGCTGAAAAAGCCGAGATACTTCATCATAAAGAAATATACGGCGGTGAGGGCGAGCGAGACGACAAACTGCACCGGCTTAAAGCCCGCAAATACCTCCTGTGCGCCGCTCTCCACGCCGAATTTACGCGCAGAAATTATCATCTGGATAAGATACAGGGTCGTAAGGCAGAAGAGCAGGGCTATCGTGAATGTGGGATAGGTCTTGCTCGTGGCGGAAAGCTGGAAGCTGTACACATAGAAAAATGCGCACACCGCATACATAAAGCCGACAACGCCTATATCGGTTTTCTTCATTTTCAAGGGACGTTCCCTCCTATAAATCTCAGATTGCCCGTGCAGGGGAGCTTATACAAGTTCCCCTGCACAAAATATCAGCTTATTTCTCCTGCTCAGTCGTTCCAGAAGCCGGAGGCCAGACTCTCGGTGAACTGTTGCTGCTCCTCGATGAGAGCGGCGGTAGCGGCGGCATCCTGATAATCGGTGACAAACTCGGCAGCGGCTGCGAGGTAATCGGGATCCTCCATAGCCATCTTGAAGGCGTTCTCGTAGAACTTGATGACCTCCTCGCTCACGCCCGCGGGGGCGACGATGCAGCGGGAGGAGCCGAGCCACTTGTCATAGTAGCCCTTTTCGCCCAGCGTCGGGACGTCGGGATACTCGGGCAGACGGTCGGCAGCGAATACCGCCAGAACCTTAACGTCGGTACGACCGGCAATATCGGCGGCCTTGACTACGCACCAGTCAGCCTCGCCGCCCAGCAGGGACAGAAGCTCATCGGCGGTGTTGCCCTGGGGGAGGTCGGTGTACTTAAAGCCTGCGGAATTTGCAAAGGCCTGTGCGCCGATGTGGTTGGAGGCCTGTGCGCCGTTAGTGGAGGCGACGGTCGGGTTTGCCTTCGCGTACTCTACAAGACCGTCAATGTCGTCAAAGCGAGTCTCATCGGCACGGCAGATGACCAGAGAGGTCTCGGTGACGTGGTTGCAGATAGCCGCAAAGTCTGCGGTGGTGTAGGTGCCGAGTCCCTTGACGATGGAGCTGTTGAAGTTCGGCAGGTTCATAAAGCCGATGGTCATGCCGTCGGGCTTTGCCGCTGCAAGCTGCGACCAGCCGAGAGAGCCGGAGCCGCCGTCAACGTTCTCGATAACGATGGTCTGACCGATGTACTTCTCTGCATACTTTGCAAGGATACGCGCGGTAACGTCGGTGCCGTTGCCTGCCTTATATGAAACAACAAGGGTCACCGGGCCGTTGGGCGCCCAGCCGGTATCTTCCACGGCGGGTGCGTCGGTATTGGTCTTCTGATCCTGTTTGGGAGCAGTCTCGCCGCAGGCGCAGAGTGCAAACACCATGCACAGGGCAAGGATAAGTGCAAGAGCTTTTTTCATGTTTTTTCCTCCTTAGCGTTTTTCACTACAACTTGTACAAGCTGTACAATTTAGCTTTTGCATATTACCATTTAAAAAGCAGTATGTTCAATACTTATCAGACCATCTTGTCAGCCGCTTTACGACATACGCAAAAATTTTAACGTCATCTTTGCGCGGCGCATATTCGCCGCAGTCTCCGCATATATTTTCAGAACCGGGGGTGAGGCTATGAGAATATTAAAATACGGCAGCATAGGTCCGTCCGTGGAGCTTTTGCAGCTTGGGCTTGAGCGCGCGGGCTTCGGTCCCTTGGCGCGGGACGGGATATTCGGCAGCGCGACGCGCCACGCCTTACTGCGCTTTCAGCGAGCAAAAGCTCTCGGCGCAGACGGCATAGCCGGCAATCAGACACACAGGGCGCTGCTGCCCTACTATACGGGCTACGCGATACACACCGTAAGACCCGGAGACACTCTGCAGGGCATCGCGGCGGCATATTCCACGGACCCGGCGGCGATAGAGCTTGCAAATCCGGGGCTTATAGCTCCGCAGACCGGGGCGCAGCTCGTCGTGCCGCTGCCCTTTGAGCTTGTGCCGACGGATATAAGCTACAGCGCGGCGCTGGTCGGCTACTGCGTGCGGGGACTTGCGGCGCGATATCCGTTCATAACGACAGGGGAGATAGGGCGCAGCGTGATGGGGAAGCCAATTTGGAGTCTCAAGCTCGGAAGTGGGGAAAATCGGGTTCTCTACAATGCCTCGCATCACGCAAACGAGTGGCTGACTACGCCGGTGCTGCTGAAATTTGCCGAGGAGCTTGCCTCCGCCTTCTCGCGCGGCGGCGATATCTTTGCCCGCAGCGCGGCGGAGCTTTTCGACTACGCTTCAATATATATAATCCCCGCCGTAAACCCCGACGGCATTGACCTTGTGACGGGGGAGCTTAGTCAGGGCGAGTATTTTTCCGCAGCGCAGAGCATCGCCATGAGATATCCGCAGTTTTCATTTCCCTCGGGCTGGAAGGCGAACATCCGCGGTACAGACCTTAATCTTCAATATCCGGCGGGCTGGGAGCAGGCGAGGAGCAACAAGCTTACGCTCGGCATAGACTCGCCCGCACCCGCGGACTTTGTAGGCCCCGCGCCGCTGTCCGCGCCTGAGAGCCGCGCAATGTACGACTTCACGCTCACGCTCGACCCGGCGCTGACGCTGTCGCTTCACAGTCAGGGGCGCGTGATATATTGGCGCTATCTCGACTATGAGCCGGCAAATTCCCGCGCCATTGCGGAGCTTTTTTCCTCGCTCTCGGGCTACGCGATTGAGAATACTCCGTATTCCTCGGGCTTTGCGGGCTACAAGGACTGGTTTATTCAGGATTACGACCGACCGGGCTATACCCTTGAGCTCGGCAAGGGAACAAATCCGCTGCCGCTGTCCGATTTTCCCGGAATTTACCGTGACACACTCGGCATACTGAGCTACGGCGCTCTCGTAACTTAAAATAATTAAAAATTTTTAAACTACTGTACAGCGGGAAATAGTTCTGCTATAATGTCTATACATTACCATCGCTTGATAAGGGCAGACACGCCTGACGGCGCGCCTTTTCGGCGCTTTTTACCCTTTTCGCCTTGGCGGGCGCCGGCCCGCCTTCATCTCAAAAAGCAAAAATCACTCGAAAATCCATCGCCGTCAGGTGCGAAGCAGTTTTGTCGGAGCGGAAATGTGTTCAGACGAGAAAAGACCCGCAGGGAATACTGCCGTATTGTCAAGGGGCTTGACGAAGTATGAGCGCATTTCCTCCCGTCAAAACCGCGTTTGCCCTTGTCAAGCGATGGTACAGATTTTGATTATCTGACTATCCTATTCCGAGAAAAAGGGGGCGGTTTTTTTGACCATTATCCGCTACGTTTTAGTTATCCTCATGAGCTACCTTATCGGCTGCTCAAATATGGCGCTGTATCTTTCCCGGCTGCGCGGTGTCGATATGCGTAATGGCGGCTCCGGCAACCTCGGCGCGTCAAACGCCATGATACTCATGGGCTGGAAGGCGGGTATCATCGTCGCCGCTCACGACATCGGCAAGGCAGTGCTTGCAGTGGTGCTGGCAAAGCATTTTTGCTCCGGTCTGCCCTTTATCGGCGCTACGGCGGGCGTCGCCTGCGTGCTCGGGCATATGTTCCCGTTTTATCTGCGCTTTCGCGGCGGCAAGGGGCTTGCCTCCTATCTCGGCATGACCATCGCCCTCAACTGGAAGTTTGCGCTTATCGTCCTCGCCGTCGTGGCGATCGTGACGCTCATTACGGACTATATCGTCGTCGGTACCGTGACTACCGTTATCCTTGTTCCGACCTATTTCGGCATCACGGCGGGGAGCGTGCTGCTCGCGTCCATCCTCTGCGTAGCGACGGTTGCGATAATCATGAAGCATAAGGAAAATTACGTCCGCATCCTCAAGGGAACGGAGATAGGTCTGCGCAGGGCAAACCGAGGCGACGACAGGGTAAAATAAATATTATCATAAAATACTCAAAACCGGCTGTATCGCATTGATACAGCCGGTTTCAATATAATAATTATTAAAAATCTGCGTTGCCGGTGGTGCGGGGATGAAGCTCAACGTCGCGGATATTGCTCACGCCGGTGAGATACATCACCATGCGCTCAAAGCCGAGACCGAAGCCTGCGTGACGGCAGCTGCCGTAGCGGCGCAGGTCGATATACCACCAGTAGTCCTCTTCCTTCAGGCCAAGCTCCTTCATACGCGCAAGCAGCACGTCGAGCCGCTCCTCACGCTGGCTGCCGCCGATTATCTCGCCCACGCCCGGAACAAGGCAGTCCGCCGCCGCGACGGTCTTTCCGTCGTCGTTCTGGCGCATATAGAAGGCCTTGATGTCACGCGGGTAGTCGGTGACGAAGATGGGCTTTTTGAACACCTGCTCGGTGAGATAACGCTCATGCTCGGTCTGAAGGTCGATGCCCCACTCGACTGGATAGTCGAACTTGTGACCGCTCTTTTGGAGTATCTCCACGGCCTCGGTGTAGCTCACTCTGCCGAAGTCGTTGGAAACGACATTGTGCAGGCGCTCCAGAAGTCCCTTGTCAACAAAGGAGTTAAAGAACTCCATCTCCTGCGGGCAGCGCTCCATGGTGCGGTTTATGATATACTTCACCATCGCCTCGGCGGTGTCCATGTAGTCGTTGAGGTCGGCAAAGGCCATCTCCGGCTCTATCATCCAAAATTCCGCCGCGTGGCGCTGAGTGTAGGATACCTCTGCGCGGAAGGTCGGGCCGAAGGTATATACATCGCCGAAGGCCATGGCAAAGTTCTCGGCGTTGAGCTGACCGGAAACGGTCAGGCTCGTGGGCTTGCCGAAGAAGTCCTTGCTGTCATCTACAGTGCCGTCCTCCTTGTGTGGGAGGTTATTGAGGTCGAGCGTCGTCACGCGGAACATCTCGCCTGCGCCCTCGCAGTCGGAGCCTGTGATTATCGGGGTGTTGACATAGACAAAGCCGCGGCTCTGGAAAAACTCATGCACAGCCTGCGCCGCAACGCTTCTGACGCGGAAGGTCGCGGAGAAGAGATTGGTTCTCGGACGCAAATGCTGTATCGTGCGCAGAAACTCAACGCTGTGGCGCTTTTTTTGCAGGGGATAGTCCGGAGTGGACGCGCCCTCGACCGTTATCGCATCCGCCTTCAGCTCAAAGGGCTGCTTTGCCTCGGGAGTCAGCACAAGCGTACCATCCACTATCAGCGCCGCACCGACGTTCTGTCTGGCTATCTCATCGTAATTATTAAGAGCGCCCCTCTCAAACACGACCTGCAGCGACTTGAAGCAGCTGCCGTCATTAAGCTCGATGAATCCAAAGTTTTTCAGGTCACGGACGGTTCTGACCCAGCCGCAGACTCTGATCTTCTGCCCATCAAAAGCGGAAGCGTCGGCAAATATACCGGCAATTTTCTGATGCTTCATAATGGCACCTTTCCTTTCTTTGTGCCGGGCGGCACTCATAATTGTGAATAATATACGGCGTGTGCCGTATTTTGTTATTATAAACAGTCCTTGCGGCTTTTGCAATATTTTTATAAACTTTTTGCGCGCCCGCTAATGTTGTCCGCCGTTTTGTATTGCGCAGCAGAACGCTTTGCTATATAATTATAAGTACTTATCTGATAAGGAGAAGTGATCTGCATGAAAAAGAAAAGCTGGGTTTCTCTTATCATATCTGCCGCGGCGCTTACTGCGCTGCTGGCGCTGGGCTTCGGCAGTGGGGCGTTTCAGATGGAAGCGCTGTCGGTACAGGGCAGGCAGGTGGCGGAGACGCTTCTGCGCCTGCTGACAATGGCGGCGGCGGTACTGCTCGTGGAAAAGCTCGCAGTCGCCATACTCGGACTGCTGCATCCCGCGGGCAGCAGAGCACGCAGTCTGATTACGCTCAGCATGAGCATACTTCGCTATGCCGCGGCGCTTGTGATACTCTGCTGGGGCTTGACGATACTCGGAGTAAATATAATGGCGGTCGTCGCGAGCGTCGGCGTTCTGGCGCTGATAGTGGGCTTCAGCGCGGAAAGTCTCATTGCGGATATGGTGACGGGGCTGTTCATGCTGTTTGAGAACCAATACAATGTCGGGGATATAGTCGAGGTAGGCGGCTTCCGGGGCACTGTCACGAGCATTGGGCTGCGCACCACCTGCATCACGGATGCAAGCGACAACATAAAAATCGTGAATAATTCGGACATGCGAAATATCCTGAACCGCTCCGAGCGCAGCTCAAAGGCGGTTGCGGATATTGGAGTACCGTATGATACGGATATAGAGAAGCTGGAGGAGAAGCTGCCTGCACTGCTGGAGAAAATCTTTGAGGCGAACCGCGAGCGGATGAACGCTGTGCCGGTGTATCTCGGAGTGCAGGAGCTTGGCGAATCGGCAGTTGTCCTGCGATTTTGCGTGGACGTTACGGAGAAGAACATCTATGCGGCACAGCGCAGCCTGAACCGGGATCTGCTGCTCGGCCTGCGCGGCCTTGGGATAGAGTGCCCGTTCCCGCAGCTTGACGTACATAGTAAATGAGCCGCATGAAGAGAAGACAATCCGGCGAGTTTTCGCCGCTTCCTCCTGAGGCCGCGCCGCTGCCAGACGAATTTAACCGGGGCTGCGCCGATAATACCGCCGCGGCAGGGAAAAAGCGGAAGAAATGGGTGTACTATGCCGCGACCTTTGCGCTGCTTGTATGTATACTTGCGCTTGGCGAGGTGAAGCCCAAAACCGAGCCGCCGTTGCCGGAGCCGCCGGCGGCAGAAACCGAAGTGCCCGTGACGGCGTCTCCCGCTCCCGGCAGCGCCATATATTTTGCGTATATCAACGGCTCATACTGCGTGACCGACGCCGTGATAGCCGAGCCGCAGACCGTAAGCGCGGTCAGGGTAGAGGCGATAGACACGCGGGACGGAGGGGCGTTTGAAGAGTTCATTCTGACGCGGGAAGAGATAGACGCGGGACACTGGTCGGCTTCGTTCCTGTGGACACCGCAGGATTTTGCAGCCTATGAGAGCAGGTTCGGCGTGGGAGCACTGCCGATTGTGAAGCTGCGCATGAGCCTTGAGCGGGGCGAGGAGGTTGAAGAATACAGCGCGGATAAAAGCTGCGGTTCGGGACCGGAGCTGCTCTATGACTTTGACGCTGAGAAGGGGCTATATGGAGTTCGGCTCACGGGCAGCGGCATAGAGAATGCGGAGCTTGTGTTTATCCTCAACGGAGCCGAACTGCCGGAGGGCAGTGTCGCCGTGACGGACGGAACGGAGGAAATCACCGTTTCACGTCCCGGAGAAGAGCCGAGCGTGGAGCAGAGGGAATACCGCAAGTTTACCGCAAGTCTGCCCCAAGCGATGCAGGATGGTGACAGTCTATCATTTATACTCAGAATAGAGCTTGGAGGACATCAATTCGAGTACACAGGAAAAATACTATGATTTAAGAATTCTTATGTGGCGCAGATTTGCGCAGTGCGTTAAGATATGGAGCAGAAAGGAGATATAAACATGAAAAAGATTATCGCAATTTTGCTTTGCATATCGGCGCTCTTTGCGCTTGGCGCCTGCGGCAGACTGACTGAGGCCAAGAGCGAATCCGTGAAGCCTGAGGTGTATTTCACCGAGGATAAGAGCGGGACATATACCGATTCAGAATATCATTTTTACCGGCGCCTTGTAGTTTCTCAGCACGATTTCCTGAAATTCGCCCCCGGCCTCTCCGTCGCGCGTCCACGCAACTGGCTTATCGAAGGTGAATTTCGCCTGCTTTGTGTGCAGTATCAGGAGCTTGTCGCTGTCAAAGCGCTGGCTGAGCACGCTGTCCACTATCTCGCCAAAGCCCACGACGCTCTCCGGCTCTCGCACCAGCACCAGCTCCGACTCGCCGTCGCCGAGGCAGACCATCTCGTCGCGCAGCCTGACTATACCCGCGACCGAGGTGGAGTTTGACATACTGCCGTACACAAGTCTTCCCTCGAACACGCCCCCGTCATATTCGACGCGGGTGTTGTAGCTTTCCAGCCTCGGCAGGGCCGCCATACCCTGCAAGACGTATGCCAGATGCCCCAAAAGCTTTTTCTGGTTCTGCGGCGTGGCGTAGCTCACCTCGGTAAAAGCGCCGAAGGCCGCAATGTAGGCAAAATATTGATTGTCTCCGAAGCCGCCGACGTCGAAGGGGTGCGGCTCGCCCTCGATTATGCGCCGTGCCGCGCCTATCGTATCGTTTTTCGGAAGACCGAGGGTCGTTGCAACGTCGTTTGCCGTGCCCATCGGGATATAACCGAGCATCGGGGGATTTTCTATCCTCATAAGCCCCGCAAATACCTCGCTGAGCGTGCCGTCGCCGCCGATGCAGGCAACGACGTCAAAATCGGCCGCGAAGCGTTCCGCAAACTCCGTCGCATCGCCGCGACCGGAGGTAAAATACAGCGTCGTGCGGAAGCCGCCCTTATCAAGCAGGTCGAGTGCTTCTCCAAGCCCGCTTTTAAAGCCGCCGCGCCCCGCCGCAGGATTTATAATTAGCATCAGCTTTTTCATGGCGCGTTCTCCTTTTATAACATTTCTATCATTTTTGTTGAGAATTTTTCTTTTTTAGTGCTTATTTTTATGTCTTAGCCGCGTGAAAAGCAAAAGTTTTCAACATTCTCGGCGTATTTTGTGCTTAATATGCGCTGTGGGCATATCCGATTATATTTCGCTTTGCGCCTTTCGTCAACTTAATTTGTGCATGAAAAAAAGACACAGCCTAAGCCGTGTCTTAATTTCGTTTAATGCTTTACTCCATAGCGTTGAGCTTGAGATCCATCGCGGACTTCTTGTGTGCCGCATTCTTCTTATGCAGCAGACCCTTACCGGCCGCGCGGTCAACAGTCTTAACGGCAACTTTATAGGCACTGACGGCTGCATCGCGGTTGCCATCGGCAACGGCTGCGTCAAACTTTTTAATCATGGTCTTGAGTTCGGTCTTCTCAGCGCGGTTCTTTGCTCTGAGCTCCTTGGACTTCTCGTCCCTCTTGGCAGAAGATTTAATGTTGGCCATGTTTCGATCGCCACCTCCTCCTATAAAATTGAGTCAACATGACTCGCGTTTATTGATTATAGCAAAGAACTTATTGAAAATCAAGTACTTTTTACAAAAAAACAAATATTTTTTTCTCTTGTTATTTATACCTCAAAAGCCGGGGAAAATATACTACATATTGATTGTCAAAGGAGTATGCTATGTCAATAAATGTAAGGACTGACCTTGCAAGCGAGGCTCATCGCATTGCGCTTGCAAAAGCCCCAGAGCTTACCGAGCTTCAGGGCGTATCGGCGCAGAATGAAATGCTTTACGGCTTTTCGGTCAGTGCCGTTCAAATTCTTAATAATATCGGCGCTAAGGCGCTCTCAAAGCCCATCGGAAAATACTACACTCTTGAGCTTCCGTCTATCATGGATCGCGGCGGCGATAATTTCCCCGGAGCGGCCAAGGCTGTCGCAGAGCTTCTGCGGCGCTGTCTGCCCTCCGAAATCAATTCCGCGCTTATTGCAGCCCTCGGCAATCCCGATATTACTCCCGATGCTCTCGGAAGCCTCACCGCTGCCTATACCCTTGTCACCCGGCATTTGAAATCAAGCCCCGGTTTTGAGTCGTTCTGCTCGACCGCGCTTTGCCGTACAGGAGTTTTGGGCACGACCGGCATTGAGAGTGCCGCAATTATTAAAAGTTTGCTGCATGATTTCCGCCCCGACTGCCTTATTGTTGTCGATGCTCTTGCCGGCGCCGATGTCTCGCGCCTGTGCCGCAGTATTCAGCTTTGCAGTAGCGGCATAGCACCCGGCTCCGGCGTCGGCAACAACCGTGAGCCGCTTAGCTATGATACTCTCGGCATACCCGTTGCCGCCGTCGGCGTCCCAACGGTCATAGACGCCGCTTCACTCGCCGGAGACGAGGCTCTTGCCGGTATGTTCGTAACGCCCCGCAGTATTGACTCCGCCGTCCGCCGCGCCGCGCGGCTTATTGCCTATGGTATTAACCTTGCGCTCCATGATGGCTTGACCGTCGCCGACGTTGATATGCTAGTAGCTTAGTAATTGTTTCACGTGAAACATCCGAGAAAAAATCAAAATGTTTCATGTGAAACATTGCATTATGCTCCCTCTGCTGATATAATGCAGTCAGCAAACAAAGCAAGAGGTGAGAACTTGGCAAAGATAATAGCTGTTGCAAACCAGAAGGGCGGCGTAGGCAAAACGACAAGCTGCGTAAACCTATGTGCAGCACTGCACATGGCGGGCAAGCGCGTTTTACTTGTAGACTGCGACCCGCAGGGCAACGCAAGCTCCGGAATGGGAGTTGCAAAGTCAAGCCGTCCGAATACATACGATATTCTAATAAACACCGTTTCAGCCGAGGACTGTATCAAGCACACGGACTACGGTGACGTGATACCGACCGGCAAGGAGCTTGCCGCCGCGTCGGTTGAGCTTATCGGCACGGACAAGCGCGAGTTTGTCCTGAAAAATGCGCTGCTGCCGCTCTACACGGACTATGACTATATCTTCATCGACTGCCCACCCTCGCTCGAGCTGCTGACGATAAATGCACTCGTCGCAGCAGACAGCGTGCTTATCCCGATGCAGTGCGAGTACTACGCACTTGAGGGCATAGCGGACCTGATGACAAGCATAAAAATGTGCAAAAAGCGCCTGAACAAGCGCCTTGAAATAGAGGGCATAGTCTTAACCATGTACGATGCACGCATGAATTTGACCACGCAGGTCGCAAACGAACTGAGAAAGTATCTCGGCAACAAGGTCTACGACACGGTCATTCCGCGCAGTATAAGACTCTCAGAAGCGCCGAGTCACGGCGTTCCGGGCGTGGCATACGAGAAGTACAACAAGGGCAGTAAGGCGTATATGGCTCTGGCAGAGGAATTTGACGCCAAAAGCGGCGCGAAAAACTAAGGAGGGGACATGGCAGCAAAGGAAAAAAAGGGTCTGGGAACCGGCCTCGGAGTTCTCTTCGGCGCCGATGAATATGACGATGAGGCGGAGCAGTTCAGCCTGCCGATAGCAAAAATCGAGCCGCGTATTGAGCAGCCGCGAGAATATTTTGACCAGCAGGCGCTCGAGGACTTGGCAGATTCCATAAGACAGTACGGCTTAATTCAGCCGATAACCGTCCGCAAGCTTGAAAGCGGCTATTATCAGATAATCGCGGGTGAGCGCCGCTGGCGCGCATCGCGTATGGCGGGGCTTACTGAGGTGCCCGTCAGAGTGATAGAGGCCGACGACAGGCGCACGGCGGAGCTTGCTCTGGTAGAAAACCTACAGCGCGAGGATTTAAACCCGATTGAAGAGGCAAAGGGCTATAAGCTGCTTATTGAGGAATACGGTCTGACGCAGGAGGAGGCGGCGCGCAGCGTCGGCCGCTCGCGTCCAGCGATAACAAATTCAATGCGACTTCTGCTGCTGTCCCCGGCGGTCATGGAGATGGTCGAGAAGGGACAGCTGTCAGCAGGTCACGCGAGAGCGATACTTACCGTAAATGACTCGGCGCAGCAGCTTGAGGCAGCAAGAGAGATAGTCAGCAAGGGCTATTCCGTGCGCAAGGCGGAGCAGCTTGCGGGCAGAATAAATAAAAAACCGCGCATAAGCCCCACAAAAACCGATGAAATCAGCGTAGATTATGCAGCCGAGGTCTCAGAAATGCTTTCGAGAAAGCTCGGACGCAAGGTAAGATTGATAGAAGGTAAGGGCACAGGCAAAATAGAGATAGTATTCTACAACGCGGACGACAGGGAAGCGCTGATAGATACACTGTTAAAGCTAAACTAAAAGGGAGAAGAATAAAATGCTCGATATAAAATTTGTCAGAGAAAACCCGGAAATCGTCCGCGAGAATATTAAAAAGAAGTTTCAGGATGCAAAGCTGCCCCTCGTCGATGAGCTTTTGGAGCTTGACGGCAAAAACCGCGCCGCAATAACCGAGGCAAGCGAGCTGCGCGCCAGCAGAAATACCCTCTCCAAGCAGATTGGTATGCTCATGGGTCAGGCAAAGAAGGATCCCTCCAAGCTTGAGGAAGCGGAAAAAATCAAGGCTCAGGTCAAGGCAAACGCCGACAGACTCGCAGAGCTTGAGTCGCTTGAGGAGCAGTACGGCGCAAGAATTCACGAGATAATGATGAATATCCCGAACATAATCGACCCGAGCGTCCCCATCGGTCCCGATGACAGCCATAACGTCGAGGTCGAGCGCTTCGGCGAGCCTGTTATCCCCGAATTTGACATACCCTATCATACAGAGATAATGGAGAGCTTCAACGGCGTGGATATGGATGCCGCCGGCCGCGTCTCCGGCAACGGATTTTATTATCTCATGGGCGATATCGCGCGTCTTCACTCCGCGGTTTTGGCATATGCCCGCGACTTCATGATAAATAAGGGCTTTATATACTGCATCCCGCCCTTTATGATACACGGCAACGTCGTTGAGGGCGTTATGAGCCAGACCGATATGGACGCGATGATGTATAAAATCGAGGGCGAGGATCTTTACCTCATCGGCACCTCCGAGCACTCCATGATAGGTAAATTCATCGACCAGATCATCCCCGAGGACAGTCTCCCACAGACCCTCACCAGCTATTCTCCCTGCTTCCGCAAGGAAAAGGGCGCGCACGGCATCGAGGAGCGCGGCGTATATCGTATCCATCAGTTTGAAAAGCAGGAGATGATAGTCGTCTGCAAGCCCGAGGACTCCATGGACTGGTACGAAAAGATGTGGCGCTACTCGGTCGAGCTCTTCCGCAGCATGGAAATTCCCGTGCGCCAGCTTGAGTGCTGCTCCGGCGACCTCGCCGACCTCAAGGTCAAGTCCTGCGATATAGAGGCATGGTCCCCGCGCCAGAAGAAGTATTTTGAGGTCTGCTCCTGCTCTAACCTCGGTGACGCGCAGGCACGCCGCCTGAAAATGCGCGTAAAGGGCGCAGACGGCAAGATGTATCTGCCGCACACCCTGAATAATACCGTCGTAGCTCCCCCGCGTATGCTCATCGCATTTCTTGAAAATCACCTCCAGGCCGACGGCAGCGTGACCATACCCGAGGTACTGAGACCCTACATGGGCGGAATCGAGATACTAGTCCCGAAGAAATAAGTATATTCCAGTATTTGTAATTATATAATTATCAAAAAGCACAAATAAGAAAGACTGTCAGACTTAATATCCGACAGTCTTTCTTATTTATATTTATATCATGTAATTTAGCTTGCATCGGTGCATGATATTTGATATAATATATAAGTTAGAAGATATACAATCGGCGAGGTATGTAAATATGAACTCACTCAACGATATTTGGCAGGAAATCATGCGAATTCTGTCCTCCCAGCTCACCCCGACCGCCATCACAACATGGTTTTCCGACTGTGAGCCGATAGAGATCGACGATTGCCGCCTTGTACTGCACACGACTACGGATTTTAAGCGCAGCATTATCTGCTCCCGCTTCGGAGAAACGATAAAAAATGCCCTGTCCGACCTTTTCTCCTGCGACTTTGATATACTCGTCCTCGCCGGAGACGAAATAAATGATTACACCAGCGTCAAAAAAGAGGAAAATTCCCTGCCCGAGATGGAGGGCTATACCTTTGACCGCTTCATCGTCGGCAACTCCAATAAATTTGCTCACGCGGCGGCGATAGCCGTAGCGCAGAATCCGGGCAAGACCTATAACCCTCTTTTCATATACGGCAACTCAGGTCTCGGCAAAACGCATCTGCTCTTGTCCATAGGTCAGGAGATACACGACCGCGACCCGGCGAAGAAGATAGCCTACGTCAAGGGCGATGAGTTTACGATACAGCTTGTAAAGGCGATAAAGGACGGCACGGCGGAGGAATTCCGCATGAAGTACCGCAACGTTGACCTCTTCCTCGTTGACGATATCCAGTTTATCGCCGGCAAGCAGCAGACGCAGAACGAGTTCTTCCATACCTTCAATAACATCTATGAGGCGGGGCACCAGATAGTCATGACCTCCGACCGTCCGCCGATGGAGATGTCGCTTCTGGATGAGCGTCTGCATACGCGCTTTGAGGGAGGACTGATGGCGGATATACAGCCGCCGGACTTTGAAACGCGCATGGCGATAATCCGCAACAAGGCGGCGCAGCTCGGTCTGCTGCTGTCAGACGATGCGGTGGAATACATAGCGTCCAATATCACGGCAAACATCAGGCAGCTTGAGGGCGTCATAAAGCGTCTTACGGCCTATAAGGAAATACTGAACGACGTCATCACCATAGACTCCGTAAAGCGCGCCATAAAGGACGTTATACGCATAGGCACCTATATCCCCACGCCGGAGATAATAATCCGTGAAACGGCGCGTTACTATTCTCTCAAGGAAGAGGATCTGCGCGGGCAAAACCGCTCCAAGAATACCGCGATGGCGCGTCAGGTGTCCATGTACCTCATCCGTTCGCTTACAAATCTTTCTCTGAAGGACATAGGCGCGCAGTATGAGGGACGAAATCATGCTACGGTTTTAAGCTCCATTCGCAAGGTCGAGGATCTTCTCAAGACCGATTCCGGCATGGCGGCGACAGTGCGCGATATCACCTCCAATATAAACTCCTCGGAGTAACAAAGCCCACCGAGTTTTCAACATTTTTGTCTTCAAGGTTGAAACCGAGCCTGTGGACAAAATATTACTCCACAGCCCATGTTCAAAACGTGAAAATTCTCAACAATTTTCTGAACATCATTTTTCCTTGCAGCGCAAGGGCTTCAGCGACTTTTCAACAATAATTTTGCCTACAACAACTACAACAAATATATTATCCTATCTTTATTCCTTACAGAAAAATTTTTAACGGAGGAAAGAAAATGAAGTTCTCATGTGAAAAATACATTCTCCAGTCCGCCTGCGCCATAGCAACTCGCGCAACTGCCTCCAAAAGCCCCATTCCCGCGCTTGAGGGTCTGCTGCTTCAGGCAGGAATAGACCTCAAGGTCACGGGCTACGATCTTAGAAAGGGCATCTATACCAATATAGCTGCCGATATCTCCGAGCAGGGCAGCATAGTAGTCGGCTCCCGCTTTTTCGGCGAGATGATACGCCGCCTGCCCGACGGCATAGTCACGATAAGCGTTGACCATAACAATAACGTAAACGTCAAGTGCGGCAAGAGCGAATTTAACTTCATGGGCATCAGCGCCGAGGATTACCCCGAAATGCCGACGGTTGACGGGCTAAATAACATTACCCTCCCGCAGCAGATACTCAAGAGCATGATAAATCAGACGATTTTTGCAGTCTCCGACAGCGACGTGCGCCCGATATATACCGGCACTCTCTTTGAGCTTGAGGACGATATGCTCACGCTTGTCTCCGTTGACGGCTACCGTCTGGCAAAGCGCTGTGAAAGGCTTGAGAACGTAAAGCTTGAAAATTGCAGCTTCGTCGTTCCCGGCTCCGCGCTTTCGGATATAGAGCGCATCTGCACTGACAGTGAGGACGCAGTCTCCGTTGCAGTCGGCGCAAAGCACATCTCCTTCTCCATCGGCGAGACGGTTATAGTCACCCGCCGTCTTGAGGGCGAGTTCCTCAATTACAGAAAATCAATCCCCGACAACTTCAAGATAGAGGTCGAGGTCGAGCGCAGCGAGATGATGTCCACGATAGACCGTGTCGCGCTCATAGTCAGCGAGAAAAACAGCAACCCCGTCCGCATGATATTCGGCGACGGCAGCATAGATTGCAGCTGCGCCACCCCGATAGGCAAGGCGGAGGACGTGTGCTCCTGCGAGGGCAGCGGCGACGGGCTTGAAATCGGCTTTAACGACCGCTATCTTATGGACGCGCTCAAGGCCTCGGCTACCGATAAGCTGAAAATCTGCCTGAACACTGCTTCCTCCCCCTGCGTTATCAGAGCCGCCGACGGCAGCGAGGGCTTTACCTATATGATACTCCCCGTCCGTCTGCACGCCGGAGCATGATTTAGTTTTGAAAAGAGATAAAAATGGAAAAAATAAGTATAAATACAGAATTTATAAAGCTTGACGCGCTGCTCAAGTTCGCGGCGGCCGTCGGCACCGGCGGCGAGGCCAAGACCGTCATAGCCGAGGGACTTGTTAAGGTCAACGGCGAGGTGTGTACGATGCGCGGCAAAAAGCTGCGTCCCGGCGACCTTGTCGAATTTGACCGCTTCAGCTTTGAGATAGAATAAGCTCATGCGGGTCAATAAGATCGCGCTCAACGGCTTTAGAAATTACGAATGGGAAACGGTCGAGTTTTCGGGCGGGACAAACGTTATTTCCGGCCGCAACGCGCAGGGAAAGACAAATCTGCTTGAGGCCGTGTATCTTCTCTCCTGCGGCAGGAGCTTTCGCACGAGGTTTGACCGGGAGCTTACGGGCTTCGGTTATTCCTCGGCGGAAGTGCTTGCCGAGGTCACAAGCCATGACCGGGAGCAGACGATAAGAATAATCATGCAGCCGGGCTCGGCAAAGAAAATCAGCGTAAACGGGGTAAAGAAAACCGCGTCTGAGCTGTCCGAAACGCTGAATACCGTGCTGTTTTGCCCGGATGATTTGAATTTGATAAAGGACGGCGCGGCGGTAAGAAGGCGCCTTATGGATAACGCCATTGCCCAGATACGCCCGCGATATGCAGAGCTTCTTTCGGATTTCAATAAGCTGTACGAGAATAAATCCCGCATATTAAAGGACTGGCACGAAAAGCCCAGCCTGCTCGACACGCTGGACGATTTTTCCGACGCGATGTGCCGTGCCTCCGCGCAGCTTATTCGATACCGCGCGGCCTTTGCAGCGAGACTCGACGAGGCGGCGCGACCGATACACGCGGAGTTTTCCGGCAGCGGCGAGGAGCTTGAGATAAAATATAAGACCGTCAGCAGCGTGAAAAACGTCTACGCAAGTGCAAAGGAGATATATTACGATATCTGCGAGCATCAGGAGAGCCACCGGAGAGCGGAGCTTGAGAGCGGGCAGTGTCTTACCGGTGCGCATAAGGACGATCTGGAAATATATATAAATAATCGCAGCGCAAGAAGCTTTGCCTCTCAGGGGCAGACAAGAACGGCGGCGCTTTCCATGAAGCTTGCCGAGCGTGAGATTTTTCTCGCGGAGACCGGGGAATACCCGATACTGCTGCTTGACGATGTGTTGTCGGAGCTTGACGAAAAGCGGCAGAAGTTTGTTCTGAACCGCATCGGCGGCGGGCAGACGCTCATAAGCTGCTGCGAGGACGAGGGCATATCCAGCCGCACCGGCGGCAAGGTGCTCTTTGTGGAAAACGGGAGGATACGCTGATGTATCTTCATCTCGGAAAGGGAACTGTCATAGATACGGCGGGAATTATCGGCATATTTGACCTTGATATAACCTCTCAGTCGCATCTTACAAGAAAATATCTGACCATGTCCGAAAAGGCAGGTCATGTAATAAATGCAGCGGAGGATATTCCCAAGTCCTTCGTGGTGTACAAGTCGGGAGAGAAAACCGCCGTATATCTCAGTCAGATGGCCGCGGCGACGCTGTTGCGCCGTGCGGAGGCGGGCGCACTCAATATTTAACTCGGAGGCAGCACATGGCAGATTTAGAAAATATAGTAAACGAATATGACGCTTCACAAATTCAGGTGCTTGAGGGACTTGAGGCCGTGCGCAAGCGTCCCGGTATGTATATAGGCTCCACCTCGTCTTCCGGATTACATCATCTGGTTTACGAAATCGTCGATAACGCTATTGATGAGGCCTTAGCCGGTTTTTGTAACCATATTACCGTCACCATAAACCCCGGCGACACCATCACCGTCACCGATAACGGCCGCGGCATCCCCGTTGATATACAGGCGCAGACCGGAAGACCCGCGCTCGAGGTCGTATATACCGTGCTGCACGCGGGCGGCAAGTTCGGCGGCGGAGGCTATAAGGTCTCCGGCGGTCTGCACGGCGTCGGCGCATCTGTCGTAAACGCTCTGTCCGAGTGGCTTGAGGTCCAGGTATATAAGGACGGCAAGATATACGAGATGAAGTTTGCCCGCGGCGGCATAACTCAGGAGATGAAGGTGCTCGGCGATACCGATAAGCACGGCACGGTCGTAACCTTTAAGCCCGACCCCGAGCTTTTCGACACCACGGTATATGACTATGAGATACTGCACACAAGACTGCGTGAGCAGGCATTTCTGAACGGCGGCGTGCAGATAGATATAGCCGATAAGCGCACGGAGGAGGGCGAAAGCGACTCCATGTGCTATGAGGGCGGTATTCGTGAGTTTGTAAATTACCTCAACCGCCATAAAAACCCGCTGCACGAGGAGGTCATATACCTCAGCGGCACCAAGGGCGACGCAATAGCCGAGATTGCCCTGCAGTATAACGACAGCTACGCCGAGAATCTTATCTCCTTTGCAAACGATATCCATACTCCCGAGGGCGGTATGCATGAAACCGGCTTCAAGACCGCGCTCACGAGAGTCATTAACGCCTACGGCGCGAAGATAAATGCCATCAAGGGCGACGACAAGGTTTCCGGCGACGATGTGCGCGAGGGCATAACCGCTGTCATATCCGTAAAGCTCCCCGAGGCGCAGTTTGAGGGTCAGACCAAGCAGAAGCTCGGCAACGCCTATATAAGAACTCTGGTTGACGGCATAGTAAACGATCAGCTTGCGACCTATTTTGAGGAGCACCCCGCCACCGCAAAGACCATACTCGAAAAGGCAATGATGGCAAACCGCGCCCGCGAGGCCGCGCGCAAGGCGAAGGAGTCCGTGCGCCGCAAGACCGGACTTGAGTCCGGTCAGATGCCCGACAAGCTTCAGGACTGCAACGAGCGCGACCCCTCGCTTTGTGAGCTGTACATCGTCGAGGGCGACTCCGCTGCGGGCTCGGCAATTCAGGGCAGAGACAGCCGCTTTCAGGCGATACTTGCTATGTGGGGCAAGATGCTGAACGTCGAGAAGGCGAGAGCCGATAAGATTTACGGCAACGACAAGCTCTATCCCATGATAGTAGCGCTCGGCGCCGGCATCGGAGACGAGTTTAACATCGAAAAGCTCCGCTACCACAAGATAATTATCATGGCCGATGCCGACGTTGACGGAAGCCATATAAGAACCCTGCTTCTTACCTTCTTCTTCAGATATATGCGCCCGCTCATCGAAAACGGCTATGTCTATTCCGCCGTGCCGCCGCTTTATAAGCTAATCCGCGGCAAGACTCAGCGCGTTGCATACTCCGATGAGGAGCGAGACAGGATATCCGCCGAAATGCGCGGCGATAACCCGAACGTAAAGATAGACATCAGCCGCTTCAAGGGTCTTGGTGAAATGGACCCGCACGAGCTGTGGGAGACGACCATGGACCCCGAAAAGCGTTCGCTTCGCCGCATCACGCTCGGCGACGCCGTCAAGGCAGACGAGATATTCACCATTCTCATGGGCGAAAACGTCGAGCCGCGCAAGGAATGGATAGAGGCAAACGCAAAATACGTCGTTAATCTGGATATTTGAGGAGTTAGCTTCAAATGGCACATAAGAGAGATTATAAACCCGAAGATATAGCCTTTCCCAATCAGGTCATAACCGAATCTGAGCTGGTTGGCGAAATGGAGGACAGCTACAGAGATTACGCCATGTCCGTCATCGTCGGCAGAGCGCTGCCCGACGTGCGCGACGGACTAAAGCCCGTGCATCGCCGCATCCTGTACGCCATGTACGAGGATAATCTCACAAGCGACAAGCCCTTTAAGAAGTCCGCGACCTGCGTCGGCGACGTGCTCGGTCGTTACCATCCGCACGGCGACGCATCGGTTTATGACGCGATGGTTCGTCTGGCGCAGGACTTCTCGATGAGATATATGCTCGTTGACGGACACGGCAACTTCGGCTCCGTGGACGGCGACCCCCCTGCCGCCTACCGTTATACCGAGGCGAGGCTGTCAAAGATATCAAACGAGATGCTGCGCGATATCGACAAGGAGACGGTCGATTGGGACCCGAACTTTGACGAGAGCCGCAAGGAGCCGAGAGTTCTTCCCTCCCGCTTCCCGAATTTGCTTGTAAACGGCTCGAGCGGTATCGCCGTCGGCATGGCGACGAATATACCCCCGCACAATCTCTGCGAGGTCATAAACGCCTGCGTCTGCGTGCTCGATAACCCGGAGGCGACGCTGCCTGACCTTATGCAGCACATCAAGGGGCCGGATTTCCCGACCAAGGGCATCATCATGGGGCGCAGCGGCATACGTCAGGCCTATGCAACGGGACGCGGCAAGGTGGTAGTCCGTGCGCGCACGGAGTTTGAGGAATACGGCCGCGACCACAGAACGAGAATAATCGTAAATGAGCTGCCGTATCAGGTGAATAAGCGCCAGCTTATCAAGAATATTGCCGATCAGGTGCGCGAAAAGCGGCTTGAGGGCATTTCAGACCTCCGCGACGAAAGCGACCGCAACGGTATGCGCATGGTCATCGAGCTCAAGCGCGACGCAAATCCCCAGGTCGTGCTGAACAGACTCTTTGCCCAGACCGCGCTGCAATCCAGCTTCTCGATAAATATGCTGGCACTCGTGAATAATCAGCGTCAGCCGAGGATACTCTCCCTGCGTCATATCATCGACGAGTATCTCAGCTTCCAGGAGGACATCATCGTCCGCCGCACCCGCTTTGACCTGCGCAAGGCCGAGGAGAGGGCGCATCTCTTGGAGGGACTTCTCATAGCTCAGGATAATATCGACGAGGTCATTCATATTATCCGCACAAGCTACGATAACGCAAAGCAAAATCTTATGAAGCGCTTTGAACTCAGCGAGGTTCAGGCGCAGGCAATATGCGATATGCGCCTTATCTCGCTTCAGGGGCTCAACCGCGAGAAGCTGGAGCTTGAGTATAAGGAGCTTGAGGAGAAGATCAGCTATCTCAAGAGCCTGCTTGCAGATCCCGAGCTTATCAAGGGCGTTTTGAAGGATGAGCTTATCGCCCTGCGCGACAAGTACGGTGACAAGCGCCGCACCGAGATACAGGACGTCGTCGATGAGATCGACATGGAGGATCTTATTGAAGAGGAGCAGTGCGTCTTTACACTGACCCACGGCGGCTATATCAAGCGCCTGCCCGTCAGCGAGTACCGCGCTCAGGGGCGCGGCGGCAAGGGCGTCCGCGCAATGACGACCAAGGACGAGGACTATGTGGAGACGGTGTTCACCGCGTCCACGCATGATAATATTCTCTTCTTTACCAAGGCCGGCCGCGTTTATATCAAGAAGGGCTATAATATTCCCGAGGCGGGACGCACCGCGCGCGGAACCAATCTGGTCAATATCATCCAGATGGATAACAGCGCTGAGAATCAGGAGAAGATCGCCGCGATGATTGGCGGCCGCGGACTGGATGAGGACAGCTACCTCGTCTTCGTCACGCGCAACGGCACCGTCAAGCGCATGAGTCAGGCAGCGCTGAGAAATATCCGCTCAAACGGCATAAGAGCGCTGAATTTGGACGAGGGCGACGAGCTTATTTCCGTCATTCAGACCGGCGGCAACGAAAATATTCTTATCGCAACGCATGAGGGTATGTCCGTATGCTTTAACGAGCAGGAGGCAAGACCCATGGGAAGAACCGCCGTCGGCGTTCGCGGCATAAGGCTTCGCGGTGACGACTATGTCATAGGCGCGGGCAGCACGAGCGCGGGCACGGCACTGCTGACGATAACCGAAAAGGGCTACGGCAAGCGCACTCCGGTCGAGGAATACTCCGTCCATGGCCGCGGCGGTCTCGGCTTAAAGAACTATAACGTGACCGATAAGACCGGCAAGATAGCGGATGTTCTGGTCGTAAACGATGAGGATGATATACTCGTCATTACCGACGACGGCACGATAATAAGAATGTCGGCGGCAAATATTTCCCTGCTCAGCCGCGCCACTCAGGGTGTTCGCATCATGCGTATCATGGAGGGCAGCCGCGTTATCTGCATCGAAAAGACCGATAAGGAAGACGAGGCAGAGGAAGAGGCGAGCGAAGATGCTCCCGAGAACTGATTTCAGGAGAAGCTAAGTGGACGATAAAAAGAAAAACAAAAAGAAATCTCCGGCTTGGGCGGTGGTTGTGCTGCTGCTCATGCTCCTCAGAGCGTTAAACGACGGGAACATGGCGGTACTGCCCGTGATTATCATAGGGCTTTCAATCGTTGCGGTGATAGGAATAGTTATGGCCTCAACAAAAAAGGCAAATGCCCGCAGCGACGAAAAGCCGCAGCCTCCGCGCGCTTCTCGGCCTGCCGCGCGGGAAGAAAAGCCCCTGCGCCTTCGGCAGGAGCGCGCAGCCTTTCAGCCGCGGCGGGAAGACTATACGCCTGATAACGGCGACAAGTACATAGCACAGCTCAACGGATTTTTGAAAAACGGGATTATCGAGCGCAGCGAATATAACTACCTGCTCAAAAAATACAGGAATAACTATACCAAATGAAAACAGTCATAATTTATACTGACGGCGCTTGCAGCGGTAATCCCGGGCGGGGGGGCTGGGGAGCAATACTCAGCTATAACGGCGTTGAAAAGGAGCTGTCCGGCGGCGAAAGGCAGACGACGAATAACCGCATGGAGCTTATGGGCGTCATTTCCGCGCTTCAGGCCTTGAAGGAGCCCTGCATTGTGGAGCTCTATTCCGACTCCAAGTACGTTATAGACGCGCTCAGCAAGGGCTGGGCTGTGTCGTGGCGCAGCAAGGGCTGGATAAAGTCCGACAAAAAGCCCGCGCTCAACAGCGATTTGTGGAAAACCTTGCTTGAGCTCACCGAAAAGCACGAGCTTCACTATCACTGGGTCAAGGGTCACGCGGAAAATGTGTATAACAATCGCTGCGACGAGATGGCCGTCGCCGAGCGGGACAAATATGCAAGGCCATAACGGAAGATGAAATGGAAAAGAAAAATTATAACGCAAAGCCCTTTAGTATTTTCATGTCATATATCGGGGGGCACAGGAAGCTTTTTGCGATAGATATGCTATGCGCGCTTGCGGTCGCGCTCATCGACCTCATATTCCCCTATGTTTCGCGCTATTCGATGAAGGTCATGCTGCCGAGCAAGCTATATAAGGCATTTTTTATCGTGATGGGCATTATGGTGCTCGCGTATCTGCTTAAATCATGGCTTTATTACATAATCACCGTCGTAGGGCATAAGATGGGCGTGCTTGTCGAGTCCGATATGCGGCGCGACGTATTTACGCATATGCAGAGCCTGTCGTTCAGCTATTATGACAATAACCGCACGGGCGTGCTGATGAGCAGGATAACGAGCGATTTGTTTGAGATAACCGAGCTTGCCCACCACGGACCGGAAAATATTCTGATATGTGTGCTCACCATCGTGGGAGCGCTTGCGGTGATGTTTGCGATGCAGTGGCAGCTTGCGCTCGTCATTGCGATGACTCTGCCGCTTTGCTTCTGGTTTACCGTCAAGCAGCGTCTGCGCATGAAGGAGGCCAATATCGAGGTCAAGCGCAAAACGGCGGAGATTTATTCCGCCATCGAGAGCAGCATCTCCGGCATACGCACCGCGAAGGCCTTTGCAAACGAGGAGCAGGAAAGCGACAAGTTTGACCGCGCAAACGAGCTGTTTCGCGGCTCCAAGGTCGAGTATTACCGCTCGATGGGACTGTTTAACAGCGGCATGGAGTTTACTACCGGCATAGTGCAGGTGGTGGTCATCGCGGTGGGCGGGCTGCTCATCATGCGCGACAGGATGAATTATATAGACCTCATCACCTTCTCGCTCTATGTATCGACCTTTATTTCGCCCGTGCGCAAGCTCACGCAGTTTGCGGAGCTCTATATGCAGGGCACGGCGGGCTTTGCGCGTTTCCTTGAGGTCATGCGTACAAGACCGACCATAGAGGACGCGCCGGACGCGATAGAGCTTGAAACGACCGAGGGCAGGGTGGACTATAATCACGTCAGCTTCCACTACGGCAACGGCGTGCCGGTTTTGACGGATATCAATCTGCACATTAAGCCCGGCGAGTGCCTTGCGGTAGTCGGTCCCTCCGGCGGCGGCAAGACGACGCTGTGCCAGCTTCTGCCGAGATTTTATGACGTCTGCGGCGGCAGCGTCGAGGTGGACGGCGTGGACGTGCGGCGCGTGACGCAGGCAAGTCTCCGGCGCAATATCGGCGTTATTCAGCAGGATGTGTTCATGTTCGCCGGGACGATACGCGAGAACATTCGCTACGGCCGCCCGGAGGCTACGGATGAGGAGATAGTCGAGGCGGCGGTCAGGGCGCAGATACACAGCGAGATAATGGAAATGCCCGACGGCTACGACAGCTATATAGGCGAGCGCGGAGTGATGCTCTCCGGCGGACAGAAGCAGAGAATATCCATAGCGCGCGTATTTCTTAAAAACCCGAAAATTCTTATTCTTGACGAGGCGACCTCGGCGCTTGACACCGTGACGGAGCAGCGAATTCAGGATTCTCTTGACGAGCTGAGCGAGGGCAGGACGACGATAATCATCGCCCACAGACTCTCGACCGTTAAAAACGCGGATATTATTGCAGTCGTCGAGGGCGAGCACATCATAGAAATGGGTTCTCACAGCGAATTGATGCAGAAAAACGGCGAATATGCCGCGCTGTGCCGCGCACAGCAGTTAAATAAGGAGAGTTGACGATGCTGAACATCAGAAAATGCGGACACAAGGATCTTGAGAGATATTACGGTCTGCTGGAAATGGACTTTGCAAAGGAAGAGATAATCTCCAAGCTCAGCCTGCACCGTGCGCTTATGAACGGCAGTGCGGAGCTGCTGGTCGTGTATGATGAGGAGTCGGCGCTTGAGGTGGCTTATGCTCTGGTGCTGACGAAAAATCTTTACGGCTATGTGCTTCTCAAGTACATGGCTGTGCTGCCCTGGTATCGCGGAAAGGGCGTGGGCATTGCCGCAATGCGCCTGATAAATAAGCGCTACGCCGACAGACAGGGCATAATCGCGGAGCTCACCTCCTTTGAGGATGAGGACGGCAGTATGCTCAAGAGCCTGCGCAAGTTCTTCTCGCGCTTCGGCTTTGTGCGTATCGACAGCGATTACCGTATAGGCGGCTCGCCGGTCGAGCTGATGGTAAAGCCCATAAAGGGAACATATGAAATAGAGCCGGTCGAGCATCGGATAATCCGCGATTTTTATAATCGTGTGCTCAATCCCTTTGCAATGGATAAGATGATAGATATCCGCCCGGTGAAAAAGCAGGAGGACTAAGCTCCCCCGCCGCTCTATAGAGCATAGTTATCAGAGGGCGGGAATATAATAAAATATGAAACTTCTTGTAAATCAAATTTTTGAAAACAAGGAAGCCGCCGCCCTCCCGGGTCTACTGGAGAGCGGTGGGCTTCCTGCGCTCGTTTCCGGACTTTCGGCGGTACACAGGGCAAACCTTGCCGCCGGACTCAGGCTTCAGGGCGGCGCGCCGCTGTTTGTGCTGTGCCCGGACGACACAACGGCGGAGAATTTTGCAAACGACCTGCGCTCCATGCTCGGCGAGGAGGTCATATGCCTCGGTATGCGTGATTTTACCTTTTACGCGACCGAGGCCGCCTCGCGTCAGGCGGAGCAAAAGCGCATAGCCGCGCTATACGCTATGGCGGAGGGTCGAGCTGCCGTCACCGTTGCCTCGCTGCCGGGTCTTATCCAGAGGACCCTGCCGCCGGAGACTCTGCGCCGCGCCGCCTTTGAACTGGACGCGGGAGGAGCATATCCTATCGAGGACGTGGAGGCGGCGCTGCTTCGCTGCGGATATACGCGCACGGAGCAGGTCGAGGGTCCGGGGCAGTTTGCGCGGCGCGGCGGCATACTGGACTTTTTTTCGCCCTCGGAGCATGAGCCGGTGCGAATTGAGTTCTGGGGCGACGACGTGGACTCCATGGGTCACTTCGACGTTGCAAGTCAGCGGCGCTCCGATACGCTGCAAAAATGCGTGATACTTCCGGCGGCGGAAACACTGCCGGAGCTGACGGTAGGCGGGCGGGAGGCGCTCTGCCGCGAAATAGAGAGCTTTGCCGAAAAATACCGCCGTCGCCGCACGAGCGAAAATGCCGCAACACTTGCGGCGACCCTGTGCGCGGATGCAGACCGTCTGCGCGGCGCGGCGCTGATATCCGATGCGGACAGGTATATGCCCGTCATATATCCCATGGCAAGCGGCATCGACTATGTCCCCGAGGACACCATAGTCGTCTTTGACCAGCCGGCGCGCTGCGGTGAGCGTGCGCGGGACTATACAAAGCAGATGTCCGAGGATGTGCGCGAGCTTACCCGGCGCGGAGTGCTGGCAATGTCGCCGGACGCATTTTATCTCGGCTGGGAGGCGCTGATAAAGCGGCTTGAGGATTTCCCCGTGTACATGGCGGAGGCCTTTACCGTGGGAAGAAGCCCCCTGCCGCCGAGGACGATAACGAGCATACCCGCAAAGCAGCTTCCCTCATATGCGGGCAGCGCACAGGCGGCGGCGGATGACGTCGCGCTCTATCTGAAGCAGGACTTCCGCGTTGTGGTGCTTGCGGCGGATGAGCGGCGCGCCAAGGTCTTGCAGGATTTCTTCATGGGGAAGGATATCCGGGCGCTGATATATAAAGAGATAAATAAGCTTCCGGAGCCGGGGAGCTGCGCGATATGCATAGGCTCCGTGTCCGCCGGCATGGAATATCCGGGGATACGGCTTGCGGTGCTGACGGATGCTCAGCTCATCCGAAACAGAACAAAGAAAAAATCCGAGAAAAAGCTCCCGCCGGGGCGGCAGAAAATAGAGTCCTGCGCCGACCTCTCGGTCGGCGACTATGTCGTGCATGAAAATCACGGTATCGGTCGATTTGCCGGAATTGTGAAAATGCAGGTGGACGGGCTTGAAAAGGACTACATTAAGCTGTGCTACGCGGGCACGGACAGCCTGTATGTGCCCGCGACTCAGCTTGATATGGTGTCGAAATATACGGGCGCGGGCGAGGAAAAGCCGGTAAAGCTGTCAAAAATGGGCGGCACGGAATGGGCAAAGACCCGGGCGCGCGCCAAAAGCGCCGCCAAGGACATGGCGAAAAAGCTCATTGCGCTCTACGCCGAGAGGCAGCGTCTGCCGGGCTTTGCCTTCTCGCCGGACAGCGAGTGGCAGCGTGAATTTGAGGATAACTTCGGCTACACGGAGACGGACGATCAGCTCCGCTCAATAGCGGAGATAAAGCGCGACATGGAGGCGTCCGTGCCGATGGACAGACTTCTCTGCGGAGACGTGGGCTTCGGCAAGACCGAGGTAGCGCTGCGCGCGGTGATGAAATGCGTGCTCAGCGGCAAGCAGGCGGCGATACTTGTGCCGACAACGGTGCTCGCTCAGCAGCATTATCAGACCGCACTGCAAAGATTTTTCGGTTTCCCGGTAAACATTGCGGTAATGAGCCGGTTTAAAACCGGTAATCAGGCGTCAAAGGTGCTCTCAGACCTTGCAAGCGGTCAGTGTGACCTTGTCATCGGTACGCACAGGCTTTTGAGCAAGGACGTAAAGTTCAAGGATCTCGGACTGCTGGTCATTGACGAGGAGCAGCGCTTCGGCGTGACGCACAAGGAGCATATCAAGGAGCTTGCGCACGGCGTGGACGTGCTGACGCTGTCGGCAACGCCGATACCGCGCACTCTGAATATGGCCATGTCCGGCATACGCGATATGTCTACGCTTGAGGAGCCGCCGGAGGACAGACTGCCGGTGCAGACCTTTGTGCTGGAGCACGATTGGGGCATAATCGCGGATGCGATACGCCGTGAGCTTCAGCGCGGCGGTCAGGTATATTATCTGCATAACAGAGTTGACGATATCGAGCGCACGGCAAAGAAGATTACCGATATGCTTGAGGATGTCACCGTCGGCGTGGCGCACGGGCAGATGGATAAGAATATGCTCGCAAACGTGATGGAAAACGTCTCAAACGGCGAGATACAGGTGCTTGTCTGCACGACGATAATCGAGACGGGCATTGATATTCCAAATGTCAACACCCTGATAATAGAGGACGCGGACAGACTTGGGCTTGCCCAGCTTCACCAGATACGCGGCCGTGTCGGGCGCTCTACCCGCCGCGCCTCGGCATATCTTACCTTCCGGCGCGACAAGGTGCTGACCGAGGTCGCCGAGAAGAGACTGAACGCCATACGGGACTTTGCCGCCTTCGGCTCGGGCTTTAAAATCGCGATGCGCGACCTTGAGATACGCGGCGCGGGAAATCTCCTCGGCGCGGAGCAGTCGGGGCATATGATAGACGTGGGCTATGATATGTATATGAAGCTTCTCAGTGAGGCGGTGCTTGAGGCGCGGGGCATAGAGGTACCGCTGCGTGCCGACTGCTCGGCGGATCTTGCTGTGGCGGCGAACATACCGGACAGATATATACCCTCGCAGGAGCAGCGCATGGACATTTATCGCCGCATAGCGCTTATCCGGAGCGAGGAGGAGGCGGACGACCTGACCGACGAGCTTATCGACCGCTTCGGAGACCCGCCCCCGGGAGTAAACGCCCTCATTCATGTTGCGCTGCTGCGCGGTGAGGCGGGGAAGGCAGGCGTTACGGATATCGCCCAGAAGCAGGGATATCTCAAGTTTACGCTGCGTGACTTCGACATGGAAAAGCTCTCCGCAATGTACGCCCGAAGCGAATATAAGGGCAGGCTTCGCCTTGAGGCGGGCTCCAAGCCCTGCGTAAGCCTGAGGATAAAAGCCAAGGGGCGCGTTATCGACGAGGCAAGAGCATTTGTGCGCGAATGGGGCGCACTGGCCGCAGAATGAAAATAATCGGTAAATATTCGGCTTTTTGCTTGCCTATGCGTCAATATGGTGATATAGTCAAAAACAGCGGATAAAATTTATCCGGCAAAACCCGAAAGGAAAAAACAGAATGAAAAAATTTGTTGCTCTTTTAATAATCATATGCCTTGTGTTCGGCGCGGCAATAAGCTACACCGGCTGCGGCGCTGCGAACAATGCAGAGCCTGAGACAAGCCCCGAGGTAAGCGCCGAGCCGAGCGAGACCGTCGGCGAGACCGAGACTGCCGCAGTGCCTCAGCTTGACTTTGACGAGCTGCGCGCAAGCCATGAGCCTGACGAGGTCGTCATGACGCTTGACGGCAGTGACGTCACATGGGAGGAGTATTTCTATTGGCTTTACTACTCCGGAATTCAGGTCAGCAACTATATAAACCAGATGTCGAGCTCTATGGCGGCATACGGCATGAACGTCACCTGGGACGATGCGGCGGATGACAGCGGCATCAGCTTTAAGGACTATGTCGTGCAGCTTGCCGAGGAGAATGTCCGACAGATACACAGCATTAAAAAGCTTGCCAAGGAAAATGACGTCACTCTGACGAGCGATGATATCAAGGCCATTGAGGAGCAGCGCAAGACCGATATGCAGAATATCTGCGGCGGCGAGGTCAGCGACGAGGAGTTTGAGACTGCGCTAATGGAGACCTACTATCTGCCGATGAAGGTCTATGACGATATGAACGAGATAAATTATCTCTATAAAAACTGCTTTGCCAAGCTCTACGGCGAGAACGGCGAGCTCATGGATGAGGCAAAGGCGGAGAAGTTTATCGAGGATAAGGGCTATCTCAACGCAACTCATATCCTGCTTATGACCATCGACCCCAGCACCGGCGAGGCGCTGGACGACGCGGCGATAGCCGAGAAAAAGGAGCTTGCCGAGAAGCTTGCGGCGGAGCTTGCAGAGATAAAGGACGTAGAAGAGCTCAAGGAGCGCTTTGCGGAGCTCAAGCAGGAATACTGCGAGGATACCGGCAAGGAGGCCTATCCCGACGGCTATATCTTCACTCCGGGTACCATGGTCGCGGAGTTTGAGGACACGGTGAAGGCGCTTGAGAATTATCAGGTTTCGGAGCCGGTGCTCAGCAAGTTCGGCTATCATATAATCATGCGTCTGCCGCTGACGGTCGAGAGCGTGCTCAGCACATCCGAAAGCGGCACGAAGCTGGATGCCCGCGCTATGGCGGCAAATCAGGAATACGGCGAGAAGCTGGACGCCTGCTATGACAGCATCGAGGCAGAGTACAAGGACGGCTTTGATAATTTCAGCATCGCAGAGTTCATCAAGTAAGTTAAGGGGAGTTAGAGATGGAATCCATCGTTTTTCAGCTTATTGATAAAGAGAAAGAGCGTCAGGAGAAGAATATAGAGCTTATTGCAAGCGAGAACTTTGTCAGCGACAATGTTCTTCGTGCGCTGGGCTCCTGCCTGACCAATAAGTATAGCGAGGGCTACCCCGCAGAGCGCGAGGATAACGGCCGCAAGGGCAGATACTACGGCGGCTGCGAGTATGTAGACCAGATAGAGGAATACTGCTGCCGCAAGTGGCGCGAGGTGTTTAACACCGATTATCACGTGAACGTGCAGCCGCACAGCGGCTCTCAGGCGAATATGGCGGCATATCTCAGCGTGATAAAGCCCGGTGATACGATACTCGCAATGAATTTGAATAACGGTGGGCATCTCACGCACGGTTCCTCCGTCAACTTCAGCGGCAGACTTTTCAACACCGTTTTCTACGATGTTGACGAAAACGGATTTTTGAACTATGAGGACATCGCGCTAAAGATTCGTGAGCACCGCCCCGCGCTGGTGCTGGCGGGCGCAAGCGCGTATTCCAGAATAATCGACTTTGACCGTATATATAAAATCATCTGCGACACCGCGGAGGAGGTCAAGCGCGAGCAGGGCTATGAGGACTGGGAGCTTGGCAGACCCTATTTCATGGTCGATATGGCGCATATTGCGGGGCTTATCGCTGCCGGTGTGCATCCTACGCCCTTTGGAAAGGCGGATATCATTACGACGACCACGCATAAGACCCTGCGCGGTCCGCGCGGCGGCATGATATTCTGCACTCAGTCTATTGCAAAGCAGCTTGACGGCTCTGTATTCCCCGGGACTCAGGGCGGCGCCTTGCAGCACGTTGTTGCGGCAAAGGCTATCGCCGCCGAGGAGGCCTGCTCCGAGGAGTACAGGCAGTATATCCGTAATGTTGTGGAAAACTGCAAGGCTATGTGCGAGGAATTTATCCGTCTCGGCTATGACGTGGTCACCGGCGGTACGGATAACCATCTTTTCCTGCTCGACCTGTCGAAAACTCATCCGGAGCTTACCGGTAAGGCGGTGCAGGACGAGCTTGACCGGCATGGCATCACGCTGAATAAAAACTGCGTGCCGAACGAAAAGCGCAGCCCCGTGCAGACGAGCGGTGTGCGGATAGGCACGGCGGCGGAGACGACCAAGGGCAAGACCGCCGAGGACTTTGTTGAGATCGCGCGCGAGATAGACAGAATAATCTCGGCTATGTAATTTTATAGTAGTGTTATAATAACTTGAACAGGACGGCATCGCCGTCCTGTTTTCATATTTTTCTGCGCAGCTTTCCTATTATATATATAGTAGGGATGAGGGCAAAGCTCACGGCTAAATTCATAATGGGGACTATTTTCTCCGACCAGCGCGTCATGGAGGCGGCGTCGGGGGCGATTATAATAGCCGCTCCGATGCTGAGCGCGCCGCAAATCGGAATAAGCCAACGAAAACGGCTGAAATCAAAGCGCTTTTCGCCGCGATACTCGGCTCTTTCGCCTAAGGCAGAGCGCAGACAGTGTTGGGCGCAGTATAATAGCGCCGAGACAAGCAAAAAATCGGGGAAGAGCCAGAGCGATACGATAAGCGCCTCAAGCCTTTCCAGCGCGTTAAAGAAAACCAGATTGCGCACCAGAGTGAAAAAGGGAAAGGTCAGCAGGCTTGTAAGCTCTGCGCTGAAGCGCCCGATGACTGCGATGCTCAAAAGCAGAAGCAGCAGGAGCGTGGGTATGAGCCAGAGTGCATAGCTTTTGAAGCGGCGCGGCTTATATTCACATTCGCACTCCAAAAAGCAGGAGAAGCAGAGCACGACGCCGACCGCCTCAATAACTGCCATGGACGAGAGCAGCAGCGGCGCGGAGTCGGAAAAGGTGAGAGGAATTAGATTTTTATAGTCCACGGCGGTGAGCGCAAAGAGTATAAACAGCCCAAGCGTACCGAGCACCACGGGCTGCACAAGCTTTGCAAAGCGCACGAGCGAGCGCGCCGAGCCGAGCGCCGCAATTATGGAGATAAGCCCCGTGAGAAGCGAAAAAATGAGGGGAGAGCTGTCTGGATATATCATTGTCACCATGCGCTCCGCGCCGGAGCGGAGAATAAAGCCGGCGTAGAGGAGCATCCAGAGCGCAAATACAATGAGTGCCGCGCCGCCCGCCCGGTCGCCGAGACAGCGGAGAATAAGCTCCGCCATGCCTTCGCCGCTTTTTCGGCGTGACATGAAACGGCTAATAAAATAAACGTAACCGAGAAGCGGCAGGGCGGCCCCGAGCGCTGCAAGCCATGCCGCGCGTCCGCCGAGGCTTGCGGTGAGCGATGGGACAAGACGCAGCGCAGGTACAAGCAGCGTAACCGAGCAGAGCGCAAGGAGCTGATTGCGGTTGAACTTATAATTTTTCTCCACTGCTCTCACCTCATCCGTTGCTTATATTATTCGTGTGGCTTATTCGGCTTGTGACGCTGACGCGCATCTCAAGCTCAGGGAGCAGAGCGGGGAAGTCTGCGCTCAATGCGGCGTATTTTCTCGGCGAGTGCAGCTCAGCAATATAATTTAGCCCCAGAAAATCCGCACGCATAGCCTGAGACAGCTCAAGCAGCTCCTGCACAAGCGCCGTGACCTGTCCGTTCAGCACCTCGCACAGCTCCGCGTTCTGCCTCGAGTCAGATAAATCGAGCGGGCGCTCACTCTCGTTTATCGAGGCGCTCATCTCTATCCTGAAGTCAAAGCCGAGAAGCCTGCCGCCGTCCCAGACCGGAGTGATTTTGCAGCGGGAGTGATTTAGCTCCAGCGTAACCGCCTCACCGTCCGGACCGCTGACGAGCATATCTGATATGCCCATGCTGCCCGAGACTATGCCGACGGCGGGGGATAGCTCCTGTCCGATATAGCCGCAGAGCTTGCCGTTCCGGATGACCGCGTAGCCGTCCGCAATGGCGGTGAGCATCTCGTCGCCGTCCTTTGCCGCCTCGGCAGACTGCTCGCATTTTATGGCGCAGGTGAGAGCCGCTCCGCTGCGCGCGAGGGCAATATAGATATCCGCCGTTGAATAGGTGCGGCTGTCTCCGCTGACGGCGAGCCGCGCCTGCTCGGTGCGCAGAATTTCGGATATGCCGCGCTCCTCGTTGCCGGTGTCGAGTATCGCCTGCTCCGCAGTGCCGCCCTTGACGATATACAGGGGGATGTCGATGCGAAGCTGCTGTGAGCGGCAAAAGAACGAGAGATAATCCTCCACGCCCACCCGCGCCGCCGACTCGCCGAGAAGAATTTGCTCGACGTGGGGATAGAATATATCCTCATGCGAGGAATAGTTTCTGATGCGCTCCATGGCGTTTGTCAGTGAGCTGCCGCCGGTCGCCATGCGTATCGGTGCGCCGTCGTCCTTGGCGGAGGAGGCAAGTGAAATGCGCGTGCCGCCGTCTTCACGGTCAAAGCCTACGGCGCGCACGACTAACAGATTTTCTATCTCGCGGTAGTTTGAGTAGATAGAACCGCAGCCGCAGAGCAGAGGTAAGAATATAATAATAAGAATACAAGCCGCCGTCCGCCTCATGTCTGCCTCCTTTTGTCGCGTGTGCGCAGCTCCGGGTCGCGAAGCTTGTCTGCGCGTTTTGGTATGCGCAGGAGCGTGCGCAAAAGTCCCTGCGGTCGCCCGTCGCTGATTGGGGAGCTGTAGTCGCGCCCGAAGCTATCCATATCCGAGAGCGAAAGCAGCAGCAAGCACGACAGCAGCCCGATACCGAACAGGCCCGCTAAAATTGCCGCAACGAGCAGCGCAAGCCGGATAAGCCGCAGCGCCGCGCCGAGATCCTGACTCGGCAGAGTGTAGCAGGCTATGGCAGAGACGGCGACAACGATAATTGCGATCGGCGAGGCGATTTTTGCCTCGACCGCCGACTGACCGACGATGAGCGCGCCGATAATCGACACCGTATCACCGATGGGATTCGGCAGGCGCAGCCCCGCCTCCTGTAAAAGCTCCAGAGCGATAAGCATAGCGAAGACCTCAAGCCCCGTGGAAAAGGGTACGTCCTGCTTTGCACTGATTATCGAAAGCAGCAGCCGTGTCGGTATCATCTCCTGATGGTACATCGCAACGGCGACGTATATCGCCGGGACATAGACGCTGATTAAAAGCGCCAGATATCGCATTATCGAAAGCATACTTGAAAAGGTGAAATGCATATTGTTGTCCCCGGTCACCTTCATAAACTCCGCAAAGCTCACCGGCACGACGAGGGCTATCGGTATGCCGTCGATTATAATTCCGACCCGCCCCTCTGCAAGATACATCGAAAAGCGATCCGGTCGCTCGGTATGAATAAGTTGGGGCAGCGGAGAGCGGGGGCAGTCCATGAGATATTCCTCGATGATGCCGGTGGCGAGGACGCTGTCAACGTCGATTTGATTTAATCGCCGAAGGACTTCAAGCGGGAGCGCCGGGTCAACAACGCCCTCAAGATATAAAATCTCGATTTGAGTGTGAGACTTGCGTCCAAGCTCAAGCTTTCTGTTTTTTAATCTCGGGTCGCGGATACGGCGGCGGACAAGCGCAGTATTCGTGCGCAGTGTCTCGACAAAGGAGTCCTTGCCGCCCTTGACTGACTTTTCAAGGCTCGGCTCGTTTATACTGCGGGTGTTCTGACTCTTTACCTCAAAGCAAACAGCGCCGTGTCCGGGAATGAGAAGCGCGCAGCAGCCGCGGGTAAGCTCGGAAACTACTTCGCCGGTATTATTGAATTGCTTTGCGTTTGCGGAAAAGGCAAGACCGTGCAGTATAAGCTCAAGAGCTTTGTCCGGGGATTCGGCAGGCGCGGTACGGAGTATATCGGTAAGAGGGCGGATAATGCCGCCTGATATGGCCTGCGCGTCTGTAAGGCCGTCAAGCCAGCACAGGGGGAGACATATTTTATTATCCAGACCGAAATAAATATCGCGCCGCTCAAAGTCGGAGCAATCGGAGAAAATAGTCTCAAGAGAAAGAATATTTAATTCCATGGTAAATTCGGGTCTTTTTCGCTCGTGGCGTACGCCCGGGCTTGTTTTCAAATATTCATACATATTGTGTAGTATAACCCGGATGAGCCGCAATATTTAGGGGAAAATTATTATCAGAAAAAAAGTTCGAAAAAAATGAAAAAAAGTGTTGACTTTTGCGTGAAACGGTGGTATATTAACCAAGCTGTCGCCGAGAGGTGAGCAACAAGAACAAAAAACTTCTGGGAAGAAGAAAAAAGTTCTTGACAAACTCAAAACTCTGTGATACAATAAATAAGCTGTCGCCGATGAGGAAACAGCAGAGTGTACCTTGAAAATTGAACAATGTAAGAAAACAGCTTATGCTAAATAAGCACCAGAAAAGGGTTCAAGTCAGAA
>CAKTMC010000015.1 GCA_934573735.1 uncultured Oscillospiraceae bacterium | reverse complement strand
GGGCTTGCTCCATTCCGCTTTCACGGTTTGCGTAAGAGCCGTTAAAGCTCCATATCCGCGCCCCCAGTCTTCGTCCACAAATCGAACCCACTTCGTTGGGCTTCGATTTGTAAGGGGACGGGGGATGCGTTGGGCTTGCTCCATTCCGCTTTCACGGTTTGCGTAAGAGCCGTTAAAGCTCAACTTCACACTCTCAGTCTGTTTATTCACAGGCGGGAGGGATCGGCTCCCGCCGTATGAAACGTTTGGTTTACGCTAAATTAAGCGCAAAATCAGAAGCTTGCCTTGCGGACGCCGGGAATCTGGCCCTTGTAAGCCAGCTCACGGAAGCAGATACGGCAGATGCCGTAGTTACGGAGGTAAGCATGGGGACGGCCGCAGATCTTGCAGCGGTTGTACTTACGGGTGGAGAACTTTGCAGGAGCCTGCTGCTTCAGAATCATAGATTTCTTTGCCATTTTTAACTCCTCCTTAGTTCATAAACGGTGCGCCCATGAGCTTGAGCAGCTCGCGCGCCTCTTCATCGGTCTGAGCGGTGGTGGTGATTGCGATGTTCATGCCGCGCAGCTTCTCGATCTTGTCATACTCGATTTCGGGGAAGATGATCTGCTCCTTGAGACCCAGGCTGTAGTTGCCGCGGCCGTCGAAGGCGTCTGCGGAGATGCCGCGGAAGTCGCGGACACGGGGCAGAGCAACGTTAAAGAGACGATCGAGGAACTCCCACATACGGTCCTGACGCAGGGTGACCTTGACGCCGACCTTCATGCCTTCACGAAGCTTGAAGTTTGCAACGGACTTTCTTGCCACGGTAGCAACGGCGTGCTGACCGGTGATGGCGCTGATGTCCTTGATGACTGCGTCGAGAGCCTTTGCGTTATCCTTGCAGTCGCCGCAGCCGACGGAGACAACGATCTTGTCGATCTTGGGGATCTGCATGGTGGACTTGTACTGGAACTTCTCCATGAGAGCAGGAGCAACTTCCTCAAGATACTTTTTCTTCATTCTTGTCATAGTAAGCTAACTCCTTTCTCAGATTTCTGCGCTGCACTTCTTGCAGACGCGAACCTTCTTGCCGTCCACTATCTTGTGGCCGACGCGGGTGGCCTTGCCGCACTTGGGGCAGACAAGCTGCACCTTGCAGGCGTAGATGGGGGTCTCAGTCTTGATGATGCCGCCATCCTGACCCTGCTTGCGGGGCTTCTGATGCTTGGTAGCAACGTTGACGCCCTCGACAACGACCTTCAGACCCTTGGGATCGGCAACCAGAACCTTGCCCTGCTTGCCCTTGTCCTTGCCGGACAGAACGATGACTTTATCGTCTTTCTTAATGTTCATTCTCTGTGCCCTCCATTAAATCACTTCGGGAGCCAGGGACAGGATCTTCATGTACTCCTTGTCACGCAGCTCACGGGCGACGGGTCCAAAGATACGAGTGCCGCGGGGGTTCTTATCACCGGTGTTGATAAGAACTGCTGCGTTCTCGTCAAAACGGACGTAGGTGCCGTCGGCGCGGCGGACGGGCTTGACGGTGCGAACGACGACTGCCTTGACGACATCGCCCTTCTTCACGCTGCCGCCGGGTGCTGCCTTGCGGACGGAGCAAACTATTACGTCACCAATACTTGCATACTTGCGCTTGGAACCGCCAAGCACTCGGATGCACTTAAGCTCTTTGGCGCCGGTATTGTCGGCGACCTTCAGATAAGATTCCTGCTGTATCATTCTGGCGCCTCCTTACTTAGCCTTCTCAACGATTTCGACAACGCGCCATCTCTTGTCCTTGGACAGGGGGCGGGTCTCCATCACGCGGACGATATCGCCGACGCCGCACTCGTTGTTCTCGTCGTGCGCCTTCAGGCGGTAGGTACGTCCAATGATCTTCTTATAGGTCTTGTGGGCAACGCGATCCTCAACGATGACGACCACGGTCTTGTCCATCTTGTCGGAAACGACCTTGCCTACGCGGGTCTTACGGGAAGTAGTTCTTTCTTCGTTCATTTTTCCTTACCTCCTCAGTTCTGCTTCTCGCGCAGTACGGTCTTGACACGAGCGATGTCACGGCGCACGGCAGATATCTTGGTGGGGTTGTCAAGATGATTGGTGGCGTGCTGCATGCGGAGCATGAACAGATCCTTCTTGAGGTCGACGAGCTTGGTCTCAAGCTCAGCGACGGACATGGAGCGTATTTCGTTTGCCTTCATCTTATTCACCACCGTTCTCAGACTCGGTGCCCTTCGCGACTATCTTGGTCTTGATGGGCAGTTTGTGGCTTGCCAGACGGAGTGCCTCGCGTGCGGTCTCCTCGGAGACGCCTGCGATCTCAAACATAACTCTGCCGGGCTTAACGACTGCGACCCAGTACTCGGGAGAGCCTTTACCGGAACCCATACGGGTCTCGGCGGGCTTTGCGGTAACGGGCTTGTCGGGGAAGATCTTTATCCAGACCTGGCCGCCACGCTTGGTGTAGCGGGTCATTGCGATACGAGCCGCTTCAATCTGGTTGGAGGTGATCCAGCCCGGCTCCTGTGCCGCCAGACCGAATTCGCCGTAGTTTACGACGTTGCCGCGAGTGGCTTTGCCCTTCATGCGGCCGCGCTGTACTCTGCGGTACTTAACTCTCTTAGGCATTAACATTATGCGTTGCCTCCTTCCTTAGCGGGAGCAGCGGGACGGGGTCCGCGGTTGTAGCCGCCCTGACCTGCCGGTCTGCTGCCGTAGCCCTGACGGCGTTCGCCGTTCTGAGCACCGCGGTTGTCGCGGTTGTAGCCGCCCTGACGACGGTCGCCGCGGCGATCGTCTCTGCGGCGACGCTCCTGGGGCTTGTTCAGATCCATGGTACGCGGGGTGGTGCGCAGGGTCTGGGAGAGGACTTCGCCCTTATAGATCCAAACCTTGACGCCGATGCGGCCGTAGGTGGTGTTAGCCTCTGCAAAGCCGTAGTCGATGTCTGCACGGATGGTCTGAAGGGGAATGGTGCCCTCGTGGTAGCACTCGGATCTTGCGATCTCGGCGCCGCCCAGACGGCCGCCGCACTTGACCTTGATGCCGCGTGCGCCCATTCTCATGGCGCGGCCCATGGCGTTCTTCATCGCGCGGCGGAAGCCGATGCGCTTCTCAAGCTGCTGTGCGATGCTCTCAGCAACGAGCTGAGCGTTGGTGTCGGGGGTGCGAACCTCAACGATGGAGAGAGCGACGGGCTTGCCGATCAGCTTCTCGACCTCGAGGCGCAGGCGCTCGATCTCTGCGCCGCCCTTGCCGATAACGACGCCGGGACGGGAGCAGTGGATATAAATGCGAACCTTTGCGGAATCGCGCTCTATCTCGATGGTGGGAACACCGGCGGAATAGAGGGTCTTCTTCAGATACTCGCGGATCTTGTAGTCCTCGACGATGAGATCGCCGACCTTATCTTCTCTTGCGTACCAGCGGGAATCCCAATCCTTGATAACGCCAACACGCAGTCCGTGGGGATTAACTTTCTGTCCCATTTAATTCTGCCTCCTTCCCTTAGTCTCTCTCAGCCACAGCGATCATGATGTGGCTGGTGCGCTTGTTGATGCGGTACATACGTCCCTGTGCTCTGGGCATGCCTCTCTTGAGGATGGGGCCTGCGTTTGCGTAGGTCTCGCAGACGTAGAGCTTCTCGGGATCCATTTCAAAGTTGTTCTCAGCGTTTGCCATGGCGCTCTTGAGGACCTTGATCATCAGCTCGCAGCCGGCCTTGGGAGTGTTCTCCATGAGAGCCATTGCGACCTTGGCGTCCTTGCCGCGGATCATGTTGCAAACGATTTCGACCTTGCGGGGAGAAATACGGGCGTATTTGTGCTCCGCACGGGCAATTTTCTTTTCGTCCATTTCTTCTCCTCCTTACTTACCGGTCTTGCTGCCGGCGTGTCCGCGGAAGGTACGGGTGGGAGCGAACTCGCCCAGCTTGTGGCCAACCATATCTTCAGTGACATACACGGGAACATGACGGCGGCCGTCATGCACAGCGATGGTGTGTCCGACGAAGGACGGGAATATGGTGGAGGAACGAGACCAAGTCTTGACGACCTGCTTGTTGCCGGTCTTGTTCATCTCATCGACGCGCTTCAGCAGCTCAGGCGCTGCGAAGGGGCCTTTCTTTATGCTTCTGCTCATTTACGTTCCCTCCTTACTTTGCGTTGCGGCGCTTGACTATGAACTTATCAGTGTGGTTCTTAGTCTTGCGGGTCTTGTAACCAAGTGCGGGCTTGCCCCAAGGAGTTACAGGGCCGGGACGGCCGACAGGGGACTTGCCTTCACCACCGCCGTGGGGGTGATCACAGGGGTTCATAACGGAGCCACGCACGGTGGGACGGATGCCCATGTGGCGTTTGCGGCCGGCCTTACCGATGTGAACGTTGGCGTGGTCGATGTTGCCGACCTGACCGATGGTAGCGAAGCAGTCCATGCGGACCTTGCGGTACTCACCGGAGGGGAGGCGGACAGTCGCCATACCGTTTTCCTTAGCCATCAGCTGAGCGGCGACGCCGGCGGAGCGGACAAGCTGAGCGCCCTTGCCGGGGTACAGCTCGATGTTGTGGATAACGGTACCGACGGGGATGTTTGCCAGAGGCAGAGCGTTGCCCGGCTTGATATCGGCCGCGGCGGAGGAGACGATGGTATCGCCGACGCTCAGGCCGACGGGGGCAAGGATGTAGCGGCGCTCGCCGTCTTCATACTCGCACAGGGCGATGAACGCGCTGCGGTTGGGGTCGTACTCAAGACGGAGAACCTTTGCGGTCATCTCGGTCTTGTCACGCTTGAAGTCGATAACGCGGTACTTCTGACGGTTGCCGCCGCCCTGATGGCGGACGGTGATGCGGCCGTAGCTGTTGCGGCCGGAGTTCTTCTTGAGAACCTCGACGAGGGACTTCTCGGGCTTGACGTGCTTCTCAACACCGTCGAAGCCGGAGACGGTCATCTGACGTCTGGCAGGAGTTGTAGGTCTGTAAGTTTTAATAGACATTCTTTATTCCTCCTTAAACCATGCCTTCGAACAGCTCAATGTTCTTGGAGTCTGCACTGAGCTTGACGACGGCCTTTTTCCAGGAGGCAGTCTTACCCATGGGGTAAGCGCCGGTACGCTTTTCCTTGCCTCTGACGTTCAGGGTGGTGACCTTGACGACGGTGACGCCGAAGATCTCCTCAATGGCCTTGGCTATCTCGATCTTGTTTGCGTCCTTTGCAACTTCAAATGCGTACTTCTTGATGTCCAGGTCTTCCATGGACTGTTCGGTGATGAGGGGACGGATAACGATATCGTATGCGGTCTTCATCAGGCGTACACCTCCTCGATCTTGGCGAGGGCAGCCTTGTCAACTACCATAACGCCGTTGGTGAGAATCATGTAGGGGCTGAGGATGCTTGCGATGGTGGTCTCGACGCCGGCGATGTTGCGGGCGGACTTGACGACCTTCTCATCCACGCTCTCGGTAACGACAAGAGCCTTCTTCTCAACGCCTATCTTCTTGAGGAAGCTGTTGAAAACGGAGGTCTTGATCTCTTCAACCTTGAGGCCGTCAACAACGACTATCTCGTTCTCCGCTGCCTTTGCGGACAGGGCGGACTTGAGAGCCAGACGCTTGACCTTCTTGTTGAGAGTGTAGCTGTAATCGCGGGGCTTGGGAGCGAATGCTACGCCGCCGTGAGTCCAGACGGGGGAACCTGCGTAGCCTGCGCGGGCGCGGCCGGTGCCCTTCTGACGCCAGGGCTTTCTGGTGGTGTAGGAAACCTCACCCTTGGTGAGTGCGCTCTGAGTGCCCTGACGGCAGTTTGCCAGATGATTCTTGACGGAATCGTGCAGGACGCTCTTGTTCGGCTCGATGCCGAAGATGGCCTCGGAGAGCTCGATCTCGCCGATCTTCTCGCCTGCCATATTGAAAACATTTGCTTTAGGCATTTATGCTGCTCTCCTTTCTTTACTTGGTACGCGCGGAAGCCTTCTGCGGGTTGACACGAGCGGAAGCCTTCTGCGGGTTGAGGCTGATGCCGGCGGCCTCGCCCTTCTTGACGGGCTGGGTCTTGACAGTGTTCTTGATATAAACGATGCTGCCCTTCGGGCCGGGGACGGCGCCGCGGATAGCGATCATGTTCAGCTCAGCGTCGACCTTGACGATGTCGAGGTTCTGGACGGTGACCTGATCAACGCCCATGTGGCCAGCCTGCTTCTTGCCCGGGAAAATGCGGGAAGGATCGGTGCTGGAGCCCATGGAACCGGCGTGACGGTGAACGGGACCGCCGCCGTGGCTGGTGGGAGTACGGCCCTGACCGAAGCGCTTGATAACGCCCGCGTAGCCTTTACCTTTGCTGATACCGGTGACGTCGACCTTGTCGCCTTCTGCGAAGACGTCAGCCTTGACCACGTCGCCGACTTCGAGCTTGCTGCTGTCCTCAAGACGGAACTCCTTGAGGTGCTTGACCATGCCTACGCCCGCCTTCTTCAGGTGACCCTGCTCGGGCTGGCTGAGCTTCTTCTCGGCCACTTCTTCGTAGCCGAACTGGACTGCGTCATAGCCTTCCTTGTCCTTGTTCATCTTGGCGACGACCACGCAGGGGCCTGCCTCGATGACGGTCACGGGAATGACCTTGCCAGTCTCATCGAAGATCTGCGTCATGCCGACCTTCTTGCCGATGATGGCTTTCTTCATTGTATTTCCTCCTATTGGTTATTGGTCGTCTCGCATGGTCCGGGATTGGGTTCCCGTCCGGAGGCTGACGACTTAACCCGTCCGCATACGCAAGCTGCGGACTATGGGTCGTTTACTTGTGTGGGTGGGTTAGGGTTTTGCTCAGAGCTTGATCTCGATCTCGACGCCTGCGGGAACCTCAACGCTCATCAGAGCCTCGACGGTCTTCTGGGTGGGGTTCATGATGTCGATAAGGCGCTTGTGGGTGCGGCGCTCAAACTGCTCGCGGCTGTCCTTATACTTATGAACTGCACGAAGAATGGTGACGATCTCGGTCTTGGTGGGCAGGGGGATGGGGCCGGAGACCTTTGCGTCGGTACGCTTGGCGGCCTCTACGATAGTCTCGGCTGCCTTGTCGATGAGCTGATGATCGTAAGCCTTGAGGCGGATACGGATCATGTTCTTGTTGGTTGCTGCCATGTTTTTTCTCCTTTTCGTACGTTTGGTGCGGCGGCATTGGCTCCGCCGGAAACTATGCGTACGGATGAAACCTTTTCTATACACACAACCGTGCGTATCAGACCATGTCCGAAAAACAAACCGGCTTTTTGAGCCGGTCGATCCCCGTCCAAGCGATATACGCGTATATGGATCAGGTTCCAGCCGCCCGATTATGCGCCGGACATGCATCCGGCACCGGACATACTCCACGGAAGTTACCTCATCTCTGAGCAATCTCCCGCTTCATCGCATAATACGCCCATGCTTTGCACACGCGCCTTAATAATATACCAAGATATCCTCGATATGTCAAGAAGAAATTCGTTATTTCTGCAAAAATTTTTTATATTTTTTTGTGCATAGCTCTGAAAATAAAAAAACTGCCCCGGCGCGGAAAAAACGCGTCGGGGACGTGAATTTCAGCTCAGGTTTTCTATCGTGACGTCTCTGCCCTTGAGGGCGCTTCTGACGGCGCTCTCCGTAGAGTCGCTGACGTAGACGCGGCTGAGCGTGTCTATATCTCCGAGCTCCGACCAATCCAGATTCTCGCCGCTGTTGATGATATACATCTCGGTCAGACCCTTGAAATCATGCAGATTATTCGCAGAATCCAGCTTGCAGTCCTCCAGCGTCAGGCTCACGATGCCGCGCTCGCGGTCGAAGCTCTTGAAGAAGCTGCCGCGCAGGTCACAGTCATAGCAGGCAAGGCTTGTCAGGCTGCTGTTGCGTAAAACCGGCTTCAGCTCATCGAGCGTGCAGTCGGAGACGGCAAACTCCGTAAGCTTTGTAAGCGGCTTCATGACCGACATATCCGAAAGCTTTGAGCCGATAAAGCTTGCGCTGCGCAGCTCAAGGCAGCGGTTTATATCGCCCAGATCCGTAAGCGGGCAGCCGTCCGTTTTAATCTCGCGGAGCTTGGGAAGCCGGCTTATCCCCTGAAGCGAGGATATGCGGCAATTTGAAAGGTCAATACTCTCGATATTGAGTGCCGGCAGCGTCTCAAGCGAGGACAGCGGCTGATAACAAATCCAGAGCGTATCAAGCCCGGTGAAATATTTCAAATCCGCAAGGCTTTCTATCGTCCCCTGCTCCGGCAGAGACGAGCGCAGAAGGAGCGACATCGTCGGGTCTTCAAAATAATACTCGTTCCCTACTATATATAATTCATGCAGCCCCGCAAGGTCGCCGACCGTGACTTCGCCGCTTTTAATGCCGGTGTAGTCCCGGGCGATGCGCTCAAACAACTCGTTTTCGAAGCTGGCAATCGTGCTCTGCGGCAGGCTCTCGACCTTGACAACATCGGTAGTCATGCGCTCGAAAAAGCCTGTGAAGTAGCCCACCGTGCCGAGGCTTATCACCGCGGCAAGCAGCGCCAGAGCGACAGCCGCCCAGACGATGCGGCGCGCAAGGCTCTTTTTCTTGCCCTTTGCCTTCGCGTCCTTCTTTTCAGGTTCCGGCTTTTTGCTCTCCGCCGCCTTCTCCCGCGGTCTTGTCTCCGCCGCCTCGGGGCTGCTTGGCTCCCCCGCCGCAGTCTCGGCGAAAAAGCCCGCGTCCAACAACGGCGCGGAATACAGCTTGCCGAAAAGCTCCTCGTCGCTCATGTTCTGCCACATAAGGGCAAAGATATTGCCTATCTGCATCTCCATGCCCGGCGTCATGCGCGTATCCTCAAGGAAAATGTTTATCGTCCTGATACGCTTTGTGAGCGCATAGTGCATCTCGCGGCGGCAATTGTCGGACTTCATGTAATTATTCGAGATAAACGCCAGCACGAGCTGCGCCGAAGCAAGATGACTTGCAATGCACTCCGGCCACTCGCTGCCGACCTCTATGCCCTCATCGTACCATATGCGGTAGCCGCGCTCGTTCATGTCGGTGACGACCTTCATGACCGCCTCGGAGTCTGCATGGGCATAGCTTATAAATATGTATGGCTTGTCGCCTTCATAGGGCTTAAAATATCTCATCTTTATCAGCCTCTTTTTCTGCTGCCGCCCGCACTCTCGCGGCGGTCTCCTCCGCCATATTGAGCAGCCTCCCCGCCTCGTCAAGCAGAGCTCTGCCCGCCGCGGTCAGACCGATGAAGCGGTTATCCCGCTCGACAAGGCGCACTCCAAGCTCCTCCTCAAGCGCAGACACCGCACGGCTCACCGTGGAATGGCTTATATACAGTCTCTGCCCTGCCGCGCTGAAGCTGCCCTCGGCGGCAAGAGCCGTAAATATCCTGAGCTGCTCCAGCTCCATCAGTAGTTGAAGCCGTGCGGCAGCAGCTCGCGGAGCTTATAGCTGACATATCGGTCTCCGGCCTTGGCGCAGAGCACCTCCATATCCGGGGAAAACTCGGCCAGAAACTGACGGCAGGCACCGCAGGGGGTACACCAGTTTTCGCTGTCGGCATATATCGCAATGCGCACGAAGCTGCGGTGTCCCTCGCTGACCGCCTTGCAGCAGGCGGTACGCTCAGCGCAGATGGTGCTGCCGAGAGCGGCGTTTTCTACGTTGCAGCCGGAAAACACGGTTCCGTCGTCACATTCGAGCGCGGCGCCGACCTGGAAGCGGGAGTAGGGCACATAGGCGTTCATCGACGCCTTTTTTGCGATGGACATAAGCTCTCTGTCAGTCATAAGGTTCTCCTTCTGCCGCTATGTATTTTTTATATATTATAATAAGTAGGCACTGCTCCCGGCGGCTTGGGCGGCAGCTCCCGGATTTGCTCACTATGCATCAGAGCCGAGGATTATCTCCCAGTTCTGGAAGTTATACAGGGGGTTGCCGGCATTCGCGTCCACGCCCTTGACGCAGCCGCGATGCGTTATCACCTGCTGCTTTTCAAAGCCTATCGTGATTATCGGGCTGTTCTCGGTGAGGTAGGCGCAAAACTGGTTATATTTATAGTTGCGCTCCACGTCGCCCGCGGCAAGGTACTCGTTGAGATAGCTTACATAGCCCTTGTCCGTGATACCGGTATAGTTTATACCCTTGGGGTGCTTTTTCTCGTCATATTTATTATCGGGGTCAAGAAGCTCCGTGAGGTCAAAGTTGTTGCGAAGCTTGATTTCTCCGTAGTACATATCAAACTCGCCCTTCTGGAGAGCCGTTATATAGTCGTCCCATGGAAGCTGCGTAAGCGTAACGACGATGCCGATGGAGGCCATATCCTCAACAAAGCGGTTTGCGACGCCCGCCTTCGCGCTGCTGTCGCTGCACACTAAGAAGTTAAGCTCTATCTCCTGCGCCGAGCCGCTCATATACTCAAGGTAGCCGTCCTGATCGTAGTCCTGCACGCCCGCGCCCTCAAGCACCTTTTTGCACTTTTCAAGGCTGTATTGCAGACTGTCGGCAAGCTGCTGGGGATATGCCGAGCAGGTCGGGTACATGGGCACGGTGCTTGCCGCCGCGTTGCCGTTTAACAGCTCCTCAAAATAGGCGCGGTCAAAGGCAAAGTTCATGGCGTAGCGGAAGGCGTTATAGCGCCCGAGCATATTGTTCTCGTTGAAGGCGATATAGTGCATATTCGTCGTGGCGAAGCTGCGTATCTCGTTTGCGCTGGCGTAGCCGAGGTTTGTATAGCTTGAGGGGTCGTTTACGGTGACGTCGATATACGCATCCTCAAAGGCGCTGATTATCTCCTCCTGCGCGGGGTATTCCTTAATATATATCACGTCCACGGGGAGGCTGCTGTAGGAGGCATACTCGGTGGAGTAGCCCTCATAGGCGTGAAGCTCGGTATGGTCCTCATTATAGGTATAGGGGCCGCTGCCGATGGGGTACTTCTCGGCATAGGTGCCGTATTTGATAACCGGGATGTTCAGAAGCTTTATAAACTGCCCGTCGCCGATGCCGAGGGAGACGACGACCTGCGTATCGCTTGCGACATATGCGCCCTGATAGCTTGCAAAGCGGCCGAGGAAGCGGTCGGCGTTTATCGCCTTATCCAGCGAATATCTTATGTCCTTGGCGGTGACCGGGGTGCCGTCATGGAAAACGTGCCCCTCGGCGATGGTCAGCGTCCATGTCTTGGAGTCGTCCGAGTGCCGCCAATCGGTTATGAGGTTAGGGATGACCTCAAAATTGTTGTCCACCTCGACCATGTTCTCATACACGAGGTCACAGACGAGCTGATTTGACAGGTTAGTTGCGATAAACGGGTTAAAGCTGTACTTGCTGTTGCTGTTGAGGGAGAACACGTCGTCCGCCTGCGCGGCGCGCATTACGTCCTTGCCCTCCGTGGACACAAACTGAGTGTTCTGCGGGGACGCGGTATCCGTTCCGGCACAGCCGGTGCAGCCGAGGGCGATAAGCAGCGCGGTCAGCAGCGCGATAATTTTTTTATATCTTTTCATGGCTCACCTCAGTCGAGAACTATGCCGGCGGCAAGGCTTCCCCTGCCCTGCCCCATTTTCTGTGTATAGCGGTGCGACCAGTATTTCTCATGGCTGCACATCGTACATTCCGCCGACAGGTCGATGTTTTCCGCCCGCAGGCCGAGCTGCATAAGTCTCTTTGCGTTTGCGGCGCGCAAATCAACCATCGTTTTCCCGTCGGCGCGGCGGTTGAAGAACTCCTCCGCGTCATAGCCGAGATATTTCCTCACCGCCTCGGGAACCTCGTCGTCCGTCTCAAAGCAGCAGCGGCCTATTGACGCGCCCATGGCGGCACAGATATTCTCGCTTTTTGCGCCGAGGGCGCACATTTTTTCTATCGTCACGCCCAGAATATCCGCAACGGAGCTTCTCCAGCCGCAGTGAACGGCGGCAATGACTCCATGCTCTATGTCACACAGCAGCGTAGGAACACAGTCGGCGACAAAGCAGAATATCGGCAGACCGCGCTCGGCGGTGACGATGCCGTCCGCCTCATAGGGCGTTTTCGTGCCGCAGATATGCTTATCCGCGCTCGTGACGACGCGCACGACATTGCCGTGAACCTGCTTTGTCACGGCGCAATCGTCCTTGCCCGCGCCGAGTATCGCGGCGACGCGGCGGAAGTTTTCCGTCACGTTCTCCTGCGTGTCGCCCCGGCTGGAGCCGAGGTTCAGGCTCGAAAGGTCGCCGCCGCTCACGCCGCCATAGCGCGTCGTAAAAAGGTGACGCGCCGGGATACGGTCGGAGCTCATATAGATAAGACCGTCTTTATTATTCTCAAAAAACATTGCTTATTCGTTTCTCCCGCAGCATTCTTTATATTTGAGCCGTCTGCTGCCGTCCGCCTTCATCTTGCCGCAGGGGCAGGGGTCGTTGCGTCCGGGCTTCGGCGCCTTCTTTATCGGCTGCTTCTTGACGGGCGCGCCGCCGACGTTTGCCGCGGCGTTTCTTGCGACCGCCTTGCGCTCTATCGTCTGCTCCTTGCGCACGCGGACGGTGAATATTCTGCGCACCGTCTCCTCGCGTATGCCGTGAACCATGGCCTCGAACATGTCGAAGCCCTCCTGCTTATATGCGTCGATAGGCTTGACAGCACCGTAGCCGCGCAGACCTATGCCCTGCTTGAGATCGCTCATCGCGTCGATATGCTCCATCCAGTATTCATCGACAACACGAAGCATGACAACGCGCTCAAGCTCACGCATGAGCGGTGCGCCGTTCGGACCCGTGCCGAAGGCTATCTCTCGCTCGGCATAGCCGCGCATGGCGATATCGGTCACCCGCTCGGTCAGCGCCTCCTGCTTTGCCCTGCCGCCGAAGTCCTCCAAGCTAAGCTCGCCGTGACGCAGGAAAAGCTTCTCAAAGGGCTGAAGCACCTCGTCAAGCTTCTGCTGGCTCTCCGCAGGCTCTCCGTGCAGTCCGTCCGCCACGGTGGAGGACACAAACTCGCCTATCATGCCCACTATCTGCTCGCGCAGATCCTCGCCGTCAAGAACCTTGCGGCGCTCACCGTAGATGATGTTGCGCTGCTGATTCATAACGTCGTCGTACTCAAGCACGCTCTTACGCACCTGGAAGTTACGGCTTTCAACGGTTTTCTGCGCCTGCTCGATCGCGCCGGAGAGCATCTTCGCGTCAAGCGGCGTATCCTCATCGACCTTCAGCGTCTCCATCATGTTCATGATGCGCTCGGAGCCGAAAAGACGCATGATATCATCGGTCATTGCAAGGAAGAAGCGGCTTTCACCGGGGTCTCCCTGACGGCCGGAGCGGCCGCGAAGCTGATTGTCGATACGTCTCGACTCGTGTCTCTCGGTGCCGAGGATGAAGAGTCCGCCCGCGGCTCTGACCTGCTCGGCCTCCGCGTCCGTCGTCTTTTTATGCTCCGCCATACGCTCGGCAAAGAGCTTGCGCGCGGCAAGAATATCCTCATCGTCAGTATCCGCAAAGCCCGTCGCCTCGGCGATGACCTTCTCCTCAAAGCCCGCCTTGCGCAGATCGGTCTTTGCCATAAACTCCGCGTTGCCGCCGAGGACTATATCCGTGCCTCGACCTGCCATATTCGTCGCTATCGTCACCGCGCCGAGCTTGCCCGCCTGCGCGACTATCTCCGCTTCCTTCTCGTGATACTTCGCGTTGAGGACGGTGTGCTTCACTCCGCGCTTTTTGAGAAGCGAGGAGATATATTCGCTCTTTTCGATGGACACCGTACCGACCAGCACGGGCTGCCCCTTCTCGTGGCAGGCGACTATCTGCTCGATTATCGCGCGGTTCTTGCCCGCGTCGTTTTTATACACCACGTCTGGGTCGTCTATTCTTATGACGGGCTTATTCGTCGGTATCTCGATGATATCAAGCTTATATATTGCCTCAAATTCCTCCGCCTCGGTCGCGGCGGTACCGGTCATACCGGAGAGCTTGCCGTAGAGACGGAAATAGTTCTGGAAGGTAATGGTTGCAAGGGTCTTGTTCTCCTTCTGAACATCAACGTGCTCCTTGGCCTCTATCGCCTGATGCAGACCCTCGGAGTAGCGGCGGCCGAGCATGAGACGTCCCGTAAACTCATCGACAATGATTATCTCGCCGTCCTTGACGATATAATCTATATCGCGCTTCATGATGCCGTGTGCCTTGAGCGCCTGATTTATATGGTGCGCCAGCGTTGCGTTCTCGATATCCGCCAGATTTTCCAGTCCGAAGGCCTGCTCCGCCTTGGCAATGCCTCTTGCGGTCAGCGTAGCGCTGTGCGCCTTTTCATCGACGACATAGTCTGCGTCTATATCGTCGCTCTCCTCTTCCTTTTCATCAACCGAGGCATAGACGACCTTTTTGAGCCTGCGGACAAAATCGTCCGCCTGCCGATAGAGGTCCGTGCTCTCGTCGCCCTGACCGGAGATGATGAGCGGAGTTCTCGCCTCGTCGATAAGTATGGAGTCCACCTCGTCAACGATGGCGAAGGCGTGTCCGCGCTGAACCATATTCTCCTTGTACAGCGCCATATTGTCACGAAGATAGTCAAAGCCCATCTCGTTATTTGTGCCGTAGGTGATGTCGCAGGCATAGGCCTCGCGCCGCTCCGCCGAAGTGAGCCCGTGAACGATAAGTCCGACGGAAAGCCCCATAAAGCGGTGTATCTTTCCCATCCACTCGCTGTCGCGGCGGGCAAGATAGTCGTTTACGGTGACTATATGCACGCCCTCGCCGGTCAGTGCGTTAAGGTATGCGGGGAGAACGGCGACAAGGGTCTTGCCCTCGCCGGTCTTCATTTCCGCAATGCGCCCCTCGTGCAGCACGATGCCGCCGATAAGCTGAACGCGGAAGGGCTTCATCCCCAGCACACGCCACGCCGCCTCACGCACGGCGGCAAAGGCCTCCGGCAGAAGCTCGTCCAGCGTCTCGCCCTCGGAGTAGCGCTGCTTGAATTCGTCGGTCTTGGCGCGAAGCTCGCTGTCGCTCAGCGCCGCATATTCCGGCTCCAGCTTCTCTATCGCGTCGGCGATAGGGTATATCTTTTTCAGCTCACGGTCATTGTAGCTGCCGAAAATCTTATTAAAAAATCCCATTGCTTATGCCTTTCCTAATTACAGTTATATTCACTGCGCCTGACACCGCGGCGCATTTGATACCAATACATAGTGGATTATAGCACAAGAATATGAATAAAAAAAGTCTTAATTGTCTTTTCGTGGCTTGTGCTTCACAAAAAGTATGTTATAATGTTTTTTTGTTAAAAACAATAATTATCGGGGGCCAGAATAATATGCACAGGATAGGCTTTGACAATGATAAATACCTAAAGCTCCAGTCCCAGAACATCCGCGACCGTATAAATAAATTCGGCGGCAAGCTATATCTCGAATTCGGCGGCAAGCTTTTTGACGACTTTCACGCCTCGCGCGTGCTGCCGGGCTTTGCGCCGGACAGCAAGGTCAAAATGCTGCTCGAGATGAAGGACGATGCGGAGATAGTCATCTGCATCTCCGCAGACGATATAGAGCGCAGCAAGCGCCGGGGAGACCTCGGCATCACCTATGACGACGATACCCTCCGCCTTATCGACGCTTTCCGCGGCATAGGGCTTTATATCGGCAGCGTCGTTTTGACGCACTACCGCGGTCAGGCCATTGCGGACAAGTTCCAGCACCGGCTTGAGGCGCTGGGCATCAAGGTCTACCGCCACTATATAATCCCGGACTATCCCTCGAACATTCCGCTCATCGTCTCGGACGAGGGCTTTGGGCGAAACGATTATATAGAGACGACGCGCAGCCTCGTCGTTGTCACCGCGCCCGGCCCCGGCAGCGGCAAGATGGCGACCTGCCTCAGCCAGCTTTACCATGAGCACAAGCGCGGCATCAGCTCGGGCTACGCAAAGTTTGAGACCTTCCCGGTATGGAACCTGCCGCTCAAGCATCCGGTAAACCTCGCCTACGAGGCCGCGACCGCGGATCTTGACGACGTGAATATGATAGACCCCTTCCACCTTGAGGCATACAACGTAACGACCGTGAACTATAACCGCGACGTTGAGATTTTCCCGGTGCTCGAGGCGATGTTCAAGAGAATATACGGCGAAAGCCCCTACAAGAGCCCGACGGACATGGGCGTAAACATGAACGGCTACTGCATTTTTGACGATGAGGCCTGCTGCGAGGCGTCAAAGCAGGAGATAATCCGCCGCTACTACGCCGCCGCCTGTAATGTGCGCCGCGGTCTGTCAGAGCCGCACGAGCTGAGAAAGATAGAGCTTATCATGAACTCTCTCGGCCTCACCGCCGATGACCGTCCCGTTGTCGGTGCCGCGCTCCGCCGCGCGGAGGAGACGGGTGCTCCCGCCGTCGCGCTTGAGCTTCCCGACGGCAGTATAGTCACCGGCAAGACCAGTTCCCTGCTCGGTCCCTCGTCCGCCTGCCTCCTCAATGCGCTCAAGGCGCTTGCGGGCATTGACCGTAAGCTTCCTCTCATCGCTCCGAGCGTTATTCAGCCCATACAGCACCTCAAGGTCGAGCATCTCGGCAATCACAATCCCCGTCTGCACACCGATGAGCTGCTCATCGCCCTGTCGATATGCGCCGTCACAAATCCCATGGCGGGCTACGCCATCGACCAGCTTGTAAAGCTGCGCGGCTGCGAGGCACATTCCTCCGTCATTCTCTCCCACGTTGACGAGGATCTTTTCAAGAAGCTCGGCGTAAACATCACCTTTGAGCCGAGGTATCAGGCAAAAAAGCTTTTCCATAAGAATTGAGATGAAAAATACCGGCGCTGCCACATAAAAGGCCGCGCCGGTTGTTTTTTTGTTTTTATACTTGGCGCCCCTATGGGGCGCTGGGGCTTTAGTTTACGCCCATGGCTTCTCTTTAGTGTGTGTCACGAAATGACTGTGGGGGGTGTCTGTAATGAAGTCCGGTACAGGGTCGAACTCCGCTCCGCGTCTGACCTCGGCGCCCCCATCGGCGCTCCGCGCCACTTCCCCCTAAAGGGGGAAGCAACAAAACACCGCGAAGCGCTGCCCCTCTTAGGGGAAGTCCCCAGTGCGCACACTGGGGAAAGGGGTCGCCGGACTCGGACACGGTGCATGGGGAAAAGACAGGACGCACTACAGACCTTTCTTTTCCCTCTTGGTACTTTCTCAGCCCCGGAGACCCCTCAGTCACCTTCGGTGACAGCTCCCCTAAAAGGGGCGCCAAGGGCTATGTCTTACAGCAACGCGCCGATTTCGACTGTTTTATAATGCAAAGCTCGCGCAGATTTCATCACACACGCCATTATCGGCGCATTTCGTTTGATTTTTAATTAGCAATCCACAATTCCATTATAAATTCTCATGTATTCTTTGTTAATAGTGTATAAAATTCGTGCTATTTGTACTTGTGCACGGCGCAATTATATAGTATAATGCAGACAGCTCAATATGACGGTCAAACATTTACTATAACAAGGAGGAAAAGTATGACTAACGAATATCTGAAAAGAGTTTACGCAGAGGTCGAGCAGCGCGACGGGCACGAGCCGGAATTTCTTCAGGCGGTGCGCGAGGTTTTTGACTCGCTCGAGCTTGTTATCGACAAGCACCCCGAATGGGAAAAGGTCGGACTGATAGAACGCTTTGTCGAGCCGGAGCGCGTTATTGAGTTCCGCGTCCCCTGGGTTGACGACAGCGGAAAGGTTCACGTCAACCGCGGCTACCGTGTACAGTATAATTCCGCCATCGGCCCCTACAAGGGCGGTCTGCGCTTCCATCCCTCCGTTAATCTCTCGGTCATCAAGTTCCTCGGCTTTGAGCAGATACTCAAAAACTCCCTGACGACGCTCCCCATGGGCGGCGGCAAGGGCGGCTCCGACTTTGACCCCAAGGGCAAGTCCGACGGTGAGGTCATGCGCTTCTGCCAGAGCTTTATGACGGAGCTTTACCGCCACATCGGTCAGTTTACCGATGTTCCCGCAGGCGATATCGGTGTCGGCGGGCGCGAGATTGCGTATCTCTACGGTCAGTATAAGCGCATAGTAAACCGCTTTGAGGGCGGCGTCATCACCGGCAAGGGGCTGACCTTCGGCGGCTCCCTCGCCCGTACTCAGGCAACCGGCTATGGCGTGTGCTACTTCTCCGCCGAGGCGCTCAAGCACCTCAAGAACACCAGCTACGAGGGCAAGACCGTCGTAGTCTCCGGCTCCGGCAACGTCGCGCAGTACTGCGCAGAAAAAGTCACCACGCTCGGCGGCAAGGTCGTTGCGATGAGTGACTCTCAGGGCTACGTTTACGACCCGAACGGCATAAATCTGCCGGTGCTCTTCGACATAAAGCAGCGCCGCCGCGCCCGCATCAGCGTGTATGCGGAGGAGGTTCCGGGCAGCGAGTACCACGAGGGCTGCAAAAACATCTGGAACGTCAAGTGCGACATTGCGCACCCCTGCGCCTCTCAGAACGAGATGGATGCCGCCGGTGCTCAGGCTCTGGTCGATAACGGCGCAATGGCCGTGTTTGAGGGCGCAAATATGCCGCTGACCCCCGAGGCAATTGAGATAGTGCTGAAAAACGGTCTCCTTTACAGCCCCGGCAAGGCCTCCAACGCAGGCGGCGTCGCCACCTCCGGACTTGAGATGAGCCAGAACTCCACTCGCCTCTCCTGGTCCTTCGACGAGGTTGACGAAAAGCTGCACGGCATCATGCGCAACATCTACAAGGCCTGCTATGACGCATCGGTCGAGTGCGGTCGTCCGGGCGATCTCATGGTCGGCGCAAACGTCGCGGGCTTCCTCAAGGTTGCGGAGGCAATGATGGCGCAGGGCATTGTGTAATTCAGTTTAATACTTTTCGCTCCATCCATAAACACAAGCACCCCCGCGGGTTCCGAGAGGAACCCACGGGGGTAATTTTTTGTGTTTTAATCTTGCCTTTCCCTTTCAAAAAGAGGGGGGGAGCAAGCATCCTCATTCGCTGACGATTTTATAATACACCTTTGCCGTGCGGATATACACAAGCGCGTATATCAGCGCAAAGCCAGCGAAGCTGCCAACCGTGCACCACATCGCAAGCTGCACGTTCATCAGGCCGAAGAGCTGAAGCATCAGCTTCACAAGGCTGAAGTCAAAGGCGACGTGTACCGCCGCGACGACAAGCGGCGCAAAGAACACGATGAGCACCTGCTTATTTATGCTGCTGCGTACCTCCTCCTTTTGCAGTCCGACCTGCTGCATAATCCGGTAGCGCTCACGATCCTCATAGCCCTCTGATATCTGCTTATAGTATATTATAAGCACCATCGCCATCATAAATATTATCCCGAGGAAGCCGCCGAGGAACAAAAAGCCTCCGTTCAGCGAATAAAGTTCCTCTCTGTTTGTGGACTGTTCATCAACGTAGTAGCGCTGCCACTCGATTTTTTTGTCTGCAACGTGCGGCTGAACATTCTCCCAATCGGATATCGCCACGGCACATTCGCGCTTCTGCTCGTTGCTGCCCGAAACGTCAAGGCAAATATGCCTCGTCATTTGCACAACGCTGCTCAGTTCGTCCTTTGTGTTCCAGATTTCCTGCCAGACACCGCGCAGCGCCTCCATGTCGGAGAATATGATATATCTTGCTTTTGTCACCGTGACCATGAACTCGCCTATCTCAAACTCGGTGTCGGGCTCCACGGTCTTGAAGCTGCATCGCTCCACGCTGCCGTTTTTGTCGATAAATGCGAAATTCAGCGTATCATAGCGTGAGTCGCCGCCGACGTACATCACCTCATCCGGTGCAAGCGTCAGTCTTTTGCCGCATATGCTCTCATAGTCAGCCGCCGTGAGCATGACGGTAAGCACCGTACTGCCGGAGCTTCCGTCTCCGATGTTTGCAAGCTCGTTGTTATTTCCGACCATATAAAGCGACATATAGCTGTAGCTCCAGACCCTTGTCGGCTCAAGCCCCTGCTCGCGCACGGCGGCGATGAGCCCGGCTTCTGTGCCCTCGGCATCAAAATTATCGTCATAGTTATAATAAAACACTCCGGCAAGGTCAGAGGGATAGTGGCTATTTACGCTGTCCGCCGTGCCGATATAGAGTGATAACGTAGCCGATACCATGACAAGCACCATGGTCGAGAGAATACAGATATTTGCAAGACCCACGGCGTTTCTGTTCATGCGGTGCAGCATACCGGAGATGCCGATGAAGTTGCCGGTCTTATAATAAAATCTCTTGTTTCTTCTCAGCGCCTTGAGAACCGCGATGCTCACCGCCGAAAACAGGCAGTAGGTACCGATAATGACAAAAATTACGGCGAGAAAATACACGCTGAGTGCGTCAAACGCATCCTTCGTTGTCACGGCAATGTAATAGCCCGTGCCGAGAGAGCCGATGCCCAGCAGCGTGAGCAGCCATTTCGTCTTCGGCTCGCGCTCCCCCGCGTTCTCACCGTGCAGAAGCTCAACGGGGCGCTGAAAATGGAGTCGCTTGAGGTTGCACAGCAGCGACACGGCGATAACTCCGGCAAAGGCCGCCGCGGTCAAGCCGATCGCCTTACCCGAGACATAAAACTCAAACATCGTGTCAAAGCGCATAATGCGCCCGACCAGCATCATCACGAGCTTCTGAAACAGTATGCCGAGCGGGATGCCGATGACGACGCTGCACAGCCATGTGTACAGTGACTCACAGCACAGCACAAGGCCGATGCTGCCCTTGCCCATGCCAAGGATGTTATACAGGCCCAGCTCCTTACTGCGGCGCTTCATCAGAAAGCTGTTGGTATAGCTCAGGAATATCACGATAAAAAGCGCCAGCACAAAGCTGCCAAGCGTCATAAACATCATCAGATACTCATAGCGCTGCTTCCCCGGCAGATTGCTGTAAAAGGCCAATGCCGTCATGATATAAAACGCCGCCGCGCTGACGACAACCGTCAGCAGATACGGGAAATAGAACTTGCCGTTTTTGATTATATTTTGCCCTGCAAGCTTGGGATAAAAGAGCTTATTCATCGCGGCCGCCTTTCTGGAGGAGCTTGAGCGTGTCGGAGATTTTGGCGTACATAGCCTCCTCGTCCATCTCGCCGCGATATATCTGGTGGAACACCTCGCCGTCCTTGATGAACATGACGCGCTTTGCGTGGGAGGCGGCCTTGGTCGAGTGCGTGACCATGAGTATGGTCTGCCCCTCGTGATTTATCTGCTCAAAGAGACGCAGGAGTTGGTCGGTCGCCTTTGAGTCGAGCGCGCCGGTCGGCTCGTCGGCGAGGATGAGCTGCGGGTTTGTGATGAGGGCGCGGGCGACGGCGGTGCGCTGCTTCTGTCCGCCCGAGACCTCATAGGGGTACTTTTGCAGAATATCGCGTATGCCGAGCTTTACCGCGATAGGCTCCAGAGCGCGGCTCATCTCGTCGTAGCTCTTGCCCGAGAGCACCAGCGGCAGGAAGATATTGTCCTGAATAGAAAAGGTGTCGAGCAGATTAAAATCCTGAAACACGAAGCCCAGATTGTCACGGCGGAAGGCGGATATCTCCTTCTCCTTTATATCGACGATGTTGCGTCCGTTGAGCAGGACTTGTCCGGAGCTCGGCTTATCGAGCGAAGCGAGGATGTTCAGAAGCGTCGTCTTGCCGCTGCCGCTCTCGCCCATGATGGCGACGTATTCGCCCTTCTCGACCGAGAAGCTGACGTTTGAAAGCGCCTGCACGCTGTTGCCGCCGAAGCGGGAGGTATAGATTTTCTTCAGATTTTTTACTTCGAGAATAGGCATTGTCATTTCTCCTTGCAGTATTTACTGCCACACATCGCGGCGCATGCGGAGTACACGGCTCCGCAGGGGTCGGAGACGCCGTACAGTATGCTTGCTCCCAGCATAAGTTCGGTCAAAGAGCTGTCACTGCGAATGATGCTGTCGATTTTATCAAGCCAGCTTGCTTTCTTTATTTTTTTCATCTCTGTTGCCCCTTTCCTTGGTTTACAAGCGTATTGTACCGCAGAGGGCGCCGCGCTGCCATAGCTTTGCCTTACAAACGGGGGCTTTAAGCTTACATTTTTGTAAGATTGCAGAGCTTCCGTAAGATAGCAAGGCAGAAAAAAGGTCCCGCCGAACGGCGGGATCTTTTTAAGTCTTATCTTGATTTTTTCTTTTTGAGCCCTCTCAGCGTAAGCGCAGCCGCTGCCGCAGAGCCGAGCATGAGCGCGGTAAAGACGAGCATGGACGCATCATCGCCGGTCTTGGGCTTTGCACTGGGATTGATTGTCGTGCCGCCGCCCGTACCGCCGATACCACCCGTACCGCCGGTGCCTCCCGTGCCGGGAATAAGACCGCTGCCGTGCGGTATGCTCTCGGTCTTGGTCGCGCCGCACTTGGTACAGGTATAGGTCATCACGCCGTCGGCAAGGCTTGTCGGCGCACGGGTAACCGTGCCGTCATTCCATGCGTGGGCGGGGTCGATATACACGCCCTGCTCCACAAGCTCACCGCAGACGGTGCAGACCTTGTCGCCGGTGTAGCCGCGGACGGTGCAGCTTGCCTCCTTCGCGTTTTGAAGCTCCGTCTTATGCTCGGCCTTCTCTATGGGAACGGTCTTTATCTCGCCGCAGGCGGTGCAGGTATAGCTCATCTCGCCCTCCGCCTTGCAGGTGGCGCCCTTTGTGACCTTGCCGACGCCCCAGCTATGGTCCTTGGCCTTCTCAAGCTCACCCTTGCTCACGGTGGCGCCGCAGACGGTGCAGACCTTATCTCCGGTGTAGCCGTCCTCGGTGCAGGTCGCCGCCTTATAATTACGCAGCTCAAGGGCATGGTCGGTCTTGGGCGTAGTCTCGCTCTGTGTCCTGCCGCAGACCTTGCAGGTATGCACTATCTCGCCCTCGCTGACGCAGCTTGCCTGATGCACGACAAGATCCTCGCCCCAGCTATGACCCGCCGGGGAGGTGTACTCGCCCTTGGCGATAAGCTCGCCGCAGTAGACGCAGACCGCGTCTCCGCTGTAGCCGCCGTAGGTGCAGCCCGGCTCACGGTAGCCGCGAAGCTCGGTGACATGGTCGGTAACGGGGATGATCTCCGTTCTGAGCTCGCCGCAGATGGCGCAGGAATAGGTTATCTGACCCTCACTGCGGCAGGTGGCCTCAAGCGTGACGCAGCCGGCATCCCAGACGTGCGTATGCTCCGGTATCTCCTCGCCTATGGCGGGAATGACCTGCTGAACCTTGAGTATTATACCGCAGCGCCCGCAGTGACTGCCCTCGGTAAGACCGCGGCTCGTCTCGGTCGGCTCAACGGCGGGGTCGATGACCTCATAGTGACCCAGTGCGGGCAAAATCTCCTGCTCGGCGATAAGCTCGCCGCAGCGTCCGCAGTGATATCCGTCACTGAGACCCGCCTCGGTGCAGGTGGCGGAGCGTCCCGGCTCAACTATCGGGTCATGCCCAAGCGCGGGAATCTCGACCTTGCGCACGGAATGGCAGTCCTCGCAGATCTGAGCTTTGCTGCCCGGCTCCGTGCAGCTCGGCTCCGTCTCGCCGGTGGTTTTCCAGTAGTGTCCGTCGCCGCTGACCTCGCCGAGGTCGGACTCAAGCCCGACATAGGTCGCGGTGACTATGTAATCCTCACCCGTCTTTTCCACCTCAAAGGTATAGGGCGAGGTACGGTTGTCGGTATTCATGGGGCTGATGCGGAGATTATAGTCTATCTTATTGCCGTCGGTATCGTTTATCTTGACGTAGTTAATGCTCTCCTGCGTCTCGGTGCGGGAGATAGCGCGGGTGATATAGGTCGTTGCGCCGGAATAGAGGTCGGCGCGCAGATAATCGGGACGGGCAGGCACATAGCCCTTGTCGCCGACCCAGTTTATCGTGATATTGACGCGCATGACCTCGGAGGGGTCGGCCTTGATAAGCCACAGCGCCTGCACCTCGCCGGTTGCGGGGACATTGACGTGCTCCGCCTTTTCGGGGTCGGGAGTCGCGTAATAATTGCCCTCGGTGTCGGTGAAGTAGCACTCTACGTAATACTGCCCGTAGGGAACGTCGAAGAACCAGACGACCTTCTGCCCGGTATATTTCCCGGTGAGCTTTATGTAGCGGCCGTCGGTCGTAAAGCCGTACATGACGACCGTTGCAGCTCCGTCGGGACGTATGCCGCTGCCGTCAAGGGTCTGACCGAGGACATCCATAAAGCGCACGTCCATGCCGCAGTCGTCAACCATGGACTTGAGCACGACGCTGGGCTTCTCGTCGTTTATCGTCTCATAGGAGACATAGGGGATAAAGACGGACTGATCTCTGTGGACGATGACTATATCCTTACCGGTATCGGTGGTGCAGGTCAGGTTGCGCAGACGGGTACGCATATAGGAGCTCTCGGTGTTGCCGGCAGTGACCTTAAAGGTGATGCGCACGGCAATATTCGTCTCCTTAAAGGCGTTCTTCTCCGCGTCGCTGAGCTTGCCGAGCGCATAGAAGCCGAGGTCGTCATTCGTAAAGTCAAGGACGCTGTCGTCTATAATGCTGCTGTCAAGCACATCGTTTCTCTGGAAAACGCGGCTGTGCAGCGCGCTGAACATCGGCATCTCCGTCCTGACAACGGAAAGGCAGTCTGTATCATACATTATGTTACCGATCATCTTCTTGAGATACAGCTCCTTGACGCCCGTGTATGCGCTGAGACTGTCAAGGATGTCGGGATTGAGCTTGAGCCAATAGGTATAGGTAAACGTATCTCCTACCTTGAAGCTGTACTCCCCGCTGCGTGTGTGAAAACTGAACACGTCACCTGCTTCCTCTCCGTCCGCTCCTGCCGGAGCAGCGCAGAAAATGCCGAAAACCATGACGAGCGCCAGCAGCACTGCGATCCTCTTTTTCAAAATAAACTCCCCCGTTTTGAAATTTATAACAAGTAATTTATGTCAACCCATTTTATTTATTATACAACGTCCCGGCAAAATAAAGATATATACAAATCTCCGAATGTGTATAATTATATCTTAATTTTCTCCGTCTTAACGGAGTCTGAACGCTCGGATATTGCCGTGACGCAAAATAGCTGCTATAGTAAGCATTGAATAAACAGCCGTCGGCGTCTGAGCCGAAAAATCCCGGTTTTTTATCAAGGAGGTACAGCATGAAGGATCTGATGAGTCTTAACATTTACGAGCCCTGCGGACGTGTGCTGGTCTGCGGCGCCTGTCTCCCCTCGACGCATCCGGAGGGCTATGAGACGCTTCGCCGCCGCTGCGACGAGGTCTATTCGCTATGCCTTGAGGCGACTCACATCAACATGGCGGTGACAAAGCTCGGCGCAATGCTGAGCACGGGACGGATAACGAGCCTGACCTTTGCCTCGGTCGACCGCTCGCCGCACTGCACTCAGCTCCACTACATAAAGCACGAGCTGGAGCGTATGACGGAAATACGCATACCCGTCGAAAGCTACGTCGTGCCCGAGCGTGAGCCGGTACGGATAAGCGACGAGACGATAGAGCTGTCAAAATCCCTTGCGCGGCTTGAGGCGCTGCGCGCTTAATCGTAATTCAAGCTCATCTAAATTTCAAGCGCCGCTGCCGCCGCCCATGGCTTTCCGGGCTCGGCAATGGCGCTTGCTATATTATAAGATATTCAATCCGCGTATATCGTCGTATTCGGGAGCGCGGAGCGAAGCTCCTCGACCTGCTCGGCGCTCAGACCGTTCCCGGCAATATACAGCTCCTTGAGCCATGTAAGGCGGCTTAGTATGCGGACGTCGCCGATGTCGTTCTCCGAGAGGTTCAGCACCTCGAGACCGTCCATATTCAAAAGCGGATTCAGGTCGGATATGCGGTTTCTGCTGAGATTGAGATACTTTACGCCCTTTATCCACTCGAAGATATAGATATTTGATATCTTGTTGTCGCTTAAATCCACCCGCTCCAGCGCGTCAAACTCGCCCAGGGCGGAAATGCTGACAAGCTCTAAGCCGCTTGCGTTCAGCTCCGTTATATCCTCACGAAACTGCTTTCCGCCAAGCTCAACGAGATACACAAGCGTCGAGTGCTTCACCGAGCAGCCCGGGAGCGCGTCGCGGAAGGCATCGACCGTCTCGCCGCAGACCCCGGGGTTATTCTCGATGTTCAGCCAGCGCAGAGACTTCACCGCGGACAGCGCCGTCACCGTGTCATCGTCTATCCCGCTGTCGCGCAGGCTGAGCTCTTCAAGGCTGCGAAGCTTCAAAAGCCCGGAAATATCGCTTATCTTATTCGAGTCCAGCGTCAGCTCACGAAGCTGCGTAAGCGCGCCGAGGGCAACCGTGCTGCTTATGACGTTGCTGCCCGCATGGATAAGCTCAAGCGAGCCAAGTCCCATCAGCGGACGCAGGTCGGAGACGATATTGCCCGTAATATCAAGCTCACGCAGACTCTGCTGATCCATAAGCGGGCTGAGGTCCGAAATGCTGTTGTCGGATATATTGAGCTTTTCGAGCTTGCTGCACGCCGAAAGCGCGGAAATATCGTTCAGGCCTCTGCCGCTCAAATCAAGCTCCCTGACCTCCGAGCAGAAGGTCACGCCGCCTATGCTTATATCCATCGCGCTCCCCGGCTCACCCTCGGAGTATATGGTGCAGCCCGGCAGAGCCTCCGACAGCTCCAGAAGCTGCTCCGGCGTCATACTCACGCCCTTTACGCTGAGAAGCGTCAGGCTCTTGAGCCCGTAGAGCGGCGTAAGGTCCTTTATGCCGTTTGAGTCGAGATACAGCGTGCGCAGTCCGGTAAGCCCGGTCAGCGCGGAGATATCTCTGATTTTATTCCCGCTCAAATTCAGCGTGGTAAGCCCGCCGAGCTCACGCAGAGCGGATATATCGCTTATCGCATTGTCGGCAAGTGAGAGGCTGCTGAGTGCGCGCAGCCTTGTGACGTTCTCAAGGTCTGCGTTTGTAAGCCCTGCGTCGTCAAGCACAAGCCCCGTGCTGTCGGGCTGATACCGCTTCCCCGCTATCTCGATAAGCTCCGCGTCCTGTATCTCGCGGCGCAGAGTCTCAAGCTCGTTTATACGCGCCGCAATCTCCGCGTTGGTGGTGTCCATTTTACGCAGAAGCTCAAGCGCCTTGTCGATGTTGCCGAGCTCTTCATAGCAGCGGCTCATAAGCACCGCACATTCCACGGTCTTGTCGCGGCTTGAGGCCTTGCGAAGATATGCAAGCGCGCCGTCATAGTCCTCCTGCTCATAAAGCTCATAGCCCTTGCTGTAAAAGCGCGAATAGCTCTTTTCAATGGCTCCGCTTTTGAGCACCAGCGCCATCACGATGATAAGAACAGCCGCCAGAACCATGCCGTATATATATATGGTCCGCTTTGAACACGGCGCCTTTTGAAGCTTTTTCTTTACCGGACGTTCCCGGCGCGGCTTTTTCTCCTTAGGCGCTGCCGGCGCCTCGTGAGAGCCGGTATATGCCTTGCTGCGCCCGGTGAAGGCGGCGCTTATGCCGGTGACGGATTTATTCCGCCCCGTGGCGGCGCTGCGCCCGGTACCTTTTCCCTCGCTCATTACTTATCCCCCGATAGCTCTGTAGATGCAGCCTCGGCTGCGGGTGCAGGCTCCTCCTGCGGCTTTTCGCCCTCGCTCTCCGCCTTCTCCGGCGCAATGACCTTCGGCGCCTTCATCTTAGGAAGCTCCGTCTCCGTCTCATCGGAAGCGAGCTTCTTTTTCTTCATCGCAAGGCTCAGAAGCAGCAGCGACAGCAGAATAAAGAGCACCGACATCTCCTGCATACCCGCGTTAAAGCTCGGCTGAGTCTCCCTGTAGAGTGCGGGAATGTCCTCAACGAAAATATTATACACAAGCGGCAGGGCGAAAAGCGGCACGAGCGGCCACCTTGTCCTCACCGCGCCGAATACCGTGCCCGTATATACCACGGCGACGACGAGATAGAGAAAGACGCAGAGCACCGTATGAATAATGCTCGCAAAGCCGAAGGACTTGACGATAAAGAACACCGCGCCGAGCAAAACGGGCAGCGCCGTCGCCCACAGTGCGCGCTTGCCCAGCGTCAGCACCAAAAGCACAAACAGCAGGTTGCACACAAGCGGCAGGACTATCTGCGTCGCCATAAAGCTCCTGTCGCCCCAGAGTCCGAAGCAGCCGACCGCACGGAAGGCCGCCGAAAGCAGCATACATATCACGGAAAGCTGCACGAGCAGGCTCTTTCGCTCGACATAAAAGCTTGTTTTTTCGACCTTTTTATCTTTTTCCATGGCTGTCCTCCGCCTTTCCGCACAGTACAGGCTAAGCTGAATTGCAGCGATTTTATCCCGCCGGGCTTACTCCGCCCAGTCGCCGTTTACGAATATCGGCACCTCGCGCCCGTCGGCGGTAATGCCGGTGATGCAGAGGTCTGGACTGCCTATCATAAAGTCCTCATGTATCATGGAGTCGTTTACGCCAAGCTCGCGCGCCTCCTCGGGCGTGTACTTCTCAAAATCCTTGAGGCAGCTGGAGTAGCCCATGCCCAGCGCGAGATGGCAGCTTGCGTTCTCGTCAAAGAGCGTATTGTAAAAGAGTATGCCGCTGCGGTTTATCGGGCTGTCGTAGGGCACGAGCGCACATTCGCCGAGCTTGCAGGCGCCCTCGTCCATGGCTATCATGAGCCTGAGCGCTTCCTCGTTTTTCTCCGCGTGAACCTCGACCGCACGGCCGTTTTCAAAGCGCACGGAGAAATTCTCGATGAGCACGCCGCGGTAGCTCAGGGGCTTTGTCGCATAGACTATGCCCTCCGCGTCCCCGGCGCGCGGAGTCGTAAAGACCTCCTCGGTGGGGATATTGGCGTTGAACCAGACCTCGGAGCCGGGGAGCTTGTCCGCGCCGCCCATGAACTGGCACTCCGGCAGCAGACCGACGGTGAAGTCCGTCCCCGTGGATTCACTCCTGTAATTCAGCCGGCGCAGCTCAAGGCTGTTGAGCCAATTGCAGCGGCGCAGAAGATTTTCGTCGTGCGCGTTCCATGCCTCTATAGGCTTATCGGTGGCACGGGAGCATTCAAGTATCGCCTGCCAGAGCCTTTCGACCGCCTCCTCGTCACTGAGACCGGGGAAGACCTTGCGCGCCCACTTGACGCCCGGCACAGATACGACGCACCACTGATACTTATTCTCCATCGCGTCGCTGTAGGGCTTGGATATCTTATATCTTGCCTGCTGAGCAAGCGCCCACTTCTCCTGATCAATACCGTTCATGCCGTCGGGGTCGTCGGAGTCGAGATATATCATGGCGGGGAGAGTCTCGCTGTTGTGGCGGAGCTTCTCCTCCTCCCATTTGGGGACGCTGCCCAGAGTCTCCGCGTCCTGATACTTTATGTCAAGGCAGGTGAGCGGAGCATAGCGCCACTCGACGCGCACCTTGCCCGCGCCGGCGAGATAAAGCTCCTCCGTCAGCGTCTCCAAAAAGTCCAGAGACTCAGGCTCCGTGCGGACAACGACCTCCTGCCCGGGCTGAACGTTTACGCCGGAAACAGCGATGAGTCTTGCATATTCCTTGAGTATATTTTTATCCATGTCACCCTCCGGGAGTCAAAAAATGATGTATCTTCTTTATATTACTTATAATTTTAGCTCATACATTATACCACAAGACTTTTATAAATGCTACACAAAAATTATGTAAACAACTTTATTATTTTCGCTTTCGGGCCGATTTGTAAATTTTGCACAATTTCTGCCGGATTTTTTCAGCATAAGCAATAATGTTTGAAGCTTTTCGCCGCGGTGGTATTGACTATTTCGCCAAAGCTGTCATAATTAGATGCGGTTTTATACACCAATTTTATATATGGGGGGATACTGATTGAGAGATTTGAAGCATCTTATCTACTTTGAAGACCTTTTGCAGGATGCAAACAACGCACTCGTACAGAAAGCCTCTGCCGACGGACGCCTCGCGCTGGCATACAACTGCTCCTACATTCCTGAGCTGCTGCTGGATGTGGAGGGCTGCTTCGGCGTAAGACTCCGCGCACCGCGCTGTACAAACCCGGATCTTGCGACCTACTACATGACCAACCGCTCCTGTCCCTACTCCAAGAGCATACTTGAGCGCGCCTTTGAGGGCGGCTACAACTTTATTGACGCGCTGCTCGGGCAGGAATGCTGCACCACGATGAACAGAATGGAGCAGTATTTCGACTACTGCAAGCTCATCCCCAAGGAAAAGTTCTTTATCAGCTTTATCGACATGCCGCTTAAAAAGACCGAGTGGCACGCGGGCTACTTCCGCCGCCAGATAGAGCAGAAGATTATCGAGCCGCTTGAGCGCGTGTACGGAGTGGACTTCTCCGAGGAAAAGCTCCTTGCCGCCATCGAGCAGCACAACGAGGTCTGCCGCATTATCAGCGAGATAGGCGATATGCGAAAGCTCCCCAACCCGCCCGTCACGGGCTACGAGTTCCATGTTATCCAGCTCGTGAGCCTCACCTGTCCCAAGGATTTAATTCTCCCCTATCTGCGCGAGACGCTTGAGGAGATAAAGCAGCGTGAGCCGGAGCCCAAGTTCCCGTTCCGCGCCCGCGTCATGGTCGCCGGCAGCGAGATAGACGACCCCGATTTTACAAAGCTGCTTGAAAGCTGCGGGGCATACGTCGTGGCCGACCGCTACTGCTTCGGCTCCATCCCCGGCCGCGAGGAGATAATCGTCCGTCCGGGCGAGGATGTGCTTCAGGCCATTGCCGACCACTATATTCAGACCAACCAGTGCCCCCGCGCCATGGGACCGGAAAACGTCGTCGCGCGCAAGCAGTTTTTGTATAAAATTGCGCAGGAATACGGTGCCGAGGGCGTCATCGTCGAGAATATGAAGTTCTGCGAATACTGGGGCTACGAGCGCGCACAGGCCGCCCAGTGGATGCGCGACGGCTTCTCTCTCCCCGGCACGCTGCCCGTGTGCCAGATAGAGAAGGACTATACAAACGCCGCCACCGGTCAGCTCCGCACCCGCTTCCAGGCCTTCGTGGAGTCGCTGGAAATCAAGCGTATCCAGTCGGAAAGGTGAGGTGTGAGATATGTGGAAAAGAAAATACAGCTTAAAGCAGCAATACGGCACTCTTGAGCATTTTCTCAAGGGCGACGAAAAATGCCATTACATAGGTCAGCGCTATATCGAGGGGACAAATATATATGCCCGCCGTGAGTGGCGCGGCGTAAAGGACACGGCATACGCCTTCAGCCGCTGGCTCATCACATGGGTCAAGATGGGCGGACTTGTCATGCGCGACCCCGTGCGTATGGCGAAGGCCTTCTGGAAATATCGCTGGCTGAGCGCATATCTCGTTGCGCCCTCGATGATTGACAAATGGATAGAGGGCGACCGCGGTATGGCTCTGCGCGCCGACCTCACCGCCATCGACTGCATGATATCCGACTCTATTGATACTCTCTGGAACGAGCTTCGCGCCGACCGTCATTTCGGCGAGACAAAGTGGTCGGACATCACCGTAGCCTTTGACTACACGCTGCCGAAGCACCTGATATTCGGCTTCCCCGGCTGCTACGCCATAAATATCCAGCAGCACGCCGCCTTCATGCTGCCGCTCATGCGCAAGGAGCTCGGCTGCTACTATGTAGACCAGGCGGTAAGCTGCGGCATACCGGGCGATATGTGTACCCTGCCGCTTACCGAGGTCGGCGTCGCCGTTGAGGGCGAGTACCCCGACATCGGCAACTTCTGGATGACCACCAATAACCCCTGCGACGCTAACATGATGGATAACTCCGCCATGTACCGCGCCCTGTCGAATAACGGTCAGAAGGCCGTCCACCCGCTCACAACGCCTCTTATGTATGACGACCCGACCACAAAGGAGCTCGGCGTACACGAGATAGAGAGCGCCATCGACTTCATGGAAAAGCAGTTCGGCAGGAAGTTTGACTGGGATGCCTTCATCGAGCACTGCAAGGCGACAAATCAGGTCAACCGCGAGGAGCTGGAGCGCTGGGACATCTACTGCAAGACCGACAACGGCTGCCTCAACGCGATATGCCAAGGCATGTACCGCATTTACTTCTATCAGCAGGGCGGCACAAAGCATTTTGCCAAGTCCTCCGCCAAGACGCTCAAGCTCATGTACGAGTGCGTCGAGAAGAACATCAAGCCCTTCCCGCATACCCGCCACAGAGCGCTTGCGTGGAGCTGCGGCTCGACCTATTACTGTCACGGCGTCGGCTGGCTCTATAACTGCTGGGGCATACTCGCCGTCATAAATATGGACTCGCTGACCGGTCATAACCTCATCGACACCGAGGACAGAGAGACTATGCTCGAGGATCTTGCCGACTGGTACTCGCACACCCCGATGCGCACCCACACCGTCGGCGGCAACCGCCACCTCATGCAGATGTGGGAGACGGCGGAGAAATTCAACTGCGACACCATCATCATGTATGACGATATCGGCTGCAAGGGCATGGCGGGCGCACAGGGACTTCTTGAGGAGGAGTTTGCAAAGCGCCGCGACAAGTATCATATCATCTGGATGCCGCACTCTCTCATGGACTGCCGCATAGTGCCGACAAACGAGGCTCGCCGCGCCGTTAACCAGTACATGACCGACGTACTGCACGAGGACCCGGTAGACCCCTCGCTGGTTGATTTTGACGATACCCTTGGCTGGTAAGAAAGGAGCGAAGGATGAAAAAATTGCTGAAACTCATCGGCATACTGCTCGGAGCCGTTTCCGCGCTGTTTGCGGTGTACTATTTCAATCTGGACATGAAGCTTATGCGCTCTGTCGTGCTGCCGTTTCTCGATAAGCATTACGACAGCGTCAAGCGCGAGCATATTATCTGAGGTGGCGTGATGCAGAAAAACGAAAACATCACTCCGAGACCGCTGAGCTATCAGGAGAAGCTTGACCGCGAGAACGGCATCTTCGACAGCTTTGCAAATTATCTCTGCTGCTGCGGCAGGTGCAATTACCTCGACAAGAGCAATATGTACATCATGCGCGCCGAGTCGCGGGTAAAGAAGCTGAACGCGGAGGGCGTAAAATGCCCCGAATGCGGCGAAACGGCTTGGATCCTCGGCTATCCCCTCGGCAGCACCACCGGCTTCGTCAGATTTGACTGAAATCCCCGATTTTAATACTTAATACTGAAAATACCTCGGAGCAGTCTCCGAGGTATTTCTATTTAATCATATATTTTAACATCGAGTCCGAGCTCCTGCGGCAGAAAGCGCGGGCAGACATTTTCGGATACCGTGATAACCGAGGAGGCAAGCCTTGTACCTATCTCCACGGCCTCGCGCATCGTCTTGCCGTAGGTGAGCCCAATCGCAACGCCCGCGCAGAAGGCGTCGCCCGCGCCGGTCGTATCGCGCACCTTGACCTTGCGCGCCGGATATACGCCCTTGTCGCCGTTCATGTCGGCATACACCGCGCCGCGGCTGCCCATCGTGACGACCATGGAGGGAATACGCGCACTGACAACGCGGCGCGACAGCTCCTCGCAAAGCTCCTCCGGCGTAAGACCGCTGAAATCGCAGACAAAGAGAATTCCCGCCTCCTGCTCGTTGCAGACAAAGCAGTCTATCGACTGCAAAAAGTCGCGCCGCTGTGAGGCTATGGACATATTTGCGACCACGGCATAGACCTTTTTATTATACTTCTCGGCGTACCTGAATACACTCTTTATAAGCTCCTTGTCGAGGTCGATCTCCAAAACTATGCTGTCGGCATCGGCAAAAATCTCGTCGCCCTTTTCCTCTATCATGCGCAGCATCGCATCGGAGGTCGGGCGCTTGGATATGGAGCCTGCAATGTCGCCGCTGTTATTGAAAACCGCAAGCCACATACCCATGCCGTCCTGCGTCACGGCGACATACTCGGTATCTACCTTGTGATTTTTCAGCTTTCTCAGCACCTCCGCACCCTCGGCGGTATCGTCCACCATGCCGACAAAGCGCGGTCTGAGCTCAACGTTTGCTATATCCTCCGCAACGTTGCGTCCGACGCCGCCGTGAACTATCTCCACGCGCCCGGCATTGCGCCCCTCGGGGATATATAAATCATCCGGGAAGCCCTTTATATCCACAAAAACCGTCCCGATAACCACCATTGACATAGCAAGCTCTCCCTTAAATCTCGTTTTTTTCTCGTGCGAAGGCGTGGATCCAGTCCGCCTTGAGGTAATATATAAGCAGAAACACCGTGGAGCAAAACCAAGTCAGCGGATAGACCCAGTTGACGGTATTTATGCTGTTCGTGATGGGCACTGCGACCTGAAGGAATATAACGCGCAGCACGCACCAGAAGCTGAGCATGGCGACCATCGGTATCACAGACTTGCCCGCGCCGCGCAGTATCGAGGCAAAGCCGTGAGACGCTGCAAGCAGGCAGAAGAAGGGCGCGCAGATATGGCACTTATCCACACCGAAGGCTATGGCCTCAGGCTCCTGCGTAAAGGCGCCGACCAGCACCGGCGCGCCGAGATATGTAATGACGGCGATAAGCTCCGCGATAATAATTCCGCTCCAAAGCCCGAAGCGCGCGCCCTTGCGGGTACGGGCATACTCGCCCGCGCCGAGGTTTTGCCCGACAAAGGTGGTGAGCGCGATGGTAAAGCTCGTGATGGGCAGGAAGGCAAAGCCCTCGATTTTTGAATACGCGCCGCAGCCCGCGACCGCCATCGTGCCGAAGGCGTTTATATTCGCCTGCACAACGACGTTTGCAATCGCAATGACGGAGTTTTGAAGTCCGGAGGGCAGACCGTAATTTATAATAAGCTTCAGCATCGGCCAGTCAAAGCCGATTTTGCGGATGGACACACGGTACTCCTCGTCGGTACGCAGCAGACGCCCCGCGCAGAGGAAGAAGCTGATAAACTGGGCGACTATCGTCGCCAGCGCCGCGCCGTCCACGTCCATCTTGAACAGTCCGATAAAGGCGATGTCGAGTATGACGTTGAGCACGGACGAGATTATAAGATAGTACAGCGGATGCTTGCTGTCGCCCACCGCCTGCATGATGCCCCGGCAGGAGTTATACATGACAAGCCCCATGCTGCCGGCAAAGTATATGCGCACATACAGCGCCGCCTGATCGAATACGTCCTCCGGCGTACTCATCCAGCGCAGTATCGCCGGGGTAAAGCGAACGCCGACAACGGTAAGCAGCACGCCCGCGACAAGGTTAAAGGCAATGTTCGTGTGTATCGCGCGCTCCATCTTATCATGCTCCCGCGCACCGTAATAGCGCGATATTGCAACGCCCGCGCCCGCCGAGATGCCGGCGAAAAAGCTGACGAGCAGGAAAACGAGCGTGCCCGTTGAGCTGACGGCGGCAAGCGCGTCGTTGCCGAGCATATTGCCGACTATGAGCGCGTCCGCGGTGTTATAGAGCTGCTGAAATAGGTTGCCGATAAACAGCGGCACCGCAAAGCGTATTATTTTGCCCGCGATGGAGCCTTCTGTCATTCTGTCCTGTACGTGATTCATTGCCTACCTCGATATTTCAAACACAAATCTGACGTATAAATACTGCATAAAAATACAATTAGTGTTGTAATTTATGATTATAGCACCGCTTATGACAAAATGCAAGGCGGCAGAGCCGCGGCTGACTATGAGAAAATATTATCTGCCTCGTCTTAACTCAAGATTATTGATTATTTCGCTTTGATGTGATATAGTGATATTGACAGGCCGGAATGTTCCCCATTTTGGCAAAAACGATAAAAATCTATGTGAAAGAGGTAACGAAATGAAGAAAACAATCGCACTTCTGCTTGCACTTTGCATGGTATTCGCGCTGTGCGCATGCGGCAGCTCCTCCGATAAGTCCGGCGATAAGACCGTTGTCGGTCTTGTGGTTGCCGGCGCCTTCGGCGATCGCTCGTTCTACGACTCCTCCAAGGAGGGCGTTGACCGTCTCGCCGCCGAATTCAGCAACGTCGAGGTCAAGACCATCGAGTGCAACAACGAAAACCATGACACCCAGATGAGAAACGCGGCTGACGTCTCCAACATCGTCGTATGCGTCGGCTGGGAGTTCTACAACATTGAGACCATCGCCCCCGAGTATCCGAACGTCCACTGGATATGGATAGACAATGCGACCTCCGAGCCGGTTGCAAACGTCCTGAACATCACCTACGCGCAGAACGAGGGCTCCTTCCTTGCCGGTTACATTGCCGCTGCGATGTCTAAAAGCGGCGTTGTCGGCGCAGTCGGCGGCGAGGACAGCGACACCATCAACGACTTCATCGTCGGCTACAAGCAGGGCGCTGAGTACTACGCCACCGAAAAGGGCGGCAGCGTCAAGGTCGAGACCAACTACTCCAACGACTATGACGACCCCGCAAAGGGCAAGGAATGTGCCAAGGCTCTGCACGATCTCGGCGCGGACGTTATCTTCCAGATAGCCTCCAAGGCCGGTGACGGCGTGTTCGAGGCGGCTCAGGAGGGCGGCTTCTACGCCATCGGCGTTGACTCCGACCAGAAGTACATCGCGGACGACGTCATCATCTGCTCCATGAAGAAGGAGGTCGGCACCTCCATCTATGAGGCCATCAAGGCATACCTCAATGGCGATACCTCCCGCTGGGGCAGCACCTGGATAGCCGATATGTCCAACGGCTACGTCAGCATCGGCTACGGTGAGGACGGCTCCACCCAGCAGATTCCCGACGAGGTCAAGGCCGAGGTCGAGGCTCTGGCAGCAAAGATAGTCTCGGGCGAGATAAAGGTCAACACCACCAGAGGCTGAGTTAAAAGCACTAAATGGCGTGGCAGAACGTGCCACGCAGCTTGTCAAGAAAAGTCCGAGAGGGACTTTTCTTGACTGCACTCTCCGCCGAGTATTTTGATGCTGTCAAAATACTGCTTCGCTCCAAAAATCATGAAGTATCAAGATTTTTGGACGGCGGCTTATTGAATTTGAGGCGGGTCTTACCCCCTCAAGCTCCCCCGCTGCCCTATTGCTTACGCGCCGGAGCATACACATGAAATTATGGCGTGGCGTAATCGCCACGCCATTTTTGTAAATCTATAAAGACTTTGTAAAAAGACGCTCCTGAGAGGAGAGATAGCTTTGTCAGAAACGCTTGTAAAATTTGAGCACGTCTCCATGGAATTTCCGGGTGTGCTTGCAAACGACGATGTCTCGCTTGAGATAAAGCGCGGCGAGGTCTTTGCGCTTGTCGGCGAAAACGGCGCGGGCAAGTCAACGCTTATGAATATACTCTACGGCATCAATACGCCGACCGACGGCGAGGTGTACGTCAAGGGTCAGCGCATCGAGCATTTCAGCCCCAAGGCGGCGATAGAGCGCGGCGTGGGCATGGTGCATCAGCATTTTATGCTCGTCCCGTCGTTCACCGTCGCGCAGAATATCGTTCTCAGCCGTGAGCCGCGCAGACTCGGCGTGTTTTTCGATAACTCCAAGGCGGAGCGCGAGGTGCGCGGGCTTGTGGAGGAATACGGGCTTGAGGTAGATCCCTCGGCGCTGGTGCAGGATATAAGCGTCGGGCTTCAGCAGCGCGTCGAGATACTGAAAACGCTCTACCGCGGCGCGGATATTCTTATTCTGGACGAGCCGACCGCAGTGCTCACCCCGCAGGAGACGGAGGAGCTGTTTGAGGTCATTCGCCGCATCGTCCGCGAAAAGCAGATGACCGTCATTATAATTACGCACAAGCTCTATGAGGTCATGGCCATATCTGACCGTGTCGGCGTTATGCGTCAGGGGCGGCTGGTCGGGCTTGAAAAAACCTGCGATATAAACGAAAAAATACTCGCCTCCATGATGGTAGGCCGTCCGGTGCTCTTTGATAAGCTTGAAAAGACCGGCACTCCGGGCGAGGTCATAATAAAAGCGGAGGCGCTTTGCATCGGCGATAACCGCGGGCTTGAGGCGGTGCGGGGCATATCGCTGGAGGTGCGCGCAGGCGAGGTGCTGGGCATTGCCGCCATTGAGGGCAACGGTCAGAGTGAGCTGCTTGAGGCCATATGCGGTCTGCGCCGAGTTGACAGCGGGCATATATTCATCGCTGGCGAGGAGGTCACAAACCGCAGCCCCGGCGAGGTGCGCGCGCATGGGCTTGCGAATATTCCGGAGGACAGGCTTGCCACCGGCGTCGATAAGCTTGCAAGCGTCACGGACAATCTGCTCGTCGGGCGGCAGCGCGACAAGGAATTCAACGCCCTCGGCTTTCATCAAAAACGCTCTTCGATCGAGCGCTACGCCTCCGAGCTTTATGAGCGCTTCGACATACGCGGCGCGGGCATAAGCACCGAGGTGGGCTCGATGTCGGGCGGCAATATGCAGAAGGTCGTCGTTGCGCGTGAGTTCTCCTTTGACACTCCGGCGCTTGTGATATCTCAGCCGACACGCGGCGTGGATATCGGCGCAATGGAGTTTATCCACACGCGAATTATCGAAAAGCGCAACTCCGGCTGCGCAATTCTGCTCTCGTCGGCGGATCTCGACGAGGTTTTCCGCCTGAGCGACCGTATAATCACGCTCTACGAGGGGCGCATCACCGGTGAATTCAGGGCGGACGCGATAAGCAAGGAAGAAATCGGCTACTACATGACCGGACACCGCGGAGAGGAGGCGGCGGAATGAAAAAGCGCATTGACCTCAGCTATATTGCGGCGCTGCTTATCAGCCTTGCAGCAGCTCTCTTAATCGGCGCGCTGATACTGCTGCTCTCGGGCTATGACCCGCTGCGCGCCTACTCCGCCATGCTCTCCGGCGCATTTTCAAACGGCAGGCACGTCGGCGACATGCTGGAATACGCAATGGTTCTGTGCCTGTGCGGGCTTGCCTGCGATATCGGCTCAAGAGTCGGCATATTCAACGTCGGCGGCGAGGGTCAGCTATTGCTCGGCGCGATATTCTCGGCGCAGATAGGCGTGTGGCTGACGGGGCTTTCTCCGCTTGTCGTCATCCCCCTTGCCGCGATGGGCGCCATGCTGGCAGGCGGCCTTTACGCATGGATACCCGGCGTTCTGAAGGTGAAGCTCAGGGTAAACGAGGTCATCACGACCATTATGCTCAATACCATTGCCGCCTCGCTGTGTCAGTTTCTCGCCAAGGGACCGTGGAAAAACCCGAATAACAACATCGTTGCCGGTACAGCAAGCCTGCCGAACCGCTTCTGGCTTGGTAAGCTCGTGCAGGGCTCAAACCTCTCCACCGCGATATTTGCAGCCATAATCATGACCTTTTTGACCTGGTACATCATGCAAAAGACCTCCACGGGCTATGAGATGAAGCTCACCGGGCACAATCCGCGCTTTGCCCGCTTCGCGGGGCTCAAAACCGGGCGCATCGTGATAGTCTCCATGGTCATATCCGGCATGATGTGCGGTCTTGTCGGAATGTTCCGCGTCTACGGCGCGGCGCATATCTACACCGCAAGCATAAGCAACGACTATTATTTTGAGGGGCTCATGGTCGCCATGATAGCGCAGTATCAGGCGCTGCCGACGGTTATAATAAGCTTTTTGTTCGCCGTGCTGAAAATCGGCGCACAGGGCATGGAGACTGCGGCGGGAGTTCCGAACCAGATATATCTTATAATCCAGACCGTCGTGATATTCAGCATGGCGGCGGAGAAGGGCATACGCGCATCTCTTGCCGCAAAACGGGAGCGCCGCCGCGCCAGAGCCGCCGCAAGAGCGCGAGTGAAGGAGGCAAACGAGAATGAGTGATATTCTGTCCAGTATTTTCTCCGCCGGTACCTTCAATCAGATGCTCCGCAGCGCTACCCCCGTCGCACTCGCGGCGCTGGGCGGACTTATGACGGAGCACGCCGGTATTATGAACATCGGCATGGACGGCATGATTCTGATGGGAGCCTTTGTCGGCGCCGTCGGCAGCTATTTTCTCGCCTCGGCAGCACTGGGCGTGCTGTGCGCGATAGGCTTCGGCATACTCATAGGGCTGTTCTTCGCGCTCTTTGTCGTAAAGCTCAAAAGTGACGAGTTTATAATCGGCTGTGCGCTCAATACCTTTGCCGCAGGCGCGACGGCGTATCTTTCGCGCGCGATCTTCGGTCTTTCCGGCACCTCGGGCTATACCGTGCCGCATCTGCCCACCCTGCGCATCCCGCTCATTGAGGATATCCCGTTTATCGGCGAGATTTTGAGCGGCAACTCGGTATTTATCTATATCACATGGCTGCTTGTCCTCGTGATGTGGCTTTTCGTGTACAAAACGCCCTATGGCTTCTGGATACGCGCCGCCGGTGAGCAGCCCGAGACGCTGCGCACCGCAGGCATAAGCCCCGAGAAGATGAAGTGGATATCCAGTATAATCTGCGGCATATTCTGCGGCATGGCGGGAGCGCATCTCTCGCTCGGCTATCTCAACGGCAGCTTTGTCGAGGGTATGTCCGCCTCTCGCGGATATATCGCCTTCGCCTGCGTGATATTCGCCGCCGCAAACCCGAGCAAGGCATATCTTGCGGCGCTGATGTTCGGATTTTTTGACGCGCTGGGTCTGCGCCTGCAAAGCTACATAAGCTCTGACCTGACAGCGACCATACCATATATAATAACCGTCGTGATGATGGTCTATGTCGTCGTCAGCAAGCAGAAAAAGCGTGAGCGCATACACAGACTCAACGCCAGGCGCAGTGTATAAAGCATATAAAATACGCAGAAAGGGGACTCCCATCCCCTCTCTGCACTCTCCCCATGCAATTCCATGCATTGCCGACAGTTGTCTACAGGCTGTACAAAATACGCAGGAGCATATTTTTAATGCTCCTGCGTATTTTGCTTATTTAATTGTCTCAAAGATAAGCGTGACCTTAAAGAGGTCTCCGTCTATCGTCAGGCTCAGCTCGCCGTTTTGGAGCTGGGCAAGGCTCTGCGCTATATTCAGCCCAAGGCCGCTGCCCTCGGTATTGCGTGAGCTGTCGCCGCGGACAAAGCGCTCCATAAGCTCCTCGCTTGAGATATTGAGCTGATGACTTGAGATGTTGCGGAAGGTCACAAGTGCCTTGCCGTCCTGCTCGCAGACCTCAAGATACACCCGCGTTCCGCGCATGGAATACTTGCAGATATTGTTCAGCAGATTATCAAAAATGCGCCACATATGCCGCCCGTCCGCCATGATTATCACGGGCTTCTCAGGCTTTGTCAGCACCGGCTCCAGCCCAGCGGCGGCAAGCTTTTCGCCGTATTCGCCGAGACTCTGGTCAAGCAGCACGCCCACGTCGCAGGGCTCTGCGTTTACGTTCAGGTTTCCCGTAGAGGCCTTGGATGCCTCGAGCAGGTCGTCAATGAGCTTTTTGAGCCGCGCCGACTGCCGCTGCAAAACGTCTATATACTCGCGCATCTTCTCGTTTTCGGGCTTCTCCTTATTGAGAAGGTCAACGTAATTTATTATCGAGGTGAGCGGCGTTTTGATATCGTGGGAGACGTTTGTGATAAGCTCCGTGCGGAAATGCTCACTGCGCATCCGCGCCTCGACCGCAAGCGATACGCCGTCGCGTATGGTGTTTAGCTCCTCGCCGTACTCCTTGAAGGGGCCGTAGAGCCTTGCGGTGTCGACGACACAGCTCTCGTCGCCGTCGGCAAGCTTTTTGCCCGCAAGCAGGAGCTTTTTCATGCATATCGCAGTGTATATCACTGCCGCCGCCAGCAGCGCGTTTGTGATGAACCACACTACGCCGCTGTTCACGGAGATAAGCTCCAAAAGCAGAAGCACTGCCACTGCGGCGCAGCTTTTCGGCACAAGCGGCAGATCCTTAATAATACCCGCGATAAAGCGGCAGAAGCGCTTGAAGAGTCCCCAGCCCCAGGCAAGGATTTTATAGGCTATGCAGCCCTTGATAAGCCCGCCCATTTTTACGCGCACCGCAAAGCTCATAATATAAAACAGCATGAGCAGCGCCGCCGCAAGCCCAAGAATACAGCCGACCATTATTGACGCCACGCCTCCGAAGCTAAGCTCGGAAAACATAGCCCCGACGATGGCGACAAGCCCACACATAAGCACGGTAAACAGGTCAAACGGGATTTTATCGGCAAAGCTCGGGACTATGTCCTCACTGCCGCGCCTGTGCCCCGCAGCGCAGAGCAGGAATATAAAGAGCGCGATGGCGAGGATAAGGGACAGCGCCGCAATGACTATCAGCGCATAGCGGCAATCGAACAGAAGCTCGGCAAGCTTCAGCCATTCAAATATCTCGGAGCCTCGGCTGCCCTCGGGAAGCTCGGCCAGGATATAGCCCTCTAAGATGAGCTTCCTTTCTTTCTGATTGCCGGAGCCCTCGCCCATATTATTCTCAAGATAAACATACTCCCGCTCCGACAGGTTAAGCTCGGGTATGCCGAAGCTTTGCACCCGGAACCACTGGTATTCCGCGTCGCCCAGTCCGTCAAACAGTACCTCCTCGCTTGTTCCGTCACGAAGAATAAAGCGGAAGGCGCTGTCAAGCCCGCAGCGATACTGCGTACACTCGGGATTATAGCCCTGATAGAGATAACTGTACACATTGTTAAGCTGTGTAGCCCCCATGCCCGAAAGCACGTCATCACGCAATTCCCCGGAGCTTCCCGTATATGCGCCGTAGTCCGCCAGCATAGCCACGCCGACAAGCGAGCCGACAAAGGCAATGCACATTATCGCAAGCAGGAACACCGCAACGGTTTTCGCCGCGAGACTTCCCTTGAGTTTTTTCATTTTGTACTCCTCTCGATCTTATAGCCCTGCCCCCAGACCGCCTTGAGATAGCGCGGCTCGGCGGGGTTTATTTCTATTTTCTCGCGGATATGCCGGATGTGGACGGCCACGGTGCTCTCCGCGCCGTAGGGCTCGTCGTTCCAGACCCGCTGATACAGCACCTTCGGCGGAAATACCTCGCCGGGATGCTCCATGAGGAGCTTGAGAATATCATACTCGGTCGGCGTGAGGTTTACCTTCTCGCCGTCCACCGTGACCTCCTTGCTGCGGTCGTCAAGGCATATCCCGTCAAGCCGCAGACAGCTATCCTTCACCGCACCGCCGCCGAGCTGCATATAGCGCCTGAGCTGTGAGCGGACGCGGGCAAGCATCTCCACGGGGTTAAAGGGCTTTGTGATGTAGTCGTCCGCGCCGACGTTCAGACCGAGCACCTTGTCGGTGTCCTCGCTCTTGGCGGTCAGCAGGATGACGGGGAGGTTAGTTTCCTCGCGCAGTTTCACCATGGCGCTGATGCCGTCCATCTCGGGCATCATAATGTCCATGAGGACAAGATGTATCTCCTGGGCGCGCAGCAGCGCAAGCGCCTCACGGCCGTTGTAGGCGCAGTATGTGCGGTAGCCCTCCGCCTCAAGATAGATTTTCAGCGCCGAGACTATGTCTCTCTCGTCGTCGCAGATAAGTATGTTATACAATCTCCTCACCTCGTGTAATATATTAACGTATCCGGGCTTAAAAACCAAGTGGATAAATTATTAAGAAATGATTAAGCGGTCTTGCGCCGGTGTCGTTGAGTGCGCTCCTCGCCCCGCAGGGCGCTGCCCCTTTTAGGGTAGCGAAGCGGCGGCGCGGTAGTGAATGACATGCCGGGGGCATGTCAGAGCCGCGCCGTGACCGAGCCGCAGCGAGACAGTGGCGCGAAGCGCCGAAGGGGTCGCCGATGTTGGACCCGGAGCAGAGCGGAAAAGACAGAACGCACCCCGACCATTCTTTTCCCTATTGGCACTCCCTCAGCCATGGAGACCCCTCAGTCTCGCTTGCGCTCGACAGCTCCCCTAAAAGGGGCGCCAAGGACGCGGACGAAGAACCCCTCAGTCACCTACGGTGACAGCTCCCCTTTCAGGGGAGCCAAGCCCTCGCCCCGCAGGGCGCTGCCCCTCTTAGGGGAAGTCCCCAGTGCGCACACTGGGGAAAGGGGTCGCCAGAGTATAGAATAGAGCAGAGCCGAAAAGACAGAACGCACCCCGACCATTCTTTTCCCTATCGGCACTTACTCAGCCATGGCGACCCCTCAGTCTCGCTCACGCTCGACAGCTCCCCTAAAAGGGGCGCCAAGGGCGCGGACTAAGGCAAAGCGCCTAACACCACCATCGCCATTCTAAATCCCTGCACCATCTCCGACTTGCAGGTGTTAAGCAGGGGCACAAGCCACCCCATCGGCGGCAATAACCGGCCTTGCGGCCGGTTATTGAACATAATAAGTGTACTATTATATCACTCATCGAGCTTGAGGACTGCAAGGAAGGCCTCGGTCGGTATCTGCACGGTACCGAGCTGGCGCATCTTCTTTTTGCCCTCCTTCTGCTTTTCGAGCAGCTTCTTCTTTCGCGTGATGTCGCCGCCGTAGCACTTGGCAAGCACGTCCTTGCGCATGGCCTTGACCGTCTCACGGGCAATTATCTTGCCGCCGATTGCAGCCTGTATAGGTATCTCAAAAAGCTGACGCGGGATATTCTCCTTGAGCTTTTCGCACAGACGGCGGGCGCGTCCGTATGCCTTTTCGCGGTGCGCGATAAAGCTCAGCGCGTCCACCTGGTCGCCGTTTAAGAGCATATCGACCTTGACCAGATCGCTCACGCGGTACTCGCTCAGCTCATAGTCGAGCGAGGCATAGCCCTTCGTGCGCGCCTTGAGCGTATCGAAAAAGTCATAGATTATCTCATTGAGCGGCATCTCATAGTGCAGCTCGACAAGGCGCGTGTCAAGATACTGCATATTCTTATAATCGCCGCGCCGCTCCTGGCACAGAGGCATGATATTGCCGACAAACTCGTTCGGCGTGATTATCGAAACCTTGACATACGGCTCATACGCCTCGGTGATGCTCGCAGTCTCGGGGTAATTGTGGGGATTATCGACCATGACAACACTGCCGTCGGTCTTGATAACCTTATAGATAACGCTCGGCAGAGTCGTGACGAGCTCAAGATTAAACTCGCGCTCAAGCCGCTCCTGAATAATCTCCATATGCAGCATTCCGAGGAAGCCGCAGCGGAAGCCGAAGCCGAGTGCAACCGAGCTTTCCGGCTCATAGGAGAGCGAGGCGTCGTTGAGCTTGAGCTTATCCAGCGCATCGCGGAGGTCAGGGTACTTGGAGCCGTCCTCGGTATAGATACCGCAGTAGACCATGGGGCGCGCCGGACGGTAGCCGGGCAATGCGCTTGCAGCCGGTCTCTCGGCGCTTGTCACCGTGTCGCCCACCTGAGTATCCGCAACGTTTTTAATGCTGGCGGTAAAATATCCGACGTCGCCCGCGGCAAGCTCGTCGCAGGGGTCAAACCCTATCGGACGCAGATGCCCAAGCTCCACCACCTTATATTTCGCGCCCGTGGACATGAGCAGCACCTCGTCCTCACGGTGCAGCGTGCCGTCCATCACGCGCATGAAAACGATGACGCCGCGATAGTTATCGTACTGGCTGTCGAAAATCAGCGCCTTGAACGGCGCGTTCGGGTCACCCGACGGCGCGGGGACGTTCCTGACGATATCGTCCAGCACCGCGTCGATGTTCAGGCCAATCTTCGCGCTTATCTCCGGCGCGTCCTGCGCGGGGATGCCGATTATCTCCTCTATCTCGTCCTTCACGCGCTGCGGGTCCGCCGCCGGGAGGTCGATTTTATTTATCACCGGCAAAATCTCAAGGTCGTTATCCAGCGCAAGATATGTGTTCGACAGCGTCTGCGCCTCAACGCCCTGCGAGGCGTCCACTACCAGCACCGCGCCCTCACAGGCCGCGAGCGAGCGGCTGACCTCATAGTTAAAGTCAACGTGCCCCGGCGTGTCGATGAGGTTGAGCGTATAGTCCTGCCCGTCGGCAGCCTTGTAGCTCAGTCCGACGGCGCGCGCCTTGATGGTAATGCCGCGCTCACGCTCAAGATCCATATTGTCAAGTATCTGATCCTCCATCACGCGCTGCTCAACCGCGCCGCACTTTTCAATGAGACGGTCGGAAAGCGTGGATTTGCCGTGGTCTATATGGGCTATTATGGAAAAATTGCGAATCAGCTTCTGATCTGCCATAGCTTATTCTCCTGTTATAAGATCCGGGTCGGTCAGCGCACGCTCTGCGTCGCTCACAAGACCGCGCAGCCGCTCGATAAACTGCCGCGCCGCTGCGGCGCTCTGCTCACCTGCGGGCTTATCGCTGCGGCAAAGCAGATAGTCGGCGGTCACATTGTAATAGTCGCATACGCGGCACACAAACGCAAGTCCCGGCTCACGGGTGCCGTTTTCATAGTGGCTGAGCAGTGCCTGACTTATTCCGAGGTCGGCTGCCGCCTTTCGCTGGCTGATGCTTTTCTCACGGCGCAGCGCCGAGAGAGTCTGCGGGAAAGTCCTGTCCATTTGTCTCTCTTCTCCATCTTGTCCTTTTTGATTACAGTTTGTATATTATACAGACCGCTCATGGATTTGTAAATAGATATTTTCCTCGAAAATGAGCTTTTGTAAAATGCTTTTTCCGTGAAATCGCATTTTTTGCTTAAAAGCCGTCAATAATGCAGCAAGGTTCTTGAAAAAAGCTTTGAGACGTGGTAAATTAGTGTATGCAATTATCATACTCTTTTGGAGGTACGCTGATATGTTTGAAAATCTTATTGAGATTCTGAAGAAAAATCCTCGCAAGATAGTTTACACTGAGGGTACCGATGCGCGTATTCTCGAGTCTGCCGCCCGCCTGAAGAAGGACGGCTTCCTCACCCCCGTCCTCGTCGGCAATGTTGACGAGGTCAAGGCCGCTGCCGAAAAGGGCGGCTTCGACATCGAGGGGCTTGAAATTCTCGACCCTGCGACCTACGACCGCATGGACGAGATGGTCTCCACCATGGTCGAACTCCGCAAGGGCAAGATGACCGCCGAGGAGTGCCGCGCAAGCCTCATGAAGGGCAACTACTTCGGCACCATGCTCGTCAAGCTCGGCGTAGCGGATGCTCTGCTCGGCGGCGCGACCTATTCCACCGCAGACACCGTGCGTCCCGCTCTCCAGCTCGTCAAGACCAAGAAGGGCGCAAACCTCGTAAGCTCCTGCTTTATCATGGTTCGCAGCGACGAGATGCTCGCCATGGGCGACTGCGCGATAAACATCTCCTATGAGGACAAGCTCGACAAGGAGGGCAACGTCAGGCTCAGCGCAGCGCAGCAGCTTGCCGAGGTCGCCGTTGAGACCGCAAAGACCGCAAAGGTGTTCGGCATTGACCCGAAGGTCGCCATGCTCTCCTACTCCACCAAGGGCTCCGGCAAGGGCGCAAATGTTGACCTCGTCCGCAACGCCACCGCCATCGCCAAGGAAATGGCTCCCGACGTGGATATCGACGGCGAGATGCAGTTTGACGCTGCCGTCTCCCCCGTTGTCGGTCAGCTCAAGTTCCCCGGCAGCAAGGTTGCAGGCTATGCCAACACCTTTATATTCCCGGAGATTCAGTCCGGCAACATCGGCTATAAGATAGCTCAGCGTCTCGGCGGCTTTGACGCATACGGCCCCATTCTTCAGGGTCTGAACGCCCCGATAAACGACCTTAGCCGCGGCTGCAACGCCGAGGAGGTCTACCAGATGTCCATCATCACCGCGGCACTGGCATAAAGGCAAAAAAGTATAAATCCGAATACGGGAGCTGTTTTTCAGTCTCCCGTATTCTCGTATTTGCGGCGCGATGCCGCGGGAGTATTGCTATGGACAGGGAAAAATATATGTCGCTTGCCATGGAGCTTGCGCGCGAGGCGGGAGACGCCGGCGAGGTTCCGGTCGGCTGCGTCGTCGTTGACGAGAATGGGCGCGTGATCGGACGCGGGCGCAACCGGCGCGAGGAGGGGCACGACGCCACCGCTCACGCCGAGCTTGAGGCGATACGCGAGGCCTGCGCCGCGACCGGTGACTGGCGGCTTTCGGGATGCAGCATATTCGTGACGCTTGAGCCCTGCCCGATGTGCGCCGGGGCAATTATAAATTCGCGCATACCTACCGTGGTGTTCGCCGCGCGTGACGAGCTGACCGGCTCCTGCGGGAGCGTCATAAATCTCTTTGAGGAGCGCTACGGGCATCGCCCCGCAGTGTTCGGAAATGTCAGAGCGGAGGAGTCGGCAGGGCTTCTCAAGGACTTTTTCAAAAGCAAGCGATAATTCAAGGCGTCGACAAAGTTCGACGCCTTGAAAACTTATTCAGGAGTATTCAAAAACACTCCTGAATAAGCTCGGATTGAACGCAGAAAGGGAACTCCCGTCCCCTCTCTGCACTCTCCCCATGCAATTCTATACATTGCCGACAGCTTTGTCTACAGGCTGAATTATATAATTATATATAATACTGCAATATGAAGTCTGCGGAGCTGCCGCAGACTTCATATTTTTTAAGAATTTAGTGTAGGTTAGTCAATGATGTGTTACACAGGACGTCTTTGGGGGGGTAATGTACAATAAGTTGCGCAAATTGAAAAGAGCAAAAAAGAAGACATAGCTTGCAGGCTCTGGTAGAATGAAGTTACCACACACCATTCTGAAACGAGACAGCAAACTATGTCCGAGAAAGTGGGTCAGGTGTGCTCCGGCGACCTGCTTAGCGCCTGGAAACTCGCTGAGAAGTGCGTAAACAGAGGTCTAATGTAGAGAGGTCACCAGCTTTTCCAATTCGGGAAACAGAATCGTGACCAGCCGGGAAACGGACTGCTTCAGCTTCGCCCGTTCACGAACTTTGTCAAACCGGTATCTTGTGAGTGACTTTAGCTCCTCGTTGTGGTATACTGTGTCTGTGTAGGACTTGAGGTTCACATCAGACATGAGCATATTAACTTGGGGCTTAATAGGCCAATATTGATTTGCTTCGGATAACTTAAGAATAAAATAGGTGTATGCTATGAAAAACGGGAAAAAACTGTGTGCAATTGTACTGTTAACCATTATTTGTGTAATGCTGGTCGGCTGTGGAAAAAGCAATTCTAGCGAGCGCACCAAATCAGGTGAACTGATGCTTAACTCTGTGGAAAACTCTGGAGAGACAAAATATATATCCCACAGTGTGGAATTAGAGGAAAAACCAATTATCATCTCTCAAATCATTCCATTAGAGGATGGATTTTTGCTTTTGGGAGAGCAGAAGGAACAGCAATGTCTGACAGTATATGACCTTGAGGGGAAAATAGTCAAACGGTATGATTTGGACTGGCTTCAGGAAAAACAGTATATTTCTGACATACAGACAGAGAACGGCAATTTAATATATGCGTTGGTTTACACAGAGATTGAAAAAGATATTTTTTCTTATGACCTGTACGCAATAGACAGCGGAGCAGTGTCGAAGCTGGCCTTTCATGTACCGGTTGAGAAAGGAACATATATCCGAGACATGGTTTTGAGCCATGATACCCTATATTTTAGTCACGATGCTTCTGCTGCGAGCAGATGCATGTTAGAGGGATATTCTTTCCGAGGAGAAAAAGTGGTCTCAGCAGAGGTAGATGCTTCGTTCTCTTTGTGCTCAAGTAGCTCATGGGTTTTCTTGGGCGTATTTAAAGTGAACAACCATAGCATTCTGCGCCTTGACCCGGAAACTGGAAGCCTTGAAGAATTAGAAACATTTACAGGGGGACAACTGATAGCCGCAGCAGGGGACAAGGCATATCTCAAAGACTCAAGCGATGTGTTCTGTTATGACTGCACCAGCGGAGAGACAGTCCGCCTATTTCAATGGACAGGAAACGGCGGCACGCCTTCTGGCAAGTTATGCCCACTGACTGACAGAAGTTTTATAATGTGGAACGATGAAGGACTGCGTTTAGTGCAAGCAGCAACGCCATCGCAGGGCGAAGTACAAGAAATCGTATTGGCTTTGAATGGCTACCCGTTGGATTTGTCTAATGTGATTATGCACTTTAACGACGAGAACCATGACTACCGTGTTATTGTAAAAGATTACAGTTCATATCAAGACCCTATGTTGATGCTTTCAACTGAGATAAACGCAGGGAATGCACCGGATATAATCGATGCCTCTACATTTTCAAGCCAGATTCTAAAAGAGGGTGCGCTGGAGAATCTGCTGATATATTTTGAATCTGATGCTGATATATCTACCTCCGACCTATTACAAGCACCGTTTAATACAATGCTCAGCAAAAATGGAAAACTGCTGGGAATATCTCCATCATTTCTCATCTGGACTTTAGTGGGAAGTAATGTAGAACCCTCTCTGCCGGAGGGGACAGTGACTGAAAAGCTCAACGCACTTGGAAATCCAGATAGCGCCTTTGCAGGTACCGTATCAAGAGATACATTTCTTTCTTTGGCGTTTTGTTGCGGAAATACGGAAAATTATTCAATTGAGGATATCGCAGCTATTTTGGAATTTGCGTTTTTACTACCGAACACAGAAGAAGGAAACGCAGTGAAAAACATATCTGATGGCAGGCAGAGAATTCTTGCAATTACCTGTAGCCACAGTATATTTTGGCGAGATTACCGGCAGTATTTTGGCGGTAACCCTGGAGATATGAGCATTGTCGGTCTGCCGTTTAGTCAGGGAACAGGCATAATCATTCCATCATGCAGATTGGCAATACCAGCTTCTGCGGACAACAAAGAGGGGGCATGGGAATTTCTTAAGTATATGTTGCTAAGCGAATATGGTACATATTTGGAGTCGCCCTACTGTCCAATTTTGAAGGCAGAATATGAAAGGTTAGTCGATCATGATGTGCAGAAAATCGATGCTGGAGAATTGAAAATCAACGAAGAGTATGTCACAGAGAAGTCATATATTTCCGAATACGACCAGTTGCTTAGCGGCGTGTATGGCATGTATGATATGAGAGCACCAGAATATGAGATTGTTTGTAGCGGAGCAGAACCTTTTTTCAATGGATATAAAACTGTGAATCAGGTTGCGGAAGACATATACTCAAGATTGAGTATTTACCATGCAGAGCAAAACTGAGTATTAAAATAGGCCTATGAACATGATGTTTAAATCAGTTAAGTTATATAGTTATAGATAACAAGCTAATGTTTTATGAATTGCGACAAATTCCACCTTACGGGGCTGTCTCACTAAGAGGCAGTCCCTAAGAATTACGAAGCCCGGCTCTTGCATAGAGTCGGGCTTCGGCGTATTATTTAAGTGTGAAACAAAACAAGACGCGAGTAGAGGGTGCCGTCAAGATTTATGCGCAAAATTGTTTGCAGGCTCGGCTGAGTGAAGTCAGCCGGCAATAGAGGCGTCGTCCATGACCGCCTCCAAGTGCTTCATGTTCATGTATTTCTTGTTGCCCCACTGGGTGCCCGCCACATGGTGGAGCCGGGCACAGACCAGCATCAGAGCGGAGTTGCCATCGGGGAATGTCCCCACCACACGGGTGCGCCGACGGATCTCCCGGTTCAGCCGCTCGATCACATTGTTGGTACGGATGCGCGTCCAATGCTCGCTGGGAAAATCGCAGTAGGTCAGCGTCTCCTCAATGCCGTCCTCGACCTTCTTGGCAGCCTCCTTCAGCTTCATGGCGCGCAGCTCGGCGACCACGGCTTTCGCCTTCTCGCGGGACGCCTTTTTGCTCTCCTGGGCGTGGATCGCCTTGAGCATTTTTGCCACAATTTTGACCTTGGATTTGGGCACAACAGAGAAAACATTGCGGTAGAAATGCACCGTGCAGCGCTGGTATTTGGCGTCCGGGAACACCTCGCCCACGGCCTCCAGCATCCCCATGCACTTGTCGCCAACGATGAGCTTCACTCCGTCCAGACCTCGTCCACGAAGCCACTGGAAGAAGCTGACCCAGCTGGCCTTGTCCTCCTTCATGCCCTAGGCGGCGCCCAAAACCTCACGAAAACCGTCCTCATTCACGGCGATCGCCACCAGAATCGCCACATTTTCGTACTCTCCGCCCCAGTTGCGGCGCAGGTAGATGCCGTCCACATAGACATACGGGTATCTGCCGCCATGCAAAGGACGGTTCCGCCAATCTTCGATGTGGACATAAGCTTTTTTATTCAGCTCACTGATTGTGGAGGGCGATACCTTGCTGCCCCAAAGCGCTTCGGTGATGTCCTCCACACGACGCACAGATACGTCAGCCAGATACATCTCGATGAGCGCTTCTTCCACGCTGCTTTCCCGGCGGCGATACCGCTCGATGATGGCAGTCTCGAAGGATACGCCCTTGAGCCGGGGGACGTGGAGCGTAACGTCACCGGAGGTCGTGGTGAG
>CAKTMC010000014.1 GCA_934573735.1 uncultured Oscillospiraceae bacterium | reverse complement strand
CGGCGCTAAAGACCTAACTAACCTGTCATTGCGAGGAGCGAGGGACGAGCGACGTGGCAATCCGCATCCCCTTGGGAGCGTGTATAATTTTAGTGCGGCGTAAGGAGAAACGGATTCCCACGTCGGGCTTCGCCCTCCTCGGAATGACGGCGGTGGTTTTTTGCGAGTTGCGCCGATTTATACCGCTTCCGCAATGCACAAAGCTGAAACCGGCGCGGAAGACTGAAATAACCTGTCATTGCGAGGAGCGAGGGACGAGCGACGTGGCAATCCGCATCCCCTTGGGAGCGTGTATAATCTTAGTGCGGCGTAAGGAGAAACGGATTCCCACGTCGGGCTTCGCCCTCTCGCGACGGCGGCTCTGCCGCCTAGTCCCTTTAGGGAGAATGACGGTGGTTTGGTAGGCTGGTTGCGATGATTTATACTTCGCCCTTGGCGCCCCTTTTAGGGGAGCTGTCACCGAAGGTGACTGAGGGGTCTCCATGGCAGAGAAACTGCCAATGAGGAAAAGAAATGTCCGCACTGCGTTCTGTCTTTTTCCTCCGGCTCTAATCTGACTCCGGCGACCCCTTTCCCCAGTGTGCGCACTGGGGACTTCCCCTAAGAGGGGCAGCGCTTCGCGGCAAAGCCGAACTTCCCGCAAAAAAGCTCCCCCCGTCGGCTGATACCAGCCGACGGGGGGAGCTCAAGCAAATAAAAATCTAAGCTTACTCCTCTATCCAGTCCTTGACCGCAGAGCGAAGCCACTCCGCCCACTCGGCGATGCCCTCGCCGGTACGCGCAGAGATGGGGATGATCTTGATGTTGGGATTGAGTCTGCGGACATACTTCTCACAGGCCTCAAGGTCAAAGTCGAAGTAGGGCAGCACGTCGATCTTATTTATAAGCAGCACGTCGCAAATCGAGAACATCAGCGGGTACTTGAGCGGCTTGTCATCGCCCTCGGGAACGGAGAGTATCATCGCGTTTTTGACCGAGCCCGTGTCAAACTCCGCAGGGCAGACCAGATTGCCGACGTTCTCCAGTATCGCAAGGTCGATATCCTCGCAGCCGAGCCCCTCAAGCCCCTGCCGCGTCATGCCCGCGTCCAGATGGCACATACCGCCGGTGTGAAGCTGAATGACCTTTGCGCCGGTCTTTTCGATGGTCGCCGCGTCCACGTCAGAGTCGATATCCGCCTCCATAACGCCGATGCGCAGCTCGTCCTTGAGTGCCGCTATCGTCGCCTTGAGGGTCGTGGTCTTGCCGCTGCCGGGCGAGGACATGAGATTAAGCAGGAAGGTGCGGTCGCGCTTTAGCTCCTTGCGGAGAATATCCGCCTCGCGGTCGTTGCTTTCAAATACGCTCTTTTTTATTTCCAGAACCTTGAAGCCGTCCATTTTATTACCTCCGAATAATAATATATTTTATCATATCACAGTCAATAGAACAATTCAAGCGCGGCGGCAAAGCTTTCGTCAAAGGCCTCACGGTTTTTATAATATCCGCTGTCCGCTGCGGCAAGATAGAGATGCTTGTTTGCATAAATATCCATAAGCGTGCTCTGAAGCTCCGCGTTTCCGGTGTAGCGTGCGTTCGAGATAAGCGGGATGCAGCCGTTTTTCAGCGCCGACTCCGTATAGCGCCCCGGCTCACACAGCCAGCCGATAAACTCCGCCGCACCCACAAGCTTTTCCGCCGCGCGCGTCGTCACCGCAAGCCCGAAAAGCTCCGCGCTGCACATATTCTCGCCCCCTGAAACGCCGGGGAAGGGATAGATACGCATTCCCTCCGGAGGCTCAGCGCCGAGCTGCGAGGAGTGCAGAAGCGCACATACGACGCTGCCCTGCTCGACAAGCCGCGCACCGTTTGCGGAAAATGCGCGTAAACCGTGGTTATACGCCGCGTCCGCAAGGAGATTGTATAGCTTTTTGTAGCCCTCGTCCTGCGCGTCCTCCTGTGAGTCGCCGGTGAACGCGCCGCCGTGCTGCAAAAGACAGTTATAAAATATGTCCGCAAAGGAGTCCGCCGTCATGAATACCTCGCCCGTGCTGCGCCCGTATGCCGTCGCCATGGTACACAGCGACTCTATCGTCCCAAAGGCGGCGTCGCCCACGCCCGCGCCTATCTCCGAGGCGGCAAAGGCCGCGCCGTTTACATAGAGAAGCTGGGTCTGCGCGCCGAGGGGAAAGTAGCTGCGCCCCACGCTGAGCGAATAATTATCCATTCCGTCCAGAAAGCTCGGCGCGGCGTCACCGAGCGTCGGAGCAAGGTCCGTAAGCTTATCCTGCGAAAAAAGCGCAAAGGCACGCTCATGCCCGCAGAGGAGCAGGTCGGGATGCCCGCTGTTAAAGGCCTCCGCAAGCTCGTTTTCGCTCTTGAAGGCGCGCGGCACGACCCAAAACTCACTGCCGGAGACATTGAACTGCTCGGACAGCGCTATAAGATTTTCCGCCATCGGCGAAGACTCCAGATACCAGAGCTTGAGCTGATGCTGCTCGTCAGGCTCCGTAGCCGTGCCCGCGCAGGCACAGAGCAGCAGCGCACAGGCACACAGAAGCGCCGCGGCAAATTTTTTGAGCTTAGTCATATTTCTCCTGACTGGCTGAGAACACGCCCCACCCGGTCTAAAAATCGGCATTTTTTACGCCTTGTATTCACCATTTATACCACATTTCCGTCAAAAACGCAAGCTTGAACAGAGCCGCGTATTGGTGTATTATATTAAAGATAAATTAGATTTTGTATAAACGGAGCTGATTTGATGAAATACAGGACCATATTGTTAGACATGGACGGCACCGTGCTCAACACTCTGCCCGACCTCTGCGACAGCGTGAATTATTCTCTCGCGCAGTTCGGCTACCCGCTGATAACGCTCGACGAGACTCGGCGCTATGTCGGCAACGCCTCCCGCAGACTCATCGAGCAGGCCGCGCCCGGAGCGGACAGTGACACGGTCGATAAGATACTTGATTTTTATAAGCCCTGGTACGCTGCCCATTGCAGCGTCAAGACCCGTCCCTATGAGGGTATTCCGGAGCTGCTGCATAGGCTCAAGGACGCGGGCTATCGGCTTGCCATCGTCTCGAATAAGCCGGACGAGTCGGTCAAGGAGCTTGCCGGGCTGTTTTTCCCCGGCCTTCTTGAGACGGCGGTCGGCGAGAGCGCCGGGGTGCGGCGTAAGCCGTGGCCGGACACTGTCGAGGCAGCGCTGAAACTCATGGGCGAGACAAAGGAGAACGCGGTCTACGTCGGAGACTCCGAGGTGGATATACTCACGGCGAAAAACGCGGGAATTCCGTGCATAAGCGTGAGCTGGGGCTTCCGCAGCAGGGAGAGCCTTGTCGCCGCCGGTGCGGTATGCCTTGCGGACAGCGCCGAGGAGCTTGAGAAGCTGCTCAAGGCCTGACGAGGGATTACTTGTACCCCTCAGTCTCGCTATCGCTCGACAGCTCCCCTAAAAGGGGCGCCAAGGGCGTAGACGACACGCACAATGCAAAAATCGGCGCAACCCGCTCACTCCCACCTCCGTCATTCCGAGGAGGGCGAAGCCCGACGTGGGAATCCGTTTCTCCTTACGCCGCACTTAGATTATACACAGTCCCAAGGGGATGCGGATTGCCACGACCAGTGTTCGCACTGGTCTCGCAATGACAGGTCAGTTCAGTCTTACGCGTCGATTTCGACAAAACCGCGGAGCGCTGCCCCTCTTAGGGGAAGTCCCCAGTGCGCACACTGGGGAAAGGGGTCTCCGAGGTAGGACGCGGTGCAGACCGGAAAAGACAGAACGCAGTACAGACATTTCTTTTCCCTCTTGGCACTCCCACAGCCATGGCGACCCCTCAGTCTCGCTATCGCTCGCCAGCTCCCCTAAAAGGGGCGCCAAGGGCGTGGACGAAAACCGCCCCGCGCTGGATTATACTTCTTCCGCAATGAACCATGCAGAAAACGCCGCAGCCAACCTAAGCAACCTGTCATTCCGAGGAGGGCGAAGCCCGACGTGGGAATCCGTTTCTCCTTAACGCCGCGCTATGACTATGCACATTCCCAAGGAGATGCGGATTCCCACGACCAGTGTTCGCACTGGTCTCGCAATGACAGGTCAGTTGAGTCTTATGCGCCGGTTTAGACAAAACCGCAGGGCGCTGCCCCTTTTAGGGGAAGTCCCCAGTGCGCACACTGGGGAAAGGGGTCTCCGGGGTAGGTTGCGGTGCAAGAGGGAAAAGACAGAACGCAGTGCAGACCATTCTTTTCCCTATTGGCAGTCTCTCAGCCATGGAGACCCCTCAGGCGCTCCGCGCCAGCTCCCCTAAAAGGGGCGCCAAGGGCGTGGACGACACACAATGTAAAATCGCCGCAACCAGCCCACCCAACCTCCGTCATTCCGAGGAGGGCGAAGCCCGACGTGGGAATCCGTTCTCCCTTACGCCGCACTAAGACTACACACAGTCCCAAGGGGATGCGGATTGCCACGACCATTCTGCGGAATGGTCTCGCAATGACAGGTTAATTAGGTCTTCCGCGCCGATTTCGACAATGCCGCGAAGCGCTGCCCCTCTTAGGGGAAGTCCCCAGTGCGCACACTGGGGAAAGGGGTCGCCGAGGTAGGACGCGGCGCAGAGCGGAAAAGACAGAACGCAGTACCGACCATTCTTTTCCCTATCGGCACTCCCTCAGCCATGGCGACCCCTCAGGCGCTCCGCGCCAGCTCCCCTAAAAGGGGCGCCAAGGGTGTAGGCTGCAATCAAAGCCCCCATCCCCCCGACAAAAGCAGTCCGGTATCGCTGCTGCGATACCGGACTGCTTTCACATTATATCATATAAAGAATTTACGGTGCAGGGAGCGGCGGAGGGGCTTGCAGATGGCGATGACGAGCAGCATCACGCCGAGCAGTACCCCGGCGGCAAGCGGATAGAGCGACCAGAAGAAGGCGCGCCGAATGCCGAAGGTGACGTGCAGCAGAAACTCGATGAGCACCGTAAGTCCGCCGCCGAGTATCAGCGCGCCGCCGAAGATATACAGCGCCGCACCCGGCACATAGCGCATCAGCGTGACCACGGCCGTTATTATCAGCGCGATGGCGGCGGTGATGGGCAGGGCGAAGCTGAGATACCAGTGACCGCCCGTGGCAAAATTGATGTACAGAAGATACAGCGCTACGGCGGCAAAGTCGGCGGGGACAAATATCACGGGGTTCGGCTTTGTAAACCAGAGCGGCAGCAGCACGATGATATAAAGCAGCAGCACGCCGCCCGCAGCGTAGCCCGACCAGACGATAGCGCCGTTTATGCGCCAGTCGCATATGATGCACAGCACCGCCGGCAGGAGCGTCAGAACGGTCAGCACAAAGAGCAGACCCGAGCGATTGACGTCCTCTGGGCGCAGCCGCTCATCGGGCGGGAAGGGGGGCTCACCGTCACGCCGGGGCATATCGGGATGAAATACCCGCGTGCCGCAGAGCGGACACAGCTTTTCGCTGTCCGCAAGCTCAACGCCGCATTTTACGCAGTACATATAGCTCTCTCCTTTGAGTCAAATATTATCGTCAGGCACCGGGGCAGGCTCAAAATCAGCGCTCGTTGCTCTCGACCTTGACGTGGATGCCGAGTGAGCGCAAAACCTCGTAGAAGCTTAGCTCCAGCTCCGGCTCCTGAATGTTCCGGATGCAGTTTATATACATCGTCCCGTTCCAGGACAGCACGCCGCAGTCATGCGGGGCGCGCGCCTGCACGCCGATGATAAAATCCATACGCGCTATATACTGCGCCATTATCTCCGGCAGCTTGACGTTGCCGAGGTTTGAAAGGCACAGGCAGGCCTTGCACTCGCCGACCATGTCGAATACCGCCTTCATTGCGATGTTCTTTATAAACAGCGGCATGACCTTGAGCACGGGGGACTGCTCGCTTGCGACGTTTGCGGCAAACTTTGCGCGCATCGACTGCGGGTTGTTCTCAAGCCCCATGCGGTGGTGGACGATGGCGCATATCTCCTCAAAGCTGTAATCGCCCATGCGCGGATCGACCTCGGGCGTGATATACGAGGCAAAGTTCCGCAGGCTCTTGCTCGGGAAGAGACGGCGCAGATTTACGGGTATGAGCACCTTGACCGGCTTGCGGCGGCTGCGCTGCGGCACCTTTTTCGCCTGAAGCCTGATTATCGCCTGCATCATCGCCGCGCACAGCAGCTCCGTCACCGTTATATTATACGACCTTGCGACCGCGCGTATCTCGTCGGTCGATATCATCATCGTGATGAGATCCTTAAAGCCGTCCGGCTCCGGCGTGCCGCTGAGATGGTATGCCGTAGACTCGCGGCGGCTGGCCTTGACGTCCCCGGCGTAGCGGATGAAGCTGTCCTCCAGCTCCTCCTCGCTCGGCTCCTCAAGGCGGCCGAGAACTCCGTCCTGCGCGGGCACGGTCACGCCGTATTTCTGGCTTATATACTCGGCAAGCAGGGTCTTGAAAAAGGTCATGCCGCCGGTGCCGTCCGTCACCGCATGGAAAAACTCCACGGCGATACGGTTTCGCTTTTCGTAGACGAGCACACGCAGCGCACATTCACGCACCTTGCCGAAGGGCATATGCGCAAGCGGACAGCTCTTTTCATTTTGTATCTCGGGCGCCTTGGGAAGCTGCTCAAGATAATACCAGAACGCACCCGGCTGGAGCCTCACGGCGATGGACGGGAAGCGGCGCACCGTCACGTCGAGCGCCGAGCGCAGGACGTTTATATCCACCGGCTCCGTAAGCTCCGCCGAGAGGCGGAAGAAGTTATTCCAGTTGCGGCGCTTTGCGGCGGGATAAATCTTGGCCGCGTTATCGAGCCTCATCCAGCGGAGACTGCGCGCCGGGGAGAGGTTTTTATCCATGAACCTGTTTATCGCATCGAAGTCCGAGGGCATATTCTCGCTCAGACAGTAGAGCACATAGGCGTGCCAGCGCTCCGGCGCGATTATCATACGGCTGCGGCAGCCGCTTGCCTCAAGCCGCTCATGCAGCAGGCGCGTATCGTCGAGCATGACCTCGTCCCCTCCGACAAAGAGGAGGGAGGGCGGCATACCGCTCAAATCGCCGAATAGGGGAGAGCAGAGCGGATTTTTCGGCTCGTCGGTGTAGCACTCGGCGTAAAAGCGCAGAAGCTCCGGCGTCATCGAGGGGTCAACCTCCAGATTAGTCCGGTAGGACTCGCCCGAGCCCGTCAGATCCGACCATGGGGATATTCCGATGAGACCGCAGGGGAGCGGGCGGCCGAGCTGCTTTAATCTCAGGCACAGCGCAAAGATAAGCCCGCCGCCGGCGCTTTCGCCGCAGAGCATTATCTGCTTTGGCGAGTAGCCCTTGCGGATAAGATAGTCAAAGCTCTCAAGCGCATCGTCGAGCGCGGCGGGGAAGCGGTTTTCGGGCGCAAGCCGGTATGCCGCGCAGAACACGCGCACTCCCGCCTCGGAGGCAAGCGTGGAGCCGAAGCCCTTGGCGTATTCGAGACTTCCGCAGGTGTAGCCGCCGCCGTGGAGATACAGCACAACGCCGCTGCGCCGCTCGTCCCGCGGCATTATCCATGCGCCCTGAAAGCGCCCGAAGTCGTGGTCACGCACCATGACCTCGCGCCGGTGAATGGCGGACATCAGCTCGCCGAGCTTGTCCTGCCCCTTGCGCGTCACCTCGAGGGAGCAGCCTGCAACGAAGGGCTTGAAAAAATTAAGTTGTGAGCGGACGGTTTTTGCGTGCAGCTCCATAATGATCTATCCTTTTAGTAAACAGCTTGTATAAATATTATTCTAATTTATTAAGTATAGCATTAGAATTATAAAATGTAAATCTTTATAAGTCCGAGTATGAGCAGATGAGCGGGATAAAATGCATAGAAAAGCCACTTTGCCCACGCCGCGCCGCAGCCGCGCCGACCGTTATATAAAAGCATCGGTATCCCGGACAAAAGCGCGAAGGCAAAGAGCGTGCTCCCGGCAGCGCCGGCACTGAGCGCGTACTGCCAAAACGCCCATATGAGGAGGGCAAGAAGCTGATAAATTCTCTTGCTCCGGGAAAAATACATGAGCGCTATCAGCAGCGCACCCGCATAGCCGTAGTCCGAGCGGCTGAGGCAGAGCAGGAGCAGCGCCGTAACGGAAAGCAGCGCAAAAAGCCCGAAGCCGCGCTTTTCCGCGCCGGAGAGGAGCATTATCAGCGACAGCCCCCCGGCAAGCGTAAAGAACACGTTGAGCGAGGCGGGGATATATGACAGGTCACGACTGCCGCCCTCGGGGTAGGAGACGACAAGCGCAAAGGGAATCTGCGAGATGAGCGCAAAGAGCAGCAGACGCCATAAATAGCGCCAAGGACTGCGCGTGTGCGCATAGCCCTCCGCGATGAGAAAGCCAAACAGGGGGAACGCAATACGCCCCACACCGCGCAGCAGGGCATAATGCGGCGGCGTGAGGACGATAGCGCAGTGGTCTATAAGCATTGCGGCAAGCGCAATGAGCTTGAGGGCAAATGCGCTCATGCAATCAGCCCGGGATATCGCCGACGCCGTTTAGCACAAGGCGCGGCCTGTAGGGGAACTGATGGATGTCTCCCGGCTGAGTCACGCCGGAGAGCACAAGGCAGGTGTCAAGACCGGTTTCGATGCCGGCAACCATGTCGGTGTCCATGCGGTCGCCTATCATGACGGCCTCGGCGGAGTGAACGCCGAGAATACGAAGCCCCGTGCGCATCATGAGCGGGTTCGGCTTGCCGACAAAGTATGCCGTGCGGCCGGTCGCAAGCTCTATGGGGCTAATCATGGCGCGGCAGGCGGGGATTATACCGTCCTCGGAGGGGCCTGTCAGGTCGCTGTTGGTGCCGATGAGCCGCGCTCCGTTTGAGACGAGGCGGACAGCCCGGAGAATGTTTTCATAATTATAGGTGTTGCCCTCGCCGATCACGACATAGTCGGGGTCAACGTCGTTCATCGTAATGCCCGCATCGTGAAGCGCCATGATAAGACCCGCGCCGCCGATGACATAGGCGCTGCATCCGGGGGACTGGGAGCTTATAAAGCGCGCGGTCGCAAGGGCGCTGGTGTAAAAATGGCTCTCGTCCACGTCAAGCCCCATGCGCTTGAGCTTTTGCTGCAGCTCCTTGGGCGAGCGCTCGGAGGAGTTTGTGAGAAAGAGGAAGTTCTTGCCCTCGCGGTAAAGCCATTCCACAAACTCGGGCACGCCGGGAAGAAGGCGGTTTCCGTGATATATAACACCGTCCATGTCGCATATAAAGCCCTTTTTGCTGCGTAATTGTTCCATATTCGTCCTCCTGCAATTGCTCTTGTTATTATCCTCAGTATAGCACGGGCGGGATTTATATAAAAGCGGTATTTTGTAAAATTTACGAAAAATCGGAGTTAATAATTATCGTGCCGCAGTCTTCGGTTTGGCGCGTTATAACTATACCTTGAGCGTAAATCGGGGCAAAAAACGGGCAGGGAAGAGCGGGCAGGCAGAGACACGGAAAAAGAAAAACAAAAAACTTTGATAAAGCTCTTGACAAAATGCGAAAATCTTGTTATTATAGCAAAGCCGTCGTGACGGGAGCATAGCTCAGCTGGTTAGAGCACCTGCCTTACAAGCAGGGGGTCACTGGTTCGAGTCCAGTTGTTCCCACCATTTATTAACTTAATACGCCTCTGTAGCTCAGTAGGTAGAGCAGCGGATTGAAAATCCGCGTGTCGTTGGTTCAACTCCGACCGGAGGCACCACTCATCGCAATGCGATGAGTTCTGCGGCTTTAGCTCATCCGGTAGAGCGCCACCTTGCCAAGGTGGAGGTAGCGAGTTCGAGCCTCGTAAGCCGCTCCATGAAAAGGATTTGCGGGCATATAACTTCAGCCCGCAAATCTCATATGGCGCCATAGCCAAGTGGTAAGGCAGCGGACTGCAAATCCGCGACTCCCCAGTTCAAGTCTGGGTGGCGCCTCCAAAGACACGCTTATGCGTGTCTTTTTTTGTTTTGCCTCGCGTCAATAATCGGGGTAGGGCAGAGGAGGAACTCCCGGCGCTCAAATGAGCGCCGGGAGTTAACTTTACTTATCTCTTAGTACATGCCGCCCATGTCGGGAGCTGCTGCCATGGGAGGATTTTTCTCGGGAATGTCGGTCACGAGGCTCTCGGTGGTAAGAACCATGGAGGCAACGGAGGCGGCATTCTCAAGTGCGCTGCGGCAGACCTTGGTCGGGTCAACAATGCCGAGCTCCAGCATATCGCCGTACTTGTCGTTTGCGGCATCGTAGCCGTAATTGGCTCTGCGGCTGTTGTAGATGTTGTTGAGGATGACTGCGCCCTCAAGACCTGCGTTTGCGGCGATCTGCATGATGGGAGCCTTGAGCGCTCTTGCGACGATTGCAGCGCCGGTCTTTTCGTCGCCGCTAAGGGCGGCAACGAGCTTATCGGCAGCCTTGGACGCAACGACATATGCCGTGCCGCCGCCTGCGACTATGCCCTCTGCGACTGCGGCGCGGGTGGCGTTAAGAGCGTCCTCGATGCGGAGCTTCTTCTCCTTCATCTCGGTCTCGGTTGCAGCGCCGACCTTGATGACCGCAACGCCGCCTGCAAGCTTTGCAAGACGCTCCTGAAGCTTCTCACGGTCATAATCGGAGGTGGTGGTCTCTATCATGTGCTGTATCTGAGCGGTACGAGCCCTGATATCCTCGGCAGCGCCTGCGCCGTCAACGATAACGGTGTTCTCCTTGGTGACCTTGACCTGATGTGCCTGACCGAGCATACTGATGTCCGCATCCTTAAGCTCCATGCCGAGGTCGCTGGAAATGACGGTGCCGCCGGTAAGGGTTGCGATATCCTGAAGCATTTCCTTGCGTCTGTCGCCGAAGCCGGGAGCCTTGACGCAAACGCAGGTGAAGGTGCCGCGGAGCTTATTGAGGATGATGGTGGCAAGAGCCTCGCCCTCGATGTCCTCAGCGACTATCAGGAGCTTGCGGCCTGCCTTGACGACCTGCTCAAGCAGAGGCAGAATGTCCTGAATGTTGGAAATCTTCTTATCGGTGATGAGGATGAGAGCGTCGTCAATAACGGCCTCCATCTTATCCATATCGGTTGCCATGTAGGGGCTGAGGTAGCCGCGGTCAAACTGCATACCCTCGACGACGTCGCTGTAGGTCTCTGCGGTCTTGGACTCCTCGATAGTGATAACGCCGTTCTGGCTGACCTTCTCCATTGCATCGGAGATAAGGGAGCCGATAAGCTCATCGCCGGAGGAAATGGTGCCGACGCGGGCGATATCGCTGGAGCCGGAAACGGGCTGGGAGATGGCCTTGATAGCCTCAACGGCGGCGCTGGTCGCCTTGCTGATGCCCTTCTTCATGACCATGGGGTTTGCACCGGCGGCGAGGTTCTTGAGACCCTCGTTTATCATTGCCTGTGCAAGCACGGTGGCGCTGGTGGTGCCGTCGCCCGCGACGTCGTTGGTCTTGGTGGAGACCTCCTTAATGAGCTGAGCGCCCATGTTCTCAAACGGATCCTCAAGCTCGATTTCCTTTGCGATGGTCACGCCGTCGTTGGTGATGAGGGGCGCACCGAACTTCTTATCGAGAACAACATTGCGGCCCTTGGGTCCGAGAGTGATCTTAACGGTGTCGGCGAGCTGATTTACGCCGTGCTCTATTGCCTTACGCGCTTCTTCGCCGTAAATAATCTGTTTAGCCATGATATATAACCTCCATCAATTTAAGGAATTGGAAAATCACTCGATAACAGCCAGAATATCGCCCTGACGAACGATGGTGAACTCCTCGTCGTCAAGCTTTACCTTGCTGCCGCTGTACTTGCCCACCAGCACGTTCTGGCCGGGGGTGACGGTCATCTTGACCTCGTGTCCGTCCACAACACCGCCGGGACCTACCGCGACGACCTCATAAACTTCGGGCTTCTCCTGCGCGGATGCGGTGAGGAAGATGCCGGAGGCGGTACGCTCCTCCGCGGCGTTCTGCCGGAGGACGACTCTGTCTGCCAAGGGATTGAGCTTCATGATATATACCTCCAAAATTTAATACAAGCTTTAATCTGTTAGCACTCAAAGTACCTGAGTGCTAACGAAGTATATAATAGCATAAAATTTTTATTTTGCAAGCCCCCGAGACAAAATTTTGCGTAGAATTTTATAAATTTTTTGTTACGAGTTTTCGACGCTTTATTGCCTCTGACTAAAAAAGTATGTGCGCTGCAAAGCGCACATACTTCGGACCGCAGACAAAGCTGTCGGCAGTGTATAGAATTGCATGGGGAGAGTGCAGAGAGGGGACGGGAGTCCCCTTTCTGCGTTCAATACGAGCATATTCAGGAGTGTTTTTGAATACTCCTGAATAGGTTTTCAAGGCGTCGAGCTTTGTCGACGCCTTGAAGTATGTGCGCTGCAAAGCGCACATACTTCAAGTACATAATATAAAACCAATTAAACCAAAAATCATAATCCGCTTTTTACAACGCTGACCACGGCGACGAGTACGGCGCTCAAAAGCATATACAAAAGCAGGAAGGCCGCGCTGACGGTGCCCGCAGTCAGGAGCTTTATAAACACCAGCAGCACACCTAAGATTGCCGAAACGAGCGTGATCGCAAGATTTACGCGCACCGCGACATACATCTTCCGCCCGGTATCCGCAACGTGGGTCAAGGGTCCCAGACCCTCGCGGCATATGACGGCGGCTATCTGGCTGTCCTCGCCCGGAGCTGCGGCGGATATCTTAAAGCGCTCCACATAGGGCGGGAAGTCATAGCCGTCGGTCGCAACGTCAAAGGCCTTTGCAAGCATGGCAGGGTCTATATTGAAGTCGCGTATGGCAAAAATCGGGTGACGGTCGGAGCTTATGAGCTCGATAAGCGCCTTGCGCACCTGCGGCTGCACCTTGTACCTCACGTTGAAGATGCCCTGAAGCTTGCCGTCTATCGCAAGCAGCACCGGATTTTCGCCTATTATCCTTAAGGGAAGGCAGACCTTCATAAGGCGCATAAGCTCCTTGCCGCCGCAGAGGACTACGCTGCCGTCTATGATCGCCTTCATGCCGCCGCCGGCCAGATACTCAAGGTCACCTATGTGGCAGGTGGGGATTTTATTATCCGCCATGAGCCTTCCGAAGGCGGGGCTGACGCTGCATCCGGCCTCGGCCATAATGCTGCCCGCATAGGATATGACCCGCTCCTCATCGCCGTATGTGCGTACGCTTTCAAACTCCACGCAGTCCTCCGGGAACAGATCTCTGTCCGTCACGATAAGGTTTTTGCTGCGGCCTATGTCGTTTAATCCGGACCAGCCGGCAATGGCAGCGCCGCTCGAGAAAATGCGCAGTGAGCCGAGCAGGAAGGGGAGAGCGAAGCACAGGAGCGCCGCAATGGGTACGCCCGGCACGAAGATGGCGGAATATATGAATATCAAATCGCCAAAGCTCCTTTTCACCGCCGCGACTATGACCGCAAGCAGGAGCGTACCTATCATAATGGGCATTGCCGCCGTTCTGAACGCATCCTCATCGGGGGGCGCTTCCTCGGCGCGGCGGACAAAGCCGCCGAAGGAGCGCAGGGATTTCAAGAGCGTTATATCGTGCTTTTTCACGTCCATCTCGCCCGTCACGGTGTAGGCGCGGCGGCCGATAGCGGGTACGCGCAGAGCCTTGCGCAGACCGCGGCAGCTCACAAGGGAGCTTGCGAGAACGCCGACAAGAGAGGCGGTGGAAAGGCAGCAGAGCGCAACGTGCGGGCTCGAAATATTGCCGAGCGACACCACGAGCGCATCAGCCCCCGTGAGGAAGCAGGCGAACACCGCAAGCGTCTCCGCTCCGGGCTTGCCCCGGACAAGATTCATTATGCCCGCCGTCACAACATCCAGCGCCAGCACCGACACCGTAAGCTGCATCGCAAGCAGCGCTGCGGACGCGCACTTGTAGTCCTTGAGCATACCGGGGACAGGCAGACCGACATTTATCCAAATCATTATAACAAGCAGCACAAGGCTCACGCGAAGGCGCTTGCGAAGAGAAAGCGTAAAGCTGCCGTAATACTGCGAGGCCTTGAGGGGCTCGACCTCCTTGCCGAGGTTTTCCTGATCCTCCTGCACCGTGCGGGAGCTGCCCCTGCTGCCGCGCAGGCTGTATAGCAGCGATGTAATGACCGAGAAGAAATACTCCTTGAAGCTTGAGGGGAAGAAATCCTCCTTTTCCCGGAACTCGGATTCCGGGCGTTCATAGTCGATATCCTCCTCAAAGTTGTCGCCGAGATCGTAATCGACAAAGCCCTCGTAGTCGTCGTCATTGCGGTAGGCGCCTGCGGGGTCAAAGGAATTTACATTGTCAAATTCAAACGGGGAGCGGCGCTCCGGCTCTGCCTCGGGCTCGATTTCATCCTCATAGTCCTCGTAAGCCTCCGGCTCAACGTCCTCATATTTGGAAAAATCAAAGTCCGGCTCCTCCCATGGCTCCGGCTCGATTTCATATTCGGGCTCATATTCCGGCTCATGCTCTGCGGGCATAGCAGCCTCGTAATCCGCATGACTCTCGTCCACGTCAGGCTCCGTCTCAACGGGCTTCGCCTCAGACTGCGGGATTCCGCGCTCATAATACCTTACGGGGACGGCGTAGGACTTTACATCCTCGTCATCCTCCTCGTCCGCTGCGGCATAGGCCTTGGCGCGGCGCTCATAGTCCTCCTCGTCAAGGTCATAGGCTGTCGCGGCGGCGCTGAAGGCGTCCTGCTTATTCAAGCGGCGCTTTGATACCTTCTGCTTGCCGAGGGATGCGTTGTCTATCCATCTGAAGGCGCGTCTGAAAATGCCGCCCTTCTCCTTCTCCTCGGGCTTTTCCTCGTATTTCTCGGCGGAGTCCCTGCCCGTATAGGCGGAGACAAAATTCGCATCGTGCGGCAGCGGGGGAGCATAGTCCTCATCGGCGCTCTGGTCTACCTGACGGCCGGCAAAGGAAAGCTTCTCGGAGCTGCGCTCATAGCCCATGCGAAAGCGCGGGTCTATCCTGACCTCCTCCTCTTTCACCTCTTCCGGCTCACCGAGGAGCTTCGACCAGTCCGGCTCCGGAATTTTAGCGGCCTGAGCCTTGGGCTTAGTCGCGGCGCTCTTGCCGGGGGTATATATGCGCACCTCGTCCTCATCCTGCGGCTCTGCGGCGGCAGTCGGGAAATATACGCGCACATCTTCCTCGTCCTCGTCCTTAGTCTCGGTACGCAGGGCGTTGAAGGCGTCAAAATCCAAAACCGGCTCGCTCTCCGATTCCTTGCGGGGAGGGAAGCTTATCTCCGGCTCGCTCTCCGGCTCATCCCCATAGCCGTATTCAAGCAGTATGGACTCAAGATCCATATCTTCGTTCCAATTATCCATCTAATCTATCCCTTATTATATATATAATAGAGCAGCGGGGGGTGACAGGGGTATGTCTTTCCCTGAGATACAACTATAAAACAGTTATAAAAACAGTCAAAAAGCCCGCTTCCGGACTTTTTTATAGGCCGATTAAAAATATAATCAGCTCATGCGCTGCCTGAGAATTTCGTACATGCTGATTGCGGCGGCGGCGCTTGCGTTGAGGGAGCTGACCTGACCCTTCATCGGCAGGCTGACGACAAAGTCGCAGCTCTCCGCGACAAGACGCCCCATGCCCTCGCCCTCGGAGCCGATGACGAGCGCAAGAGCTCCCGTAAAATCGGTCGTCCAAAGTCCGTTTTTGCCGTCGGCGGCGGTGCCGTAGATCCAAAGCCCCTTATCCTTGAGCGTTTTTATCGCGGCGGGGAGATTTGCAACACGGGCGATGAGCATATGCTCCGCCGCGCCCGCGCTCGCCTTATCGACTATGGCGGTAAGACCTGCCGAGCGGCGCTTCGGGATAATTACGCCGTGCGCACCGACGCACTCCGCCGTCCTGATTATCGCGCCGAGGTTATGCGGGTCGCTTATCTCGTCGCAGACTATGACGAAGGGAGCCTCGCCGCGCTCCTCCGCAAGAGCGAGAATATCCTCCACCGAGCAGTAATCGCGCACCGCGCACACTGCGATAACGCCCTGATGCGCCTTGGTCTGGCTCATGAAATCGAGCTTGCGCCGGTCGCTCTCAACGACGACGATGCCGCTCTCACGCGCCTTGGACGCGATATGACCGAGAGTCTTGTCCACGTCGCCGCGGGCGATGAATATCTTATCTATCGTGCGGCCCGCGCGCAGCGCCTCGATAACGGCGTTGCGTCCTTCAATAAGCTCATTTTTTATCTCGTTATTATCTATCATCAGTAATTTCTCCGGTAAACATAATATGACGTATCTCATCATAACACATTGTTTCAGAAACTTAAAGATATATTTTCGACTTTAACAAAATTTTCATAGACTTGCGCTTAAAATAAGGGTATATTTATATGGCTGGGCATTTTCCGCGCAGGAATGCCCGCTTTCCAGTACATCCCAAGGAGGACACTCTATGAAAAAGCCCATGGACTTTATCAGCCGCTTCTGCCGCAGGCATCCGAACTTCGGCATACCCGATCTTATGAAATATATCGTAGGCGGAAACGTACTCTTCTGGCTATTGAGCCTCGTCAATCCCGTGCTTATGGGCTACCTCACCTTTTCTCCCGCCGCGATAATGCACGGTCAGGTCTGGCGGCTCATCACGATAATCTTCTACCCGCCCAGCACCGGCATACTCGCCCTGCTCGCCTTTTATTTTTATTATCTCATCGGCAACACCCTTGAGCGCTACTGGGGAAGCGCACAGTTTACGATATTTTTCTTCTCCGGCGTCATACTCTCGGAGCTTTACGCCTTTATCGTCTACTTCGCCTCCGGCATCAGCCTCAACATCACGGCGACATACATCTATCTGTCGATGTTCTTCTCCTTCGCGGCGCTCTATCCGGATATGACGGTGCTTTTGTTCTTTATTATCCCGGTCAAGATGAAATGGCTTGCCTATTTTGACGGCGCGCTCTTTGTCTACAGTATATTTACAACGAGCTTCCCGATGAATTTGCTGCCGCTCGTCGCTATCCTGAACTTCATCATCTTCTGCGGCGGCGACCTGCTGCAATCGGTAAAGCTCCATAAGCCCAGCGCCAACACCGTAAACTTCCGCCGCGAGTCTCAGCGCATACGTCAGGAGCAGCGCGGCAAGCTCTACACCCATAAATGCGCCGTCTGCGGCAGAACCGACACGGAGCATCCCGAGCTTGAGTTTCGCTACTGCTCAAAATGCGCGGGCTATCACTGCTTCTGCCAGGACCACATAAATAATCATATTCACTTTACCGAATGATTTTGAAGCCGGGAGCAGTCTCCCGGCTTTAAGATTTTCTCAATTTTGATATTGCCAACATTCGCTACATAGTGTATAATGAGTTGATTGCTGAAATTGACTGCTGGTTAAATTTGCATCTTAATTTGCATTATGCATCTTAATAATATATTCTGACAGAGAGGAAGCAACACATGAGTTACGAAACCAAGAACATCCGCAACATCGCCCTGATGGGTCACGGCAACAACGGCAAGACCAGTCTCGCCGAGAGCATGCTGTACGTCACCGGCGCTATTGACCGTCTCGGCAGGGTCGCCGACGGCAACACCGTCTGCGACTACGACGCAGAGGAGATCGCCCGCCAGATTACTATTGCCACTTCCCTTGCTCCCGTCAGCTTTGACGGCTGCAAGATCAACGTCCTTGACTGCCCCGGCTTCTTTGACTTTGTCGGCGACGTGCTGTGCGCACTGCGCGCGGTCGAGGCCGGTATGATAGTCACCTCCGCAAAGGATACCGCAGAGACCATCCCCGTCGGTGCACAGCGCTGCTGGAACTACCTCAAGGCAGCTTCACTGCCCGTCATGTTCACCATCTCCAAGTGCAACGAGGAGCACGGCGACTACTTCAAGGCTCTCGCCACCCTCAAGGGCAAGTACGGCTCCATCGTCTGCCCCGTCACCATCCCCACCTCCGACGGCACCGGCGTTATCGACCTCGTTCACAACGTCGCGTACGTCACCAAGGGCAACAAGACCGAGAAGGGCGCAGTCCCCGCGGCCGATGCCGACCATGTTGAGGAGCTTCGCGCAGAGCTCATGGAAGCCGCCGCAGGCGCTACCGAGGAGCTTATGGAGAAGTTCTTTGAGACCATGGAGCTTGAGGAGGCGGACATCGTCGAGGGTCTCAAGGCCGGTATGAAGGATCGCTCCGTCGTCCCCGTCTTTGCAAGTGACGCTATGACCAACGTCGGCACCGTCGCAATGCTCCAGGGCATCGCAGATTACTGCCCCGCCCCCGTCGAGAAGAATGACGGCGTTGTCGGCTTCGTATTCAAGACCGTTTCCGACAAGTTCGGCAAGTTCAGCTTCGTCAAGGTTCTCTCCGGCAAGATCTCCTCCGGCGCCTCCCTCTATAACCTCCGCAGCTCCTCCAACGATAAGCTCGGCCGTATGTACACCATGTGCGGCAAGAAGAGCACCGAGGTCACCGAGGTCTGCTGCGGCGATATCGTTGCCGTCGGCAAGATGGATTGGAAGACCGGCGACACCGTGACCGACGATAAAAACGGCACCGAGCTGCCCGCCATCGAGATTCCGGAGCCCTGCTATTCCATGGCTATCTCCCCCAAGACCAAGGGTCAGGACGACAAGGTCGCCGCCGGTCTTGCAAAGCTCAACGAGGAGGACATCTCCTTCACCCTCGTCAACAACGCCGAGACTCACCAGATGGTCGTTTCCGGCGCAGGCGATATTCAGATAGGCGTTCTCTGCTCCAAGCTCAAGAATCTCTACAATGTCGAGACCGAGCTCAAGCCCGCCCGCGTTGCATACCGCGAGAAGATCAAGGGCAAGGTCGAGGCACACGGCCGTCACAAGAAGCAGTCCGGCGGTTCCGGCCAGTTCGGTGACGTTTGGATCCGCTTCGAGCCGCAGGATGAGCAGGACGACATGATCTTCGCCGAGGAAGTCTTCGGCGGCTCCGTCCCCAAAAACTTCTTCCCCTCCGTCGAAAAGGGTCTGCGCAATGCAGTCGTCAAGGGCGTTCTCGCAGGCTACCCGCTGGTCGGCCTGAAGGCCACTCTGTACGACGGCTCCTACCACCCCGTTGACTCCAACGATATGGCTTTCCAGACTGCCGCCCGCCTTGCATATCAGGACGGTATTCCCAAGGCAAAGCCCACCATCCTTGAGCCTATCGGTCAGCTCTTCGTCACCATTCCCGACGAGTATCAGGGCGCCATCATCGGCGACATCAACTCCAAGCGCCGCGGCACCATGATGGGCTCCATGCCCGCAGAGGACGGCATGACCACCATCGAGGCTGAGGTTCCCCTCGCCGAGATGACCTCCTACACCATCGACCTGCGCTCCATGACTCAGGGCGCCGGCTCCTTCACCTGCAAGTTTGTTCGTTACGAGGAAGCCCCCGGCAACGTTCAGCAGAAGGTCATTGAGGAAGCCAAGGCTCTGGCCGAGCAGGAGTAAGCTGCCAAATCTTAATTTCCCGGCGGACTGGCAACAGTCCGCCGTGTTTTTAAGTATAACTATCGGCTTTAAGCAACAGCGGAAGTATTTGTGAAATAACAGTATCGGAACATTCAGGTGATATTATGAATGGCAAACTATCGGGATTAAGAGATACGCTCTGGACACTGGGCATTTTGGTGTGCCTGCTTGCGGTTCTCATCGGGCTTATCTTTGCAATGGCGCATAAATACGGCGGCAGCAGCGCCAAGACCTCGGTCGAGCTGGGCGCGCTGAACATCAAGGACGAGGGCACCGCGCAGGAGCCCATCGCCGCAGGTCAGCTCAACGAGCTGAAGGCGACAAAGAACGCGGGGCAGGACTATCTTTCGAGCCTGACCTTTATCTGCGACAGCACTATGATAGGTATGCGCGATTACGGTATGCTCTCCGGCGGCAGCGCGAATACGCAGGTCTGGGGCAGCACCGGCGGGACTATCCCCATCGAAAGCCTTTCTTCCTGCGTCGTCAAGTACCCGGTTGACGGCTCGGAGATATCCGCCGCGACCGCGGCTATGATAGCTCAGCCGAAGCTGCTTGTCCTCTGCGTCGGCAATGACGGTCTGGCAGGCGCCTCGGAGGAGGCCTTCCGCGGCGCGTATAAGGGTCTTATCGACTCCGTCCGCACCGCAAGCCCGGACACGACGCTCATCGTCTGCTCTCTCCTGCCCGTCACGGCAAATTATACGGGCATGGACGGGCTTACAAATGTCGGCGTTGCGCAGGCTCAGACCTGGCTCAAGCAGGTCTGCATTGAGGCAAGCGTCTACTATGCCGATATCGCCTCCGCGCTTATGCTTGACGGCTCGCTCGGCTCCGACTATGCCTCAAGCGACGGGCGCACGCTCAGCAGCGCCGGCTGCAGTAAGGTGCTCGAGTACCTCAGCACTCACGCCGTGGGTCAGGCCTGATGTTAAAAAGCCTTACAGCCGCATACTTTTTGCCGCCGGCTTATAATTATATAAGGTCGGCGGCAAAATAATATAGATTTTTGATTTTATGCCGGGATTTGGGAGGAAGCTATGAATATTTGCATATACGGCGCCTCGTGCAGCGATATCGACAGAGAATACTTTGAGGCGGCGCGGGAGCTTGGCGCGCTCATCGCAGAAAACGGACATACGCTGATTTTCGGCGGCGGACGTGACGGTCTTATGGGCGCGGCGGCGAGTGCCGCAGCGGAGCTTGGCGGGCGCGTCATCGGTATACTCCCGGCGGAATATAACATTCCGGGCATTGTTTTCAGCCGCTGCACGGAGCTTATTGTCACCGAAAGCGCCGCCGAGCGCAAGCGTCTGATGCTTGAAATGGCTGACGGCTTTATCGCCCTCCCCGGCGGACTCGGGACGCTCGACGAGCTTTTTGACGCTCTTGCTCAGCGTCAGCTCGGCAAGCACGAAAAGCCGATAGCGCTTTTGAATACGCTGTATTTTTTCTGTGCGCTGGAGCTTGTGCTCACAAATTGCGCCAAAAAGGGCTTTATGAGTCGCGCCTGCCTCGATATCTTCACCCTATGCCCCTACCCCGAGGACGCGCTCGACTGCGTTCTCAGCGGCAGCGGCCACGGCGGAAGGCTGACAATGTTCGATAATTATAAAAAATAATATACGGAATGTAAAAATGAAGCCGTTGCAGCTCCAACGGCTTCATTTTTACTTTAATAACTCGGGCAAGCTGCATCGGCGCTCAGTTCATCAGCGGGTAAGTAAACTGAAGCGTATCAGTACGCCTCATTATCGTAGTCATTTGCTTCATAGACTTCGTTCATGGCATTCGGATAGTCATCTGTTATTGGGATATCTTCCACCTCTTTATTCCACTGTTCTTGAGTCTTACGGCTTTCATTGCTGAATGAGAAGGCATCCCAATCTCGTGTCCCGTCCGGATGCTCCGTCACAGTCCAGCCCATGTAGGCGCTGGGGCGTTCGTTGCCATTCTTATAGGTCTCGACATTGGCGTAAATTTTGTCTTCATCCTTCAGAGATTTCTCCCAACCATTTTCAAGATGCTTATAATCGCCGCGGTTAAGATTTCTGTTTTGAGCGTCTATGTTTTCTTTACCGGGGGCTGCGTCGAAGCGAGCCCCGAGAAGATGTCCTCCGTCATCGTCATCCCGGCGCTCTTCTCCACCGGCCTCACGCTGCGCGACGGGGTCTCGTTCCGGATTTTTCTCCAGACCTAAAACTCCCGCAGCCCGCTTTCCGAGCTCATTTTCAGAATATCTGTAATCCTTAGCTTCTCTTGAGGAAAACAGGCTGGGGTCATTCATCGCTTCCCTAAAGCTGGGCATCTGCTCACTCGAAGCGTCTGGATTATCCTCCGGCTCCCCAAGGGACTCGCCCTCCGCTTCCTCTAATGCAGGCAGCTTTTGCTTATAAAGCTCCTCTGCATCTTCGGAGGCTTCCGCGTCTCTCTCGTAGTCTCTTTCCGGAGCTTCTGCTCCATCCACTGCTACAGGCTCAAGCTTTTGCTTATAAAGCTCCTCTGCATCTTCGGAGGCTTCCGCGTCTCTCTCGTAGTCTCTTTCCGGAGCTTCTGCTCCATCCACTGCTACAGGCTCAAGCTTTTGCTTATAAAGCTCCTCTGCATCTTCGGAGGCTTCCGCGTCTCTCTCGTAGTCTCTTTCCGAAGCTTCTGCTCCATCCACTGCTACAGGCTCAAGCTTGCGCTTATCTTCAGCCTCCGGCTGAATACTCTCCGGCTGCTCTTCATTAGTTTCTTCGACTTCAAAATTACCCTCTGCTCTCATAATACCGTCACCTCAAGCTTTTATTTTAATCCTCGTAAGGTGTGGACACAAACGGAATATCGTAGCCCTGCTCCCTTGCCGCTTGAATTCTGTGTCTGCCGTCGTCAATATAAGCATATTCACCGTTTGGCTTTTCCTCCAGACGAATCATCTTATCAGGCGAATAATACTGTCTTGCCGTAGCTCCGACATCAGGATCCTTCATCAGATCGTCCAGAGCTTCACCGCCTTCTAAGCGCTCCTGAACCTCCGGCAAATGGCTGGCAAGCTCCATATAATCATTCTTTCCATGGCCGTGGTGATTCCAGAAATTCGGGTCGTCCATCCCCATGGCCGCCGACATATCGATTTTGCCGCTATCTATCATTTGACTGTTTTCCGGCAGCTCATTGACTGAGAGCGGCTGCGAGACCTCGGGACGCCCCATGTCGGGACGAGAAATGCCGCCATCTCCGCCTTCCGATAATTCAATATTATTTCTCGGTATTTCTGAGCGCGGAGAGCTCAAATATGAATCGGGAGACTTGTCGGCTTCACTTTGACTGAAATCCTCGGCTTGAGGGATTTCCAGCTTTTTCTTCTGATTATCCTCCGGGCTGCTCAAATCTGCATTTTGCATTTCCCACTCTTCACCGAAGTCAGGGAAATCCAGTTTTCTCTTTGCCTCCGGAGTAATCTCCGTTCTCGCTGTATCTGTCTGTTTTCCTGATATTTCTCCTATATCATTAGCTTCAGAAAACTCCCGCATGCTGCACCTCCCATTCTGATGCTCAGCCGCCGCCGAGGGAAATCAGCAGCATCACAGCCGTGAATACTATATCCAGAATTAAGCAGGTCTTGAAGGTCTTGATGCCCGGATATTTTAACACACCGATTATACTCATGACGAACGAAGCCGGAAGGAAAAAGTCTGCAAAGAAGCCTGTAATACCACCGCCGATGGCCCACAGTGTAGGAATAAGGAAAGACATAAGAAGACCCAGAATCGTAAAAACTAAGGTGCAGGCAATAAAGCCGGAGGGTCTGCTGTCTACCTGAACCTCTATCTCACAGCTTCCTCTTACATCCGAATCGGAGCCCCTGGGACGACAAACAATTTTGGCGGTGCCCAAGTGATTTGTGGTTGCGGTAAACTCATAATGGTAATCGTCTTGAAGTCTGGTGAGCTTACCCATCTCATCGTTTTCAACAGACCAGATAAGCCCCTTAACATGAGCATCGTGCGGATAGACCGTGCAGCACAGCTCTGCTTTTTTACCAAGCTCGACGGCATTGTGGGAGGCACGTATGGAAATGGACTCAATCTCGGAGGTCACCTTCATCTCCATGCTGCAGGACGCCTCACGTCCCTTGACAAATACGGTAAAGCGTCCCGGCTTGAGAGCAATTACTTCTCCGTTGGAGGTGATGTGGGCGATGCTGTAATCGGAAACGCTCCACTCCAAGCAGCCTTCGTCCTCAGCCCTTTCGGGAAGCGTCAGGGCATTTATCATAATATGCTCGTTCTCTTTCAGAACGGTCTTGGAGGCCTGCAAGCGTATTGACGTAATATAATTATGCTTAATACACTCAATCGCCTGCTCCAGCTCCACCTTACCGCTCTGATCGCAAACAAACAGCTTGACGATTCCACCCGCTGTGCAGGAAACAGAATCACTTGCGAAGGAGAGCATTCCCTGCTTGTCACAGCGGAGTGTGAACGCGCCCTTGGGGAAGGATTTGAAGCTGAAGGCGGTCGTTTCACCGACCTCCAAGCAGTTTTTCTCGAGCGAGAAATAGTATTGCGGTATCTGCGTTGTAACATAAGTAAGCGCACTCTTGTCCTCTGCCGATATCGACAGATACCTACAGGCGTTTGTAATCTCCTCTACAAAAGGCAGAAGCTTGCAAACGGCATAATAATACTCGCAGAAGCTATTCATCTGATCTTCGGGGAAGGAGAGGATGCATGTTTTTCCCTTATACCTGATATCATAATCATTTGAAAGAACCGCCACCATCCTGCAATCCTGACTATAAGAAAACTGAGGATATTCAAGCAGGAGCTCCGGCTCGTGTGCATCTATCAGGATATAAGGCAGTGCGCCTGCATTTGCAGCGGCTGAGCCTGCTACGCGGATGTTCAAATCCTGCTTGGCGGAGGAGATGCTATAACGCTGAGCCAGGCTGACAAAAAACTTCTGAACGGCATTCACGGACATGGACGCCTCCAAATCAGCTCCCACGACCGCCGTGCAATAGCGACTTTTGTCCGCCAGTGCCGTGAGCAGCTTGATTTGGAACGTAAAGCCCGTAATTCGGAGTATGTAATCATCCCCGATTTCTTCGTCAAGCAGTCTTATCATCTTTGCTGCGCAAAGATGAAGGGGACAGCCCTCACAAGAGCTCAGATCGCTGAAATTGCTCACTCGTTCAGCATCAATAAAAATTTTACAGTTTGCCGAAGTCAAGCTGTATTTTATTTCAACCGTTGTCATAGTATCTCCTCCTCTTAGCGGATTCCATAAAGATGATTATATAAATCCCTGTAGCTTATTCGATTGTTCTCAAACTGCTGAGCATAGACGATATACTGAATGAGGACAATTCGATGCCTTTCGTCAAGCTCTACATATTGGTTGAGACTTGCGCCAATCTTCTTCCTCCAGAGAGAAACAGAGTCCGGCGTAAAGACTCGCTTTACTCCGTCGGCGGTCTCCTTGTCCTTATCGCTCTTTTTTAGATGCTTCTCATTAATTCGCAATATACCGTCACACGCTGCGAGCCTCTTCAAGCTCCTTCCCAGCAGAACACTGTTGAATTCAATAGCCATGCTGTCGGACAGATGATGGACAAAGCGCTTCATCTCCTCCTTCAGCACCGCCTCAATGTCGCAGGCATCAATAACGCTCAGTATCTTGTCCTCGCTATAGTTATCCGAAAGGACATACTGGTCTAATAGTGCCGTAACAACCTTGCTTCGGAAGTCCTTGATTTTATCGTAGGGAATGGGCTCGGTATATTTTTCATACCGGTAGGAGGCCTTGTCAATCTTGGCAAGGACGGCTTCCGTCCAGCCGCTCTGCATAATTACGGCCACGCCTTGCTTCAGCCGGGGAAGATCCGCAATTTGATTGTCGTTCAGCGAGACGGATGCACCTGCGATTTTTCCGTCGTCCCGGTTCGGCAGACGCATAATTATCTTAGTATTGGTGTTCTTGATGGCCGAAATATCAACGGATGTCGGAGACTGATCGACAATGATAAAGCCCTCTCCGTAGGTTCGCATCTCGGCAATGCTGTTTACGATCATTTCAACGGACTTGGCCACCATCTGATTTCCGCCGGCGCTGCGAATATTATCGGTATTCTTCAGAAGGTTGTGAGCCTCTTCGATAACGGTAATATGCTTCAGGCTGCTGTTTGCCTGAGTAGCCGTTGCCATTCGATATTCATTCAGCCTGAGAACTATCAAGCCCATGATAAGAGATTTGGTTTCGCTTGAACCCACCCGGCTCAGGTCAATAATTGCAGACTGGTCAAACAGAACTTCATCGTCAACGTCATAGTCCGCGCAGAAAATCTGACCGAATATTCCGTTGGTCAATGCGCTTACGCGAGTGACAAGTGCACCCGTATAATCTCCCTGCGTGTCTGACGAATAGCTGGAGCTCCTTATTATTTTCGGCAACTGCTGCAAAACGTCGGAGAAGGTCGGGTATTGAGGCGGTCCCTTGGGAAGATAGATGGAATTGAGCAGATCCCATCCCTTGTCGATATATGTATGCTCGATGGCATCCTTTAGTATTGCCGGCATTGCCGCATACATTTCCCAGCAGGCATTGAATATTTCCACCAGACGATCCAGATGCTCAAGAATGTGGATCTTGGGATGAAAATAGAACGGGTTTATGTTGAGCATTTGTCCGAATGCGGGGTTGGTTCCGAAAACATTAAGCCCGGACACGGCGCCAAAATGCGTGCGGTATTCACCCTTTGCCGGCTCGATTACCAGAAACGGTATTTTCGGCTTGGAGAAAGCCAGCCTCTCAATAATGGTGTAAACCGTGTTGGACTTACCGCTGCCTGTAGAGCCTGTAATAAAGCAGTGCGAGCTGAAGTCCTCGATATTCAGCTTAACCACCGAATCTTCCTCGACCTGCTCCATATGCTGAATTTTGCCCAGACTGATAGTTCCGTCATCTCCGGCTTTTTCCGCAAAAACATTTCTGCCGAATTCGGTCATACTGGTAACGACAACGCCCGTAACGGACTTACGCGGCGTAGACAGAAGCAGAGGGAGCTCCTTTCCGCTGACCAGACTTGTCGAAGTGACATTTACCTCCAGCTGCTCATCAAAGGGGCCTGCCGAGGCTGCAAAGAGCTTGCTCGGGATTTTGAAGCAGGGATGCACGCCGTAGCGCATATAATCCTGAAGCGCCGAAACCCGACTCCCTTCAACATCACCGAGAAACAGATTGAAATGCGTGTGCTCAGAGGTGCTTTTGTCCCCTAAGACTAAGGAACGGAAGGCCGAGGCTGCAACGGCAATCGTCTTCTTTTCCGGCGAGAGAAAATAGACGCCGCAATCCCACAGACCGTAAGCCGCGCCAAGCTTCATGCGGCTGATGGAGAGATCCAGCTTTTCGAGCAGATCGTCGATACCCTTGTCCTTGTGCTCTACCGTTATGCTGTCCGTCGTGCCCGTGGAGGTCGTCTCCGAGCTTTGCCTTGTCCGGGAGCTTTGGCTTGTGTCAGTACGGGTATCCGTATCGGTTAACGTCGCTGAGCGGTTTACGCTTTCAAACTTGCCCTCGGAAAAGCCGAAGCTCATCAACATATGTCCGCCCAAATTGTAACCGCTGTTTTTCCCCTTAGACAGACCCGAGGTAGTACCGCTTGATTGGCTGATGCCCTCGCTGATGGAGGATGAGATGGTATCGCTGATGCCCTGAGTAAGCGTTCTGCCTTCGTTATGCCCGTGAGCCATTGATTTTTTTGAGAAGGGATAGAGCGCTGAATAGATTTGCTCAAAGCCCTCCGTCCTCTGAATTATTTCCGAGTTACTCAGCGGGCTGGCGATAATCTCACAGATATATTCCTGCCCATGCATGGTATCAATAAACTTTTCGATTCCCTGCACAAAGGCGTCCTTCTTGTCTCCTCTGAGAGACGGAACTGCGCAAAGGCAGCCGACGTGTGCCTCTCGGTACTCATCCTCCGAATTTCCCGTATATCCATAGACGGCGGCATTCAGCAGCTTCTCACCGTCCGAAATATTCAGCGCGGATATTGCGCTTCCGGGGAAGTTTGCACGAAAGGCTTCGGTCAGGATATCGTTGGCAACTCCTGCGTCACCTCTCGCTTGAACGCCGAGATACATCTCAACGCAGCTCTTTTTCCCGACAAGAAGCAAAATAACATGATTTGCAAACTGTGATACAGCGTTATATACGCTGACCAGCTTGTCATTTATATCCTCGTTCTTATCGTAAACTATCTTTTCTATACGGCATAATCGCAAAAACCTGCCCTTGCGTTCACGCTCCGGGAGGGGCAGAACCTCCCAATCCGTAAGCTGATCCAAGTATTCCTTATCCAAATAAAGCTTTGCTGCTTGGATGCTTTGCAGAATTTCCAAATCTCTGTTTATTCTTTTATTCCCATTCATTCTTTAATTACCACCTTTTTAAGTGCATGAGTGAAAACGAGGAATAGAGTGCCGCTAACCATTAAAAAAACGCTGATCCACTGAGAGCTTGACAATCCGTAGTAAATGCCGCGAATTAGGTCGCCTCTCAAGAATTCCAGCACAAAACGTATCCCGGAGTAGCATATCAGATATAGATAAAGCAGCGTGAAGCCCGAGGGCTTTTTCCTGGAAATGAGCAGTAGACATAGGGAGAGGAGCAAATTCAAAACAGCCTCCAGCAATTGCACGGGAAACACGGGGTACATTATGCCGACAGGCTCCAAACTGACGGCGCAAGCTCCGTCATAGGGGATACCGTAGCAGCACCCTGCAAACAGACATCCAACTCTTCCGAAAGCGTGTCCGAAGGGAATACTCGGAGCAATGGCATTGACCAGCATGGAATAGCGAGTCTCATGTGTTATCCTTATGCCGAGAAAAGCCCCCGCAATTCCTCCTATCAAGCCTCCGTAAAATACAAGACCGCCGGAGCTGAGAAACGAGAAATTTCCCGCTTTTATGTCCGCTATCACTCGGTCTATACCATAAGAAACAAACAAATATAAAAGATTGCTCCCGATAAGCGCACCGCCTATTGCGCAGCAAATGATAATCAGCGTATAGTCAGGATCGCCCCCTGCTTTCTTTGCAAGCAGAATGGCCATCAATGAAGCAAAAGTTATCCCCGACGCTAAGAACACACCATAGGCGGGGATATCTATAGAGAGAATGTGAAAAAATGGATGCATAGGATTTCTCCAAAAAATAGAAAAAATGTTCATGCAGTACTTTGGCGAAACAAGGTACTGCATGAACCCAAGGAATAATAAGTTACCAACTGCTGGAAGCAGCAGCAGCAAGGCCACCTACACATGCAACACATGCAAGGTAGAGAATGATGCAGAGAATGAAGCCGATGATGGAGCAAATCAAACCGGCAGTTGCAATACCCTTCTTCTCGGGGTTCTTTTTGGCGGCTGCACCAAGAATGATGCCGACTATGCCAACAATAGCTCCAACCCACTGAAAGCCTGTCAAGAAGAGTCCGCAGATTATTGATATAATACCAAGAACCAATGACGCTATGCCCATACTTTTTCTCCCTTCTGTTTTTTTATATCAAATACCGTTGAGTATTCAATACCCCCAATAAATCCCTTTTTGAGAAACGCCACAGACGCAGTGGCCTTTCCCCATCATAAGCTATACAGTGTAAGCGAGAGTAAAAAACAGATTCTCAGAGCCTCTCAAAAACTGCACATCCGGGGGGAGCTGAAAATCGATTTTTTTCGTCAGCTTTTTGTATAAATTATATATACACTATAACACAGCATGTTGGAATTGTCCAGTATAAAAAAAGAAAATTTTGACTTTGTACTTCCAATTCTGTCGAAGGCTTGGACTTCCGGTTACGAAGTACTTCTGCGCGCCTGCGTTATTACAATGTACATATACTTCCGGATGTGTGCACGATAAAGCGGTAATCGAGCATCATTCCGTCGTTTATGTTTGTCTCTGTTTTCTGTGACAGAGCAGCCTAATTTATTTCCAGCTCTCCGCCGACTATTTTCCATTATTTCCTTATGGCATAAACCAAATTGCAACAGCGCCATATGACGGTCTTCGTAGAATTACATAATTATAATTATCATATCTTATGTAAACTTAGGAGGACAAGTAATGGCAACTGAGGGAGGGAAAATCTTTGCCGCGCGGGCTGTGTCGGGTCTCGGAGATCCGCGCTTTCGGGCGGCTCTGCGCTGCGGCGGCTATATGCTCGGCGGCTTTGTGACGGCCTGTGCGCGGGTGCTCGCGTCGGGAGCGCCGTTCGGGATGGCGTTTGTCGCCGCTGCGGGGCCGGGGCTGAACGGAGTTTTCGCGCTGACCGGGGCGGCGCTCGGCTATCTTCTGAGCGGCGGCATCGACTGGGGCATACGCTATATCGCGGCGGCGGTGCTGGTCTACACGATAGGCTTTGTGTTTCAGGAGCTGGAATTTTATAAGCATGGGCTTTTTATGCCCTTGGCCTCGGCGCTCGTCATGGCGCTGACCGGCTTTTTGGGCAGCTTTTCCATACCTGCCGGGGAGGTACCGCTTGCGGCAAAGCTTGTGCTTGAGACGGCGCTTGCCTTCGGCGGCTGCTACTTTTTCCGCGAGGCGGTCTCGGCCGCGCCGCGCAGCAGTGAGACGGAGGAGCTGCGGCACAGCGCCGCGCTTTTGATATCCGCCGCCTGTGCGCTCATCGCCGTCGGACGCATTGAGCTGTTCGGCTTGGTGTCGATTGGACGCTGGGCGGCGCTGCTGCTGGTGATGGCCTCGGCGATGCAGGGCGGTATGCTCACCGGCGCTGCGGTCGGGACGGTTTTGGGGCTTGCCATGGACATTTCCCACGGCGGCGCGCCGTATTACACCATGCTTTTCGCCTTTTCCGGGCTCTTGGGCGGCGTTTTCGGCAAGCACGGGAGACTGCTGTTCGCGCTGTCATTTCTTGTGGCAAACGCTATCGCCGTCATCTGTGCCTGGGATGCCGACAGATACCTCGGCGCACTGCTCGAGTGCTTTTTTGCGGGCGCGGTGTTTGTACTTTTGCCCTCGCCGCTTCTAAACTATGTCGGAGTGATGCTCCAGCGTATGGAGCGCGGCAGCGGAGAGACAAATCTGCGCCGCTACGTTGCAGGGCACGTCCGTGAGCTAAGCGACGCTTATGCAGAGCTGTTTGAGGTCGTGCGGCGCAACATCTCGGAGCCGTATAACGATGAGAATATCGCGCGTATTTTTGACCGTGCGGCGGATCAGGTCTGCGTCAAGTGCAAGTTCAAAAATCGCTGCTGGAACGCAGACTATGTTGACACGCTCTCCGCCATGAACGACGCATCTCAGGCCATGCAGCAGCACGGAAGCCTTGAGCATACGGACTTTCCGGGCTTCTTCCGCGAGAAATGCATCAGTCTCATGGCCTTTGTCGCGGCGGTGAACGCGGAGCTGCGTGCGGTAGCCTACAGACGGCAGCTTCAGGCGCGTCTTTCGGAAAATCGGAGCGCCGCGTGGGGGCAGTATCAGGACATGTCGGCTATGCTCGGGCGTATTGCCGCGGAGCTTGGCAGCGTAAACGGCGCGGACCCGCTTGCCGAGCGCCGTCTGCGGCGATATCTCAAGGGCCTTGACATAGACGCGGAGACCGCCGTCTACCGTGACGGGCGGGGACGTATGCGCGTGAGCATAGAAAGCGGCAGACTCAGCCCCCTGACCGCGTCTGCCGATTGGCTCGGCAAGCTCTCTGCCGTTGTAGGTCAGCGGCTATGCCTCCTGGGTGAGCTGCCGGAGGAGTGCTCATGCATGACGCTTTTAGAGGCAGAGCCGCTTGCCGTATCGGTGGGCATTGCGGCGCTCAAAAAACGCGGGGAGAAGGTCAGCGGCGACAGAGGCAGCTATTTTAAGACCGACTCCGGAATACTCTGCGTCATATTGTCAGACGGCATGGGCACAGGGAGCGAGGCGGCGCGGGAGAGCGCCGAGATAGTCGCCATACTCGAAAAATTCCTCCGCTCCGGGGCAGACCCCGCCGTTGCAATGAAGCTCTTAAACTCCGTGATGCTTCTGCGCGGCGGCAGCGACTCGTGGGGCTACGCGACGGTTGACCTCATGTGCGTTGACCTCTTTTCGGGCGAGACCTGCTTTTATAAGTACGGCGCCGCACCGTCATACGTCATGAGCGTCGGGCGTATTCGGCGCATCAAGGGCGAAACGCTTGCGGCGGGGCTGAACCTCGGGGACGGAGTCGCGCCGGATCTTGTGCGTATGCGGCTCAGACCGGGCTCGACCGCCGTTATCGCCTCGGACGGAGTTATAGTCGATGAGGATGACGACGGCTGGCTGCGCTCGCTTTTGCAAAAGAGCGGCGAGGACATGAAATCGCTGGCAAAAGCCACGCTGAAGGCGGCGGAAAAGCAGTACGGCGCGGAGGACGACATGACCGTTGTGACCGTCCGCGTCGAGGAGCGCGTATGAGACCGGGGCTGCGCTGGCGGCTTGCGGATATTCGCAGGGCGCTGCGGGATGCTCTGCTTGCCCCGCCCACGGAGTCTGCGCCCCCGGAGCCGCTGCGCGGGACGGCGCGGCGCGTGATAGTCGTTCCCTCGCCCGATCCGAGTATCTTCGAGCAGGCGGTGTTCATCGTGCGTGACGAGTATCTGCGCGGCTCCGGACGCAGTCAGGCGGAGCTTTTGCGCCGTGCGCGGCAGGCGGCGGGAGCATATACGGCGCAGAGAGTCCCACGCGGTAAAAGACGGCTGCGTCCGGCGGCGATTTTGAGCCTTGCGGCGCTGCTCGTGCTGCTCACGCTCAGCGTTTTGACGCTCACCGGGCATATTTGACGCTATATGAGAATTATCCTTGCCAAAATCGGCTGCACGATATATAATCGGCGCGGTGATGCTTATGCCGAATACAGGCGAAAGAGAAATAAAAACCATAGAGCTTGCCTCCGCTCACGAGCTTGACATAGTAAAGACCTTTGAGTGCGGACAGTGCTTCCGCTGGAATTCCGACTCGGAGGGCGTATATACCGGCGTCGCCTTCGGTTATCCTGCGCGGGTCTGGAGCGATGACGGCAGAGTCTATCTGCGCTCGGCAGCGCCGGAGTCGCTGTGGCGGGAGTATTTTGACCTTGAGCGCGACTATGCCGCCGCCTCGCAGAGCTTTTTGAGCGGCGGGGATTATCTTGCCGCCTGCGTCGATTACGGACGCGGAATCAGAATTCTGCGGCAGGACGGCTGGGAGGCGCTGTGCTCGTTTATCATATCGCAGTGCAACAATATCAGCCGCATCAAGGGCATCGTGGAGCGCCTGTGCTCGATGTTCGGTGAGCCGGTGGATTTTGAAGGGCAGCGCTATTATAGCTTTCCGAGTGCCGAGCGCATTGCCTCGCTCAGTGTCGAGGAGCTTTCGCCGCTGCGCTGCGGCTACCGTGCGCCCTATATCATCTCGGCGGCAATCGCGGTCGCGGGCGGGGCGATAGACCTCGCAGAGCTAAGGGCGGCAGACAGCGAGACGGCGAAAAAGGCGCTCAAGCAGCTAAACGGCATCGGCGACAAGGTCGCAAACTGCGTGGTGCTTTTTGGGCTAAATCATATGGAGGCCTTTCCCGTTGATGTCTGGATACGCCGCGCGCTGAAGGAGCACTTCCCGCCGGACTTTGACCCGGCAGTCCTCGGCGACTGCGCAGGTCTTGCCCAGCAGTATATATTCTACTATGCCCGCAGCCACGGTAAGGAGTAAGCGCAGCGGCTCTTATAATACAATATCAATTTCCTTGCATTTCCTGCTTGGGCGTGCTATCATTATATACAACGCTGTCGAGGTGTTGTGATGCACCGGCAGCCTAAGCTAAAGTTCTCATGCTCTGCCGCTCGGCAGGGCTTTTTTATATCCGCAGTAAAAAACAAAACATTTCGGTGGTGAGAAAATGCCCCTTGAGATAGTTCGCAATGATATAACAAAAATGCAGGTGGACGCCATAGTTAACGCCGCAAACGAGACGCTGCTCGGCGGCGGCGGTGTGGACGGCTGTATTCACCGTGCGGCGGGTGCGGAGCTTCTGGCCGAGTGCCGGACTCTCGGCGGATGTCGCTGCGGCGAGGCGAAAATCACCGGCGCTTACCGTCTGCCCTGCAAATATGTGATCCACACCGTCGGTCCCATATGGCGCGGCGGCGCTCAAAACGAGCGGGAGCAGCTTGCCTCCTGCTATCGCAAGAGTCTTGCGCTTGCCAAGGAGCATGGCTGTGAGAGCGTTGCGTTTCCGCTCATCGCCTCCGGCGCATTCGGCTACCCAAACGATGAGGCGCTGCGCGTCGCGGTGGACAGCATCGGCCAGTTTCTTCTGCAAAACGACATGACGGTATATCTTGTGGTTTACGGCCGCGAGACTTATCAAATCAGCAGCAAGCTCTTTGCGGATATCGCAGAATACATTGACGACCACTATGTTGACGAGCACAGCTGTCTCCGTCAGGCGCGCTCGATGCCAAGACCGTTTTATGAGAGCACCGCGCCGGCCGTCTGCGAGGAGGAATATTCTCTCGGGGACATCAGGCTTGACGAGCTGCTCATGCATCTGGACGCGGGCTTTTCGGAGACGCTGTTGACGCTCATCGACCGCAGCGGTCAAAAGGACTCGGAGGTCTATAAAAGAGCCAATGTTGACCGCAAGCTCTTCTCAAAGATACGCAATAATCCCGCCTATAAGCCCTCAAAGTCCACGGCCATAGCCTTTGCCATAGCGCTCAGGCTCAGTCTGGAGGAGACACGCGACCTCATCTCCCGCGCAGGCTACGCGCTCAGCGCAAGCAGCAAGTTTGACGTCATAATCGAGTATTTTATCCGTCAGGGAAAATACGATATATTTGAAATCAACGAGGCGCTGTTTGCCTTTGACCAGAGCCTGCTCGGAGCCTGAGTGAGCGCCCGCTGCGGGATATATCGGCAGGGTAAAAGCTAATAATAGTATATTAGTATATAATTTGTCGCCCGTCAGGCGACCAAAGCCTCCTTATGACACGCTATACTCAAGGCGTAATCAAACAAAGGAGGCTTTTTATTATGACAGAATTGGTTTTTATCCTTGACCGCAGCGGCTCGATGACCGGGCTTGAGAGCGACACCATAGGCGGCTTTAACTCCATGATAGCAAAGCAGAAGAAGGAAAGCGGCGAGGCGCTGGTCTCCACGCTTCTCTTTGATAACGAGAGCGTGGTTATCCACGACCGGCTGCCGCTCAGCGAGGTGCCGCCCATGACGGAGGCGGAGTATTTCACCCGTGGGAGCACGGCGCTGCTGGATGCTCTGGGCGGAGCCATCCGCCATATCGGACGCATCCATAAGTACGCCCGCCGGGAGGATGTGCCGGAGAAAACAATGTTTGTTATCATCACCGACGGCTACGAGAATTCGAGCCGCAGCTATGACTACAAGACGGTGCGCCGCTTGATAGAGAGCCGTAAGGCAAAGCACGGCTGGGAGTTTATCTTCCTCGGCGCAAATATCGACGCCGCCGCAGAGGCCGGGCGCTTTGGCATCAGCGCCGACCGCGCGGTAAGCTATAAGTGTGACGAGCTTGGTACCGCGCTCAGCTATGAGGTAATCAGCAGCACCGTGAGCTGTGTCCGCGCAGAGCGCCCGATAAGCCATGACTGGAAGCGGCGCATCGACGAGGACGTGAAAAAGCGCGGAAGATGAGCCGGAGCTGATGAAATGGCGCTGAAATCGGCGCTTGCCTTAGTCCACGCCCTTGGCGCCCCTTTTAGGGGAGCTGTCACGAAGTGACTGAGGGGTCGCCATGGCTATGGGAGTGCCGATAGGGAAAAGAATGGGCGGGGTGCGTTCTGTCTTTTCCGGGCTGCACCGTGTTCAGTCCCGGCGCCCTGAACCAAGCCTCTAAAAAATATGAAGATACAGCCGGAGTAAGCATTTACCGCTTACTCCGGCTGTATGGTGCGGGCATGGGGAGTCGAACCCCAACACATCACTGCACGAGAACCTAAATCTCGCATGTCTACCAATTCCATCATGCCCGCTCATAAAATAAAAAAGCCTATTGCAGTCACAATAGGCTCTATATGGAGCGGCTTACGAGGCTCGAACTCGCTACCTCCACCTTGGCAAGGTGGCGCTCTACCGGATGAGCTAAAGCCGCATCAACAATGCTTGTCTATATTACCACATATTTCGTATTTGTCAAGCCCTAATATAAAGTTTTTTACGCTTTGCGCATATTTCGCTGCTCAATGCCGTGAAACATGCGCAAAGCGCGGCAAAGCTCAGGCTGCGCTGCGGCAAAGATACTCCTCGCCGCCGTCGCTGAAGCTGAGCGTCAGATAGTCGCCCTTTATCTCAAAGCTGCACTCCAAAACGCCGCCGTAGCCGTATCCGACCGCATCGGTATATATGACAAGCTTGTTTTTATCCTGCGTATAGCGGAAGCTTATATAGGCGTCCGCTCCGTAGGTATAGCCCGCATTATAGAGCGAACCGCTGCCGTCCGAGCTAAAGCACATGACAGAGCCGTCATCATACTGCCACTCGCCGACAAGCTTAGCTTCTGCCGGCTTGAAAATATAAATCGCGCCTACGACAGCGGCGATAATTATTATCGGAACAAGCACAAGCAAAAATCGCTTACTCATTGTTTATCCTCCAAGTCATTCAAACCAAATGCGGATAACGTATGTATTTGGGTCAGCGCTGTTATAAACAGCGGAGCTGTTTATATTTGAGTACATGCTGTTCATCAAATCCCAGACCTCTCCGTTATCGCCGAATAGACGAGACAGTATCTCGCTATAAACGGCCTCGTTAGCTGCAAGATATGCTATTTCCTCACCGGAGGTGTAGGCCTTGTTCAGCCATGAGCAAATGATGTCCCTGTCGTAGCCGGAGATAAAACGATCATTCAGCCGGTAATAATTGAGGTCGCTGCTGCTGCATACCGGATATAGCGACTCATCATAGACACGCGAGCGCAGCATCTCGTCGTCCGTAATACAGAGATAGTTATAGTTCAGCGACTGCGTTCCGTCCTCCGATACCGGGTCGCCCCATGTCGTATCGACCTGATAATATTTCCCGTTGACTCTGACAATGTTCCATGCGTGCGGTCCCGGATCCTCAATCGTATCTCCGGTGACATAAATCGCCTCAACACCGAGCTTTGTGAGCATATACTGTGTTGCTCGTGCGTAGCCCTCGCATACGGCGCGGTTTTCCGAGAAAAGCTCATATATTGTCGTCCCGGTGTAATCCAAATCATAGATAGTGTTGTTTATCAGATACTCATATACAGCCTTGACCTTGTCATACTCGCCTGAGCCTTGCAGGCGGCTGATTTCCTGAGCGGTGCAGCGCTCAATATAGTCGGCATAAGCTGCGCTGCTCTGCGCGTCAAATCTGTATCCCGGCGAAAGGCTGCTCAGCCCCGCTGCGGTGTCTGTGCTTGACGACCAGCTCCCGTCAAGCCAGAAATACTCGGCATAGTCATAATACAGATAGTCAAAGACCTTGTGCAAATCCTCGCTGTCTGCACAGGAAAGACGCTCTATGCAGTCAAGATGATTTGCGGCGCCCAGTCTGAGCTGGTCATATAAAACGGCGTCGTTGCCCTCAAGCATTCTACGGAAATAGCGCTGCTGCTCGTAGGGCGTCGTGTATTGCGCGGCAGTGAGGTGGGTGGGGGATGAGCCTATGTAGCCTGCCGGAGCCGCTGCGGGCGCGTTACGGCTGCGCAGAGCAAAAAACAAGCCGAGCGCGGCAAGCAGCAGGAAAAGCCAGGGCCAGCTTAAGACCTTGCGTCGAGGGCGGTATCCGCTGCTCGAGCTGCTCGCATATTGCAGAGCCGGCGTGGAGGTGACAAACGGAGCGGAGGAGCGGTGCGAAGGCGAATAGTAGTCTTCATCGTCATCGCTATCCCAACCGGAGTCACCGAAGGAGCCACGGCCGGAGGGCGTGTAGCTGCTTCTGCCGCCGAAGCCGCCCTTGCCGCTCGACGCATACCCGGACGAGCCGGAAGAAAAATCTTGCGAGGAGTCGTTGTCCCAGCCGCTTTGTCCGGAGTCTCCAAAGGAGCCCCAGTCGCCGAAGCTGCCGTATGAGTTGTCGTTGTGCTTTTTTCTCATGGCTCGTCATGTCCTTCCGATTATTTGTTTATTTAACTATACCGCTTCCTCATGGGGGCTTGCCCCCCGTGAAGAGGCGGTATAATTCGTGCTGTATTGCCGATACCCGGCAAAGGCTCGGATTACATCAGGGCTTATCCGGTTTGGTGGAGTGTGTGGGCGCGGGCGAGGCTGTGGGCGTGGGCTCCGGCTGCTCTGTTTCCTGAGGGGGCTGCGTCGGTTCAGGGCTTGCCGAGGGCTGCTGCTCATCAACCGGCGTCTCCGTGCTTTCAACGGGCTTGGGAGTGGGGCTTGGTGTCGTCGGCACTGCGCTTACCTCGGGAGAGGCCGGCACATCGGCAGTGTCCTTGTCTGCGTGCAGCCTCGGCAGGAGGATGAGCAGCGCGAGGGAGACCACAAGCAGAGCGATAATGACGGGATATACTATATTCATTACCGAGCGCTTTCCCGAGCCTCCCTCAGGCTCTTTTTTTCTCTCTTTTTTGCTGTTCTTTTTCTTGAAGCTCTCATAAACGGAGAAGGCGGTCTCGTCGCAGTCAGAGAGCGTTGCAAGCTTATCTTCAACATCCGCTATGTTTTCTATGCCGATGTACTCGATATTTTTGTAGATGGTCCGGAAGGCGCGTCTATACTCGTCCTCGCTGCAGTCGATGAAGCTTCCCTGCAAAATATGCCGCATGAGCGAGGCATATCTGAATTTGCAGCGTACGAACTGCTCACATATGGCCTGCAAATCACTGCCGCTGAAAACTCTATCACTCACGAGCGAGAAGAATACGTTGGAAAAGGACTTTTTCTCATTTTCCGGAATATCGTGGAAAGAGAAGGACAGCATTTTCTTGAGATAGTCGGCCGGGTATTCTCTGTCCTTATAGAACACGGAAAGCTTGATATTGAGCATCTGCGCGTATTTCTCCTGCTCAACTATCTTATTGTATATCTGCTGGGCACGGCATCCGGCTCGAATGGCATCATCCAGATGTATGCGCGTTCCCTTCAAAAGAGCGGAGATATCATGCAGGATAAAGCTGCTGAGATCCTCAGGCTCGGAGCTGACGGAGGCTATACCCTCAAGCGAGAAGGGCTTTTCATACCGGTTTGTAAAGGCAATGCAATACTGCGCGTAGTTCTTGGGGCGGCGTTCTGCAATGTATGACCGCAGATTTTTGCGCTGTTCTTCGTCCAAGCGCTCAAGAACATCTCTCTTGCTTCTCCAAAGCTCAAGACAGCCAAAATAGTTCTTTTCCGAACGCAGATTCTGCATAAGCTCGTCGTACTGCAAATTTGCGCTGGAGGCGTCATCGCGCCACTGAGCGGCAAGCTCACGGGCGCGCTCCAACAGCTCGCCACAGGCGGAGTTGAAGCTTGCCTGCTCAAGCTTAGCGATAAACGCATTAGCGGCGTCGGCTTTTTTAAGATATTCCTTGGGCAGATTTGCCGGAAGAGCCTCTATTGACTTAAACTCCGGGCTGACGATTTCAAGGTAGAGCTTGGAAAGGGTATCTATATTGATGAGGTCGCCGAGTAGCTGAGTCTGCCCGGAAAGGAGCTCGTATTTTTCTGAAACGGAGAGGGGGGAGGCCGCAATCGCAGTGTCAAGGAGATTCCTGACACCCGAGGCACAGGCCTCGTTATATTCGCAGAGCTTTGCGCAGATGGCAACGAGCTTTAAGCTATCCTCCAGCGAGAGATTTTTTATGCCGCGCTCTGTCAAATATGCAATTATATCTGCCTCCTCGAGCTTGGAAATGCGAAGGTGAACATGATTGCGGACAAGCTCGGAGTAGTTTTGCTCTGATGCAAGGAACCTCAGCCACTCCGGAATAAGCTCCTGAGCGCTGCCCTCAAGCTTCAGAACACGCAGCTCGGCACCGTAGCGCAAGTATTGGTACGGGCGAAGAGAAAGAAGCTTTCTGTAGTCGCCGTTGCCCTCAACAGAAGCATAGAGATCATTGAACAGGGAGCGGAGCTCATCGCTGTCCATAGTGCAAAGCTCATTTATGAAAAAGTCGAGATCGCCTGTGCTTGTACCGCTGTTGAGCTTGTTGCAGCATGCCGTGCTTGAGCCGTCAAGGAACAGAGTGTTGTTATCCGCCATTCGCTCGGGAATAAAGCCGATGGAGATACGCGGCAGTTTCTCTCCCAGTGCTTGAGGGAGGTAGGAGCAGAAGCCTGCAGCCGCTCTCATGGCAAATGGCATATGCGCATAAAGCTGTGATACGGCAGCCATGACATAGTCCATATAGTCTACCCCCGCGGGCACTGCTATACGAACGGCAGGTTCGCTGCTTGCCCAACGGCGGACAACGCCGAAGAGCGCGGCACTGAGTGCCTTTGGGTCGATCTGTACCGGGGCAGCGGGAATATAGGAGCTGTAAACTTCCCACGGAGCGTCCGGAGAGGCGGCAAGAGCGTCAACCTCATTCTCGGTCAAAAAGCGTGTATGCAGAAGCTCATCAGTATTCGAGAAAAGCTTGGGCATATCTGCCTGTCTCCCGCCTTTAGGCCATGCCCAGCCGTAGGCTTGAACAAAGCGCCCGAGCGAAACACAGTTTTGCTTCTTATCCGAGCGGGATATGACCGTAAACGGAGCCGTCCCGGCAGAAGTCAGTGTGAAGAACATGACCGAAGCATTGATGCCGTCAGCAAGAAATGTGTTGTCGCAGCAATACTTCTGTACCTCGGGCAGCATCGCGCCCGGAAATGGTTTTCTCGCGGCGAGATCTATATATTGCTCATTTTTGATGGTATTTATGTATTGATAATCCATAAAGCTCATCTCCTTGCATCATTAGTTTCTTGCGTGATGAATAATGGATGTGCTATATTTATCAAGGGCATCTCTGCCGGTAAGGAGCAGATTTTCTGCAATATCTTTCTTAAATACTTTGTTGTCACTATCTTTGGCTTCTTCCCGGTAGTCGAAGCAGATATCCATTGTCGATTGCTCAGTTTTTCTATTCAGACCGAGGCTCCGACCGATGTGTTTCCCCAACCAGTAGGTCTGCCATGTACCAACATGTCTAACCTTTATGCAGCCACAGATAGACAGTGTCCAGAGCAAGGGGAAAATCTCTTTGTATGGATTAGGCGGCCTATGAAAAGAGAGATCTGCTGGCTTTTTAGAGAGATCGTCTCTTTTTTTCGCCGGGATACCATAAGCGGCAATGGACATATAGGTTTTGAGCGGACAGGCATTCTGTATAGCGTTGTAGAGGTTAAAGCTTTTATCTTTAATATAACTGCGAGTATGAATCGAATTCAGAAAATATTCCTTTTCGACAAGAACAGGATTACCATTATTTTGGCGCAGCACCTTATCAACCCACTCTGCATTTTTTCTACAGACGTGATTCCCATCCTCACCCCCAACAGGGAAGAGGTCATATCTGTCGGAACAAGTATCTCTTTCATCGGCATCGTTTTCACATACGTCGGGCTTGGTGACAATAACTGCCACGGGCGGCAGCTCCTTGCCCATTGCTCGCAGACCATCTCGTATCTGAGAGAAGCTGGCTTCAATGTTATTGTGGTTTGCTTTTGCTATCAGCTCTGCATCGTCCGCTGTATTCTCCGCTAATTGCGCGCGTGTCTTATTCAGCGTATCCGGAGCATTGGAATTCTGCCGAAGCTCCGTGCGGAGAACAGTGAATTTTGAGATAAAGAACCAAATACAGTCTATATTCGAGTAGATGCCCTGATATTGCCTGAAAAAGTTTGCATCAATTGCACCATTTTGGTCTGCCCAAAACTCACCGGGCATATCAACAAAAGTCAGAACCCTTCTTCGATTCGTGATGTTAATAGGAAGAGAATATGCCGGAGCGCTGTCCTGCTCTATCGGAGTTTTGGTGACGGCATAGCCATTTTTATAAAACTCTATCTCATTAAGAAGAGCGTCCCAGACGGGGTCATTGTCGATAGCCGCTCCACAAATGCCATGCTGCGTGTATTTTTTGTCCCAAAGCGCGCTGGCAATGGCAGTCATGCAGGAGGTCTTGCCTGCACGGGGACTGCCGGCAAGGGCTATGACTATTTCCGGCGCCGTACCCGCAGCACGCGAAAGCCGCTTTCCGCAATGCGGGCAGACACGGATAAAGCCAACCATATCGGAACGCACTTCAGCGTTTCTTATCTCCAAAGCGCCCAGACAGCGGGGATCGTTATCGGTGCCCGTGACTCGCTCGAGGTATTGTTCATTGTTACCGCCCTCCGCAGGGAGCAGGGAGAACCTGAGCTGCTTGTCGTACACCTTATAGTCGAGCAGGCTCGGGACTATCTCCATATATTTCTCGCAGAGTTTCCTGTCCTCCGAATTTCCGACGCTATCAGCTGCCGTGAGGTCAAGGTAATCCCTGAAAATCTCGAGCAGCTCACGCAGACTGAGCGAATACGTTCCGCTTATTACGCTGCCCTCAAGGCTTGAGTTAACAAGTCTATCCCTGATTTGGCTTGCGGGAAGTGCCATTTCCTTGTGCCCTATAAGCTGAGGCTCTCGTAAAAAACGGAGCAGAGCGTCATGCGTGACAGCGATAACAGATTGCACATCTGTGCCGTCCTCAGGCTCGGAAAAACGATTGTTGCAATAGGCATCGTTAAAGGCCTTCACAATGGGGATTTTGGCATTCAGAGGGTCAAGCACCTCCACCTGCATATTGTCTCTTATACGCTCAATGACACAAATTATCTCATTTGCGCATATGCTCCACATATCTGCCGCAATGTCAGACGTATCGTGTTTCGTTTTACACTCGGCGCAAAAATATTTCATCTGTATAGGCTCCTTGGCATTATTTAACTTCTACGGGGGAGGGGAGGTCGGGGGCGGCGATAAGACTGATCACGGCTGCGGAATCGGCGGCAAGTCTCCAGCTCAGTTTTGCGTAGGTACCGTTTATAAGCTGAGCCTGCTCCGCCTGAACGGGCAGAAAACGCTTATTTATCTTTATCCAAAGCTTACCGCGGCAGCGAGGCCAGCAGTTGCTTTCAATTGTGATTTCCGAAAAGCCATGCCGAGAGAAGCCACGCGGCGTACTTCTCTTGTATTTGATATAAGGGCTGTTTCTGCCTGGAAGATCGACTGGTTGATCCTTCAGACAGTCCTCAAGACGCTTACCGTTAGAGAGAATCGCAGTGAAAACAATACGGTATTTGCCGCCGCAGGTGGGAGAATTAAGCTGATATCTTATCGGTTCATTCCCACCGGGGAAAATGTCCAGCGAATGAACGTCAGACTGAATTTCTTTACCGCTTAGTGGGTGCTTACCGCTTAGGCTCACATGTATATGTTCAACGCCCGATGTGCCGCGCCAAGTTCCGCTAAGGTAAAGCACACTTATTCCATTTTGCGTTTCCACTATGTACCCGAAGTGGAAATCATCTGTAAGCTGAGCAATCAGCTGCATTTCATTGTCTGCCATGATATTCAGCCTTCCGTTTCATCCATTTGGCCTCTTTCCTTAATGAGCCAAACAAATTTGTTGTCATTTATAGGGAGAGGATAGGTATTTGTTACATACATGCTTCCCATTTGATTCAGCGCTTCTCGCAGGCTGCTTGAGCAGAGCCACCAGGCATTGCCTCTGACACTCCACTGTGCATCATGGAGAGCCTGCGCATCCCAGACTGGGGCCGGAGTACCGAGCAGCTTCTTTACTCGACTCCCTGTATCATCCTTCTCGGCATCCAGAAGCTGCCCATAGCCCAAGTTGATATCGGGGATGTCTCGCTTATCGGGGAAGATGCAGAAACTATCCAGTTCATGCCTCAGGCGGTTAAGGCTGTGTATTACGCGCTGTCTATCGCTATTGACATTGTCAACGCCGGGTTGAAGCTTAGAGAGAAGGCTGCTGACAAAACCCTTTCCGAGCTTACTGCGGGCGATCTTCCGGTAGAGCTCGTCCGCGTCCTCAAGCTGTCTGCGTATAGAGGCGCTTTTTTTGCGCAGTTTGTTGCAGTAGCTTTCGCTCCAGCTATCCTCCGAGCTTTTCACAGCTAATTTTTCGTCGAGACGGAGCGGCAGCTCCCTCAAAAAGGTATCATAGCTGTTATACCTGAGGGCCGATAACTGAGAGCGAAGCTCTTTTTCTGCTGCGGATAGCTCCCGAGCATAGGAATCCCTTGAGCTAATAAATTCACAGTAGTCAGCGATGGCTTGCTCCATGCGATCGCTCCAGTCTTTTCCGTAAAGCTTTTCGACAAGCTGGTGCTTTTTCTCGATTTTAGGATAGCTCTTCCTAAAATCTTCAAAGGTATCTTCGCTTATGGGCAGCAGAGAGAGACATGGGGCTGTGGCGGAAAGCTTATCAATCCTTTCAAGTAGCTGGTTGACTGCTTTTTCCAGAGCTTTCTGCAGAACCGTGCCTTCATCCGGCAAAGTGATGGCACGCAGCATCTGAAGCGCAGCATACTGCTGCTGATAAGACAGGCACCGGACAGACAGCCGGAGACCTTGTATTCGATTGATTACAGCATCATCGCCATTGCATGACATTTTGTATATAATTACGCTTATGCCTTCAATGGCTTCATCACAAAACGCCGCAATAGGCTGCCATTCGTCGCGAACTATACGGAACAGAAGAAGATCCGCATTGAGCTTCTTTATCCCAACCTTCAAATCGGCGGAGCAATCCTTCGGCAGGTATATGCCCATGGACTCCAGCTTATTTTCGATAGAATGCCGACTCTCCTCATCGACGCTGACGTCAAAGACAAGAGTTGCCGCTGCGGCTATGCCCGCCGCCATGTTTGGCGTGGCGGGGTATGCTTTTTTTATCGTGCTAATAAGACTCATTTTATTCACTCATCAGTTTGTAATACAGCCGGAGCGAAGCTGTCGCCCCGGCTGTACATGGTATGCTTATATGATTCTTCCTTCCTGTGTGATGCTCTCGAGAGTATCCTGAAGATTTTTGTAGAAGCTGCGCACGGCGTCTACGTCCATGCGTTTCCCTGCGGCTGCATCCGCCCAAGCCTGTGAGCCGAGCTGCGTGACGGGTCTGGGATTGGCGGGATTATAGGTGCGTATGGTGAGGATATCCTTAGACAGCTTATCGGCGTTGGCCTTGAAATCATCAGCCTCCTGTCTTTCTTCTGGAGTGTCAGGATAACTCTTGACCGTAAAGCGGTCTTTCAGCGCGGCTTGCACATCGGCGGTGAATTTATTGAACATAAAGTAGTATTCTGCGGTCTTTTCAACCTGGTCGTTATATCTAAGCCGGTGGAGAACCTGCTGCACACCCTCATTATCCACATACTCCCAACGCAGGTTGGTGGCGTCGAAGGTAAAGAGACCTGCTGCAAGATAAGAGGCAAAATACTTGATTCTCTGCTGGGCGGCCGCCCTATCCTCGATTAGCTCCTTGAGCCGAGTGATGACAGCTACGGTGCCGCGCAGATCATTCATGGTGTCAGGCAGCTTTCTGAGCATGCAGCCGGCAATGTCTTTGCTCCATTGTTCATATTGTTTATTCGCAGCATCCGCATTCTGATTAACTTCAACCTGGCTAAGGTGCAGCATATTGCCCGCGGGGTTGAGCGACATTGTTGCAAACTTTACGCCCTGCTTGGAGAGAGAGGGAATGATGTTCTGAGCATCATTGCAATTCGGAAGCATCCGGAAAAGCTCCTGTGCGCATTCTTTAACCTTGGCATCAAGCTCGCCGTTTTTGGCTGCTCTACCGGCATCGTCTGCAGCAAATTCAATGTTCTTATAAAGCTGGTCCTCCGGACGGTATTGCTGCTCAATGGTAATCACGGAGTACTTGGTCATATTACCGTCAACTTGTCCATTGGTTAGACAAAGGCGATTGGCCGCATTAAAGGTGTTGCTCGCACGCTCGGCAATGATAGCTTCGCGATTGTTCTGATAGTTAGGCCTACCCGGAACCAGAGCCAGATTCCAAGCACTTTTGGGGATGAGGTTCGGGAATTCCTTCCACAGTTTTCCCTCGGGCGTCTCAGACATATGTATAGCAAATTCATGCCCCAGATCACTCTCGTAATTCGGCTCGGCTCTGCAGGCCCATGATAGCATGAAGGCGGGTATGGAGGTGTACTGGGAGTAGGCGGATATTTTGTCGGAGGAGGTGGAGGGGAAGACCTTGACCTTATGTATAGCATGCAGAGGATTCGCAGCATAGTCCTGGATTGCCGCCAGAAGGTGAGGCATTGTATCTGGGATAAAAAGATAGCATTGCGCGGTAAATGAGCTTGCGGTAAGACCGACGCCGTTTCCGTTCAGCTCCACCATGGGGTGTGCCATGCCCGCTTCTCCGAACATATGGTTAAAGATCTCCTCCGCAGCTTTTTCAATAGCTTTTGCAGCGGGGTCATTGGGATTAGCCGGATTAGGGTTATATTTGGCATTGGCATTACCGGGGGTGCCGGTGGCGTTCGCGTAGTACTGCTTGACAAAGATGTCTTCAAGATTTGCGCCAACTATTTTATTGATACGGTCCTTCCAGAAGTCGCGTATAGCGTTAACGCCGTCAAAGGCTCCGGGGTCCTTATTGTCATTGCCGGCGAAAAGCTCCGTCCAGCGCCTCTGATTATTCCACATATCGTCAAGAAGAGTGTTCGCCAGCTGCCTTTTGTCGTAAAGCTCAATAATATCTCGGAGATACGTCTTTACGGCGGTGTCGGCTTTTGTGGCGTTTGTGAGATCTATGGGCGTGAAGGTGAAGTTTTCGCTGCCGTCGGCGGCAACGCCGAAGCGACCCTCAGAGATAAGACCAGCGTCCGTGCGCAGCTGTTCACTGAGTGTCGTCATAACGGCGCTATAAACCTCGAAATACTTATTGTTCCACTCCCTGAACTTATTGCGCATAAATCTAAGCTGATCGTTGCTTGGGAAGGTGAAGCTGAAGAGCGGACGATGATTTATGTATTTTTCGCAGAGATCGCTCGCTTTCCCGAGAAGATTTACCAGGTAGAAGGGGCCGCCTTTCTTGGACCTTTTGAATATGGTTGCTATTTCAGCTTCAATTCTCTTCTCCTGCTCCTTCTGGTTATATGAATTGCGATCGCATTTGACGGTATTGAAGAACTCCTCAACGTCACGGTCGGGTACATTCTCGCAGCTTTTGAACATCCCATACATGCTTTCAAAAATCTTTGCGGCAACATATGTCTTGATAAGCCTTGAGGGAAGGTCGACCTCGGCGTGCCCGAGTGCACAATAGACATAGTCACAGTCTCTCGGAGCAACGGCGGAGGTTTTGCCTCCTACCATTTCACGCATGAAGGCTCCCCTGTCGGCAAGGAAGGAGCTCACTGCCTGTGCGCCGCCTGAAGGGAAGGAGCATATCATGTCGAGGAGACACTCGGCGAGCACCTTATCGGCAATGACTTCAGGCTCTGCGAAGGTAATGCCGCCGATATGGCCGTCAAGCAAATAGCATATGTCAAAGATGTTCTTCCAGGAGATTATTCGGCGTCCTCCCAGTGTAAAATCATACATATCGGTGACATGGCCGCCGATTCTCAAATCCGGCTTTGCATTGCCCATGAAGTGATTGATTTCCTTCAGCGCCGCATAGCCGTTGGTATTACCATGCTTGATCCTGTTTCCGTCTGTCTCATTTCCGACAGGCGGTAGGAAGATAAAGCCGGCAAATTGATCGTTTGCGCCAGGGCGAGCATTTTCAAAGATGTCGCGTATGAGATAGGTCAAGTCTATTACGGTTCCGGAACCCGTACCGCCTGCGATACCCGCCAGAATCATTACATGCAGACGCGCGGCTTTGCCGCTTGTGAGCTCGGTAATGATCCCATTGATCTTGGTAACAATATCATTAACAGTATTACTGTGGAAAAGCGTCAATCGACCGACCTGTCTCATGCTGCCTGCGCCATTGCCAGTCAGACAATCGTTGTTGGTCCTGATATGATTTTTGGTGCTTTCAGTCATCCAGTCAGCAACCTGTTCGAAATTCCTATTGACGATGCTTTTGGCTCTGTCGTTATCCAGATAGAGAGTCTCAGAAACGTCAAAGACTCTATGCCCCTGCGCATCCCTGCGATCCAGGGAATCCGTGGCGGTGTCTATTGCGAGAAAGCGAACATAATCCCTAACGTCTTGTGGAACGATGTCTTCCAGGAAGGTTTTTTTGACCTTTTGGAGAGCATTTGCTCCCGTGCCGCCATAGCTTATTATAAGATAGCAGTCGACTGTGCCGCCTGCCGGCTGCACTATACTCCGCTTCTCAGCCGGGAAAAGGCCGCTGTTGTGAAGCTCAGCCATTTTGTTCTTGAACTGATTTCTCTGATTTTCGTCCATGTTGATCCTCCAATTTCTCTTTTTAGCTTTCTTATGTTGATTAAATTACGGCCGATTTATCGGGATGATGCCCGAAGGCATCAAGCCTAAGAAAGAAGCCTCTTTGTGCCGCTGTAGGGGCGGGGAGAGCGCGTCTCGGGCTTTATACTCTGCCGAGCTGTGCAAACGCTTCTCCCCATGCTGTGAGGAGCGGAGCTTAAATCAGGTCGTCGTTGCGATCGCCCCAGCCGCCACGATCGTCATAGTCGTCATCGTCGTCGTCATCGTCGTTGCCGTTGTCACTGTCGTATCCCAGTGTAAAGGTGGTTCCGCCGATGTCGAAATCAAAAGAGTTGTCATACAGGAAAGCCTTGTTTTTCTTGTACTTAACGCAAATCTTTGCCCTGCGCTTTCCGCCTGCGGCCTTTTTGGAGACAACAGACATGGAAACACCTGACAGCTCACCGGAAATGCCCTTGAGATAATTGACAAGGTCGTTGGCATCTGCGCCGACCATACGGCAGGCGTCCTTGAGCTGGCTGAAAATCGTGGAGTTATAATCCGACTCAAGTATTGCATTAAGATTAGTCTTCGGATTCGCACCGTTACCGGGAGCGGGGAGGCCTGAGATGTTTATGTTTACGTTCCCAGCACTGTAGTAAAAGCTGAGGCTGCATTCGCCGGTCACCTTGGGCATAGAAGCTGCCTTGAAGAATATCGCAGCCACGATGAGAACGATAACGAGAATTATCGCGGCAATAATCAGCAGGGTCATATTCTTGACCTTGACGTCCACCTTGAAGCTGTTTTCGGCACCCTGAGTATCGGTGACGCTTATTGTTACCGTGCCGTCCTTGGCAAGCTTGGAGTTTATCTTGAGCATGCCGTCACTAAGCGAAACGGCGTCGCTGCCGCAGCTGCTGTCAACGATTTGGAGAACAAGCATATCCATGCCGTCCTCTTTGTCGTAGTAGCAGGAGCTGAGGTCAAATTCGGAGACCTTGGGCTGGAAAAGACCGCTCCTTGCCGTATATTTGCTGTTATATGTATCCGGCATATGGTTGGAGAGATCCATTGTCGCCGTGGCGGAGGTTATGACGATTTTGTCACAGACAAAATGAACCTCAGCGTCAAACACGCCGTATTCGCTGAGCTTGATATTGGTCTTGTAGCGATTTGTGGAGTCGGGCATGATTGGCTGGCGCATTACGAGCTCGCCGTTGCTGGCATCGGTGAGCACCAGCTCGCAGCTGTATTCCTGATAAGACTGAGTATCGGTCAGCTCCTCGCCCTCGCGGACAAGGTATGCGCGAAGGTCAAGGTCAGAGTTTACATGCAGATAGTCAAACGAGGGGGAAGCGCTGAAATCGGCGTTGACGTATATACTGAATACAGGTGCGTAGGCGTACTCAATATTGTTGCCTGCGGGAACCTGAATGTGGACGTGCCATGTGCCGCATTCGGGCTGGGAAATCTTGTAGACGCGGAAGGTACGGCCTATACGGCACATCGCGTTGACCTCGGAGCCGTTGAGAACGGTACCGTCAGGCTTTGTAAGCGTAATATCCATTCCGCCGGGGAGCGGCTGACCGGAGGTTGAGAATATCTGGAGGTTTATCTCCTCAACGCCGACGCCGGGAATTCTGATATCGAAATCAACCGGGTCGTAGGTGGCAGACGTATCCATTATGCTGAAGCCGAGAATGCGCAGGAAGCGGGTCACTGCCGTGTGAAGGCTGGAGGCATCGGTTATTTCGATAAAGGAGTCGCCCAGATTGAGCACAACGCTGCTCACACCGTTTGCGGAGGCAACGATGTTTCTAAACTCTGTGGAATCGAGCTGACCGCCCTTGTTGAGCAGAACGCCGCAGAGACGAATGTCATTTTCAGCCATACCGGTCACTGCTTCGCTCAGATTCTCCATGGATTTATCATAAACGTTTTTGTAGTCAATTTCCGTCAGACCGTCGGAAAACAGGAAAACAGCGCAGGGAAGTCCGTTTTCGGCGTGCGCGGCGTTCAGCAGCTTTTCTGCCTCAAGCAGAGCGGTGCCTATGTCGGTGGTGCCGCCGTTGTGGCTATTGAGCGGCGCATGGCGAATTTGGTTTATGAGATACCCCTTGACGTCGGCATTGTCGTCAAAGGCCATAAGACCGGTGTTGAGAGTGATGCCCTTGAGCATAGCCTCGGGCGAATCGTCGCTTGTTTCATTTGCACTGAAAACGATTGCGCCGACGTTGTTGCCATCGTCCTGAAGCATAGCCAGCAGATCCTCGATGGCGTCATATCTCAGGCCGTCAGGGTCAGTGTTGGGACCTGAATACAGTGAGCCGCTGCCGTCAACAACAAGCATAATGTTCCACCGTTTCGAGCCGTCAACGGTCGATACAGGCTCGTTATCGGCGTAGACTGCCGTGAGCGTTGCCGTGGCAAGCAGAAATACCGCCACGAATAGTAAAATTCTGCGCAAATACTTTCTCATTCCCTTGTCCTCTCTTTTTCCATTTCTATTTCCAATTCGTTTTTTTGCCATTGCTATTATGAACTGAGTGTTAACAATGACACATTCTGGACACATCTGTAATTATATATATCTATACAAGAACTGTCAATAAATATTTCGATTCGACAACAGATTTAGACAGACTTTTGAAAAAATGTTATCAAGAGGAAAATTTGAGTGCAAAACGGCATGGTAAGCAGTGGATTTGGGAACAATTTGAAATGCATGCGTATTGGAAATGGAAAAACGGATATGGAAAAAGGCGTGGAGATCGGAAAACACGTGAAAGAGTGCTGGAGAGCATGATTATATCGGATTTTTTTCGAGTGTGCCGTGTCTGTGAGAGGGCTTGTTGGACACATAAATGGTAAAGCCAATGCGTTTTGTACGCCGGTTTTTCCATATGCAATGCACCGGTCGTTCTCAATAAAGGAAAAATGAAGGCTTTGCCGCGCAGATTACGCGAAAAAATGAGCTGCCCATCGGACAGCTCATTCATTATTCCTGTTATTATCACATCCGCATTTCGCGGAGCGCCCGCAGCATTTACTGCAATCGCCGCAGCAGCCGCTGCCGTTTTTGCGCCCTTTATGCCACGCTCGCAGCGCGAGCACGACGCAGACCGCTATCAGCGCCAGCAGCGCATAATCAAGCCCGCTCACAGCAGCACACCCGAAAGCAGATACGCAAGCCACGCGACTACCCACGCAACGCCGCACTGCATGAGCACCACGCCCGCAGTCTTGAGCGTAGAGTTAAGCTCACGGCGAATGGTCGCCATCGCCGCGACGCAGGGGGTATAGAGCAGCGTAAACACGAGAAAGCTTATCGCGGAGCGCATCGAGAACATACTCGCTATCGCGGAGCTGCCGAGCAGCACCTCAAGCGTACTGACAACGGACTCCTTGGCGATAAGACCCGAGATGAGCGCGGTGGCACAGCGCCAGTCGGCAAAGCCGAGCGGAGCAAACACCGGAGCTATCCAGCGCCCGATGAGCGCAAGCAGACTCTGCGCACTGTCGGCAACGACGTTGAGGCGGGTATCAAAGCTTTGCAGGAACCAGATTATGATCGTGGCAAGGAAAATCACCGTAAAGGCGCGCTGCAAAAAGTCTCTCGCCTTTTCCCAGAGCAGCAGCGCCACGCTCTTGAGGCTGGGCATACGGTAATTCGGAAGCTCCATGACAAAGGGCACGGGCTTGCCTCGGAAGGCGGTCTTATTCATGATAAGCGCCGCGACTATGCCGATAACGATGCCGAGAAGATACAGCGATATCATAACGAGCGCACGGTATTTCGGGAAAAACGCCGCGGTGAAGAAGGCGTATATAGAGATCTTTGCCGAGCAGCTCATGTACGGGGTGAGCAGTATCGTCATCTTCCTGTCGCGGTCGGAGGAGACGGTGCGCGTTGCCATGATGGCGGGCACGGAGCAGCCGAAGCCGATGAGCATCGGGACGATGCTGCGCCCGGAAAGCCCTATCCTTCTCAGCGGCTTATCCATGACGAAGGCGACGCGGGCCATATAGCCCGTATCCTCAAGTATCGAGAGGAAGAAGAACAGCGTCACGATTATCGGCAGGAACACCAGCACGCTGCCGACCCCGGCGAAAATACCGTCTATTATAAGGCTTTGGACGACCGGGTTTATCCCGTATGCCGTGAGCCCCGCGTCCACAAGCCGGGTGAGCGCGGCTATGCCGAGCGCAAGCCAGTCGGAGAGCCTTTGACCGATGACGTTGAAGGTCAGATAAAAGGTCAGAAGCATGATGCCGATAAAGACCGGCATTGCGGTATAGCGCCCGGTCAGTATCTTATCTATGCGCATGGAGCGGGCGTGCTCCTTGCTCTCGTGACACTTGACGACCGAGGCGGCGACGACCTTTTCTATAAATGTATAGCGCATATCGGCGAGAGCGGCGTTGCGGTCAAGCCCCGCCTCCGTCTCCATCTGCACGATACAGTGCTCAAGCAGCTCCTTCTCGTTCTGGTCAAGCCCAAGCTCGTCGGACAGCCCGTCCCCGCCCTCTATGAGCTTTGCCGCGCAAAAGCGCGCGGGGATGCCGAGACGGTCGGCATGGTCGGAGATGAGATGCACGACGGCGTGAATACAGCGGTGTACCGCCGACTCGTTGCCGCAGAAGTCCGTCACCTTGGGGAGCGTCCTGGAGCGGGCGGTCTGGAGCGCCTGATCTATAAGCTCGGACACGCCCTCGCCCTTGGCGGCGGATATGGGGATGACGGGGATACCGAGCGCCTCGCTCATTTTGCGCACATCGACAGAGCCGCCGTTTGCGCGCACCTCGTCCATCATGTTGAGCGCCAGAACCATGGGCACGCGCAGCTCAAGAAGCTGGAGCGTGAGATAGAGATTGCGCTCGATATTTGTCGCATCGACGATGTTTATAATGCCGTCGGGCTTTTGATTAAGGATAAAATCGCGGGAGACTATCTCCTCCTGCGTATAGGGGCGCAGGGAATAGATACCCGGCAGATCTACCACGGAACAGTCCTTTTCGCCCTTGATATCGCCCATCTTCTGGTCAACGGTCACGCCGGGGAAGTTGCCGACGTGCTGGTTGGAGCCGGTCAGGGCGTTGAAGAGCGTGGTCTTGCCGCAGTTCTGGTTGCCGACAAGCGCAAAAATCATTTCTTTTCGGCCTCCACTTCTATCTTTGCGGCCTCCTCGACGCGCAGCGTCAGCTCGTAGCCGCGTACACGGATTTCGATAGGGTCGCCCATCGGGGCAACCTTTTGCAGTGTGACATGAGTGCGGGGGATAAGTCCCATGTCCAGCAGACGGCAGCGCAGCGCTCCGTCCCCGCCGACGGAGGTGATGACTGCACTCTCGCCGATTTTAAGCTCGTGAAGCTTCATATATATGTATTCCTCCAAGGTTAGCACTGCCTGACTGTCGCATATAAGTTAGCACAAGCTAACTTATATGTCAAGAATAAGGCTGAGCAAAAAAGCCCTGCTTCGGGTGAAAATAATGGATAAAAATTTATACTTTATACTCCCGTCAGGTCGAACTCCGGTATCATCTCGTCGGTTGCGGAGTCCGGCTCCTGCCAGTAGCCCTCGCTTATGCCGTGGCGCGACATATAGCCTATGAGCCGCCGGTTTGTCCCGGCATCGACGCGCTGCATAAGCTCCGGGAACTTTTCAAGCCCCGGCATGGGCGTATATTGGCTCATAAGCGAGAAAAGAACCTCGCCGCTCTTGAAATTCTCCTCGATAAAGCTTATGACCTCTTTCGTGTTGAGCTCCTGACCGGGCAAAATCAGATGCCGGATGAGAAGCCCGCGCTGCAAAATGCCCTCGGAGTCAAGCTCATAGGCTCCCGTCTGGCGGAACATCTCCATAATTGCGGCGGCGGCTACCTCGGGGTAGTCGGGTGCGGCAGAGTAGCGGCGGGCAAGCTCTGCGTCCGAGTACTTGAAATCGGGCATATAGACCTGCACAAGCCCCTCAAGCATACGCAGCGACTCGACGCTGTCATAGCCGGAGCTGTTCCAGACGACGGGGATGCCGAGCGAAAGCCCGCTCAGCGCCTCGGCTATCTGACGGACATAGTGACTGGGCGTGACGAGATTTATATTGTGTACGCCCTCGTCACGCAGGCGGAGCATCGTGTCCCGAAGCTCCGGGACGCTCAGCGCGCGCCCGCCCATGCCGCGGCTTATCTCGTGGTTCTGGCAAAAGACGCAGCGCAGATTGCAGCCGGTGAAGAATATGGCGCCGGAGCCGCGGCTGCCGCTGATGCAGGGCTCCTCGCCGTAGTGCGGCGCGGCTCTTGCAACGCGAAGCTCCGCGCCGCTCAGACAAAAGCCCGCGCCCTTTTTATCGCTTCTCAGCGCCCCGCAGCGCCTCGGACAATCGCAGCAGATGTATTCCATAACTTTTTCTCCGTGTAAATAATATAAAGCGGGGCTTTGATAATAAAATGTCATATGCAAAATGACAATAAAAGCCCTCTTTGCAATAGCGATTATAGCGCATATTTGTCTAATATGCAAGAAATCGCAAAAAACGTAAAAAAGTGCATGATTTTTCTGATTTTTGTGCTAAAATGTATTCGATGCATGGGAAGTAATGCCCAATAAGCCGCCGGAGACGCCGGAGGGAAGGGAAGGCGAGAGATGCTGAATATAGTTTTGGTGGAGCCTGAGATACCGCATAATACCGGCGCTATTGCCCGCACCTGCGCGGCGACCGGGGCGAGGCTGCACCTGATAAAGCCGCTCGGCTTCGATATTTCCGACAAGATGGTAAAGCGCTGCGGTCTGGACTATTGGCATCTGGTCGATATCTCGGTATATGAGAATATTGACGGGTACTTTGCAAAAAATGGAGACAAGGGTCTTTATCTTGCAACGACCAAGGCTCCGAGGGCATACAGCGAGGTCGATTTAAGCGGCGATGTGACGCTGATGTTCGGCAAGGAGACGGCGGGGCTTCCCGAGTGGCTGCGCGAGAAATACCGCGACGGCTGCATACGCATCCCGATGATTAGTGAGGCTCGGAGTCTGAATTTGTCAAACTCCGTTGCTATACTGGCCTATGAAGCGCTCCGGCAGCAGGGCTTTCCCGGTCTGCTCGGACTCGGCTCCATGAGCCAGACTTGACCAAGGTATATTATTTTAGGAGGATAAACCATGAATTACAACAAAAAGACTGTTTATGATGTTGACGTAAACGGCAAGAAGGTTCTGCTCCGCTGCGATTTCAACGTCCCCCAGAACAAGGAGACCGGCGAAATCACCAGCGACAAGCGTATTGTCGCTGCGATACCTACTATTAAATATCTTCTTGAGCACGGCGCTGCCGTCATCGCCTGCTCCCACCTCGGCAAGCCCAAGGGCGAGTGGAAGACCAAGCTGACCCTCGCACCTGTTGCAAAGAGACTCTCCGAGCTTCTCGGTCAGGAGGTCATCTTCGCCTCCGACATCATCGGCGAGGACGCACAGGCCAAGGCCGCCGCTCTCAAGCCCGGTCAGATAATGCTGCTGGAAAACCTCCGCTTCGATATCCGCGAGGAGAAAAACGGCGCTGACTTTGCAAAGGCTCTTGCTGACATGGCCGATATCTTCGTTTCCGACGCCTTCGGCACCGTTCACAGAGCTCACGCCTCCACCGCGGGCGTTGCGGCATATCTGCCCGCATACTCCGGTCTGCTCGTCGATAAGGAGTTGAGCATCATGGGTAAGGCTCTTGCCGATCCCGAGCGTCCCTTCGTTGCCATCCTCGGCGGCGCAAAGGTCTCCGATAAGCTCAACGTTATAAACAATCTGCTTGACAAGGTCGATACACTCATCATCGGCGGCGGCATGGCATACACCTTCGTGGCTGCAAAGGGCTACGGCATAGGCAAGAGCCTGTTTGACGCGGAGAAGGTCGATTACTGCAAGAAGATGCTCGAAAAGGCCGAGGAGAAGGGCGTAAAGCTGCTGCTGCCGGTCGATACCGTTGTCGCCAAGGACTTCCCCGACCCCATTGACAGCGCAATCGAGGTCAAGACCGTTGACGTGACCGCTATCCCCGCAGACATGGAGGGTCTGGACATCGGCGAGAAGACCCGCGCACTGTTTGCAGACGCAGTCAAGAACGCAAAGACCGTCGTATGGAACGGACCTATGGGCGTGTTTGAAAATCCGACTCTCGCACAGGGCACCATCGCAGTAGCTCAGGCTCTTGCCGACAGTGACGCCATCACCATAGTCGGCGGCGGCGACAGCGCGGCGGCAGTCGAGAAGCTCGGCTTTGCCTCGAAGATCACCCACATCTCCACCGGCGGCGGCGCATCCCTCGAGTTCCTTGAGGGCAAGGAGCTTCCGGGCGTTGCCTGCCTTCTCGATAAGTAATAAGTAAAAAATCCTGCCTGCGGCTTTCCCATCGGGAAAGCCGTGCGGGCATTAAAAATTCTTCATAAAGGAGAAATAAAAATGAACAGAAAATACCGTAAAACCGTTATCGCGGGCAACTGGAAGATGAATATGCTCGCATCCGAGATCAAGCCCTTCATGGAGGAGCTTCGCGCCGCCATGCCCTCTCCCAGAGCCTGCGACGTGGTTCTCTGCACTCCCGCAGTCATGATCCCCGCCATGGTCAAGGCCGGCAAGGACGGCAAGGTCGCAGCGGGCGGTCAGGACGTCAGCAGATTTGACAAGGGCGCATACACCGGCGAGATCTCCGCCAGCCAGCTTCAGGACATCGGCGCTAAGTACTGCATCGTCGGTCACTCCGAGCGCCGCCAGTACCACGGCGAGGACGATATGCTCGTCAACGCCAAGGCAAAGGCACTGCTTGCAAAGGGCATCGCTCCCATCATCTGCGTCGGCGAGAGCCTTGAGCAGCGCGAGATGGACCTGACCATGGAGTATGTCGCATACCAGGTCAAGGCTGCTCTCAGCGGCATTGACGCAACTCAGCTTCGCCGCTGCATCATCGCCTATGAGCCTATCTGGGCCATCGGCACCGGCAAGACCGCTACCGAAGAGCAGGCTCAGGAGGTCTGCGAGAGCATCCGTGCCGTCATCCGCGGCATCTACGGCGCCCGCCCCGCCCGCGCCGTCTCCATCCTCTACGGCGGCAGCATGAACGCAAAGAACGCGGCAGAGCTTCTTGCTCAGCCCGACATCGACGGCGGTCTCATCGGCGGCGCTTCCCTCAAGCCCGCAGACTTCGCCACCATTATTGCCGCGACCAATCAGGAGTAACAGAGGCATAATATGAGCAAAAAAGCAGTTCTTATAATCCTTGACGGCTACGGTCTTGCCCCCGCCTCCGCAGGCAACGCTATCACGACCGCAAGCAAGCCGAATCTGGATAAGCTCTTCAGCTCCTACCCCTGCACCAGCCTTCAGGCCAGCGGTCTTGCCGTAGGTCTGCCCAAGGGTCAGATGGGTAACTCCGAGGTCGGTCATACGAATATCGGCGCAGGCCGCGTCGTGTTCCAGATACTGCCCAAGATAAGCCAGGAGATAGAAAACGGCAAGTTCTTCCAAAACCCCGTCTACGCAAATGCCATGGACGAGGCGAAAAACGGCGGTCACGCGCTGCACGTCATGGGGCTTCTCTCCACCGGCGGCGTTCACAGCCACCTGCATCACATCTTTGCCGCTCTCGATATGGCAAAGCAGCGCGGCGTGGAGAAGGTCTATGTCCACTGCTTCCTTGACGGACGCGACGTGCCGCCCAAGAGCGGAGCGGGCTTCGTAAAGGAGCTTCAGGAGAAGTGCTGCGAGCTCGGCAACGCTAAGATAGCCACTCTCCAGGGACGCTTCTGGGGCATGGATCGTGACAAGCGCTGGGACCGTGTGCAGAAGGGCTATAACGCCATCGTCTGCGGCGAGGGTATCAGAGATGACGACGCAGTTCATGCCGTTGAGCAGAGCTACGCCGAGGACAAGACCGACGAGTTTGTAGAGCCTGTCGTCGTCTGCCCCGAGGGCGTTATCAATCAGGGCGACAGCGTGATATTCATGAACTTCCGCCCCGACCGCGCCCGCGAGATGACCTGGGCGCTGAATCTGCCCGAATTTGACGGCTTTGAGCGCAAAAAGACCGTATTCCCCCTCAACTATGTCTGCACCGCTCAGTATGACGAGAATTTGACCCTGCCCATCGCATATCCCCCCGAGGTCATTGAAAATACACTCGGCGATTTCGTAAGCGCGCACGGGCTCAAGCAGTACCGCCTCGCCGAGACGGAGAAGTACGCTCATGTGACCTTCTTCTTCAACGGCGGCGTAGAGAAGCAGTGCGAGGGCGAGGAGCGCTGCCTTGTCCCGTCTCCGAAGGAGTACCCGACCTATGACCTCATCCCGCAGATGAGCGCCGAGAAGGTTGCGGAGAAGTGCGTCGAGGCGATAGCCTCCGAGAAATATGACCTTATCGTAACGAACTTCGCTAACTGCGACATGGTAGGTCACACCGGCGTCATGTCCGCTGCCGTCACCGCGGTCGAGACCGTGGATAAGTGCATGGGACGCATCGTCGCCGAAGTCGCAAAGCATGACGATGTCGTGCTCGTTGTCACCGCAGACCACGGCAATGCCGACTGCATGTTCGACGAGACCGGCAAGGTCAACACCGCCCACACCACCAACCCCGTGCCCTTCGCCGTGTGCGAAAAGGCCGTGGAGCTGAAGAACGGCGGCAAGCTTGCCGATATCGCGCCGACTATCCTGCGCATCATGGGTCTGACGCAGCCGGAGGAAATGACCGGCGAGTGCCTGATAAAATAATTTAAGCATCGACCGCCGGGCTTACGGCAGTCCGGCAGTCGGTATAAAAGGTTTATAATTTAATTCAGATAGAAGGGAGATCGCTATGATCTATACCACCGAAGTACAGCATATGTGTCCGGTCGCAAAGGGCGCATACCACGGTCCCGCACCCATCCCCGAGGAGGGCAAGTGGGTTCAGGCAAAAGAAATCTCCGACATTTCCGGCTTTACCCACGGTATCGGCTGGTGCGCACCCCAGCAGGGTGCCTGCAAGCTGACCCTCAACATCAAAAACGGCATCATCGAGGAAGCACTGGTCGAGACTATCGGCTGCTCCGGCATGACCCACTCCGCGGCAATGGCCTCCGAGATACTCATCGGCAAGACCATTCTTGAGGCTCTCAACACCGACCTCGTCTGCGACGCTATCAACACCGCAATGCGCGAGCTGTTCCTCCAGATAGTTTACGGCCGCAGCCAGTCCGCTTTCTCCGAGGACGGTCTTGCAGTCGGCGCCTCCATGGAGGATCTCGGCAAGGGTCTGCGCTCTCAGGTCGGCACCATGTTTGCCACCAAGGAGAAGGGTCCCCGCTACCTCGAGCTTACCGAGGGCTATGTCACCCGCATCGCACTCAACGCAGACGGCGAGATAATCGGCTACGAGTTTGTCTCCCTCGGCAAGATGATGGACTTCATCAAAAAGGGCATGGATGCAAACGAGGCTCTTGAAAAGGCAAAGGGTCACTACGGTCAGTTTGACTCCGCCGCAAAGTACATAGACCCGCGTCAGGAATAAGAGAAGGAGGACAATTTAATGGCTCTGTTTGAAAATTACGAGAGAAGAATAGACAAGATAAACGGCGTCCTCGCTCAGTACGGCATCGGCTCTGTCGAAGAGTGCAGAGAGATGTGCCAGGCCAAGGGCTTTGACCCCTATGAGATAGCGGCCGGCATCCAGCCCATCTGCTTTGAGAACGTCCGCTGGGCATACTGCGTCGGCGCTGCCATCGCAATGAAGTCCGGCGTCAAGAACGCCGCAGAGGCCGCAAAGCTGATAGGCGTCGGTCTTCAGAGCTTCTGCCTCGACGGCTCCGTCGCAGACGACCGCAAGGTCGGTCTCGGTCACGGCAACCTCGGCGCAATGCTGCTGAGCGACGAGACCAAGTGCTTTGCCTTCCTCGCCGGTCACGAGTCCTTTGCCGCTGCCGAGGGCGCTATCGGCATCGTCCGCAACGCAAACAAGGCCCGCAAGGAGCCCTTGCGCGTCATCCTCAACGGTCTCGGCAAGGATGCAGCTCAGATAATCTCCCGTATCAACGGCTTTACCTACGTTCAGACCCAGTTTGATTACTACACCGGCGAGCTGCACATCGTCCGCGAGATCCGCTACTCCGAGGGCGAGCGCGCAAACGTCCGCTGCTACGGCTGCGACGACGTGCGCGAGGGCGTTGCCATCATGCACTTCGAGGGCGTTGACGTCTCCATCACCGGTAACTCCACTAACCCCACCCGCTTCCAGCATCCCGTTGCAGGCACCTACAAGAAGGAATGCATCGAGCAGGGCAAGAAGTACTTCTCCGTGGCGTCCGGCGGCGGCACCGGCCGTACCCTGCACCCGGACAACATGGCGGCAGGCCCCGCCAGCTACGGCATGACCGATACCATGGGCCGTATGCACTCCGACGCGCAGTTTGCAGGCTCCAGCTCCGTCCCCGCACACGTTGAGATGATGGGCTTCCTCGGCATGGGCAACAACCCCATGGTCGGCGCGACCGTCGCAGTCGCCGTCGCCACCGCCGAGGCAATGAGCAAGTGATTATTTATATACTTGAACAAAAAATCACCTGATTTTTCAGGTGATTTTTTGTTTTGTGGGGGGAGCCTGGAGCTGTGAGATGGCTTCCCCCTTTAGGGGGAAGTACCCGGAACGGGGGATGGGGCGCCGGGGTGGGATGAGTGCCAAGGTTCGACCTTGCAGCAGCTTCAAGACTGGCGCCCCCTCAGTCTCGCTTGCGCTCGACAGCTCCCCCTAAAGGGGGCGCCAAGGGCGTGGATGAAAGCCGCCGCGCTGATTTATACTTCTTCCGCAATGAACCATGCAGAAATCGGCGCAACCGCCTACCCAACCTCCGTCATTCCGAGGAGGGCGAAGCACGACGTGGGAATCCGTTTCTCCTTACGTCGCACCAAGACTACACACATTCCCAAGGGGATGCGGATTGCCACGTCGCTACGCTCTCGCGACGGCGGCTCTGCCGCCTAGTCCCTTTAGGGGCAATGACAGGTTAGTTTAGTCTTTAGCGCCGATTTAGACAATGCCGCAGGGCGCTGCCCCTTTTAGGGGAAGTCCCCAGTGCGCACACTGGGGAAAGGGGTCGCCAGAGTCGGATTAGAGCCGGAGGGAAAAGACAGAACGCAGTGCGGACAATTGTTTTTCCTCTTGGCAATCCCTCAGCCCCGGCGCCCCCTCAGTCTCGCTCACGCTCGACAGCTCCCCCTGAAGGGGGCGCCAAGGGCGTGGATGAAAGCTGCCGCGCCCCGCCTGTAGGTTAGTCAATGATGTGTTACACACAAGGGAAAGAAAAAAGGACGTCTTTGGGGGAGTGCCAGTTGAGAGGTCTCATAGGGAAATTGTTGTACTCTCGTTGA
>CAKTMC010000013.1 GCA_934573735.1 uncultured Oscillospiraceae bacterium | reverse complement strand
GTTTTAAGCAGTAATCTGAAAAAGGAAACGCTGGTAGAAAGAATAAGGTATCAGGGATAGCAAGTATTGCTGGGATATCCTCAGTATCATAACAGGAATTAAAAGCACTTGGCTTCAAAAAGTTTTGTACTTTTGACAAAATGCAACCGATTTTTCATCAATTATAATAAATTTGATTAAGCAGCCTGTGTGTAATGAAGCATACAGGCTGCTTGCATTTTATAACTCTAATGAATCTTCTGCATCTACCCACATCTGTAAATTACCCTCAAGATATAATCTCGCATATTCAAGTGGTTCATCGACTGCAAGTGAAGTCAATATGCCGTATGGACTTTGAAGCCGTACTTCTCCTGCACATACTCCTGAATGCGTTTATAGGTCGGATGCTCCTTAACCTCCCCGGTTTCCACTTCCATTCTGACCTCAATCGTCAGTGGATTTGTTTCCCGTGACAAGAGGACCACGCACTCCACATGGCTTGTCCGCGGGAACATATCCACGGCGGTGACCTTTCTAAGCTCGTAGCCGAGGGCATTGAAGCGCAATATATCGCGCGCAAGGGTCGCGGGATTACACGAGACATAGACAACGCGCTCCGGCTGCATCGAGGCAAGGGCCTCGACCGCCTCCTCGCTCATGCCCTTGCGCGGCGGGTCTACGACCACGGCCTCCGGTCTGAGCCCGCGTCCCGCAAGCTCCGCCGCCGCCTCGCCCGCGTCCGCGCAGATAAACTCTGCGTTCTCAACGCCGTTCATCTCCGCGTTATGCCGCGCATTCTCCACCGCCTCCGGCACTATCTCCGCGCCGATTACGCGCTGAGCCTGCCGTGCAAGGCAGAGGCTTATCGTTCCCGCGCCGCAGTAGAGGTCGAAAACAAGCTCCGCAGGGCGCTCAAAGCAATACTCGCAGGCGCGCGCATAGAGCCGCTCCGCCTGTGGGGGATTTATCTGGAAAAACGCCTGAGGCGCGATATCAAAGGACAGACCCGAGAGCACGTCACGCATATCCGCCTTGCCCCACAGAGTATAGAAATCCCCGGAAAGAACGGTATTGCCGCGATTTTTGTTGATATTCAGCACTATTCCCGTGAGCTCCGGGCAGACGCTGCGAAGCGCGGAGACAAGCGCCTCCGTCTGAGCGCCGAAGCCCCTTGCGGAGACGATGCAGACAACGGCGTCACTCCCGCTCACGGCACGGCGGCAGAACACATGGCGCACAGCGCCCCGCCCCGTCTCCTCGTCATATGCTCTGATGCCCTGCGCGTTCATAAAATCCACGACGCAGCGCGCCGCACGGTTGCTGAGCTCATTTTGCGCGGGGCAGCCCTCGATGGCGACAAGGCGATGACTGCGCGGCTGATAGAAGCCGAAGCGCGCCCGCCCCTCAAGCTCTGCCACGGCGAAAATGCCCTTGTTGCGGTAGCCGTCGGTCGCGGCGCTGCCCAAAATTTCCTCGCAGTCGAGACTCTGCCGCCCGATGTGGTGCAGCGCGTCGTTGACGCGGGAGAGCTTAAAGCGCAGCTCCTCCTCATAGCTCATATGACGGCAGTCGCAGCCGCCGCAGCGGGAATAATGCGGGCAGTCAGGCTCAAGGCGGCAGGGAGCAGGCTCTATGAGTCTCTCGCCGCGCGCGTAAACCGCTGTGGCCGTGACCTTCACGAGCTTGATTTCCCAGTCCTCGCCCGGGATGGCGCCCGGTACGAACACGGCCCTGCCTCCGACGCGGCAAACTCCGGCGGCGTCGGACGAATATGCGTCGATTTTGACGCGGTATATCTGATTTTTCATTAAGTTTTCCATAATTTTACCACAATATAATAATAGCAGCCTGAAGACAAAGCTGTCGGCAATGTATAGAATTAAGAGGGGACGGGAGTCCCCTTTCAGCGTTCAAGGCGTCGAAGCTTTTCGATGCCTTGATAATAGCATATATTCCTCCGCAAGGCAACGAATGAGCAAAAATTTTTGCATAAAGCGGGCGTAAATTCAGATAATAGCCTTGAATTAACATTCAGGAGGGAATAAATGAGAAGATTTGTTTACTTGCTGTTGGCCGTGCTGCTGCTCGTGTCACTGACGGCCTGCGGTAACGATAAAAGCCCCGGCGACATGGCGCGTCCCGCCCTCAGCCCCTCGCCGAGTCCCTACGTCACGGACAGGATAGAGGGCACGGAGGAGCCGAATTCGAGCGCGAGCATGGGCGGCGGTACGGCGAACGTCGGCGCAACGCCGCAGACAAGCGAAAACCCGTGATTTTCTATTGATTTTCAGCCAAAACCGCGTTATCATGTACCCGGCGCAGGACGACAGAATTACGTCCGCGCCGGGCAGAATTTTTACCGGGAGGTATTGATAATGAGCTACATACCCACAGTGGAGCAGGCTGAAGAGCTGCTGAAGAAATATAACCGCGAGCCCTTCCACATCCGGCACGCCGAGACCGTGTCCAAGGTCATGGGCGAGTTTGCAAAGGCTCACGACCCGGAGCGCGTCGATTTCTGGCGCAGTGTCGGGATGCTGCACGATATAGATTTTGAGCTCTACCCGGAGCAGCACTGCGTCAAGGCGCTTGAGCTGCTGCGCGAGAACGACATCGACGAGGAGCTTATTCATGCCGTCGTCAGCCACGGCTACGGCATATGCATTGACGTTGCGCCCGAGAAATACATGGAGAAGGTGCTCTTTGCGACCGACGAGCTTACCGGGCTCATCGGTGCGGCGGCGCTCATGCGTCCGACCGGGCTTGAGGGCATGGAGGTCAAGTCCGTGATGAAGAAGTTCAAGGACAAGAAGTTTGCCGCCGGCTGCTCGCGCGAGGTGATACGGCAGGGCGCGGAGATGCTCGGCATGGAGCTTTCGGAGCTTGTCGAAAAGACCATTGACGCGATGCGCGCATGAGGGCGCGGCTGTATATTTCGCGCATTGACCCGGGGCTTGGCGTAACGGAGGACTTTTCGCAGTATCGGCTGGAGCGGCTTCGCGGGATAAATAATCCGGCGCGGCGGGCGGAGTCGGTCACTGCGGAGCGGCTGCTGCTCTGCGCGCTGCGGGATACGGAGCCGGGGACAGCGCTGCCGCCGGAGATAAGACTCGGCGCGCACGGAAAGCCGGAGCTTTTAGGCTCGGCGCTGCACTTTAGTCTCTCGCACTCCGGGGATTACTGCGTCTGCGCGCTCTGCGAGGCGGAGATAGGCGTCGATATTCAAAGGCGCGTGCCGCTCGACAGGCGCGTTGCGGAGCGGAAATTTTCCGCCGCTGAGCGGGATCTCGTCCTCGGCGCCTCCGAGCCTGACGCGGCGTTTACGCGGATATGGGCGATGAAGGAGAGCTATGTTAAGGCGCTCGGCGCGGGCTTGAGTCTGCCGCTCGAGTCGTTTTGCGTGCTTAGCTGCGGAGCGGGCTTTTGTACCGGTGAGCACGACGGGCATTTTTATGCGCTGTGCGTCCCGCAGGCGCGTGAGCTATCGGCGGAGTGCGTGGTGGTGGATAGAATTTGATGGCTTGTGCTATAGACAAAGTAATCAATTATTGGATGAGGCAATTGAAGAGCTTGAGAATAAACGCATAGCGCAGCTTCAAATGAGCTTCGGAGAGAGTAATTGTTATATCGATTGATGCTGTCCGGCAATGGGGCTAATATGAGTGATAAAAGAGGTAGCAAATGAACCGTATATTTGAAATGAAGCTTCGCCCAGATCCGTTCAATCGGATATGCAGCGGAGAAAAGACAATTGAATATCGTCTGCACGATGAAAAGCGTTCTCTACTCAGTAAGGGTGATTATATTCGTTTTACAGAAATTGCTGACGAAAAGAGAACCGTACTGGTAGAAATCGTAGATATATTTATTGCATCAAGTTTTGCTGCTTTGGAACAGATACTCCTAAAAACAGGTCTTCTAACGGAAGATTCATTCTCACCGACCGGAATGCGTGAATATTATTCTGCTGAAGATGAAGAGAAATATGGCGTAATGGGCATCCGGATTAGGGTTATCGAAGCAAATGCTTTGGGACTGTAAATTATACTTGATATCTTCCCTCATAATAGGCGGTATGATTTGTTCCCCTTTACGCTGGACATTCACGGCATCGTGCCGACCCATGTGGAGACGGTGTATCTCCTGTCACGGAACAAGTAAACAGGGACTGAAAAAGCCCACAAAAAGCTCAGTGTCAATGGTTGAGTTAGGGCAAAAACAATAAAAACAAAAAGAACAGACGTGCAGCCCTCGGCTTCCCTTTTCAGGGATGTCGAGGGCTGCGGCCGTGTTCAAAGCGTCGGGTTTTATATTCTCTGACGCGCACAGTATAAAAGCGGCGCGGCAATCCGCCTGAGCTGCTGACTCACATTAGCCAAATCAAGGATTTAGATGCCCACCCAAGTATGCACACCGGCCTTGTTCAGCTCTTACACGTTATTTATCGTGCTGAAGTCGATGACTCGGTCACAGACTCTTTCCGCAAGCTCGGGGCTGTGCGTGATGGCGATAAGCCCTATCTTACGCTCGTTGAGCACCTTGAGCAGCAGATTCCAGACCTGCGCCTGCGTGATGACGTCAAGCATCGTGCTTATCTCGTCGGCGATGATAAACTGAGTCTCGGGCGCGAGGGCGCGGGCTATGCAAAAGCGCTGCATCTCGCCGCCGGAGAGCTCCGCCGGGTAGCGCGTGAGCCACGCCTTTTCTATGCCGAGCTCGTGCAGAAACTCATCGTCGGGCTGCCACGCCTCGTTGAGCGTCCTGTACATCTTCCAGCGCGGGTTTATCGCCTTTTCCGGATGCTGATATATCATCTGGATGGGGCAGAAGCCCTTGTGCGGCAGGGGCTTGCCGTCGAGCAGCACCTCGCCGGAGCCGGGCTTGATGTTACCCGCCATTATCTGCGAGAGCGTGCTCTTGCCGCAGCCGGAGGGACCGACCAGAGCGACCTTTTCACCCGCCTCGATGCTGAGATTTACATTATTCAAAAGCGGGGTCTTCTTATTATATCTAAAGCAAATATCCTTGACTTCAATCCGCATGGTGACAGCGTACCTCCCCTCCACGAACGGTGCGGAACTCCGGTCTCTTATCGCAGGCCTCCGTGCGCAGCGGGCAGCGGTCGGAAAAGACGCAGCCGCTCGGGAGATTGCCGGCGTAGGGCTGAGTTCCGGGAATAGGCTCAAATTTGTTCTGCGGCATCGCGCGCCACAGCGCCTTGCTGTAGGGATGGCGCAAAAGCTCCTCCCGGCAGAAATCCGAGGCCTTTGCCGTCTCCAGCGTGGTTCCGGCGTAGAACACGGATATCTCGTCGGCATAGCGCATGGCAAGGTCAAGGTCATGCGTGATGAGGAGTATCGCCGCGCCCTCGTCCGCAAGCGCACGGAAGCGGGACATGGTGCCCTCCGCGAGCGCGGGTGAAAGTCCGGGGGTGGGCTCGTCGGCAATTATGACCTTGGCCTGCGTCGCGGCCGCGGTAGATACTAAGACTCGGCGCGCCATGCCGCCGGAAAGCTCAAAGGGATATTTTCTTGCCGCGCTCTCGTCAAGCTCATATCTTTTGAGCGTTTCGAGCGCAAGAGTCTTATCCTTGCATATCTGCTTTCCGACGCGCATCAGCGGGTCAAGATAGTTTACGGACTGTGGCACGAGCACCATCTGCTCGCCGCGAAGCTTCTTTTGCAGCGTGGGAGTGAGCTTTTCGCCAAACCAGTTCATCTCGCCCGTGGTGACGGCGTTTTTCGGCAGAATTCCGAGCAGCGCGTGCGCAAGCAGACTCTTGCCCGAGCCGCTTGAGCCGATGACGGCGTGAATTTCACCGGGCTTTATGCTTATGCTCAAATCGGATATGACCTTGAGCGCCTTTTTCTTTATGCCCTTGTCGTACATCAGGAAGGACACGCTGAGATTTTTGATTTCAAGTGCGTTCATGACTGCCCTCCTTAAAGCTGAGCCTGACGCGGCTCAAACAGGTGGCGGACCGTAGTGCCCAGCGCCTCGATGAGAATGACGATAAGCACCAGCGCAAGACCGGGGAAGAATACCAGCCACCATGCACCCGCGGAGATATAGCGCATGGACTCTGAGAGTATGATACCGATTGCCGGCTGCTCGGGCGGCATGCCGAAGCCGAGGAAGGTAAGACCCGACTCGTGCATGATGGCATGGGGGAACTCGAGGATAAGACCGACAAAGAACTGCGGCAGGACGTGGGGGATAATATGCTTTGTTGCGACCCAGAAGGGCGACTTGCCGAAGCGGCGCGAGCAGAGGACAAACTGCTGGTCACGCACCTGAAGCACCTCGGCTCTGATAAGACGGGCAAGCGACGCCCAGTGCGTCAGCGCGATGCCGATAAGAAGTCCCGTTGCGCCCTGCGAGAAGGCGATGGAGATAAGTATGAGCAGTACCGTGTGCGGCACGCTCATAAATACGTCGATAAACCAGTTTATCGCGTGGTCTATCCAGCCCTTGCCGAGCGCCGCCGTGACGCCGACGATAAGACCGATGATGGCGGAGATGACGGAGGCTGTCGCGCCGATGATGAGGCTCAGCGAAAGACCCTTGACGGTTCTCACAAACATATCGCGCCCGAGGTAGTCGGTGCCGAAGGGATGCCTGAGCGAGGGGGAGAGGAATTTCTGGCTGAAGTCTGCGCGCATTGCGCTCTCCGGCATAAAGGAGCCGGAAGTATAAATGGCGACAAGAATGAGAACGATGACTGCGGCGATTATGATGCTTGTAAGTCTGCGGTTAGTCTTTTTCAATTCTTGACCCCCTCCCTTGTCTGAGGATCAACGACCTGATAGAGAATATTTGCTATCAGATTGCCGGCAAAGATAAATATGGATGTAAAGAGTACAATACCGAGGAAAAGCGGAATATCCGTGCCGCCCGTACCGGCAGCGCTCGTCGCGGCGCCGAGACCGGGGTAGGAGAATATCTTCTCGGCAAACATCGAGCCTGCGAAAAGCTCACCGAAGGAGCAAAACTGCATGGTGATGGCGGGGAGCAGAGAGTTGCGGATGCCGTGCTTCATGAGTATCTGCCAGTCGTTGTCGCCGCGGGCGCGGGCAAAGAGGGCGTAGTCGCTGTTATACACGTCAACAAGCTTCTCTCTGGTGTGCAGGGCGAGGTTTGCAAAGGACAAAAAGCTCAGGGTGAGCGCGGGCAGAATGAGATGGTGTATGCGCTGACCCAGCGTAACGGCCTCAGCGGGTACGCCTGCCGGAACCGCGAGACCGAAGGGGAACCACCCGAGCATCGAGGAAAACACCGCAAGGAACATAAGCCCTATCCAGAAGGTCGGAATAGAGCACATTATAAGACATATACGCTTGATTATACGGTCGAGCGCCCGCTCCCGGAACAGCGCCATGACACAGCCGATGACGAAGCCCAGTATGCCCGAGAATAGCCAGGCGGTTATCATCAATGCCAAGCTTGTCCTGAAGCGTATCCCGATAACCTGCAAAACCGGCTGACGGAAGGTGGTGGAATAGCCCCAGTCTCCGTGCAGCACCGCGGAAAACCATTTGACGAAGCGCTCTACCGGCGGGTCGTTGAGACCCCAGTATTCTTTCATTGCCTCGATATTCTCCTCGGAGACGCCGGGGTTTGCCTGTATGTACTGGCGAACCGGGTCAACCGGAGATACCTGTGCCAATATAAAGGAAATAATCGCTACCGCAATCAAAAGTGTTATTCCACGGAGAATATATATACCGATTGATTTTGCTGCTTTCATATCAATCTCCATCCTCCATTTAAGAATATATAAGCTTGTCAAAAGCCCTGAAGGACTTTTTAACAAGCAAGTATTCGGCTCGGTTTGTCCGAGCCGAATACTCAGCCTGTAGATAAAGCTGTCGGCAATGTATAGAATTGCATGGGGAGAGTGCAGAGAGGGGACGGGAGTCCCCTTTCTGCGTTCAATCCGAGCTTATTCAGGAGTGTTTTTGAATACTCCTGAATAAGTTTTCAAGGCGTCGAACTTTGTCGACGCCTTGAAGTATTCGGCTCGGTTTGTCCGAGCCGAATACTCAAGAAAATAATTATTGCTTTGTGTTCGGAACGCTTATATCTTATTTGAGCAGACCTATTACTTGGTCCATGTCCACTCTGCGATATTCTGGACGAGAGGCCATGCGTCGCCGTGAGCGTGTATCTTCTGTACGCCGGTGTCCAGTCCCTCGCGTGCCCAGTAGACGTGAGTCTTGTTCAGCACGAAGATGTAGGAGCACTCGCCGCGCATGGAGGTACCGGTCTCGCCGTCCCACTGAGCCTTCTGCCAGAAGGGAATGGCCTCCTCAAGGCTCCTTGCGGAGAGGGCTGCATCGAGGTAGCCGTCAACGGTCTTATTGGAGAAGTTTTCGGGGTTGTACCAGTCGTCCTTACCGGCGTTGGAGGAGTGATAGAGCTTGTAGCTGGTCTTGGGGTTGGAGGAGCCCCATGCGAGAACCAGAGGCTCGGAGTACATACGGGCGGGGAGCTCGTCCCAGCTTACGCCCTCAACTATCATCTCAATGCCGAGGTTTTCGAGTATCTGGTTGCTGACTGCCATGGCGATGGTCTGACGGACATCGTCGCCTGCGGAGTACAGGAAGGTGGTGGAGGCCTTTACGCCGTCCTTCTCGCGGATGCCGTCGCCGTCGGTATCGACCCAACCGGCATCGGTCAGGAGCTTCTGAGCGTATTCGAGGTCATATTCGATCTCGCTTTCGGGGTTGTACCAGGGCATGCCGTCGTTCTCGGAGTATGCGGGAACGCCGTAGCCGTTAAGAGCCTCGTCGCAGACTCTCTGACGGTCGATGCCGTATGCTATAGCCTTGCGGACGTTGATATCGGCGGTGAAGTCGTTGCCGACCGGGTAGCCGTACTCATTGTTCTCGGCCTGTCTGGGGATGTAGGGCAGTGCAAGACCAAAGTTGTCAACGGTCTTTTCCTCAAGCAGATAGTAGCCGGGGATGGAGTTATTTGCGGCGACAACCGCGGAGGTCAGGGTGATATCGACCTGACCGGACTGCGCTGCCATAAGGCGGGTGTCGGGGTCAGCCATCTTTATAAACACAACGCGGCTGATGCCGGGGGCTGCGCCGTAGTAGTTCTTGTTGGCCTCGAGGATGAACTGCTGGTCAACGTCGTACTGAACGAGGCAGTAGGGACCGGAGGAGACGGGATTGGTGGCAAAGCTGTCGCCGTATGCGGCCTTGGGAACGATGCCGACGTTGCAGACGGTGAGGATGAAGGTGGAGTCGGGCTTGCTGAGCTGGATGGTGATGACGTTGCCGTCAGCGGTGATGCTCTCCATGCGGGAGAGGTCGGTGCCGCTGGGGTTTGCCTGACAGGTCTCAAAGCTGAATACCACGTCCTCGGCGGTGATGGGCGTACCGTCGGCAAAGAGTGCGCCGTCACGGAGATTGAAGGTGTAGGTCAGGGCATCGTCGGAAATGCTGTAGTCGGTGGCGAGGTCTGCAACGACCTCCATCTTGGCGTTTGTCTGGACGAGTGCTGCATAGAGCATCTGAACGCCGTTGGAGAAGCCGTTGAGGGGGTCGAAGTTGGAGGGAACAGCGTTGAAGCCGATTATGACCTCGTCCTTGTGGGCGGGAGCCTCTGCGCTGTTTTCAGCAGGGGCGGCGTTATTGGAGGGCTGGGAGCTTGCGTCCCCGGCGGAGGGGGCGGCGCTGTTCCCGCAGGCGGCCAGCGCGAATATGGTCGTGATGGCAAGCAGGAATGCAAGGATGCTTCTCAGGGATTTTTTCAATTTGACTCTTCCTCTCTCTTTAATAAAAATTTTATGCAATACCGCCGTACCGCCGCTGCGAAGGGGGAGTTCGCAGCATGAGCGAATGCAGCGATATTGCATATTTCGGTAATAAGATACCGGATTAAAGCTGATGGAATGAGCATATCAGAAAAAATTTGGGCTCACAAGCCCCCCCGGGGGATAATTTTGGTACATTTTTGCGTAAAAAATATTTTTGTGATGATATACTCGGCGCCCCTCCGGGGCGCTTTTGCTTTGCGGTGCTGCGTAAACTCGGCGCGAAGTCTTACGCTTTCGCAAAAAGTCAGCAGTCAAGATTGACATTTGCCTCCGACCTTGTTAAAATATTTACCAGGCAAGGCAATATAATAATTATTAAAATAAGCTGAATAAGGAAGTGGTATCATGAATCTTACTCCCGAGCAGCAGGCGCTGCTCAATGGCGAGAAGGGCGAGATGATGGCCAAGGTCATGAAGACCCTCGTCATGTACGGCGACACCTTCGGCGCTGAACGTATGGTCCCCGTTACAGGCGAATTCGGTCATACCGTCATATCCTACGGTCTCGCCGCGCTCAAGCCGGTCTATGACCTCTTTGACCGCCTTATTGACGCAGGGCTTACCAATGGACAGAAATTCACCGCAGATCCCCGCCCCCTCGATAAAAACGTTCCTACCAGTCTTTTGGAGGACATCGTATTCCAGAAAATCATGTACACCCAGCAGGCGCGCTTTGAGGAGCAGCTCCGCAAGCTCGGCATAACCGACGATGACGCATACTCCTGCACCTGCTACGTTGACCAGATGGGCAACAAGCCCAAGCAGGGCGATGTTTTGAGCTGGGCGGAAAGCTCCGCCGTTGTGTACGCAAACTCCGTGCTCGGCGCGCGCTGCAACCGCAACTCCGGTATTCTTGAGCTTATGGGCTCCATCGCGGGCTTTGTCCCGGAGTTCGGACTCTTGACCGATGAGGGACGCAAGGCGACAAGGGTCATCGAGCTCAAGTGCGAGCACAAGCCCGAGGCGCAGCTTCTCGGCTCCGCCATCGGCATGAAGGTCATGGAGGAGGTTCCCTACGTCAAGGGGCTGGACAAGTGGCTCGGCACGGAGCTTGACGATGAGGCCTGCACCTATCTCAAGGACTTCGGCGCGGCGACCGCCTCTAACGGCGCTGTCGGTCTGTTCCATATCGAAAACCTGACCCCCGAGGCCAAGCAGCAGGGCGAGGCGCTGATAAAAGAGGGCGCACAGGTCTATGTTATCGACGATGCGGAGCTTCAGCGCGTGCAGGACAGCTACCCCGTTATCTGGAAGGACAAGAACGCAAAGCCCGAGCTTTGCTTTGTCGGCTGTCCGCATATGACGCTCAGGCAGATGCAGGATTGGGCGGACGCTATCGGTGAGCGGCTCAGGGCAAACAGCATGGATAAGATAAGCGTGCCCACGGTGTTTACCGCCTCTCCCGACGTCATCAAGGAGCTCAATCGCGGCATTTACGGCGCAAAGCTTGCCAGCTATGGCGTTATCGTGAGCTATATCTGCCCGCTGATGTACATGAATAATCCCCTCTGCAAGAAGAAAGCGGTCATAACCTCCTCGAACAAGCTGCGCACCTACACCAGCGCACGCTTCTACAGAGAGGAAGAGATACTCGATATCATCACCGCCAAGGAGGGAAGAAAATGAAGCAGTTCAAAGGGCGCGTAATAGTACCGGGTACGGCGACGGCGGAGGCGCTGGTCAGCCACGGCGGCTTTAATACTCTGGCAAGCTACCAGATGGCCATGATGTTCGGCGACAAGAAGGTCAAGTGCGGCGACCAGAACAACCCGGATCTTTATAAGAAGTCGATGCTGGGCAAGGCGCTTTGCCTGCCGCAGACCATAGGCTCGACGACCGGCGGCATGGTGCTCTATACCGTCTGCTCGCGCAATCTCCAGCCTGCCTGTATGCTTTTCAGTATGCCCATAGATTCGCTTGCCGCCTCGGGCGCAATCCTTGCCGACGTCTGGACGGATGCGAAGATGCCTGTTGTTGATAACCTCGGCGACGAGTTTCTTGAGTACGTCAAAACCGGCATGACCGTGACGCTCAAGGACGACGGCATAGTCGAGGTCGATTGAGCGGGAATTTAGTGTTTTTAACTTGACGCCCACCCATGCCTTAGAGCATGGGTGGGCGTTTGCTTTCGCCGTACCTATCCACTCGTCCCGCGGGAGTACAGACCGGAGCAGAGCGGAAAAGACAGGACGCAGTACAGACCATTCTTTTCCCCACCGGCACTCCCACAACCATGGCGACCCCTCAGTCTCGCTCACGCTCGACAGCTCCCCTAAAAGGGGCGCCAAGGGCGTGGACGTAAGGCAAAATGTAAAAATCGCCGCACCCCGCCTACCCCACCTCCGTCATTGCGAGGAGCGAAGCGACGTGGCAATCCGTTTCTCCTTGGGGCAATGTGTGGTCTTGCTGCGGCGTATGGGGATGCGGATTCCCACGACCAGTCTGCGGACTGGTTCGCGACGGCGGCTCCGCCGCCTAGTCCCTTTAGGGAGAATGACAGGTTAGTTGAGCCGCCGCGCCGTTTTCAACACCAACCCCCGCCCCGCAGTGCGCTGCCCCTTTTAGGGGAAGTGGCGCGGAGCGCCGAAGGGGTCTCCGGGGTAGGACATGGTGCAGGAGGGAAAAGACAGGACGCAGTACAGACCATTCTTTTCCCGATTGGCAGTTTCTCAGCCATGGCACCCTCTCCGTCCTCGCTGCGCTCGGCCACCTCTCCCAAAGGGAGAGGCAAGGGCGTGGACATGACGCTAATGCGCCGATTTTCTTTAGATTTCTTAAAACACGCAAATATTTCTTGTCCTTTGCGCTTATATATGCTAAAATAGTACGAATTATGTAGACTGCCACAGCTATATGATTTTACATTTCCTGTCAGCAATGCAAAAATACTACATATAAAGGTGTTACTGTGAAAAATAATACTGCATATTATGACGACGAGCTTGACCTCGTCGATGAGGAGCAGGAGCAGCGCAGGCACAAAAAAAGCAAGCGCGGCCGCGCCCGCCGTATTATCGACAGAATTTTCGGCTTCATCCTTGTTTCCGGAATTCTCTTCGGCGTGGGCGGACTTGCCGTTGAATATGTGCTGGTCAAGGGCCCCTCTCCCGCTCTCAAGGACAAGTTTATAAACACCATGCTCGAAACGCGGCGCTTCGGCTTTATCGCGCATGTCTACCTCTCGGACGATGAGGTAAACGCCATACGCGAGGCAAAGCAGAGCACGCTGACCGACACGACCGACACCTCCCTCATAAAGCTCCCCGGGCAGAGCGACGCGAACGGCGAGGACGCTCCCGCGCAGACTCAGCCCGACGGCTCGGACGGCTACGGTCTTATAGACGATGACGGCGACGGCATCATCATCGAGAAAATCAGCAAAAAGGGCTTTCAGGGCTACATGATGGTCGTGCTCGACCCGAGCCGCGTATTCGTCGGCAAGCCCGTTGAGTTCGGCGGCTACGGCGAAAAGCTTGCCGATATGTGTACCCGCTACGGCGCCGTTGCCGGCATCAACGGCGGTATGTATTATGACGTGGGCGGCGCAGGTCTCGGCGGCACTCCGCAGGGGCTTACCATAGTGGACGGCGTATGCTATGAGGATAACGGCGGCAATGCTTGCAGCTTTGTCGGCTTTGACGCAAACCATATTCTCCACACCGGCTACATGACCTACGCGGACGCTCAGGCCAAGGGTATAGTCAACGGCGTCACCTTTGAGCCTGTTCTCATCGTAAACGGTCAGATGGAGGACGCATCAGTCCTCAATACCGGCACCAATCCCCGCACCGCCATCGGTCAGCGTGCAGACGGCGCGGTGCTTATGCTCGTCATTGACGGCCGCCAGGTCCACAGCATGGGCGCGACTCAGCAGGACGTGGCGGAGGTCATGCTCGACTACGGCGCGGTAAACGCCTGTAGTCTTGACGGCGGCTCCTCCACCTGTATGTGGTTTAACGGCGAATATCTCAACAGCATCTCCGGCGGCGCGGGCGCGCGCTGGCTGCCGGATGCGTTCCTCGTGAAGTAAGGGGGCGGCGCATATGGCAAAAAAGAAAAAACACACCAAGCACGGCTACGCGATATTTCTCTGCGTGTATATACTCGTTGCGCTTGCCGCCATCGGCATTGTCCTGACAAAGCTGTGGGGCTATGCCGAGGAGTATGAGCAGAGCCAGCCGACAAAGACGATGGACGCGGTCGTTGCCGAGCTTAACAAGAGCTTCTGGAATGACGATATGGCGGCGACTATCGCCTCCATGCCCCATGAGGCGCAGACCGATGAGGAGTGCGCCGAGGTCATAAAGAACATGATAAGCAGCGGAGTCAGCTATAAGCGCAGCGGCAGCACCGACACCACGATAAGCTATGACCTGCGCTGCGAGACCGGAATTTTCGGCACGGTCACGCTATGTCAGGACGAGTCGTACAAGAGCAAGGTCAAGTATGATCTTCTCCCATGGAAGGTGCAGAGCGAGATCTTTGACTTCTCCGGGCTCTATTCCTCCGTGCAGGTCACTATCCCCAAGAGCTACACCGTCACCGTAAACGGCTATAAGCTTGACGACAAGTATATCATCGAGGATGACATTCAGTACGATATTCTCAAGGATTACTATGAGGATTACGCGGGTCTGCCGGTCAAGGCTACATATAAGTTTGATAACATAATCGGCATCGTCGAGCCGGTCATCACAGACCCGAACGGCAATGTCGTGACCATTGACCCCGACAAGGACGACTCCCAGTTCCTCGTCCCCTGCTCCGAGGCGCAGACCGCCGCGCTTGACGCATTTGTCCAGCGCTTTGCGGAGCGCTACGAGGGCTATAAGAGCGGCACCATAGACCCGACCTACGGTATGCAGCGTCTTGCGGGCTACCTCCAGAGGGATTCGGAGCTATATAATCGCCTTGAGCTTATGAAGGACGGTCTTGAGTGGTCGCACGTCTCGAATTATCAGCTCCACTCCATCACCCTCAACAGCGTCATCAGCTTCGGCGGCGGCAGCTATCTCTGTGATTTCACCACGAATATCACCTCCGACACCCCCACCGGGCACCATGACGACACCCTCAATTACAAAATAATCGTCAAGGACATCAGCGGCGACATGAGCGATATGCGCGTCGTCAGCCTTGACTCCTACACTTGATACACTGGATAAGAAGGTAAATTGCTTTGGACTCTATCAAAAACTGCCGGCAGGAGCTGGCAATAGTCCTTCCCTCGCTCGACCCGGACAAGAAAATGCCCGCCGTTGTCGACGGGCTGCTTCAGGAAGGCTTTGAGCACATAATCATCGTGGACGACGGGAGCGACGCGGAGCATCAGGGACCCTTTGAGTATGCCAAGAGCTTCCCGCAGTGCCATATTCTGCGGCACGAGGTCAACAAGGGCAAGGGACGCGCACTCAAGGACGCCTTCCGTTATGTGCTCGACGAGATGCCCGACATTCGCGGAGTTATCACCATCGACGGCGACGGACAGCATTTGACTAAGGACATCGTTGCCTGCGGCGAGAGACTGCTCGAAAACGAGGATAAGGTCATCATGGGCTGCCGCGATTTCAGCAATCCCGACGTTCCGCCGAGAAGCGTCGCCGGCAACCGCACGACCTCCTTCTTCTTCCGCCTGTGCTACGGCATCAAGCTCGGTGATACGCAAACAGGTCTGCGCGCGATACCCCGCCGTTATCTTGAGCCCTTCTGCAATATTGACGGAGAGCGCTTTGAGTATGAAACTAATATGCTGCTCAATATGAAGCGCATGGGCATCGGCTTTGTCGAGCAGAGCATCGACACCGTCTATGACAGTGAGGACTACAGCTCCCACTATAACGCCGTAAAGGACTCCTGGCGCATCTTCAAGGTGATGTTCCGCTTTCTTCTCAGCTCGCTCGGCTCCACGCTCATAGACCTTGCGGTGTTTTACATCGTTTTCCGCCTGTTCAAGACTCAGCTCGGAAGCTGGGCGTCTCTTGTGAGTACCGTCGCCGCCCGTGCCTGCTCCTCGTTTGCAAACTTCAACGCGAACAATAAGATGGTATTTGACAATCACGGCAGCTACCGCCGCGCGCTCGGGCGCTATTATTGCCTGTGCATCCCGCAGATGCTCGTCTCGGCAGGGCTTGTGACGCTGATAAATCATCTCTTTGCAAACAGTGTGCCGATAATCGCAACGCTTATTAAGTTTGTCGTGGATACCTGCTTGTTCTTCATAAGCTACGGCATCCAGCGCGAATGGGTCTTTTCTCAGAAGAAGTGATTATTATATTTTGATAAACTTGAAACCCGCCGCCGTGAGTAAAGCTCACGGCGGCGGGTTTTCCCTGTGTCGAGGTATATGAATGTCGAGTGTGAAACAGTGCCGGATTTAAGCTTTCTGATTTGCAGGGATGGGGCGCAGTCTATACGATGTCTCGTCGATTTGTGCTTACTTTTCCGTCCAGATTTTTTCCCGGGTAATCTCCTTGAGGGATGCCGCGCCGCACATGGTCATCGTGGACTTGAGCTCGCCCACTATCTTGTCCATATAGACCTTGAAGCCCTCCTCGCCGCCGCCGTAAATCATCGTGAGCAGCGGGCGGCCTATGAGCACGCCGTCGGCGCCGAGAGCTATCGCGCGGAACACGTCAACGCCGGAGCGAATGCCGCCGTCAACGAGTATCACGGTCTTGCCCTTTACGGCATCTGCTATCGCGGGCAGGACCTCCGCCGTGGAGGGTACGCCGCCCTGAACACGTCCGCCGTGGTTTGAGACAACTATCGCGGAGGCGCCCGCCTCAACTGCCTTGAGCGCGCCCGCCGGGGTCATGATACCCTTGACGATGAAGGGCATATTTGCATGGTCGATGATCTCGCGCATCTCCTCGACGGTCTTGCTGCCGGCATTGGGGTTCATCTTCTTGAGGAAGGGCAGTCCCGCGCCGTCAACGTCCATTGCTGCGGCAAAAATGCCGTTTTCGTTGAGGATATCAAGCTTTTCAAACACGGCCTCCTTGTTCCACGGCTTTATGGTCGGGCAGCCGAGACCGCCGGTCTTGACCATGTCCTTGACCGCAGACTTCATGATATCCGGGTCAACTCCGTCACCGGCAAAGGCCATGATACCGTACTCCGCCGCCGCCTTGACGAGGATGGAGTTATACTGCTGGTCCTTGTACTTGGGACCGTAATGCATATCGACCGCGCCGAGGGGAGCGGCAAAAATGGGCGCGGAGAACCTGCGGCCGAACATCTCAAAGGAAACGTCGGGGTCGGCAATATTGCGGCAGAGCGTGTCCATATTGACGCATATCTCCTGCCACTTGTCGAAGTTTCTTGCAGCGGCGTTGCCGGGGTACTTGCAGCCGGGACCGGGCATGGAGTTGCCGCAGGCTCTGCCGTTGCATACGGGACAGGCCTTGCAGTAGGGGCCGACACATTCACGCGCTGCGCTGAGTATCTCGTTATAGTTCATATTGCACCTCTTTTATGTTTTTATTGTGGATATAATTATTACTCATTTTCACCGCCTTGTCAATGGCGGATAATTATTTCACGGCCGCGGCGGGGAATAAAAAGCTCTCCCCTTGTTATGAGAACGGAGTAGGGGATGTAGGGCTTGATGGGTCAAGTTTATATTATTTCTAAGACCTATTTATTCTCCAGAAAATCCGCAAGCTCCTGCACGGTCTTGAAATAAAAGTCCGAGTTTTTGCGCATAAAGTCCTCTATCCTCAAAACCTCATACGCCCAGCCGGCGGCGGCAAAATCCACTCCGCAGGTCTTTGCCATGTCATAGCCCGGTTTGAGATCGTCTATCATAAGCAGATCACCCGGCGCAAGCGAAAAGCGGCGCATGATGTCCTCCAAGGGCCAAGGCTGCGGCTTGCGGCGCTCCGGCGGCTGCTCCCAGCCGTAGACCGCGTCCGGCTGCGGCAGAGAGTTCTCGGCATAGTCGCGGCGAATATTGTTATCAAACGAATGTGACACGACGCAGATATAGCCGCCCTCGGCCTTATGCCGCCGCATTATCTCCGCAATGCCGGGGTAGACCTCCGGGATATGCTGTGCGACGTACTTTTGCCAAAAGCGCGTTTCGTCGGCAAGCGCCGCGTCGTCCATGCCGTACTCGCCCCGGCACATCTCAAGAAAGCCGGGCTCAAAATTTTTCAAAAAATAATCCTCAAGCGAACAGTGCCTGCCGGGATAGCGCAGAGCAAGATAGCTTTCAAAGCAGGGATGATGAATGGTCGCTGTGCTGTTGACTACGGTGTCGTCATGGTCAAAGACAAGGCATTTATATCTCATGTTTACCTCGCGTTTTATAATATTATTATCTAATAATATAGCATAATAGCATAATCTGCCCAAAATGGGAACAAAAAAACGCGGCAAAAAGCCACGCAACAATAATATTATATAACATTTTAACTTGTGATGTCAATAATGCACGAAGAATATATGCGCAATTTGTCGAAAATCGTCTGAGCGCACAAAAAACTTGCCGGAAAATCATTGGCTTTGCCTATTGAATTAGCCCTCCCCATCTGTTATATTAACATCAGAAAGGGTGAGTCCGATGTACAAATAAGCATCCCGGACTTGTGAGGCTCCGGGAAACGGCGTCGCAGATCAAAATCCTGAGGAGGACAGAAGCACATAAGTCCGCCGCGCTTAAGCGGTATAATTGAACAAGAAATGTCTGTGCTTGGTGAAAGTGTCCCGTTGACAGGCGGCGCTGCATCCTGACGAAAGCGAGGTAACCAAGGATGTTAGATACTAAGAATTCACAGGAGTAACCCCTAACCGGTAGATTGGTGTTGACCGCGGTTAGGGGTTACTTCTATTTATTCAGAGCTTTCTACAGGTGGAAAGAACGGAAACCGGCGCGGGAGCATATATTTCAAGCCTTCCGCACACAAAAAGCAAAAGCAAAGATATCAAAAAGCGAGGACGGTCGTCCTCGCTTCAAGGCGTCGACAAAGTCCGACGCCTTGAAGCCTTATTCAGGAGTATTCAAAAACACTCCTGAATAAGCACGGATTGAACGCAGAAAGGGGACTCCCGTCCCCTCTCTGCACTCTCCCCATGCAATTTTATACATTGCCGACAGCTTTGTCTACAGGCTAAAGCGAGGACAATCGCCCTCGCTTTAAGCTTATATCCTGTTTTATGCCTTGTCTCTGGCTATTGCCTCGTCAATGGTCTTTTGCAGCATTTCAAGATTCTGCTCGTTGTCGATGCCGCCGAGCAGAGGCTCACCGACGACATTGCCGTTGCGGTCAAAGACGTAGGTGGTGGGGAAGGCCATGATGGACAGTGCAAAATTGCCCGCCGCGCTGTTGGAGTCAAAGTAGATATTGCGGTACTTTGCGCCGGTGGACTCAAGAAGCTGCTTTGCGGTAGCTATGCCCTGCTCGTTGCCGTCCAGAGTCTCGGTGTTGATGCCTATTACCTCGCCGCCCTGCTCCTTGACGCGCTCGTTGAGAGCGTTGAGGTCGTCAAGCTCACCGACACAGGGCTTGCAGCCGTTGAACCAGAAGTTTACAACCGTGAAGGCGTTGTTTGCAAAGAGGCTGTTGTCCACGCTGTTGCCGTCCAGATCCTTACCCTGGAACTCGGGGAAGGCGTTTGCGCTTGCGCTGCCGTTCTCGGTGTCGCCCTCGCCCGCGTTATCAAGCTCCGACATCTTGTTCTCGATGTCACGGATCTTCTCCGCGTCAGCCTTGAGCAGTGCATACTCCTCGGCGGTGAACTGATCCTTTGCGCTTTCAACCGCACTGATAAGGAACTCGCCGTAGTTGCCGTTGAGAATATCACTGGTAACATTCTTGCTCATGGACATGAAAACCTTGTCCCAGAGTGCGGTATTCTCGCCGAGAATGTTGTTTTCCATCTCAAAAAGCTCATCGGCGGTCTTACCCTCAAGGTCAAGACCCGGCTGCGCTGCCGCGTCCTTCTGACCGCAGGCGGAAAGGGTGAGCGCCATCATTACGAGGCAGAGTATAAGTGCGATTACACGATTCTTCTTCATTGTTAAACTCCTTTTTACTTCTTGTTCTTACTATTAATATTTTATTTATTATTTGTCCGGGCATTTGCCGCGGTCTTCTCGCCGAAGCCGAATTTATAGCTTATCGCCTGCGTGGGGCAGGACTTCATGCACATGCCGCAGCGTATGCACTCGGTATGGTTTTGCGACTTGGTGATATCTACGTCCATCTTGCAGGCTCTTGCGCATGAGCCGCAGGACACGCATTTGCTCGTATCCACGCACATCCTGAAAAGCGAGACCTTGTTCATAAGCGCGTAGAACGCACCGAGCGGGCAGAGCCACTTGCAGAAGGGACGGTAGAATACCACGCTCCCGATAACCACCGTCAGCAGCACCGCCGCCTTCCAGCTAAAGAGCTTGCCGAGCGCGGCGCGTATGCCGGGATTTGCGAGCGACAGGGGTATCGCGCCCTCAAGCACACCCTGCGGGCAGAGGTACTTGCAGAAGAAGGGGTCGCCCATGCCAAGCTCGTTTGCCGCAAGCACCGGCAGCAGTATGACCATGACAAGTAATATAATATACTTGAGATACCTCAGGGGCTTGAGCTTTTTGGTAGAGAGCTTCGGCGAGGGTATTTTGTGCAGCAGCTCCTGAAACCAGCCGAAGGGACACAAAAAGCCGCAGATAAAACGCCCGAGCAGCACGCCGAGGAAAATCAGTATGCCGCTTATATAATAGGAAAACTTGTACTTTGACGAGCCTGCGACCGCCTGATACGCGCCTATCGGACAAGCGCCCGAGGCGGCGGGGCAGGAGTAGCAGTTAATTCCCGGAACACACACATATTTTCCCTTGCCCTGATACAGGCTGCCCTTTGCGAAGTTCGGAAGATGAATATTTGTCAGCAGCGCCGCGCAGGCCTGTATCCAGCCGCGAAAGCGGGCGAGCGGGTTAAGTTTTTTCTTATCCAATTCCGACACACTCCATACACAGCCTGATGGCCTTTGATAAAACGGTGTCCGCTTCGCCGCGCCAGACGCCAAAGCCGATCATCGCCACAGCCGCTATCAGCAGACATATCTGCATAAGCATGAGTTTCTTATTTTGAAGCATAATTCCCCTCCTGTTGCTTTGTTGGCGTCAGTATATAACATGAGGTATAAAATCTTTGCTAAGAAAAAATTAACACAAATATTATCTCCTTATGTTATAATAGTGTAAAAATTTTTGTTATTTATAATAGTATTAAAAAAACTTGGAAGCGGGGAGCCGGATATGCGCCTGTTAGTAGTGGAGGACGAAAATTCCTTGCGTGAGGATATCTCAAAAAAGCTGAGACTGTCGGGATATGAGGTCGATAGCTGCGCCGATGGAGAGTCAGCGCTCGAATTGTTGGAGATGGAGCGCTATGACCTTGTATTATTGGACTTGAATTTGCCGAAGATAGACGGTATGAGCGTGCTTCGCAGCCTGCGGCAGCGCGATCTTGAGACCTGCGTGCTCATACTCTCGGCGCGCAGTGAGATAGCGGATAAGGTCGAGGGTCTGGACGCGGGGGCAAACGATTATCTGTCAAAGCCCTTTCACCTTGCCGAGCTTGAGGCGCGCGTGCGCAGTCTGACCCGCCGCCAGTTTATCCAGCGTGACCTCTGCCTCAACTGCGGAAGGCTCTCGTTTAACACTAAAAGCCGCGTCGCCGAGGTGGACGGGCAGCCGCTCTCGCTCACACGCAAGGAGAGCGGGGTGCTCGAATATCTGCTTCTCCATCAGGGACGGCCTGTCAGTCAGGAGGAGCTTATGGAGCACGTCTGGGACGGCAGCGTGGATAGCTTCAGTAATTCCATCCGGGTTCACATCTCCGCCCTGCGCAAGAAGCTGCGCACGGCGCTGGGCTATGACCCGATAAGAAACCGCATAGGCGAGGGCTATGAGATAGAAGGTGAGGCACAGTGAAGCGCCTGTCGTTTCAGTGGAGGATAACGCTCCTGACCGCGCTGCTCATCGCCTGCGCCTGCGTTTGCCTGAATTTGCTGCTGTACCGCTCCGGGGCTACGGGCATGGACTCGCTCAACGGCTATGTCATGCAGTATCAGCCGGACACGGAGGGACTGACCATAGAGATACCCGAGGAGCAGATGAGCTATTTTATCAATCACTTTTCGGAGGAGGTCTATGACGCGAAGGCGGTCTTCGGGCGTAAGGGCTGGTATATCACCGGCATTGTCACGCTATTGAGCGCCGCCATAGCCTATTTTGTCAGCGGCAGAGCGCTCAAGCCGCTAAAGGAGCTGTCGCGGCAGGCGGAGAGGATAAATCAGGACAGCATTGCGGATATGCGGCTCGACGAAAACAGCGTGGCGGAGTTTCAGCAGCTCAGCCGCTCGGTGAATAATATGCTTGACCGCCTCGCGCAGTCCTTTGAGCTTCAGCGCCAGTTTGCGGGCAATGCCGCGCATGAGCTCAGGACTCCGCTTGCGATAATACAGACAAAGCTGGAGCTTTTTGCCGAGGAGCAAAAGAGCATGAGCGCGGAGACGGCGACGCTTGTCGGCTCGATGCGTGAGCAGATAAACCGGCTCACGGCGCTGGTGCGGACGCTGCTGGAGATGAGCAATCTACAGTCGGTCTCACGAACGGAGCATATAGAGCTTGCGCCGCTTGCAGAGGAGATACTCGCCGATGTCATGCCTTTGGCGCAGAAAAACGGCGTGGAGCTGATTGAGGACTGCGAGGAGCTTGCCATAGTCGGAAGCGATGCGCTTATTTACCGGATGCTGTTTAATCTGGTCGAAAACGGGATTAAATATAATCGCCCCGGCGGCACTGTCCGCGTCGAGATACGCCGGGAGGGGGAGAGCGCTGTGCTGCGCGTCTCCGATACCGGCGTCGGGATACCCGCCGAGTGCAGGGAGAGCATATTCCAGCCCTTCTTCCGCGTGGACAAGTCCCGCAGCCGCGAGATGGGCGGCGTGGGGCTGGGGCTTGCGCTCGTGCGTGAGATAGCCGCGCTGCATGGCGGCACGGTCAGCGCCGCGCCCGCGCCCGAAAATCAGGGCACATGCTTCACCGTGCTCCTCCCGCTATAAGCACTGAATAAATGGCATTCAGCGTCTGAACAGAGAGAAATAAACAGGGGAGGGGAGGAGTAAAATCCTCATCCCGCTAACCAATATCGTTAAGCGCGTCCTCGCTCCGCAGGGCGCCAAGGGCGTGGACGCAGTCCACCGGCTTACAACAATCAACGAGGTGATAACATGAACTATTCAAGCGAATACCGCGCAAAGCTCTGCTCCGCCGAGGACGCCGTCCTGCTCGTCAAAAGCGGCGACTGGGTGGACTACGGCTCCAATAACTCAAAGCCCATCCTGCTCGACGAGGCGCTTGCCCGCCGCCGCGACGAGCTCCGCTGCGTCAAAATACGCGGCAACCTCACCCCCGGCCCCCTCGCCGTCGTCGAGTGCGACCCGGAGATGGAGCACTTCGTCTATAACACATGGCACTGCTCCGGCTACGAGCGCAGACTCTGCGACGCGGGGCGTGCCTTCTTCACCCCCATGATATTCCGAAACCTCGCCTGGTACTACCGCACACAGCTTCGCGTCAACGTCGCCATGCTCTGCGTCTCCCCGATGGACAGCCACGGCTATTTCAGCTTCGGCGGCGCTACCGGAGTCTGCCGCGCGATCGCGGAGACGGCTGATGTTGTTATACTCGAAGTAAACGAGGCCGTGCCGCGCGTATTCGGCGAGGAGGAGAGCATACACATCTCCGAGGCAGACCGCGTCGTCGAGTCCGGCCGCCGTCCGCTCTGGGATATGCAGTCCCCGGAGCCGACAGAGACAGATCTGCGCATCGCGCAGCATATATTCCCGCACATCCGCGACGGCGCGACAGTTCAGCTCGGCATAGGCGGTATGCCAAACGCCCTCGGGCGGCTTATCGCAGAGTCTGAGCTGCACGATCTCGGTATGCACACCGAGCTATGCTCGGACGGCTACCTTGCGATGTTCCGCGCCGGCAAGCTTACAAACCGCCGTAAGACTCTGCATCGCGGCAAGGGCGTGTACGGGCTTGCGGTCGGCTCTCCCGAGCTGTACGACTGGGTAAACGACAACCCCGGACTCATGGCGATGCCGCTCAGCTACGTCAACGACCCCGGAGTCATCGCGCAAAACGAGGGCATGATATCTATAAACGGCTGCCTCAATGCCGATATCTACGGTCAGATAGCCTCCGAGAGTGCCGGGACCCGGCAGATAAGCGGCACCGGCGGTCAGCTTGATTTCGTCACCGGAGCCACGATGTCCCGCGGCGGCAAGGCCTTCTTGTGCATGAGCAGCACCCACCGCGACAGGACGGGAGCGCTGCATTCGCGCATCCTGCCGCATTTCGGCGGCGATATCATCACTACTCCGCGCAGTCAGGCCTATTACGTCGTCACCGAGTACGGAGCCGCAAACCTCGCCGGGCGCAGCACCTGGGAGCGCGCCGAGGCAATGATAGGGCTTGCGCATCCGGACTTCCGCGAGGAGCTTATCCGCGCCGCCGAGCAGCAGCGGATATGGCTTGCGTCCAATAAAAGATAAAGCAGGATGTATTATGGAATTAAAGCTGTATAAGGGCCGCCCCGAGGATGAGCGCATAGCAAAGGAGGAGCGCTGCTATGCCCTGCTCGACAGGCTCGGCATAGAGTATTACCGCGTTGACCATGAGCACGCCGACACCATCGAGGCCTGCCACGGCATAGAGTCCGCGCTCGGCTGCAAGATATGCAAAAATCTGTTTTTGTGCAACCGTCAGGAGACGGAGTTTTATCTGCTGCTCATGCCGGGGGATAAGCCCTTCAAGACAAAGCTGTTGTCAAAGCAGATCGGCTCGTCGCGGCTGTCCTTCGCCTCGGCGGAGCATATGGAGGAGCTTTTGGATATAAGTCCGGGCTCGGTGAGCGTGCTCGGGCTTATGAACGATGCCGGCGGGCGCGTCCGGCTCATCATCGACGAGGAGCTGCTGGTGGACGAGCATCTGGGCTGCCATCCCTGTATAAACAGCTCCACCCTGAGAATACGCATGAGCGATCTTACTGAAAAGCTGCTCCCCGCCATGGGGCATGCTTATACCCCGGTCACGCTCCCATGGGAGGTCGATTGAGCGCGAAGGGGCAGATATTTCTGCGCTTACCCCTCGGGGATTTGCACCAGCTTGCCCGACAGAAAAGCACCGATATTCGCATCGGTGCTTCAAGGCGTCGACAAAGTTCGACGCCTTGAACACTTATTCAGGAGTATTCAAAAACGCTCCTGAATAAGTTTGGATTGAACGCAGAAAGGGGACTCCCGTCCCCTCTCTGCACTCTCCCCATGCAATTCTATACATTGCCGACAGCTTTGTCTACAGGCTGAAGCACCGATATGAATATCGGTGCTTTTTATTGCATATATATTCAATTATCCGCGCAGGTTCAAAAACCTTTGCTTGACGCTGACGTGTACCTTATCCATCACGCCGGAGGCCTCGCCGTCGAGCGCCCACTCAAGCTCGGGCGGGTTCTCGATATCTATCTCACGCGCCTGGAAAAGCTCGATATTCTGGCAGGAATAGTCCTGCGTCAGAAGCCCGCGAATGATGAGATCCAGCTCCAGCATGGTCTTTGGCATCTTCACAAGCAGCACCTCGAACACGCCGTCCGCCGTATCCACAAGCGCCGCCGGCAGATTTATCGTCCCGGCGACGGAGGTGGTATTGCATATCGCGCCGAAGATATAATCGTCCTCGTGCGTCTCGCCGTCCGCCGTCAGCTTCATGTGCAGGGGCTTGATTTTATACAGATCCTTGATGGCATCCAGAATATACGCCGTGTGCCCGAGCAGATTCTTTGCGTTCTGGTCGGTGGTGTAGGCAAGCCATGAAAACGCGCCGAAGGCCGCAATATAAGTAAAATGCCGCGGACCGAAGCAGCCGATGTCATAGCGCGTCGAGTAGCCCGAGGCGATATGCTCCGCCGCCTCGACGATATCCGTGCTCAGCCCGTGGGAGGCGGCAAAGTCGTTTGTGCTGCCGCAGGGGATATAGCCCAGCGGCACGTCGATATTCTCAAGGGCAAGCCCGTGGATGACCTCGTTCAGCGTGCCGTCGCCGCCGGTGCAGCAGACAAGCTTATAATCGCGCGCAAATTTTGCGGCAAAGGCCGTACCGTCGCCCTTTTTGCCGGTTATCATCGTTGTGACCATATAGCCCGCGTCCATAAGAGTGCGGATTATCTGCGCGATATTGCGAAGCACCATGCGCTTGCCGGAGACGGGGTTAATGATAAGCAGCGCGGGCTTCAAATCAGTCCTGTCGGAATAGTCGATAATTTCCTTTGTGTCCATATTCCTTCCCCCAAGAATTTTTATAATGCAAGATTATAATGAATATTATAAATATTTTATGCAATCATCCCGGCAACAACAAGGCAGAGGTATGCGGTGGGGATGGAGAAAAGCAGGCTGTCGGCACGGTCGAACATACCGCCGTGACCGGGGATGAGATTGGAAAAGTCCTTGACGCCTATCATGCGCTTGACGAGAGACTCCGCAAGGTCGCCTATCTGACCCATTGTGGAGGAGACGAGCGCGGTGACAACGCAGAGCCAGAAGGGCATCGGCAGCCAGAACTGCGCGAGGTAGTACACCACAACGCCCGTAACAATGGAGGATATGCCGCCGCAGATGCAGCCCTCGACGGTCTTGTTCGGGGAGACGGAGGGGGCAATCTTATGCTTGCCGAAGCGCTTGCCGCCGAAGAGGGCAAAGCTGTCGCATACCCAAGTGGAGAGACAGGCGATGGCAAAGGTCTGAAGCCAGATATCGCTGAGGCTTATGACCATGAGCATTGCAAACTGGAAGCAGGGATAGGCAAGCCCGAACACCGTGCCGAGTGCGCCCTGACCCGAGACGTCCTTGCGCAGTATGCCCGAAAAGAGAGCAAGATAGATGGCGCAGGCAAAGAGCACCATATACCAGAAAAGCCCGATTTCCAGCGGCGTGAAGAAGTCCACCAGCGTAACGACCGCCTGCACCGCAAGATAGCCGTACATAACTCCGGCGGCGCAGCCTACCTGAAGCTTTTCAAGGTTGCGGCTGAGCTCGTAGGCGCAGAGAATACCAGCGGCGGCGAAGAACAGGACGCGGGTGATCGGGGAGAGAAAAACGCAGGCAAAGCTGATAACGATGAGCACGATGGCGGAGATGACACGAGTTTTCAATACATATCCCTCTTTCTGATTTTTGCGGGAGAACAATTATTTTACATTAAGATAGCATATTATCCGCCGCGGCTCAATATGCGCCTTTGCTCTTGTGTTCGATTTTTAGGCGAAAAGCGCGGATATTTACAGTTTCTTTACTTTTATAAAGAAATTTTTGCGGTTTTCGCCTTGGGAATTGAGCCGTCGTGATAATAATATCATAATAATAACATAAGCGCGGCGGCACGACAACAGGAATTTTGCCATCTTGCCACAGCGCCGGGGATGAGATATAATATAATAATAGGTATAATGAGTTGAAATGGGGGAGTGTTTACTTGTCCCCCTCGGTTGCTTACGCGCTCCCCCCAAACATCACAATCCGGAGAAGCCATATGGACACTGTCACAGAATATCTAATGACCGGGTCGAAGTACCTGATGATGATACTCTCCCTTGTTATCGTCATCCGCTGCCTGCGCTCCATGCTCAGCGGACGCTACGACCCCGAGCTATGGGGCTATATGCGCGTCGGCAACGAGCGCATACCCATCAGTCATTGGGAAAACCTAATAGGCCGCTCCCGCTCCGCCGACATTCAGGTTGACCGCGAGGGCGTCAGCCGCGTTCACGCCGTGCTCACGCGCAGTGACCGCGGCACATGGACTATATACGACATCTTCTCCAAGGGCGGAGTCTGGGTAAACGGCGAGCGCGCCGACAGCGAGGGACTGAGCGTGGAGGACGACGACGTTATAAATCTCGGCGGCCACGTCATCCGCTTTTACGAGGCAAACGCCGAAAAACGCCAAAAGCTGGAAAGCTCCCGCGCCGCCGCAGGTCACGCCGTCTCCCCGGCGCTGACGCTTATATATCTGACGATGTTTGAGCTTTTGCTCGCGGCGCAGTACATATATTCCGCAAAGCAGGAAAATCTTTTCCCGATAATGCTCGCCTTCGGCACGCTTATCATACTCCAGTTTTGCTGCTATAACGCCATGCGCATGATGCGCCGTGCGGGCTTTGAGGTCGAAACTCTCGCATTTTACCTCACGGCGCTGGGGCTTGCGGTCGCAGCCTCGTCCACGCCCGAGGATATGTATAAGCAGATACTTCTCGTTTTGATGAGCGTGCTGCTGTTCCTGTTCGGCGGCTGGTGGCTGAGAAATCTCAAGCGCAGCGCCGTTATGCGCACGCCCGTTGCGATACTCGCCCTCGCGCTCATGGCGCTCAACGTCCTGACGAGCGAGACCGTAAACGGCGCGAGAAACTGGCTTGAGATAGCGGGCTACTCGCTCCAGCCCTCCGAGCTTGTCAAGGTCGCGTATATCTATGTCGGCGCGTCCACGCTCGACAGGCTCTACCGCCGCCGCAATCTGTATTCATATATCGCCTTTTCCGCCGCCTGCGTCATCGCCCTTGCCCTCATCGGCGACTTCGGCACGGCGCTCATATTCTTTACCACCTTCCTTGTCATATCCTTTATGCGCTCAGGCTCCATCGCAACCGTCGTGCTTGCCGTAACGGGCGCGGGGCTTGCGGGCTTTCTCGCCGTGAGCGTCAAGCCCTATATCGCGCAGCGCTTTGCAAACTGGGGGCACGTCTGGGAGGATATCTACGACAAGGGCTATCAGCAGACCCGCGCCATGTCCGCCGCCGCCTCCGGCGCGCTTTTCGGCAAGGGTGCGGGCAGCGGCTGGCTGCACAATGTCTTTGCCGCAAATACCGACATGGTTTTTGCCATGATATGTGAGGAGCTGGGGCTTATCATCGCGCTCTGCTCCGTCGCCGCGATACTGGTGCTGGCCTTTTTTGCCGTGCGCAGCGCAGGGCACGGACGCAGCGCCTTTTATTCCATAGCCGCCTGCGCGACCGTCAGCATGCTGCTCGTGCAGCTCTCGCTGAACGTGTTCGGCTCGCTCGATATCCTGCCCTTTACCGGCGTGACCTTCCCCTTCGTCTCACGCGGCGGCACCTCGCTGCTGTCCTGCTGGATGCTCATGGCCTTTATAAAAAGCGCCGACACGCGGCGCGAGGGCAGCTTCGCCGTAAGACCCGCGACGGCAGAGACCGCCGCCGAGGAGGAATACGACGAGGAATACGACGAGGATTACGACGAATACGAGTCCGGCGCGGCCTCCGGCAGTGAGGAGGACAATAGATGAAAAAGCTTAGTAAGCGCGCCGTATGCGTGCTTCTCATCGCGGCGGCGGTCATCTTCGGCTGCTCGGTGTATATCCTGCGCTATATTGACGACGGGCGCGCCTGGGCGCTTGCCTTCTCCAGCGCAAACTCCGGCTCCTCCGGGCTTATCAGCGACAGGAACGGCGCAGTCTTAGCCCGCTTCGGCGGCGGGACAAATCTATACTCCGAGGACGAGCTTACCCGCATAAGCTGCTATCACGCGCTCGGCGACTATACCGGGGCGACCGCGACCGGCGTTATCAATAACTTCTGGGACGATATGCAGGGCTTCAGCCTCATCACCGGCACGACAAAGGCGCGGAGCTTTGCAATGTCGCTCAATATCGACAGCAGGCTCAATAACGCAGCCTATGAGGCGCTTGCAGGGCGCAGCGGCGCCGTGATGCTCATGAACTATAAAAACGGCGAGCTGCTGTGCATGGTGTCCTCCCCCTCGATAGACCCTCTCGCCGACCGGGCAAGCCTCCCCGACGGCGCGTACATAAACCGATGCCTGTCCGCAAGCTTTACTCCGGGCTCGGTGTTTAAGCTTGTGACCGCGGCGGCGGCGATCGAGAAGATACCGGATATATATTCGCGCAGCTATTACTGCGAGGGAAGCTACACGATAGCGGGCGTTGAGATAAAATGCTCCGGCACGCACTATACGCAGAGCTTTGAGCAGGCGCTTGCAAACTCCTGCAACTGCGCCTTCGCGCAGATAAGCGTGAGTCTCGGGCAGGATACCATGGTCGAGTACGTCAAAAAATACGGCTTTCTCGACAAAAGCGCGCTGGACGGCATAGAGACGGCGGCGGGCAGCTATCCCACGGAGTTTGTGGGCGACCCGGAGCTTGCATGGTCGGGCATCGGGCAGTCCACGGATCTCGTCTGCCCCTATTCGCTGCTGCGCTACGTCGCCGCGATAGGAAACGGCGGTATCCTCTCCGAGCCGCGGCTGATAATGAGCGGCGCGGAGCCGGTAAAAACCCGACTCATCGAGGCGGACACGGCGGAGAAGCTCAGCGAGCTTATGAGCTACAGCGTCGTCTCGCACTACGGCGCGGACAGGTTCCCGGGGCTTGATATCTGCGCCAAGACCGGCACGGCGGAGCTTGGCGACGGGACGAGTCACGCATGGTTTGCAGGCTTCCTTGCGGACGATGCGCACCCCTACGCCTTTGTCGTGCTGGTCGAGCACGGCGGCGGCGGACTCTCCGTCGCGGGAAGCGTGGCAAACGCCGTGCTTCAGACCGCGGTCGGGAATTACTGATATAAATTCAAGGCAGGACTGTATTATGATAGACATTTCGGTGAACTCACTGGTAAAATCCTTTGAGCTCGGCAAGAATATACTGGACGGACTGAGCTTCAACGTAAACTCCGGCGAGCGCGTCGGCATACTCGGTCACAACGGCTGCGGCAAGACCACGCTTTTCCGCATACTCGCAGGCGAGATAGGCTATGACGAGGGCGAGGTCATGCTCGCGCCTGGAAAGCGGCTCGGGCTCATATCGCAGATACCCGTCTACCCCGAGGGCTGGACGACGGAGGACGTGCTCCGCTCCGCGCACCGCAGACTATACGATATAAGCGCGCGTCTGGAGGAGCTGGCTCTGATGATGGAGACTGACCAGTCTCAGGCGCTTCTGGGCGAATACGACAGACTCAGCGAGGATTTTCGCCGTCTCGGCGGCTACGACATGGACACGGCGCGAAACCGCGTCGCAAACGGTCTGGATATCCCCGCCGCGATGCGTGAGCAGGAGTTTGAGTCGCTCTCCGGCGGCGAAAAGACCCGCGTAAACCTTGCAAGGCTCATTCTTGAGGACACGGATATACTTCTGCTTGACGAGCCGACAAACCACCTTGACCTGCACGCGACCGAGTGGCTTGAGGACTATCTTCTGCACTTCAAGGGCACGGTGCTCTCGATAAGCCACGACCGCTGGTTTATCGACCGCGTGGCTCAGCGCTGCATCGAGATAGTGGACGGCAGGGCGGAGCTGTATTCCGGCGGCTACAGCTTTTATCTTGAGGAGCGTCAGCGGCGCTTTGAGGAAAAGCTGCGCAGATACGAAAAGGATCAGGCAAAAATCGAGCAGCTTACCCGCGCCGCCGAGCAGATGCACCTCTGGGCGTTCATGGGCAACGATAAGCTCCACAAGCGCGCCTTCTCCATGGAAAAGCGCATAGAAAAGCTCTCGCACAGCGAAAAGCCCAGCGAGCAGAAAAAGCTCTCCGTCAAGTTCCGTGAGCGGGACTTTGAGGGCGATGAGGTGCTTGTCATATCCGGGCTGAGCAAGGGCTTCGGAGAAAGGGAGCTGTTTTCGGATCTGGAGCTTTCCGTCGCCGGCGGGGAGCGCATAGCCCTCATCGGAGATAACGGCACGGGTAAATCCACGCTCGTAAAGCTCATAATGGGCGAGGAGACGCCGGACGCGGGCTATCTGTATCGCGGACCCGCGGTGCGCACGGCATATCTGCCGCAGATGGTAAGCTTCTCGGTGCCGGAGCGCTCGGCATACGATACCATGCTGTATGACTGCCGCTGTCAGCCGCAGGAGGCGCGTGACCGGCTTGCAGCCTTCGGCTTTCGCGGGGAGGACGTTTTCACTCCGGTCGGGACGCTCTCGGGCGGCGAAAAGAGCCGTCTGCGCCTGTGTATGCTCATGGGCTCGGATATAAATTTTCTGATACTTGACGAGCCGACAAACCATCTCGATATTGCAAGCCGCGAGTGGATGGAGGACGCGCTCTCGGACTATGAGCAGACGCTGCTTTTCGTCTCGCATGACAGATATTTTATCGAGAAATTTGCCACGCGCATCTGGGCGCTGTCCGATGGGCATATAACGGATTTTCGCGGCGGCTACAGCGATTTTTGCCGCTGGCGTGAGCGTCAGGAAAGCTTCCGCCAGAATGAGCGCGCCGCGCAGAAAAAGAAGGAGCCGAAGACCGAGCAAAGAAAAAAGCCCGTCCCCGGCAATGATAAGGCCATTGCAAAGGTCGAGCGTGAGATATCGAGGCTTGAGGCCAGGATAGCGGAGCTTGACGCGGAGGCGGAGGAAAACGGCAGCGATTATCAAAAGCTCATGGAGCTTTCGGAGCAGCGCGAGGCGCTTGAAAATGAGCTTATGGAGCTTTACGAAAAGTGGGAGGAGCTGAACGGATGAGCGAGCTTAAAAATATACCGCATTGGGCGCTCTGGACTGGAGCGCTGCTGGCGGCGGCGCTGTTTTTCCGCTTTGCGATGCGCGGCTATGCGTATATAGGCTATACTCTGGGCTTTGCCGCGGCGCTCATAGTGCTGCACCGCTTTTTGCCGCAGGGGGCTTGGCGCGCCGTGACGGCTCTCGTGTGTCTGGGGCTTATGTATTTTTGCCTTGTGGAGATACCCATCGTTGCAAACGCCCGCACGGATAAGGAGCCGGGGAGAAAATACCTTGTCGTCCTCGGCGCTGCCGTACACGGCTCAAAGCCCTCTCTGTCGCTTACAAACAGGCTTGAGGGCGCGCTCGATTATCTTGAGAGCTATCCCGAGTCCGTCGCCATAGTCAGCGGCGGTCAGGGTCAGGGCGAGGATATGAGCGAGGCGCAGGCGATGTATGACTGGCTCACCGCCCGCGGCGTCGCGCCGGAGCGGGTGATAATGGAGGATAAATCGACCTCTACGATGGAAAACCTTGAGTTTTCGTATAGAATAATACGCGAGCGCGGCGATAGTCCGATAGATAATGTCGCGATAGTGTCAAGCAGCTATCATTTGTACCGCGCAAAGGAGATGTCAAAAAAGCTCGGCGTCACCGCGGCAGGAGTCGCCGGCGCTCCGGATTACCCGGTGGTAACGCTGAATTTCTTCATCCGCGAGGCCTTCGGCGTGACCCACCTCTGGGTTCTGGGGAATTGAATGGGGCACCGCACCCCCCGTTGGCTTCCCCTTCAGGGGGAGCTGGCGCGGAGCGCCTGAGGGGTTTACCCCCGCCCCGCAGGGCGCTGCCCCTTTTAGGGGAAGTGGCGCGAAGCGCCGAAGGGGTCTCCGGACTCGGACACGGTGCAGACCGGAAAAGACAGAACGCACCCCGACCATTCTTTTCCCTATTGGCACTCCCATAGCCCCGGCGACCTCTCAGTCTCGCTGTCGCTCGCCAGCTCCCCTAAAGGGGGAGCCAAGTACACAAACACAAAAAAACTCAGCCGTCCAATATCAACATCGAAACGGAGAAAAACATGGATTTTCTGAACAAATACGGTATGTCGCCGGAGAGCATTGACCCCGTAAGCTACGCTCCGGCAATGCTCGAGGATATGCGCCGCGGTCTCGCGGGCGAAAAATCCGATATGCCCATGATACCGACCTATCTCAAAAACGCGGGAGCAGTGCCGCTCGGCGTGCCCGCCGCGGTTATCGACGCGGGCGGGACAAACTTCCGCCGCGCACTCGTGACCTTTACGGACTCCGGCTGCGTGGTAGAGGAGCTTAAAAAGTGCCCCATGCCCGGAGTCGCCGCACCTGTGAGCTGGGAGGAGTTCATCTCCTTTGTCGCGGACGGCATCGAGCCGCTTATGGACAGAGCCGAGTGCATCGGCTTCTGCTTTTCCTACACCGCCGAGGTCACGCCCGACATCGACGGCCGCGTCGTGCGCATCGACAAGGAGGTCACGGTGCGCGGCTGCGAGGGTCAGCTCGTCGGCGAGTCGCTCATGGCGGAGCTTGCCCGCCGCGGCATCAGCGGCAAGAGCTTTGTTATACTCAACGACACCGTCGCGGTTCTGCTCGGCGGCTCGGCGCTGCTGGATAAGTCGCGCTACAGCGGCTTTTTCGGTCAGGTCAGCGGCACGGGGACGAACACCTGCTGCGCCGTGCCCTACCGCGACATCAAAAAGCTCGGGCGCGACGAGCCGGGCGAGATACTCGTAAACCTCGAATGCGGAATGTATGCGGGTCTGCCGCGCGGCAAGTTCGATCTGCTGCTCGACGCGCAGAGCAAGGATCCCGGTCACAAGTTTTTTGAGAAAATGACCGCCGGGGTTTATCTCGGCGAGCTTACGCGCCTGATGCTGCGTCAGGCCGCCGAGGATGGTTTACTGTCGGCGCACTGCGCCGGGAGGGTGCGGGAGCTAAATCGCATCGACTCCGCGGTTATCGACGCATGGGCAAGCGGCGAGGGCATGGAGGCGCTTTGCGCAGCTCCGGATGATGCGGAGCTTATAAAAACGCTGTGTCTTGCGATGTTTGAGCGCTCTGCGCGCTGTATGTGCGCCTGCATCGGGGCTATGCTATTGCTGACCGGGGCAGGCGAGAGCGCGGAAAAGCCCGCCTGCGTCTGCGCCGAGGGCTCGCTCGTGCAGAAAAGCCGGCACTACCGTCCCATGCTCGAAAAGCTTCTCAGGGATGAGATCGCGGCGCGTCTCGGCCGTCACGTCGTCCTGAAGCTCAGCGAGGAGACGACCCTGCCCGGCTCCGCCGCCGCAGCGCTGCTGAATAGATAATAAATATTAAATATAATATATAATGGAGTAAAGCATGAAAATTTCTGTTATCGACGGCTATACCGAAAATCCGGGCGACCTGAGCTGGGACGCATTGCGTGAGCTCGGCGAGGTGGAGATATATGAGCACAGCACACACGACGAGGAGGAGATAATCCGCCGCATCGGCGATGCCGAGATAGTAGTTGCAAATAAAACGCCCATTACGCGCCGCGTCTTGGACGCCTGCCCGAAGGTGAAATATATCACGGTTCAGGCCACGGGCTTTGACCCGATAGATTATACATATGCCCGCGAAAAGGGCATACCCGTTTCAAACGTGCCGAGCTACGGCACAGCCTCCGTTGCGCAGTTTGCTATCGCGCTGCTGCTTGAGATTTGCGGTCACGCGGCGCACCACTCCGAGGCTGTCCATGCCGGACGCTGGGCGGACTGCGGCGAATGGACCTTCTGGGATTATCCGATGATCGAGCTTGCGGGCAAGACCATGGGCATCGTCGGCTTCGGTCGCATCGGTCAGAGCGTCGGACGCATTGCGCGTGCGCTCGGCATGGAGGTCATTGCATATAACCGCAGCCGCTGCGAGGAGGGCGCGGCCATCGCCGAATATGTGGAGCTTGATGAGCTTCTGCGCCGCGCAGACGTCATATCGCTGCACTGCCCGCTGTTCCCGGCAACGCGCGGGATAATAAACCGCGACACAATAGATAAGATGAAGGACGGCGTTATCATCATCAATAACAGCCGCGGCCCTCTGATAGTCGAGCAGGATCTGGCGGATGCGCTCAACTCCGGCAAGGTCTACGCCGCAGGGCTTGACGTCGTGGCATCCGAGCCGATAAGCGCCGATAATCCGCTGCTCGGGGCGAAAAATTGCATAATTACGCCGCATATAAGCTGGGCGCCCAAGGAGAGCCGCCAGCGTATTATGGACTGCACGGTTGAAAATATCCGCGCATTCTGTGAGGGTAAGCCGCAGAATGTCGTAAACGGCTAAGATATTACCGAAAAGCTTCCCCCCTTTTAGGAGGAAGTACCTCGAAGAGAGATGGGCGCGCCGAGCTTGGACGCGGAGCAGTGTCAGACCTTGCGGCAGCTTTGACTCTGGTGTTCCCCAATATTAAAATCCTGCACAAAAAAAGCAGCAAATAGTTATTAAAATCAGCGCATTCCTGCCTTGCCTTTTACCTGCGGATATGATAACATATGTGCCCGATAACTACACAAAGGAGCGGCAAAAGCCGGGTTTGAACTGATATGAGTACTCAGAGAATACAACACAACGCAATAACCGAAGGCAGCATTTTGAAGCAGCTTTTGAGCTTCTTCTTCCCGGTGCTGCTCGGCATGCTGTTCCAGCAGCTATATAACATGGCGGACGCGGTCATCGTCGGCCGCTTTGTCGGCAAAACCGCGCTTGCGGCGGTCGGCGGCTCCGCCTCGCAGATACTTGACCTCATCATCGGCTTCTTTACCGGGCTCTGCTCCGGCGCGACGGTCATTATCGCGCAGTATTACGGCGCAAACGACCATGAGGACGTGAGCAAGGCCGTGCAGACGGCGATAATCTTCGCCGCTGTCTGCGGCGCCGTGATGACAATTGCAGGCGTTATCTCCGCGCCGACGCTCCTGCGTCTGCTCAAGACCCCGGAGGACACGATAATCGACTCCACGCGCTATCTTCGCATCATCTTCATGGCGATGGTTCCGGGCATGATATATAATATGGGCTCCGCAATTCTCCGCGCCGTCGGAGACTCAAAGCGCCCGCTGTATTTTCTTATCATATGCTGTTTGCTCAACGTCGTGATGGACATTGTCGCAGTGCTCGTATTCAAGCTTGCGGTCGAGGGTGTTGCGATAGCGACGAGCATCGCTCAGCTCATCAGCGCCGTGCTCGTCTGCCGCAGTCTCATGCGCAGCCGCGAGAGCTATAGGCTGGAGCTTAAAAGGCTGCGTGTTGAGGGTCGCATGATGCGCCGCGCCGTGCATATAGGACTGCCCGCAGGTCTGCAGGCGGTGCTGTATTCCGTCTCGAACATGATAATAACCGCCGCGATAAATAAGCTTGGCACCGATACCGTTGCCGCATGGGTTGCGATGAACAAGCTCGACGCCTTCAACTGGCTGGTTTTGAGCGCCTTCAGTATCTCTCTCATGACCTTTGTCGGGCAGAACTACGGCGCGGGACTTTATGCGAGAGTGCGTGAGAGTATGCGCGACTGTATGCTGCTTTGCATGGGCACAACGATTTTCATATCCTGTATGTTCCTGCTTGTCGGGCGCTACTTCTTCGCGCTCTTTGTAGAGGACGAGGCGGTCATGTCCATAGCGCTCGGGATACTCAGCTTTATGGCACCGTGTTATTTTCTTTATGTGCCTATCGAGATTTTCGGCGGCGGTCTGCGCGGCGCGGGCGATACCCTTGTGCCGACGCTTATTACCGCAACGGGTATTTGTCTTGCGCGAGTAGTCTGGATATATACCGCCGTCCCGCATTGGAACAGCATCCAGGCCGTTGCCGCAAGCTATCCTCTGACCTGGGCGCTGACGGATATCGCCTTTATCGCGTATTACTTCGGCTACGCCCGCAAAAAGCGCCTGAAAAGCTAAGCTTCCCTATCATATATTTTATGTTTTTTACTTGGCTTCCCCCTAAAGGGGAAGCTTTAAGCATAGCAAAACGGCAGAACCGCATACACGGTTCTGCCGTCAAGCTTTTAATATTATTAAATAATCACAGAAGCCCCTGAAGCAGGATTATCAAAATCAATATCGGGAGCACCCACTGGAAATACGGCTTGAGCTTGGGCGAGAGCTTCAGCCCCTTGCCGTCGTTCGCCTCGGCGAGATACTTGTCAAAGCCCCAGCCCCATTTCGACACGCAAAACAGCAGATACACAAGCGAGCCGATGGGCAGCAGCAGCGAGCTTACTATAAAGTCCTCACTGTCGAGAATATCCCTTGCGCCGATGGGGTGGATGTGACTCCAGATGTTATAGCCGAATACGCAGGGCAGGCTGAGCAGCATCAGCGCAATGCCGTTTATGACAGCGGCCTTCCGGCGGCTCCAGGAGAAGGTATCCATGCAGACGGCTATGATGTTCTCAAAAACCGCCAGAACCGTGGACATACTCGCAAAAATCATGAACAGGAAGAACAGCGCACCCCAGAAGCGGCCGCCCGCCATGTTTACAAACACGTTGGGCAGGGTCTGGAATATCAGCGGAGGGCCGTTCCCCGTCTCGATGCCGAAGGAGAAGCAGGCCGGGAAGATTATGATACCCGCCATCAGCGCAACAAAGGTGTCGAGCGCGCAGATGCGTACCGCCTCGCCGGGCAGGGTCTGATCCTTGGACATATAGCTGCCGAATATCTCCATAGCGCCGATGCCGAGGCTGAGCGTAAAGAAGGCCTGATTCATCGCAGCCGTAATGACGGAGCCAAGCCCGACCTCACGCACGGAGTCGAGCGAGGGGAGAAGATAAAACCTCATGCCCTCGGCAGCGCCGGGGAGAGTAAGGCTGTGTATGGCGAGAACGAAAATGAGGATAAGCAGCGCGATCATCATAAGCTTGCTCACGCGCTCCAGACCGTTCTGAAGCCCGAAGGAGCAGATTATAAAGCCGACCACGACAACAAGCTCCGTCCAGATCGCCATCTCGAGGGGATTTGAGAGCATCGCGCCGAACTCGCCGCTGACGGAGGCGGTGTCCATACCGGCGTGGAAGCTGCCGGAGAGAAATCTGATAAAATAATCTATCATCCAGCCCGTGACGGTGGTGTAGTACATCATCAGGACTATGCAGCCGATAAGACAGAACCAGCCGTGAATATGCCACTTGCGCCCGGAGCCTTCGAGCTTTTTGTAGGCATTTACGGCGCTGCTGCGTCCGGCGCGACCGACGGCAAGCTCCATGGTGAGCACGGGAACGCCCATGACGAGCAGGCAAATCAAATAGATAAGCACAAACAGGCCGCCGCCGTTTTCGCCGGTGACGTAGGGAAATCGCCAAACATTACCTATGCCGATTGCGCAGCCTGCGCTTACGAGGAGGAAGCCGAGACGGGAGCGGAAGGATTCTCTTTGCATGAAAATCACCTTGCTTTCTATAATTTCACGCGAAATTTGAATAAAAATTCACGGTAAGTTATTTTAACCGATTTAATGTGAAAAAGCAAGTGTAGCATTTATAGATTATTGCCTGTTTTTCGCCGCCCCGCCCCGGAAATTTGCACATAATAGAAATTAAAACTTGACAATCGCGCCCCGCTGTGCTATCATACTTTAGCGGCATGCAGAAGTACCCAAGAGGCCGAAGGGGCTCCCCTGCTAAGGGAGTAGGCGTGTATAAAGCGCGCGAGGGTTCAAATCCCTCCTTCTGCGCCATAAAAGGAACATAAAAAAGATATGTTCTGCGAAAACCCCGATTTTATCGGGGTTTTTTGCTGCCCAAATGCCGGGTTTTCGAGATGCATATTTGAAGATGTAAAACCACTGTTTTCCCTTTGGGTGCAGTATCGAACTCCCGTACAACTGAATATTCGCAGACGGCGGACAAGCCAAAACTTGTCCGCCGTTTTGCATTTTCCAAGCCCGAAGTTTTGCAAAAGACTTCGGGCTTTTTCTATTTCACGAAAAAGGAGCGATCAAAATGTACTTCACCAGCACACCAGCCCTCAACAGTATGGAGGCCATCATGAAGCAACCACCCGGTGGAAATCAGCGGGGCGGCGGCAGGCTCCGTGGGGCGTATCCATTCAACAAAGCGGACTGCGATTGCAGGCTCTGCCTCTACTACAGAAAAAAGAAAGGCTGCTCCATGGAGGTCTGCCCGGTATTAAATATCAGACTCTCCTGCGGCGCTGCCTCTCTTCATGAAGCCGTTCATGCGGCATTCGCTGACGCACGCCATATCCCGTTTCAAAGACGGCTTTCACATCTCTACGACAGAAAGGATGATGCCCCTATGATTTTTCAAACCGATCAGCACAACCAGCGTTTTGAGGCGCAGAAATTGCACCTGCGAAAGCCGGATCATCGCAGCCTTGCTGTGCTGTATCTTCTGACTGCGGACCACACCTTGTGGTCCAAGACAAGGCGATACTTTTCCAACTGTGGCGAAGTCGATCTGCAGGCAGTACGCCTCGGCGATGTGTCCACAGACTGCTATGCTATTTGGAAAGCGGTCAAGGAATTGCAGACCGGCCAGCGGCAGATCTCGCTGTGTGAGCTGGCCGACAGCAGCGTGATCTCAGATCGAGCCTTTCGCCTGATCGTGCAGGCTGTCACAATAGCCCGCTTCGGTGCAGCGGTGCTGAAAACGGAGGTGCGCCATGCTTAAAGCCGTGATCTCGCACAACGAACAGGCCGCCATTGTGGAGCTGCCCATGGATCGCTTGAGTCTGCAATATGAACTGTCGCAGATCGGTATCCGCAGGCTGGCCAAGGACATTCCGATCATGGATGAGGAAGATCAGCCGATCTCCGTCAAGCTCTATTCCGAGGCGGACATTGGGCAAAATCTCGCCGCACTGTTCCGACCGTCCCATTCGCTGGAGGACGCCAATGTATGTGCTCACGCTGTGGTACACGCCAGACCGGAGGTGCAGCATGAGATCGAGCAGAGCATCGTCTATGGACAGTATCACTCGCCGCAGGCGGTTCTGGCGGACATTCAGGCAATGACGGCGGACCTGATCGCCGTAACCGTCAACTACTACTGTCCGCTTCAGGTCCGTATGACGGACGAGGAATACGGCGATTGGTATGAGGTGGACAACGGCTATGCGCTCGACAATGAGCGAGCGATCCGGGAGCTGCTTCAAAAGGAGCAAAACGAGGATCTGAACGATATGGCCGACTACTTCGACGGCAGCGAGTCCGCTAAGGCCAAGATCGTCTCTGCCGTCTGGGATGTGCAGGAGGTCAACGGAGAACTGTTCGGCGTGATCTGTACCGGGCTGCGGGAAGTCCTTTCCCCGGCAGAAGAACAGGAATGGATCGACGAGCTGATCGGGCAGGCAGCAGACGGCTTCGGTGAGGGGCTGGAGCAGCGCCCTATCCGTACTGCCGACGGTGAGATCTATGTTTCCTTCTGGAACAGCGGCAGCGACTACTTCATGGAAAATGAAACTGCCTTCCACCAACGGATGTCTGCCGGTCCCGAACTCGAAACAATGAAACTGGAATGAAAGGAGTCACGACCAATGAACGATCAACTGCGTGAACGAATGAGGACCCACTACCCACCCGGAACACGGGTGCAGCTGCTCCGGATGGATGACCCGTATGCACCGGTTCCTTCCGGAACGAGAGGCACGGTGACCCATGTGGACGATATGGGTCAGCTTCAGATGCATTGGGATAACGGGCAGTCCCTCGCCCTGATCCCTGAAGAAGATGTTTTCCGCAAGCTCACGGCGGCGGAGTTGGCGGAAGAACAGACGATACAGGAAGCGCAGGGCTTTGAGATGAAAATGGAATAGGAGGAAGAATGTGTGCCAAACCATGTAACAAATGTGCTGACGCTGCACGGAGAGCCTGAGCAGATCCGAGCCATGCTGGAGGCCATCCAGTATGATGATCTTGGAATCGGCTCAGTAGATTTTAATAAGATCATACCCATGCCGGAGAGCCTGAATATCGAGGCAGGCAGCCAGACGAGTACCGGCCTGAAAGCCTATCAGGATTTTATCGAGGTCTACACCCTCGGCGGAACGATCCATCAGGACGATCTTGAGAACATTCCTCACAAAAGTGAGGACGCTTTCCTTCGGCAGCGCTCGGATATCCGTCCAGAAGAATGGGAACTTGGAAAAGCCGCTTGGAACAACATTCGCCTATACGGAGTACCCACATGGTATGGGTGGCGTAACCATCATTGGGGCACTAAATGGAATTCCTACGGCTACGGTGAGGCGAAAGTAGACTATCAGGATGGGGACGCCCTGAACTTCTTGACGGCATGGTCTGCTCCGCACCCGGTAATGGAAAAGCTGGCGGAGATGTTCCCCAATGTGGAGATCGAGCACGAGTGGGCCGATGAGGACATCGGCCATAACTGCGGCAGATACCGCTATCAGAACGGAGTACGAATCGAAGAATGGTTTCCCGAAACAGAGCGGGAGGCCATTGATCTCGGCTGTGAGCTGATGGGGCTGGAACCGCTGGACTATGGACTCGCTCTGAATGCAGCCGGTACAGACTATGTCAATCTGGAGGATGATGAATACGAGAAGATCGAGCTGCTCGGTAAAACAGCACTGTTCTCAAATGCCCGACTGACGGATGCAGACATTCCGGAGGGGCTGTATTGCTACCACCTGCGCCACAGCGATGACGGCGGCAAATTCTGCTCCGTAGAACCGAGTGTCGGTGTCAACCATGGTGGCTCTGTGATTCTGAAAGAGCCGCTGGACTTTGGAAAAAGCGAATATATCCCGCTTGACGAAGAAACAAGTCCGAACTTTTCCGGTGAAAGAGAAAATTTCTCCGATTTCCTTTCTGACACCTCCCCGCAGGAGGCCGAGGAAATGAAGCTCTGCTAAAAGTCTAAATCAAAGAGGTCGTTTTGCGTGTATGGATGTTCTGTACATGGAAAACGGCTTCTTTCTGTTTTCTGCGGAACCTTTGTATGCGCAGACGCCTCCACAAAGGAGGTGATTTCATCAACAGCTTTATGGCGTGGGTCGGCGGCAAGAAAGCCCTTCGGGACGAGATACTCGCCCGCTTCCCACGAAACTACAAACGGTATATCGAAGTATTCGGCGGGGCCGGATGGGTGCTGTTCCACAAGCCGCCCGGCAATGATTTTGAGGTGTTCAACGACTTCAACGGGAATCTTGTGAACCTGTACCGCTGCGTCCGGGAGCAGCCGGAGGCCCTACGGGATGAGCTGCGGTATATGCTCAATTCCCGCTTGGACTTCGAGTATATGAAAGGAATGCTGCATTCCCAAGCCGTACTCCCGGATGTGCGCCGGGCCGCCTATTACTATGCGCTGATCCGGTACAGCTATGCAGCCGGGACCTCGACCTTCGGCAGCCAACCCCATGCCATGTGGAACAACTTTCCGCTGATCGAGTCGGCGGCAGGCAGGCTGCAAAAGGTCGTCATTGAGAACAAGGATTGTGTGAAGCTCATCCGGCAGTATGACCGTCCGGAGAGCTTTTTCTACTGCGACCCGCCGTATTACAACGCAGATCAGTATTACGAGGCGGTTTCCACAGACGGCTTTGACCATGCCGGACTTGCCGATACACTGCTGGGGATCAAGGGAAAGTTTCTGCTCTCGTACAACGACTGTCCTGAGATCCGGGCACTGTATGACCGCCCCGGCATTGTGATCGAGGGCATCTCTCGACTATCCAACATTGCGCAGCGATACGAAAACGGAAAGCAGTACCCGGAGCTGCTGATCTCCAACTACGACACCACAGAGCTGGCCCGATCCTGCGTGCAGCTCACGCTGTTTGACCGGCTGGATTCGCAGGAAATTCTGAATGAAAGGATACTCTACCATGAAATATGATTTTGAACTGATCCCCGTCCCCACTGATGCGCTGGAGGCTGTCGGCATCATCCCCGGCGTTATGGCGGAAGCCTTCGTGGACGGAAAACGCATCGTGATCCAGAAAGCAGAGGACGATGCCTTCTGTGAAAGCTACAACGAGGATTGCGAGGATTGCCCGTACTGCTGCCCCTGCTGCGGCGAATGTCTGAAAGAGCAGATGACCGGAGGTGACGGGGATGACTAAGCTGTACCGCATTCTCGGAAAGCGCGGGCGTATCACTATCCCCTATGAGATCCGCAAGCGGGTAGGCTTTTCCTGCAATGATGTTCTGTCCTTTGCCGAGCAGGATGACCGCACGGTGATTGTCCGGAGAGAAAAGCTCTGCAATGATTGCAGGAATGTTCCCGGCGCTCCGATTAAACCGCAGCCGGAGGGCATCACGCTTCTGGATTTTCTGGACAGCCTTTCTGCCAAGGAGCAGCGGGCGGCACTCATCCATCTGTCGGTGCGCTGGGCGGAGCAGCAAGGCGGTGAATCCAATGTCTAAGATCCTTCGTGTTGTCATGGTGGAACCCCATGAAGCACCCTATGAGCTGAATATCACCGACCAGCTTGAGAATCTGCAGGAAACGGTCGGCGGCATGATCGAGGTCATCGGCAACGGCGACGGCACGCTCCTCGTCTGCAATGAGGAGTCTAAGCTCATGGGGATGGACGGAAACCGCCGCCTGAACGGAGATGTAATCGCCGGACCGTTCTTTGTCGTTGGTACAGACGGCGAAAACTTCCGCTCGCTGACCGATGCGGAGGTAGAGCGATACAAACAGCGCTTTGCGGAGATCGAGGATATTTCCCCGGAGGAAGTACAGGAGCATATGGGCTTTACCTTTTTCGCATGGTAAAACAGAAAATGGAGGTACAACAATGAAGATCAAAGCACAGATCGACCGCATGGTCGGTGAGAACAACCGCATTAAAGCATACGCCAGTGTGATCCTCGGCGGCGAATATGTCGTGCGGGACATTGCGGTCATGGACAGCAAAAACGGGCTGTTCGCCCGAATGCCGTATCGCAGCTATAAGGACAGGAACGGCGACATGAAGTATTCGGATACCGTGTTCGCCATGAACGAAACCTCCCGCAACGCCATCAACGACGCTGTCCTTGCCGCATACGAGCAGCGTTTGCACATGGAGCAGGATGAGGCTCCGGATATGGAGGAATCTATCGACGAAAGCCCCGGCATGGTGCGGTCGATGTAGCCTCCACAAAAAAGTTTCGATTCTCGCTGGACTTTCAGCCTTGCATCGGTATCCTTGTAGGCAGAGGTGATCAACATGAAACAACGCAGAATATTCGTGCTCCTCCTTGCAGGCTTGCTTCTGACAAGCCTTGCCGGATGCGGCACAAAAACGGCACTGCCTGCGCCTATAGAACCGCCTGCTACTGCATCGTCCGCTGCTGCGCCGTCGGAGCCGACACCCGTCAGCACGCCGGACGCCTATGCACCGGTCGAAACAGTGTCAGCACCGGAAATGCTACCGGCAGAAGAAACAGAACCACCGACGCAAGTTCCCGAACCGCCGGTGTCGGAAAGCGCACCAAGTGCATCTGAGCATCCGGAGGCATCACAGTCGCCTACTCTCGCAGAGCGACCGGCAGAGCCATCACCGGTCGAACCGGCACCGGAGCCGCCGGTCGAGGATACTTCTGATCCGCCAGAACCTGTGCCAACAGAACCGGCACCGGAGCCGGCGTTCGATGTGGGGTATTGGGTGGATTTCGCCAAGGCTTATGCCGAAAGCGTCGGCTTGGAGCTGGACAGTGAGGCAGTAAGCTGTTGGGATAATCCCACCATCGCCAGCAGTGCCAGTCGATATCTGGAACGGGATCTGTGCGGGCTGCTGAACAAATACAGCCGGGATGCGGACATCACGGCTGTGTGGATATGGGCAGAGCCTCGGACAGAAAGCTCGTGGGATATCTATATCGGCTATGCATGACCATAAAACAAAATACAAAGCAGAAAGCGCATCGACATTCGGTGCGCTTTTTCCTATCTGAAAGGAGTTTTTACTATGTTTGCTACGACCTGCAAAAGGGGCCTGTCGCTGTTTTTGGCAGTGCTCCTGTGCTTTACCGCCGTTCTCGGCTTCGGTACCACAACCGCTTTCGCAGCCGGAGAGCAGTCGGATGTCTATCTCGTGGCGTATCCCCGCGAGGGAGATGCCGACCTTGACTACAGCGGAACTTGGGGACATGACAATCTCCAGTATATGAACGGGTGGTCCTCCGGTCGATCACTCTTCACCATCGTCCGTGCCATGGGCTCGTATGAGGGCAACATCTGCTACTGCATCGAACCCGGCGTTCCATTGGAAACTGGGGATTCCCTTTCCAAATGGGGCGAGGACTTTTGGGAGAACTATCCCTCTGACTACAACCACACCATCGAGCCGTATGAGATCAAGCAGTTTATCGGCAGAATCATGCAGTATGGCTATACCGGCAGCATTTCTACCTCATGGAGAAGTCAGAATGAGGGAGCCGATAAGCTGGCCTACGCCGTTGCAACGCAGCTTCTCATTTGGGAAACAGTCGTTGGTGAAAGAGATTCGGACTTTTCTCATGTCAGCACCGGCGGCTACAATGCTGTGACCGAGCAAATCGGCGCAAGCCATCCGCTGCGCAGTCAGATTTTCAGCTACTACAGCATGATCGAGGCCAATGTACAGAGCCACAGCAAGATCCCCAGCTTCATGAGCAAATCTAGCAGCAGAGCGCAGGACATTGAGCTGGAATGGAACGGCTCGGGATACGCGGCGACACTGACCGATACCAACGGCGTCCTTGGCAATTACAGCTTCAGCGGCAGCGGTCTCAGCTTCTCCGTCAGCGGCAACACACTGACCATCACGGCAAAAACCGCACCGGAGGATACCGTCACCATTACGGCAGAAAAGAAAGATTCCCAGCGCCGTGGGATCATCACTTGGAGTGACGGCCACTACCTCCCCGGTAACGCTACGCTGCAGGATCTGGTCACCTATGCGGAGTCAGTGAACGACCCCGTCACGGGCTACCTTCATGTCAAGGTATCCTACGGCAGCGCCAAGATCATCAAGACCTCCGAGGACGGTATTGTGTCCGGCATCCGCTTCACGATCACCGGCAATGGGGTGAACGAAACCGTTACGACCGGAGAAAACGGTGAGATCCAGATCGACAACCTTACCCCCGGTGAATATACCGTCACGGAGCTTGTGGATGACCGCTATGTGCCGCAGGAGAGCAAGACCGTGTGCGTAGTCAGCGGCCAGACTGCCATCGTAGAATTCGGCAATGTTCTCAAAAAGTTCAGCGTGACCCTGACCAAACAGGACAGCGAAAAAGGCTCGCCGCAGGGCGATGCTGTGCTGGCCGGTGCCGTGTATGGCATCTATCACGGCGATGATCTGGTTGACACCTATGAAACCGATGCCTCCGGCAGCTTTACGACAAAGGAATATGTGTGCGGCAACGGCTGGACGATCCGTGAGATCACGCCCTCTATCGGCTATCTTTTGGACGAAACGGTCTATCCCGTCGGTGCAGAGGCCGGAAACTTCACCTTGGAGCACAACGCCGTTGCCGTCGATGTGGGCGAGGATGTCATCAAGGGCAGCATCGCCATCATCAAGCATACGGATGACGGCAGCACCAAGATCGAAACACCGGAGGCCGGTGCTCAGTTCCAGATTTATCTCAAAGCCTCCGGCAGCTATGACGCCGCCGATCCGGACGAGCGAGATGTGCTTGTCTGCGGCGAGGATGGTTTTGCCCAGAGCAAGGCGCTGCCCTTCGGCGAGTATGTGGTGGAGCAGACCAAGGGCTGGGACGGTCGTGAGCTGATGCCTGCCTTTACCGTCCGGATCTCCGAGCACGGAAAGACCTATCAGTATCTCATCAACAATGCTGAATTCAAAGCCTATCTGAAGATCGTCAAGGTCGATGCCGAAACCGGCAAGATTATTCCTTATGCCGGTGCCGCCTTTGAGATCTACGATCCGGACGGCAAGCTGGTGGAGATGACAACCACCTACCCGCAGCCGGAAACGCACTCCCATTTTGTGACCAACGATGGCGGCTGGCTCATCACGCCGGAGATGCTGCCGTATGGCACGGGGTATTCCATCGTCGAGGTGCAGGCACCCCACGGGTATGTGCTGAACCCTGAGCCGGTGTATTTCGATGTTACAGCAGAAAACGCCGAAAGCGCTGACGGCATCACCCTTGTGATCGCAGAAAAGCCGAATGCCCCGCAGAAAGGAAAGATCCGGATCGTCAAAACTGGCGAGGTGTTTTCCTCTGTCACGGAAAAGGACGGCAGATATACCCCGGTCTATGGAGAAAGCGGCCTTGCCGGTGCGGAATTTGAGATCTGCGCAGCTGCAGATGTGTTCACGCCCGACGGCACACTGCGCTATGCCAAGGGCGATGTGGTCGATACACTGACTACGACCGCAGATGGCACGACAGAAAGCCGTGAACTGTATCTGGGCAAATATGAGATCCATGAAACCAAAGCGCCTTACGGTATGGTCAGGGATAATAGCGTCCTCACTGCCGAGCTGGTCTATGCCGGTCAGGAGATCAGCGTCACCAGCACCTCTGTCGCTGTGTATAACGAGCGCCAGAAAGTGGAGGTCAAGCTGTACAAGGATCTGGAGAAGGACGAGCTGTTCCGGATCGGTAGCGGCGACGAGATCCTTCATGTGTATTTCGCCCTTTATGCGGCGGAGGAACTGACCGCAGCGGACGGCTCCGTAATCCCGGCAGATGGCCTGATCGAGATCGCCGGTGTGCAGGCGGACGGCACGCTGGTGTTTGCCTCCGACCTTCCGATCGGCAGCTATTATGTGAAAGAGTATGCCGTCGATGCGCCGTATCTCATCAGCGAGGAAACCTATCCCATTACCTTCACCTACGAGGACGATACCACTGCCGTGGTCAGGATCGAGGTAAACAACGGCGAGGCCATTGGGAACCGCATCATTCGCGGCAGCATCACCGGCATCAAGGTGGATGAACAGGGCGAGCCGCTCCCCGGTGCGGTGTTCGGGCTGTTCCGTGCCGACTGCACAGACTTCACCATGGAAAATGCGCTCCTGACTGCCGAGTCCGCCGAGGACGGCAGCTTTTCCTTCGAGGACATCCCTTACGGTGTTTGGCTGGTGCGGGAGATCGCAGCTCCGGAGGGCTATGTGCTGTCGGATGAGATCTTTACCGTGCAGATCAGCGAAAACGGCGCTGTGATCGAGCTTGGAAACTTGGAAAACAAACCGATCACCGGTGAATTGGAGCTTACCAAGAAAGATATTTCAGACGGTAAGCTCCTGCCGGGCGCAGGCTTCCGTATCAAGGACGCAGACGGGAATGTTGTCGCTGAGGGCTATACCGACGAAAACGGCATTGCTAAATTCACGCTGCGCTATGGAAAATACACCTATGAGGAATTCGATGCCCCGGAGGGCTACCGCATCGACACGACACCCCACGAATTTGAGATCACTGAGGACGGACAGATCGTCAAGGCGGAGATGACCAACGAGAAGATCCCCACGCCGGATGTACCGCAGACCGGCGATGAGAGCAACCTCGGTTTTTGGATCGGGTTGGGCAGCATTGCCCTTGGCGGTGCCATCGCCTGCGGCATTCTGTTTGCCAAGCGCAAAAAGGACGATGACAGCGACGAATGAAAAAGGTGTATCTGTGTGCGCCCCTTGGCGGCGATGTAACCGCCAATCTTGAAAAGATCCGACAGTACTGCAGGTATGCTCTGCTGTGCGGCACGGCTCCGGTCGTGCCGCATTTCTATGCGAAATGTCTTGATGACAGCGTACCGGCGGAGCGTGAGATTGGACACAGTGCAGGAATAGCTCTTTTATGGTTCTGTGATGAGCTTTGGCTGTTCGGCGATACCGTGACCGAGGGCATGGCCGCCGAGCTGCAGTTTTGCAAACACCTGAACATCCGCATACGGAAGATCCGGCAAAATGAAATTCAAAAAGTATTGGGAGGTAATGCATGATGAGAAAGAAAGCAACGCGGACGCTGCTTCTTGCGGGGCTGCTGGCCGTGATGATCTCGATGTGCTCCATGACCGCATTTGCCGCAGGCGATGTGGCCGGAGCCATTGAGCAGACTTGGAATACGGCGAAAGCCCAGATCCAGACGGTGGTCAACAATGTGGTGTTCCCGGTGGTGGATATGATCCTGGCGATCCTGTTCTTTGTCAAGGTCGGTACCAGTTACTTTGAGTACCGAAAGCACGGGCAGTTTGAATTTGCAGCGCCCTGCATTCTGTTCGCCTGCCTTATTTTTACCCTGACTGCACCGCTGTATATCTGGTCTATCCTCTGATCCGTCACGCAGGGCCGCTGCGAAAAGCGGCGGCCCTGACGGGAGGTGAAGTGATTGTTTGATTGGTTAGGGGATATTTTTTCCGGCATCGGCAACGCCATCGGGAGTACCTTTGAGGCACTTGGCGAGCAGATCTCCAATGTGATCTGGAATACCATGCTGCAATGGCTCTACGAAACGATCTATAACGCCGTAGCCGACTTCTTTACCATGATGGGCAACATGGGCGCTGACATCTTCCAGCTGGACTGGATACAGGCAACGATCCGGCTGTTTACGCTGTTCGGCTGGGCGCTGTTTGCAGCCGGTGTGGTCGTAGCGATCTTCGATGTCGCCATCGAGTACCAGTGCGGACGGGCCAACATCAAGACAACGGCCATCAACATTCTGAAAGGCTTCTTTGCCTGCTCGCTGATCGGCATCGTCCCGGTGGAACTGTACAAATTCTGCGTCAGCCTGCAGAACACCTTTTCCCATGATCTGTCTGCCATTTTCGCCGGTGGCCGAAGCATCGACCTTGCCGGAGAAAGCACCAGCGTGCTGGTCGGCAGCTTTTCCGTAGCAAACAATGTCAGCTTCAATCTGTTCAACATCCTTGCGCTGATCGCTTTTGCCTACTGCGTGATCAAGATCTTTTTCGCCAATATCAAGCGCGGCGGCATTCTGCTGATCCAGATCGCAGTCGGGTCACTGTATATGTTCAGCGTACCGAGGGGCTATCAGGATGGTTTCAACCAGTGGATGAAACAGATCGCAGCACTGTGCTTGACGGCTTTCATGCAGACCAGCCTGCTGTTTTTGGGGCTTCTGACCTTCCCCGGTAATATGCTGTTGGGCCTTGGCGTCATGCTGGCGGCCAATGAGGTGCCCCGCATTGCGCAGCAGTTTGGCCTTGACAGCTCTGTGCGCGTCAACATGATGAGCGTTGTCCATGCCACGACGACCGCCGTAAATCTGACCCGCAGCGTTGCACGAGCCACGGGCAAGTAACGGGAGGGACCAATATGACACAATATCTGTATCCGCAAAACCTGAAAGCCACGGCCAATCTGTGGCTTTGGGGCCTGCGGGATTTTTGTATTCTCGGCATTGCAGCGCTGCTGTCCATTGTGGCCTTGGTGCAGCTCGGATTCTTTCTTCCGGCAGCAGCAACGCTGTGCTTCGGATTTCTGACTATCCGCATGGATGATACCACCGTGTTGGATTTTATCAAATACGCCGTGCGGTACTTTATCAGCACACAACAGTATTACGAATGGAGGTGAACCCATGGCAGAAAAACAGCAGAAAAAGAAAAAGGGCCGCTCGGTGCAGGAGCTTCTCGGCATCCGAACCTTTACAAAATACGGCCTTGCAGTGGGCAAATATGAGCTGCTCTTTTATCTCGTAGCGCCCACCAACATTTCGGTGCTTTCTCACACGAATATTGAGATCAAGATCCGTCACTTGATGATGGTGCTCTCAGCCATTCCGGACATTGAGATCACCTGCACCGACTCCTCGGAATGCTTTGACGATAACAAAGCGTACCTGACCGGCAGGCTGGCCGAGGAATACGATCCCAAGGTGCGGAAGATCATCAAAAGAGATATTGATCATCTGGACCATATCCAGATGGAGATGGCCACGGCCCGGCAGTTTCTGTTCATGGCCCGGCTGAAAAACACAAAGGACAAGCAGATTTTCGATGCCGCCAATCGGATCGAGAAAACCATTTCCGAGCAGGGCTTTGAGGTGCATCGTATGAAAAGACCAGAGATCAAGCGTTTTCTCGCATTGTATTTCGAGGCCAGTATGAACGGCGATGCCATGCCGGACGCAGACGGTGAGCAGTTCTATGAGGTGGATGCGGATGACGAAGAAGATCGCACTTAGCGTTCTATGCCTGCTGCTGACCGTACTTGCCCTGTTCTCCGGTTGGAAGATCTACAGTGAGATTTCCGCCCGGCAGAGAGAAAAAGATGAATTTTCTGATCTTGCAGTCTTGGCAGTGCCACCGGCCACAGAGCCTTTTGCAGCAACCGCGCTGGAAGAAACGACTGCTCCGGAGGAAAACACGGAACCGGCAGCGGAGTTGCGTGACCTGACGGAACTGTTTGCACAAAATCCGGACTGCATCGGCTGGCTGTGTGTTCCCGGAACCCAGATCGACTATCCGGTTATGTTCACGCCGGAGGAACCCCAGCGGTACCTGCGCCGGAGCTTTTATGTTGCATACAGTCAAAGCGGTGTGCCGTTTCTGGACTATCGGTGCGACGAAAACAGCAATCTCATTCTCTACGGGCACAACATGAGAAACGGCACGATGTTCGGCAACCTCACCGGCTATACCGATGCGAACTTTGCCGCCGAGCATCCCGTGATCGAGCTGCAAACCGCTGCGGGACTTTCCCGGTATACGGTGTTCGCCGTGGCTGCGGTGCAAAAGACAGATCCATGGTACGACTTTATTGAGGCAAGCAGCAGTGCGGGTTTCGACGAACAGGTCGCAGATCTGCTATGCAAAGCCTGCTATAAGACCGGCATCATTCCGGCTTATGGTCAGCAGCTTCTCACCCTATCCACCTGCTACGGCGGCGGGAATGGCAGGCTGATCGTAGCCGCCGTAAAAACTTAAAACATGACAGTCGTTTTGCAGATGTGGAAGCGACTGCCGGTTGCCTCCGCTCTGCAGGGCGGCAAAAGGAGGCAATATGTTCAAGCGAAAACCAAAGGTACTGACGCCGGAGCAGGCCGAGGAACTCCGTACCAAGGACTTCTTTGATATGATCCTGCCAGGCACCGTAAAATTTCTCTCAGATCATTATATTCTCGGCGACAGCTACCGCTGTGTGTGGGTGATCCGGGAATACCCGCCCTCCACCGAGGAGCAGGCGATCCTTGCCCAGCTCGCTGACCGCAGCGGCGTGACCCTGCGGATCTACCACCGACTGGTGGAGGCGGGCGAGCAGCGTAAGATCATCCAGAATGCCACCCGCCGCAACAAGCTCAAAAGCGGCGGCAACGATGTAAACGAAACCATCGAGGCGGAGGGCAACCTGCAGGACGTGGTGGAGCTGCTGGCCAACCTGCGAAAGAACCGGGAGCCGCTGCTCCATGTATCGGTATTCCTCGAGCTGAAAGCCCGCAGCATGGACGCTCTTCGGGAACTGCAGTCTGACATCGCCATGGAGCTGACCCGGTCGAAGATCTCTGTTGATCGGCTGACCCTGCGGCAAAAAGAGGGATTCCTCTCTGTTCTGCCCGTGGGTGCAAACCAGTTCGGCGCACAATATGAGCGTGTGCTGCCCGCCTCCAGTGCGGCGAATCTGTATCCCTTCAACTTTTCCGGCAAAACGGATCCGCAGGGTCTGTATATCGGGCGGGATAAGTTCGGCACGAATATTCTGGTGGATTTTGACCGCCGCGCCGAGGATAAGACCACCAGCAACATCCTCATTCTCGGCAACTCTGGTCAGGGCAAAAGCTATCTGCTCAAGCTGTTGCTCACGAACATTCGGGAGTCCGGCAAGGCGGTTATTTGTCTGGATCCGGAATCGGAGTATGAGGAGCTCTGCGCATCCCTCGGCGGCTGCTATATCGACTTTCTCTCCGGCGACCACACCATTAACCCATTAGAGCCGAAAGCGTGGTCGGATGGCAGCGGCGAGGTGGACGGAACAACGCCGGAGGCATTCCGAAAGGTCACCCGGCTGAGCCAGCACATCGCCTTTCTGAAAGACTTCTTCCGGGCCTATAAGGATTTCACCGATACGCAGATCGACACCATAGAGATCCTGCTCTCGAAGCTGTATGCCCGGTTCAGCATTACCGATAGCACGGATTACGGCATGAAAAAGCCATCCGACTTTCCCATCATGGAGGACTTCTACAAGCTGTGCGAGGAAGAATTCTATGGCTACGACAAGCAACGCAAGTACCTCTATACCGAGGAAACGCTGCAGGAGGTCTGTCTTGGGATCCATTCCATGTGTGTCGGTGCGGAAAGCAAATACTTCAACGGCCACACCAATATCACCGGCAGCGACTTCCTGGTGTTCGGCGTGAAAGGCTTGCTGGATACCAACAAGCGTCTGAAAGATGCCATGCTCTTCAATATTCTGTCCTTCATGAGCAATCAGCTTCTGGGCCGGGGCAGCACAGCCGCCAGTATCGACGAGCTGTATCTGTTCCTCACCAATATGACTGCGATCGAATATATCCGCAACGCCATGAAGCGTGTGCGCAAAAAGGACTCCTCAATCATTCTGGCCAGCCAGAACATCGAGGACTTTTTGATTCCCGCTATCCGGGAGTACACGAAGCCGCTGTTTTCCATCCCGACCCATCAGTTTCTGTTCAACGCTGGGCAGATCAATCCAAAAGAATATATGGATGCCTTGCAGGTCGAGCCGAGCGAATTCGAACTGATCAAATACCCGGAGCGAGGCACTTGCCTCTATCGCTGCGGCAACGAGCGGTATCTGCTGCAGGTCATCGCACCGGACTATAAGGCGGCGCTGTTCGGCAAGGCAGGCGGACGATGAGCGCAACGGTAGCCGCAGCACTCAAGAAAATCGCCGTCGCATTGATGACGGACAAGAAAGCGCTCAAGACGATCGGCGGGATCGTGCTCGGCGTGCTTATCATCATCATTATGCCCATCGTCGCCGTGGTCAGCATTTTTAACGGCGGAATCGAGATCGACACGGATCGCCTGCAGACCATGGTGGTAGAAAATCTGTCTGCCGAGGAACAAGCCAAGCTGCAGGCGGTGGAAGATACCATGTACTCTATTGAGGATGCCATGGTCGCCGCCGGTTTTCCGGCACGGGTGAAAGAGGCGCAGGTGCTCTATGTGCTGGCGCTCTCTGATTTTGCCGATGACAACGGATTTGTAGAAAAGCTGGTGGGCTGCTTCACAGCAGAACAGACGGATGCGCAGCTTATCTCGGCGGTGAATGCTGCCTTTGGGACAAGCCTTGCCCCGGAGGATTTCACGCAGGTGATGCAGGCGATCCGGGCTGTGTATATCGACACCTCTCACTATACGGATCCCTCGACCAAGAACAATCTGGATCTGGTCCAGTGGGCCATCGCCGCTGAAAAAGCCGGATGGGGCTATGTGTGGGGCACCTTCGGAGAGGTGCTGACGGAAAGCTATTATGAGGCAAAGGCCGCACAGTACCCGGATGAGGTCGGCGGCTACGAGGACTTCATCCGTCAAAACTGGCTGGGCGGGCGCACTGCCGATTGCGTCGGTTTCATCAAGGGCTACGGTTGGCTGAATGCTGATACCCATGAGATCGAATACGGTACAAATGATATGCCCGACATCGGCGCAGACGCCATGTACGACAACGCCACCGAGAAAGGAACGATCGATACCATTCCGGAGATCCCCGGCCTTGCGGTCTGGCATGAGGGGCACATTGGAATTTATATTGGGAACGGTCAGGTCATCCATGCCTCCGGCACCAAGGTCGGTGTTGTTCAGACACCGATCGGCAGCAGTGGCTGGACGCACTGGCTGAAGATCCCCTATATCACCTATATCGAAGAAACGGAGGAAGGAACCCCATGAATGAAAAACAAAACCGGCTCGCCACACCTACCGAGCAGCGGCAGGAGCAGGAACAACGGACTAACGAAGCGTTGCTGGCAGAGGACGCTGTGCAGACAACTGCCTATCTTGCCAACGCGCCGGATTGCTGCTCCGGTGCGGAGCAGTTGGACCATGTGCTCGGAATGCTCGGCTCCGATGTCATGGATGACGGCATCTACCACAGCGAGGATCAGCATCCGAAGCGGAACGATCATTCCGATCCTGTTCTCTCGTTATAAGGCGGTGCAGCATGAAAGGAAAAATGAGGACCCTATACGGGATCTACAAAAAGCATGGCCGGGATGCGTTTCTCGATGCGGCCAAGGACTACTCTGCCCATGTGAGAGATACCGTGGAAGATACCCTTGCGGAGATGGAATCCCGATGGTATGACGGCGGGCATACCATGACCGAGGCTGAGAAAATGGTGGACGATTATAACAATGGGCTGACTGCTTTGAATACGCAGCAATATGCCGAGCCGGCCATGGCACAGCCCGAAATGCGAATGTGAGGTGAGTCAAATGAAGAAAGCAATGATCTCTGTGACTTTCGATGCGGAGAAGCTCTCCGCTGCAAAGCTGTATATGGCACAAAAGGATCTGTCCTTTGAGGACGAGCTGGAAAAGGCGGCGGAGGCGCTGTACGGCAAATATGTGCCTGCGGGTGTCCGGGAATTCATTGAGCTGAACGCAGAGAGCAAGACGGCAGTCAAGCCGAAAAAGCCTCGCCCTGCTCCTTCCTCTGCTGTGGGCGTGCCGTCTGCAACCGGCGGTGATCCCGCTTGAGAAGCCAGAACTTCGGTATTGAGATCGAAATGACCGGCCTGACCCGCAGCGCAGCAGCGCGGATCATCGCCGGTCACTTTGCTACGCAGGCTACCCATGTGGGCGGTGCTTACGATGCCTATACGATCCGGGATGAACAAAACCGGCAGTGGAAAGTGGTCAGCGACGCCTCCATCCGCTGCCGCAACGGGAACAACCGAGCGGCAAGCAGGGATTACTCGGTGGAATTTGTGTCGCCCATCTGCCAGTACGAGGACATCGAAACGGTACAGGAACTGGTGCGTAAACTCCGAACCGGAGGCGCCAGAGTCAACGACTCCTGCGGCATCCATGTTCATGTGGATGCATCTGCGCATACGCCACAGACCCTGCGCAACATTGTGAATATCATGGCCGCCAAGGAGGACCTGCTCTATAAAACGCTGCAGGTGAAGGTCAACCGGGAGCACTATTGTCAGAAAGCGGACACCCGATTTCTGGAGGAGCTGAATCACAAGCGGCCCAAGACCATGGATGAGGTCGAAGAACTGTGGTACAACGGTATGGGCGGTCGATACGATCATTACGACAACAGCCGCTACCATGCGCTAAATCTGCACAGCGTGTTCTCTAAAGGCACCATCGAATTCCGGCTGTTCAATTCTACCCTCCATGCCGGTGAGGTGAAAAGCTATATCCAGCTCTGCCTCGCCATCAGCCATCAGGCGTTGGTGCAGCGTGGAGCATCCCGTGCCAAGACCCATCCGGAAAATGAAAAATACACCTTCCGCACATGGCTTCTTCGCCTTGGTATGATCGGGGACGAATTCAAAACTGCACGGCAGCACCTGCTGAAAAATCTGGAGGGCAACATTGCATGGCGGGATCCGGCACAGGCCGAAGCGCAGAAAGCCCGGCTTGCCGCTAAGCGGTTAGAGGAACAGCAGACGGTGCTGCCGGAGTCCGAACCGGCAGCGCCGTCCGATGAGCAAGAGCAGGATACGCCTGCTTTCACCATGTCGATGGGATAAAGGAGAAAGAATATGAGCAAACGACTATATGTTGCCTACGGCAGCAATCTGAATATTCAGCAAATGACGAGCCGATGTCCCGGTGCAAGGCTGTACGGGACAGGTGTGATCGAAAACTTCGAGCTGCAATTCAAAGGGCAGTCTCACGGTGCATACGCTACGATCGCCCCCAAGGATGGAGCGTCGGTGCCGGTAGCCGTGTGGGAAATCTCCAAGCGGAATGAGCAGGCACTCGACCGGTATGAGGGCTACCCCTCGCACTACTTCAAGCAGGATGTGCCCGTGCAGCTGGACGGCAAAGAGGTTACAGCCATGGTGTATGTGATGAATCTCAAAATGGACTTTGGCCTGCCAGCGTCGTATTACTACGATGTCATCCGGGAGGGTTATGAGGATTGCGGACTGGATCCCGCCGCTTTGGAGCAGGCGCTCCGGGAGAGTACCGTGCAGTTTTACGGCTCGCATTGGCCACGCCAAGAGTCCATCTTTCGTTTTGAAAGCGATGCAGAACCAGACGGGGACGGACTGGAGGAAGATGACGATCCGGATTTAGACGAGGATGAACCAGAACTGGATGAAACGGATCCGTTCTATTTCTCGGAGGGAATGCACCTATGAGCCGCAAAAGAGAATTGCAAAAGCAGCTTGGCAGCGATTATATCTATGAGCGCTATCTGGATGAACGGAGCCTCCGGCAACTGAAAAGGCAGCCCCCGGAGGACTTTTCCGAAATGGTCATTGCGGCTCTGACCGTTGGCTGCCTTCGCCTGAACGCCGTGCTTTATCGCTCAGATGAAACGCTGATACAGGGATATGATGTGCTGGTCAAGGACGATCCCGCTTCCCCGGAATGGATCTTTTACGACGGCATTTCTGACACAGCCAGCCCCAAAGAGGCCGAGATGCTGCGCATTCTCGACGACGCTGCGAAGCGACACGGGCTGTCCTATACCGAAAGCTGCTTTACCCGGTTGGACGGGAAAGTCCCACACAAGCCAAAGCCCCGCCAGTAAGCCCCCGTGTGGCCTCGTGTGGAGCTTTCGGCGGAGAAGCGGGACGATACCCGCCAAAGTGAAAACGCAGCAAAACGTGCGGCTTTACGGGGGCGTGTGCCAAGACGGATGCGGCGCCAAATCGGCTGGCATTCGCCTGCGATTTGGTTGCAGGATAAAGGCGGGTGGCTGTAAACGCCGCCCGCCGATCCACAGCAGCCCGCAATGCGGACTGCGTTCAGGAGATTGCGCATTTTAACCTTTTCCACTTTAGGTACACCTGTATGAGGCATTCCACGATTACGGGTACACCGGCCACCCATAAAGCACCCGCAAATCCAAGCGTTTGGAGGTGAACATCCTGAAAGAAAAGAAGATCCGTATCCCTCTGTGGATCTACCCGTCTACAGAGGAGAAAATATCGAAAAATTATGAGGCCGACAACTGCAAAAGCCCCAGCGAATTCATTGAGAAAGCGATTCTGTTTTACTGTGGGTATCTGGCAAGCACGGAGTACCGGGCCTACCTGCCCGGCGTGATCGTCTCCACCATGCAGGGCAGCCTCGACTCTTTAGAGGATCGGATGGCGTCGCTGCTATTCAAGATCGCTGTGGAGCTGTGCATGGTGCTTCATGTCACTGCCGCCGCCAATCAGATCGATGAGGACACACTCTCTCGGCTGCGCGGGTTGTGCGTGGAAGAAGTGAAACGGCTGCGAGGCGCGGTGCGCTTAGAAGATGCGGTACGATTCCAAAACGGAGATGACTGATGGCGCGGATCATTTTGAAAAGCCGGTATCTCCGTGCGGGCAGCAAGCAGCACTCCGAGCATCTTATTCAGTATATCGCAAAGCGCGAGGGTGTGCAGAAGATCGATGACACATGGAAGCGTCAGCCTGCGACTAAAGAGCAGAAAAAACTGATCGCCGATCTCCTGCGGGACTTTCCGGAAGTGAAAGACAGCTTTGAATATACCGATTACCTTGCCAAGCCCGATAAGGGAACCGCTTCCGAGCTGATCTCCCGCGCCATCGATGACAATGTGGATCTTATCGGCAAACGGGAAAACTATGTTTCGTATATTGCCAAGCGCCCTCGTGCCGAGCGGCACGGCGCACACGGTTTATTTACCGATGCGGATGTGCCGATCAACCTTTCTCAAGTGGCGGCAGAGGTTGCAAATCACGACGGCAACGTGTGGACGCATATCATTTCTCTGCGCCGGGAGGATGCGGCCCGTCTTGGTTACGACAATGCCTATGCTTGGAGAAATCTCCTGCGCTCTCAGGCGGAAACCATTGCGGAGAACATGAAGATCCCGTTGACGGATCTGAAATGGTATGCCGCCTATCACGATGAGAGCTATCATCCCCATGTGCATATGGTGGTCTACTCCACCGGCAAAGAACCCTATCTCACCAAGCAGGGGATTTGCAATCTCAAGGCGGCCTTTGCAAAGCAGATCTTTCGCCATGATCTCTTGCAGGTCTATGTAGAGCAGACCAATCAGCGCAATGAGCTGACCGGGCGCAGTCGGGACATTCTCTCGGACATCATTGCCCGCATCAACTCCGGCAGCTATGACGATCCGGTGGTCACGGAGCTACTTCTGAAATTATCCCGGCAGCTACAGAACCACAAGGGCAAAAAGGTCTACGGCTATCTGCCGCAGGCCGGGCGCAATCTGGTCAACGCCGTCGTGGACGAGCTGGCCAAGAATCCGGAGATCGCTGCGCTTTATGATCTGTGGTACGCGCAGCGGGATACGATCATCGGAACTTATCAGGATACGCCGGAACAGCGCATCCCGCTGTCGCAGAACAAGGAATTCAAGGCGATCAAAAATGCGGTCATTCAAGAGTCCCTGAACATTTTGTATGACCGCATCACCTTCGAGGACAGTCTTTCGGATCCAGAGGAGGATGCACCGGAGCCTCCGGAGGAAGAAGCTCCGCAGGAGAACGCTGGAAAGAAAAAGTGGAACGATCCGGATGATCCTCTGTTTCAGTATCGCAAGGCAAAATTATACTTGGACAAGGACAGCCCGATCTATGACCCGGTGGAGGCAGTGCGCTGGCTGGAGCTTTCGGCAGACCAAGGCTATGAGTATGCGCAGTACCGACTAGGAAAGCTGTATCTGGCTGGGACGGAGGTGGAGCAGAATGTAGCCTATGGCCTGCAGCGTGCATGGCAGGCCGAGCAGCAGAACAACGACTGCGCACAGTATCTTTTGGGCAAGGTCTATCTCAAAGGAGAACTGGTCGAGCAGGATCTGGCGCAGGCGGAGGCACTGTTTGAAAAAGCATCCGCGCAAGGCAGCAGCTATGCCAAATACTCTCTTGCCAAAATGCATCTTGCCGGGCAGGCAAGCGTCAGCGACGAGCACAAGGCGGTCCGCCTGCTGAAAGAGTCCGCAGAGCGCAGCAATATGTGGGCACAGTACCTTCTCGGCAAGTTTTTCTTTCGTGGAGAGCATACGAAAAAGGATCTGGCCGAAGCAGAGCGCCTGCTCGAAGCCTCAGCGCTTCAGAAAAACAGTCAGGCGCAGTATCTGCTGGCAAGGCTCTATCTGTGTGAGGACGGCATTCCAAAGGATGCGGAAAAGGCGCTTCATTGGCTCAGGGAATCTGCAGCGCAGAAAAATCAATACGCACAGTATCAGCTTGGGAAGATGCTGCTGTTCGGAAAAGAGGTCGAACGAGATATAGAGGCTGGGGTCGAACTGCTGACGGCAGCCGCCGATCAAGGCAATGTGTATGCCGCCCGGCTGCTGCGAAGCTATTACAGCGGTAGGCTGCGCAGTCCGTCGGTAAGTATGGCGTCCTTGCGGCTGCTCTCTCAGCTTGCCAGAATGTTTGAAGATCGGCTCAAGAAAGAGGATGGACAACGTGCGGCCATCGACCGCAAGCTGCGCAGGAAAATCGAAGAAAAGAAACAGCTGCACGGATTGCGGATGGAGTAAATTTTCCGGCTGCTCTGTTTTCCTTTGCAAAATGCGGTATAATAAACCCATACGGCATTTCAAAATTTTCTTTTTTCATGGCCTATTCTCGCTGGACTTTCAAGGACCAGCTTTGTATCGTTGTAGTAGGAGGTGTTACCATGACTATTCTGGAAAAGTTATATGACGGTGAGATCATCCCGTCCGAAACGGCAGTTCCCGATACGGAGGAATACCGAGAAAAGCTGCAGGAGAAAGCCCGTATCATGCAAAGTATCCGAGAGGCACTGCCCGCAGATCGGCAGGAGCTGCTCACCGAGCTGAATGCACTCTGTCTGTCGATCGCCGAGGATGAGTGCCGCTGCACCTATGCCGAGGGTGTCCGCTTCGGGATCAATCTCATGGTCGAGATCCACGGCAAGGACAAGACAGCTCCGCTCATTCTTCCGCAGCTCGACAAGTAAACAAATCAAGATCAGCAGCCGCCCGTATCACTATGATGCGGGCGGCTGCTTTGGCAAGGAGGGGCTATGGCTACTCAATATATACACTTTACAGAAGAACAAAAACAGACGGCTCGGCAAACGGATATTGCCGAGCTGCTCCGCAGGCAGGGGCAGACACTGAAACGCTCCGGCAGTGAATACGAATGGAAAAACGGCAGCGCCAAGGTCACGGTCCGAGGTAATCTGTGGTTTCACCAGTATGACCATGAGGGCGGCGACGCCATTGACTTTGTGCGCCGCTTCATGGGCAAGAGCTATCCAGGGGCAGTTGAATTTCTACTGAACGGATGCGGAGGAACACTAACGCTGTCTCCACCGGTGCAGAGGCAACCGTCCAAACCATTTGTGCTCCCGGAGAAAAACGAGAATATGCGTCGTGTTTATGCGTACCTGCTGCGCTGTCGTGGCCTTGACCGGGATGTAGTAAATGTGTTTGCGCAGAAGAATATGATCTATGAATCCGCGCCTTACCATAACGCCGTATTCGTCGGTTATGATCGGGACGGGGTACCCCGTCATGCGCATAAACGCGGCAGCGGTTCCCAGAGCACCTACAAGGGCAATCAGGACGGCAGCCTGCCGGAGTATGCCTTTCATTGGCATGGGAAAAGTGACTGCCTCTATTTATTTGAAGCGCCCATCGACCTGCTGAGCTTTCTCTCCCTGCACAAAGAGAATTGGCAGGCACACAGCTATGCCGCAGCCTGCGGTGTGTCCGATCAGGTGCTCTGGCAGATGATGAAAGATAACCCCGCCATCCGGCGAGTCTGTCTTTGCCTCGATCACGATGAGCCGGGGCAAGCAGCGGCAAGGCGTATTGCGGAAAAATTAAAGGAATACGGTATCCCAAGCGAGATCCTCGTCCCGGTCCAAAAGGATTGGAATGAGGATCTTTTATTCTTACAGCAGGAGGAACCACTATGCCCAACCTTACAGCTCTGATCGTTGTTGCGACGGTCATGTTTTGCGTGCTGGGTAGCGTGACGCTCCTTGCACACATCTACAATCTAAACAACATCAAATCCAAAACCGTAGGCGACGGACAGCACGGCACAGCACGCTTCTCCACCAAGGCCGAGATCCGAAAGGTGTATCGGCAGGTGCCGTTCACACCGGAGAAATGGCGCAGGCAGGCAAGAGAGAACTCGCTGCCAAAGTTCCCGCAGGGGATCATTGTCGGCTGTCAGAACAAAGGCGGTGAAACCGTTGCCCTTGTGGATGATGCCGATGTGCATTGCATGATGGTGGGTGCCGCTGGCTGCGGCAAGACGGCCTACTGGCTGTACCCCAATCTGGAATATGCCTGTGCTTCGGGAATGTCCTTCCTGACTACCGACACCAAGGGTGATCTCTATCGGAATTACGGAGCCATCGCCAAGGAGTACGGATATCAGGTGGCCGTCATCGACTTGCGAAACCCCACCAAGTCAGACGGCAACAATCTGCTTCACCTCGTCAACAAGTATATGGATCTGCACAAGGAGGATCCGGGCGAGGTGGCATACCGGGCCAAGGCGGAGAAATACGCAAAGATCTTTGCCAAGACACTGATCTACGGGGACGGCGATGCCTCCGCCTACGGTCAGAATGCATTTTTCTATGATTCTGCGGAGGGCCTTCTGACCGCTGTGATTTTATTGATCGCAGAGTTCGCGCAGCCAGAGGAACGGCACATTGTATCCGTGTTCAAGCTCATACAGGAACTGATGGCTCCCAGCGGCGTCAAAGGGAAAAATCAGTTTCAGCTCCTCATGGATCGCCTGCCGCCGGATCATAAGGCACGCTGGTTTTCCGGCGCAGCGCTGTCTACCGGCGACCAAGCGATGGCCAGCATCATGAGTACCGCCATGTCCCGCCTGAACGCATTTCTCGACAGTGAGATGGAGCAGGTCCTGTGTTTTGACACAGCCATTGATGCCGAGCGGTTCTGCCATGAAAAGTCTGCGATCTTTCTTGTGCTTCCGGAGGAAAATCCCAACGCCTACTTCATGGTAAGCCTGCTCATTCAGCAGCTGTACCGAGAGATCCTTTCTGTGGCAGACGAGAATGGCGGCAGGCTGCCAAGTCGTGTGTTTTTCTACTGTGACGAATTCGGCACCCTTCCACCCATACAGTCTGTGGAAATGATGTTTTCGGCGTCCCGCTCTCGTGGCATGAGTATCGCTGCCATCATTCAGGGATACCAGCAGCTGGAAAAGAACTATGGCCGGGAGGGCGCAGCTATCATTCAGGACAACTGCCAGCTCACCATTGCGGGCGGCTTTGCGCCCTCCAGTGAAACGGCGGAGGTCATCTCCAAGGCGCTTGGCTCCCGCACGGTCATGACCGGCTCCGTATCCCGGAGCAAAAACGATCCGTCCCAGAGCCTGCAAATGACGGAGCGGCCTCTTATGACGGCGGATGAACTGAAAAGTATGAAGAAAGGCTCCTTCATTGTGATGAAAACCGGTGCGCATCCGTTTGTCTCCCAGCTCAAGCTGTTTATGAAATGGGGCATCTCTTTTCCGAGCCAAGTCTATACCGTGGAGGATCGGGGCGCTCGACGGGTGCAGTATATCTCCCGTGAAAGGCTGATCCATGCCATTACGGATCAGTTCCCGCAGGAAAGAAGAACACCATCTAAGCCACGCACGGCAGCGTCCGGTGGCCCGACCATGACCGAGCCGGTGGAGGCGACACCGGAGCAGGAGCTGAATCATATCGCAGAGCAGACGAAAACGCCAAAGCCTCTTCGGACGGGATAAGGCGGTGATCTGATGTCCTATTTTCAGAAGCTATATGAAAACGGCGAGCTGCCACATCGAGCCAAGCTGGTGTACCTCTATCTGCATGACCGAATGGATCAGGAGCGGAAAGCATGGCCGGGGATCAAGACGATCGCTGCGGATCTGTCGCTATCCCGCAGCACCGTAAAGCGGGCAATTCGGGATCTGGAAAAAGCAAACCTCATACGAAAAGAGCCGCACTACCGTGAAAACGGCAGTGCGACTTCCAATCGCTATTATATTCTTTGAAACTAAAATTCTATGCCAAGGGGGTGGTATGCCCAAACGGTGGACCCAGCCCCGGTCCACCGTGAGCCTCCTTGAAAAGCCTACTCTAAGGAGATTACAGCAGAAAAGGATGAATATTACCGCACCGTCGAGGGCAATTCCGGCGATAGCTGCCGACAGAACCAATATTCCGTGGGATATTACGAGATACTTGGGTATGGTGTCTCGGCGTATTAAAAAGGGCAAAAGGAAAACAGACGGACTTTCCTCTGTTTACTCTTTTGCCGTACATAATCATTATTTCTTTCGTATATAAGCTCACCACCTTGTGCCTGTAAAATCGTACTATATATATTTTACAGAAACGAGGCTTCTTATGAAACGGTCTG
>CAKTMC010000012.1 GCA_934573735.1 uncultured Oscillospiraceae bacterium | reverse complement strand
AGCCCCCGTTCCAACTCGGACACCACCGGCTAAGCCGGATTTTGTCACTGCTGCCTTCGGCGTGAAATCTCCGATCGTTCCCGCAAAGCCCCAGCAGCCCGAAAAACCGAAGGTCGATGTTTCCGGCGTTGCCGTTGGAAGCACTGTGGCTCACGCTAAGTTCGGCATTGGCAAAGTGATCGAGCTGAACAGGGGATATGTGACCGTCCGCTTTGAGCAGGGCGAGAAACGCTTTATTTTCCCCGATGCCTTTGAATCCGGATTTTTGAAAGCACAATAGGCAAAAAGAGGCCCTTCGTATCATTTTCTCGATACGAAGGGCTTGCCTTATGTATAGATTACTTGATGATAGACAGTTTCGGATGCACGGTCTCGGCAGGAATTCATCCGCCCGACCCATTCCATTTGGTCGCTGGCTTTCAGCGTTTCCGTAATGCCCTCTGCATCTGCCATTTGCTTTACCAGCCGAAGAAAAAGCTCCTCTGCCCGTCGGTCAATGTCCGCAAGATAGGTATTCAATTCGCCACTTGTCAGCAGCGTGGCATATCGCACACGGCGATACTCCCTGAGATAGCGGAGATGCCGCTGCCCCCATACTCCGATTGGCCGATCTTCCTCCGGCTCGTCCTCTCCAGCAATCAGATAATAGTCTCCAACCAATTCATATTTCAGTCCTGTGCGTCCATCGGTAATGTACTTTTCCATCATCAGTGCCTCCATCCCCACAACATTGACTTCTGCGGCTTTGCTTTAGCGACTTTGATTAGTATCTCAATCTCATCTACGGCATCTGTGTACCGCCCCGCCGCAATCAACTTGTTGCGGAACCGGTTCAGCCCCTCAATGATAAGCCGCCATTCTTGCCGGTTCAGTTCCACATAGTATTTCCGCTTCATACGCCGCTCCTCCTTCGATTACTGCAACCACTGTAGCAGGAGAATTAGCGGAAATCGAATGTGCGGAAGTGAGAGATAGGGTTACTCACTGCGTATCAGTTCTGATTAAATCCGATGGTCTATTTTTTAAATTTGTACGCTGAAAGCATTTTCCCTTCGCATAAAATTTTGGCTTTTTGAAATGCAGTATTCGCTGTTGGGTTTTTCATGGCAAATACAATACTATATTTTGCTCGAGTACAGGCAACATAGAATTTTGCTCGCGTTTTATCGGAAGTAATTATTTTTTGTTCTTGTAGAAATGGCAGCGCCGTACTGACTGGGACGATAACTACTCTATCATATGTTGCACCTTTTGATATTTGAACATTTTTTCATCCTTTTCAAAATTATTTTGATTATTTATTATTCTATATAATTTTTAACACTTCCACTATCAAAGTGTTCTTTGTTTTAAAATATGAGAGATGTTTTATATGTGGATATGTAAATTTGTTTCAAAAAACATTGACATTATACTTCTTTGGAAGTATAATACACATAGATAACTCTAAAGAAGTATGGAGAAAATAAAAATGAGCAAACTAATTCTATATCACGGTTCACCCGAAATAATTCAAACGCCCGTTTTTGGTAAAGGAAAATCCTATAATGACTACGGACGGGGATTTTATTGTACTGAGCACCTTGAACTTGCTAAAGAGTGGGCTTGTACTGAAAATACCGATGGATACGCCAATAAATATGAAATAGATACCAAAGGACTTTCTGTTCTGAACCTTTCCTCTGATGAATATACAATCCTACATTGGTTAGCATTGCTTATGAAATATAGAAAATTCCGTGTATCTACTCCTGTTATGAAGCGAGGCGCGGATTGGTTAAAGGAACGTTTTTTGATTGACTTAACACCGTATGATGCGGTTGTTGGATACCGCGCAGATGATTCCTATTTTTCTTTTGCGAGAGCTTTTGTAAACAATGAAATTTCTTTGACTCAGCTTGCCTATGCTATGCGACTTGGCAGACTCGGTGAACAATTTGTGTTGAAGAGCCCATCCGCTTTTGCCAAAATTCATTTTATTTCATATGAAACCTGTGACAATACGGTATATTACGCAAAAAGGAAAGCTCGTGACGATGAGGCAAGAGCAGCTTTTCGTGCAGAACTTGAAAAAGATGATATCGACGGTTTGTATATGAGAGATATTATACGAGAGGAGGTACAACCGAATGATCCGCGCTTACGATGAAGGGTATCTTGATGATGCAATGAAATGCCTCGGAGAAGCTATGGACTATGCCGCAAATAGTTGTGAGATAAAAATGGATAGCTTTCTTGAATTGTTTATCGGGACGGGCTATGCAGAACAATTTGCTTTGGGAGTTCCTAAATATGTATCGGGAGTATCGGGTACGGAGCTTGTGATGAATGTTCTCTCAAAGTCAGGCATAGATAGGGACTTTCCCGAGTCACAAATCGATTATGACTACTCTCCCGAATATTGGTGTGGTTGGATCTTAGCGTACTATCAATGGTTCACAGAACGAAGCTTTAAGGAAATTCAGAAGTATATATCTATGCAGGATATTGAAAAGCTCTATCCTACTTTGCACGAAGCATCCGAAAAGAAATTTGTGGATACTATAAATCGTATTATCCGCAAGAAAAATCCGCCGACTCGCTTGCAGGCGCAACGTAAAATCAGCGGTTATTCACAGAGGGAGCTTGCAGAAAAAGTCGGTGTCAATCTTCGCACTCTGCAACAATATGAAATTCGTGCCAAGGACATAAACAAAGCAGCAGGAGCTACGCTTCTTGCTTTGGCGAAAGTTCTCGGTTGCCGCGTGGAAGATCTGCTGGAGTACGATAATAGCGAGATTGAAGATAACGAAGATATATAAGAAACTCTCTTACGGTATAGGAGGTGTAAAATATGATTTTAAAGAAAGTCAAAATATATAGGTAATGCTAAAAACATATTTAAGATTTCAAAGATTGAAGGAATTCTAACAGCTTATAAATTGTTCTACGTTGGCTGTTCAAGGGCTCGAAAGAACCTTGTTATTGTCGTTGATGAAACCAAAATCAACAAATTTGAGAATGAATTCAAGGCGAAATTGATTTCCATAGGTTTCGAGATTCAAGGATTTCCAATGCAAGAAACCGCAACAGTTTAAAACGGTTCTACGAACAGAAAAACGCCACCTTAGACTTTCATCTAAGGTGGCGTTTTTCTGTTCGTATCAGAGCGAAACCTTTACGGCGAAGCCGCCGCTGAAGAAATAGGTGTTCGTCCATTACCTGTTTGGCAAAGAACCGTAATTTTGATAGAAACTCGTTAAGGGGGTGCAACATCGGTTCATAGGGGGTGCATTTTGATTTTAGGGGGGTGCAACCACGGCTTTAGGGGGTGCATTACTCTACCCGTGGGGACAGCAATAAACCGCAGGCATTGAAACCTGCGGTCTTTTCATTTTTGTTGGGACTCACGCCTCGATTTCTGTACCGCCCTGGAATTTGAAGGTCATCCGTCCGTCGGCGTGGACGATTATCGTGTCGATAATGGTGAGCCAGAGCTTTTCGTCAAACTCGGTGAGGGCATTCAATTCCTGCACCTCAAACATAAACGCTCCGATGGCTTCTGCCTGGGCTTCCCGTGCAGCTTTTGTAGTGCGGAGCTGTTCGAGTCGTGCCTTGGTTTTTCATATCGCTCTACAAACCCATTGTACCGGGCGGCGTATTCTTCCTGGTTCTGTGCCATCTGTGAATTTTCCGCAATGCAACGCTTTGTCAGTTCAGTCACCACATCGATCTCCTCAAGCAGGCTATCGATTTCTGTATCAATGCCTGTACAGTCTGTCAGGGTGGCTTGCATCAATCGGCAGTCCTCGAGGATGCTGTCCTTGCTGTCGATAATGGTGTTGAGGGCAGCCACGAACCGCATTTTTATAGTTTCCTCATCCAGATGTGGCGTTCCACATTTGTGCTCACCCTTGAATTTGCCGTTACACTGCCAGATGACCCTGCGATATTTTGAGGTCGAATTCCAGACTTTTGAGCCGAAGTAGGAGCCGCAGTCACCGCAGACGATGCGTGAGGAAAAAATGCTCTTTCCGCTGTACTGGCGGCTTATCCGCTTACGCCGCGCAAGCTCCGTCTGAACTTTGTCGAACTCTTCCGGCGTAATGATCGGCTCATGGCTGTGTTCCACATAATACTGCGGCACCTCGCCCTCATTGACCTTTCTCTTTTTCGTGAGGAAATCAACTGTGAAGCATTTTTGGTGGAGATGGGGGGAATCGAAGTTCACAGCAACCATTGAAATACCAATGAAAACAGCAATTTGTGGCACAAAACGTGGCACAATTTTTTCTACTAGAAAAAATTCATTGTCCAAGAATTCAAAAAACAAAATTTTCGTTTTCAAAATTTCACTTTTTACTATACATACGGTGAATAAATTCTACTTATGTTTGGAACGGGAAAGAAAACTAAAAATAGGAGGTAGCCCGCATGATTAGCAAAGAAGAACTGAAAACCGCAATAGAACAATACAAAAAGGACACAGGCCGAACGATGGCTTACATTTGTAAACACGTCGCAACAAGCCCCGCGCAAGTATCGTCATACCTGAACGACAATTGCGGCTTGAGCGAGTTCAAAAAGTGCGAAATAATGGATTTCATCAATTTTGACACAGCCGCGCACGAGCGCGCTGAAGCGGAATGGGAAAACACTAATACATGGAGGAAATACAGACAATGACAAAACATGAAATAGAGCGCCGCATACAGGAACACAACAGTGCACTGAAAAAACTTTACGAACAGATAGAAAACGCGTGCGGCGAACTTACATTAGACAATTACGAAAAGCCTTTCAGGAAATGGAGCCTTGCGGAACAAGCCGCACTGAACGACTTGAACAGTGCCGCCTATGACTGGTTTTATAGCGGCAATACAAATAAAACAATCCTTGACTATAACGCAAGCGTACCGAGACTTGAGCGCGTGCCATTGGCGCAGGAGGTTTATTGAAATGATTGTGTTCGGCATTTATGCGATATGCGCGCTTGTATATTTTTCCCTCATCGTAAAGAACAACTTGCGCGCCTGTGATGAACTGATACGCACAGCCAATTTTGTGTGGGATGGTGAACCACAATGAAACTGACATATCGGGAACTGTTCAATATAATGCTTGTCAGGGACAGCTACAAAGTCGTGTGGGAATGGGACTTGTTAGCCTTCTGCCGCAAGTACGGATATAAGAACGCGCGGGAGCTATATGACTTGGAAAAGCTGATGAACATAGAGGTTGAAAACGACATAGACAGAGCGCACCGCAACGAATTTATTTTGACATTTATGCGCGGCGCTCTTGCCGATGCGAAGCACGCAAGTTTCGAGCTTACGAAAAACGGTTGGAAAGTAAACATTGAAAAGTGAGACGTGCGGCGTTTCCTGTCGTTTTGAAAGTAGACAGGAGCGCCCGCGCCTATAAAGGTTTGCGAAATTTGAATGTTTTTCGGATTTTTGTTATAATTATATTATAAAAGTTAGAAATATGGGGGCTTTTTATTTGTTCATTCTAATACAGGCTGACAAACAGTGCGGTGAATTTACGTTTGCCGCGACGGACGACGGCATTGAAGTTTCAGTTGTGGGCAATTGGGATTTGAACAGCCTTGCGGGAGCGTTTCAGTATGTAGCGGATGAGTTAGCGGACGAGTGCGCGCGTTAGTATGAGCCTTACATAGCGGCTTACTTGGAGAGTTAGAACGTTTTGAAATTTTGGAATAAAATTTCGTAAGAAAAACCCCTTGACTAATATAACTATTATAGTCAAGGGAATAAAAATGCGAAAAACAGTAAAATTTCGTAAATATATTCTCCGCACTATAATAGTTATATCAGTCAAAAGAATAAAAGTACAAAATTTTCGTATTTTTATAGTTCTCACTGCTTTATATATTATAGTCAAAACTATAAAAATACGAATTTTTAGCGGTTTCAGTACAAATACAGGCCGAAAAGAAACATAATAAAATTTTTCAAAACTTTTTGTGTTTGAAACAAAACATAAAACTATTGAAAAATCTTTTGTGTTTTGTTTCAAGCACAAAAAGTCTCAAAAAAGTCCAAATAAACAAAATTTTCGTTTCAAAAACAAAAATTCAGAAAATTTTACGAAAAAAATGTATTGTTGGTTAGATAAATCTACTTATAAAGCGGAAAGGCGAAGCGAAAAGCAAGATTTCGCCTAATGGGTACTGTCCGCCCGCACCTTTCCGCATTGAAAAAATTTGAAATGGACAGAAGGACAAAATGGAATGAAACTTATTTACAGTAATATGAAAGCTGACACGAAGCCGTCAGACGCGCGCCCATACCAAAAGAAAACGAACTACACATTTGCAGACGTCAACATTGCGGACGCCGCACGGCTGATAGGTGAAGGACGGGCTTGGCGTGCCGGTTTGTATGACAATAGCGGCGGCTCATTCAAAAAACAGGAAGTGCGCGGCGCTCAACTGATTGCGCTTGATTTTGATGCGTGCCCGCATGAGCCGCAAGAAATCGTAAATTACGGCGAGACGATAGGACTCTTGCCGAATTTCTGGTATTACAGTTATTCGCAAGGCAGCAAGCCGCACAACAATTTCAGAGTCGTTTGGTGCTTGGAGGACGTCATAACGCCTAAACAGTATGAGGACGTTTACAAGGCGCTCTTGCGGGCATTTGCGGCCTATGCGCCCGATGAGGCGACGAAAGACTGCAGCCGCTTGTGGTACGGCAGCAACAGCGGCGCGCACCTTATTTCAGACGAATATACGCGCCTGTCAAATTTGGGCTGGCAAACAATAATTGAGAAAGCGCACGAGGGCAAGCGCCTGACTGACGTCGTAAAGGGCAAGAAAGCCTGTATTGACAATTACGCGGGGCTTGAGATGCCCGAAAGCGTCAGTGTGCTTGCGTCAAAACCTTGGTGGGAGCCTTTGCGCGGACGCTGCCGCCTGTGGGACTTGTACGAGGGTGGCCATTATTTGAATTATAACCAGCGGTTGACGCTGTTCAGCAATTTGAAATTTTTGAAATATGACAACACAAGCACAAGTTCTGTTTCACTCATAAAAGACATAATGACGTTTTATCGTCCTGACGTATGGGCGGGGCACACGTTCAACGAAGAACAGCTCTTGTCAATGCTGCGCGAACGTACCTTGCGCCCGTTGCCTATCGTGCGGATTACTGAATTTGAATACAACAATAAAAATAGCAAAATTTCGTCAGAAAACAGTTTTGACTATAATATATATATCAGTGAGAACTATAAAAGTGAGAAAAATCAATACAAAAATTACTACATAACCATCCCCGAATTTTTCTCGAAACACTACGACGCGCCCATATACAACACAATGGAGAAATGCACACTTGAGGAGCTTGACGCGTGGATGGACGAGAACGTCCCCGCAATGTTGGACAGCCCCGGCATTACATACCTGAAATCTCAAACAGGCAGCGGCAAAACAGAACGCATATTGCGCTATCTTGCGGCCTATCCCTTGGACAAGAAAAAAGTGATTTACGCCGCACCAACGCACAAGGCGCTTGAGGAGTTTGAAGAACGTTTTGCGGCAATGGGTGGAGTGTGCCGCAGAGTCCCGCAACAAAATCTATCCGCGCGCGACATCATGTATTTACAGCTTGGCTTGCCGAAAATGACGAAACACGCCGAGCGCCGCGCCTTCCTTCAACAGATGATAGAGGCCGAAAGCGGCCTGTTTGTAATAACGCACGTGCTTTTGGTGAACCTGAAAGAGCTGCGCGCGGACTTGATTATAATTGACGAGAACATAGAGGACGCACTATTGCGCACAGCAAAAATAAACATCCCGCAATTAGGCAGCATAATGCCGTTCGTGGGTGCGCAAAATCGTGAGGCGCTTTCACAGCTGTGCGATGAGATGCGCGAAAAGTCTTTTGGTGATGAACTGAACCTTGACGCAATGCGGGATGCCGCCGCGCCGTTTCTCCAACACATTGATGAATACCTTGCGGGCGTCTCTGACATGAAACTGATTCCGAAAGGCTATTTCGGCTGCTTGTCAAATGACGGCAAAGTGTCCACAGACAACAAGGTGCGCTGTGTCCGCATTTTACAAAAATCTCCGCTCATAGAACAGGCAATGCGCGACGGCACGCCTATAAAGCTATTCACCGCAACACCGAAAAACAAAAGACTTGAAAATTATTATGGGGCAACAATAGATATAATTGTTGCCCCTTTAGCTTCAAATAGGGGGCAAATAGTTCAGTTCACCGGAGTGACAGGCGCAAAGGGCTTGAATTATTCAAAAGTCGGCGACATGGCGGACTATATGAAAAAAGTATTGCCGCAGCCTGTGATTGATAGCGCGGTTCTGTTCACGTTCAAGGACGATGAGGACAATTGCCATTGGGAGCAAAAGGGCTTTCACCTTGCGAAAGCCAATGACAAGCAAATCCATCTGGCTAACAATGCGGGACTTGACTGCTTCAAGGGCATGAACATTATTGTTGCGGGTAAGATGGACAAGCCTGACGAGTATTATCAAGATATGTGGGCGGACATCGGCGACGGCACGGAGTTGAAACGGCAAAACATTTCCGTTGAAACAAACGGCTATAAACAGACGCTATACTTGTACGACAAGCCGCAAATCCGAGAGGAACAACTACAATTTATAAACTATGCGATTGAACAGACGAGCGGGCGCGCAAGAGCCTTGCGGGAGGCAGGCGCGAACGTTTATGTGTTCAGCAACTATATTATTAGCGACGTTGATTTCGTCATATGATAACCGCGCACCTGTGTGTTTCTTACAGGTGCGCGATTGTTTTAGCCAACGAAAACTTTGCTTGGGAACGAGTGTGCGGGCGAACATTTTTTCGTGGCTAATTTCGATATAAAACCATATGGTTAGCAATGTAATTATTCCGTTTCGTTGAAAGTGGTATTCATAAAGTTGTCCATTACGGTATCATATTCTTTCTGTTTGTCGGCGAAAGTATGCTGATAAACGCGTTGAAGCATATTTTCGGTTGCGTGCCCCATGCGCTCTTTTGCGTAAAGGTTGGGGACGCCATTTATAAGCATTACTGACGCGTAATAATGACGGAGGGCGTGAAAGTTATAGGGGAAACCTATCTTTGCGGTAAAGCGTTTGTAAAGGCTTTCAAGCGCTGCCGGACTTTCGCTAATAACATAGTCATCAGGCTTTGCGGGCTTACCAAGCGCGTCAATAACTACTTGCGGCAGCTGCATAATGCGTTCGCTTGTAGTCGTCTTAGTTTGCTTTACAACATAGGTTTTACTCTCGTCCTTTACTCGCGCTTTATTGATTGAAACAGTTTCATCGTCAAGGTTTATGTCTTTCCATTGAATAGCGATGATTTCACTGCGGCGCAAGCCAAGAGTAATAGCCAATAGGCAATAGAGATATAGGCGCGTCCCCTTACATTTATCTAAGAGAAATTGTAATTCCTCTGTTGTAGGAATAGCAATTTCTTTCTTTTTCTTTTGCGGCAGATTTACGTTTTCAGCAACGTGTATATCGTTCTCTTTCAGAATCTTGTGAAAGAAGGTGTGTGCTGACACTACCGTTTTGGGCGCGTGGCCTACGGTGTATTCGTTTAGTGCCTGCTGATACATTTCCTTTGTAATATTACCGACGCGAACATTTATGATTGATTGAAATGCCGTGCGCCGGATTTTTTTATAGCTTACGACAGTAGTAGGGGAGAGCAGGTTGGAACGGTTTTCAATGTATGCGTCCGCAAGTTCTCCTAATGTGCGGTTTGCCGGCTTTGCGTTATGTTCGTGTTCCATTAGAAATAGGCTGGCTTGATGTTCAGCTTCTTTCTTTGTGTTAGCGGTGAATGACTTACTCTTATATGAGCCGTCAATATCTGTGAACCGCGCCCTACATCTCCATTTTCCGCTTGGTAATTTCTTGGCGTTTCCCATCTTGAAAGCCTCCTTTCCTGTCAGTAAAATTCTATCACTTTTTCAGGGGGAAAGTCAATATCTGTGGCACAATCCGTGGCACAAAATTTTCCGGAACGTTAGTCAGGTTGACTAAAAAGCAGGAAAAAGTTCCAAGAATATAGACAACAAGGAAAAATCTACAAGCTGAAAAATACTGATATATCAAGGCTTTGCGGGATTTGACAAATAAAAATGGGCTTCCGCGTTTATTACGCGAAAACCCATAAATGGTGGAGATGGGGAGAATCGAACCCCCGTCCGAAAGCACTTTAACAGGAACCTCTCCGGGCGCAGACGGTCATTTACATTCCCTCGCCCCTGCGCAGGCCGTCACGCTCAGGAGCTTGGTAGCTTCATAATACATGGCGCGCTCAAAGCTTTGCGCGCTCACGTTCACCACTAATCGACGCCCCATCCCAAGCCGTGGTCCTCTCAGGTGGAACGCTCGCTAATTAAGCAGCGAGAAGAACAGTATTATCGTTGTTCTTTAATTTATAAGTTTTGCCCGTTTTATGGATGTCAGGCGCATCCGCCCGCTATTCCTGCCTCCACGCCCCCGTCGAAACCAGTGCATCCCCATATAAGCGGCGACGTTTATCAGGCATCGCCGCGGGAAATTAAATTAAACTAAATCAGCACTTCTTAGGTGCGGGATAATCTACGCCGAAGGTCTCAACCGTGACCTTTTTCATGACCTGCGGAGTTCTGGGCTTGTCATTGTAATCGGTACGGGTGTTTGCTATGGTGTCAACCGCCTCAATGCCCTCAATGACCTTACCGAAGGCTGCGTACTGCCCGTCAAGATGCGGAGAGTTTTCATGCATGATAAAGAACTGGCTGCCAGCGGAGTTTGCCGCCATGGTGCGCGCCATAGAAAGAACGCCGCGGTCGTGCTTGAGATTATTCTCAAAGCCGTTTGCGGTGAACTCGCCTCTGATGCAGTAGCCGGGGCCGCCGACGCCGGAGCCCTTCGGGTCGCCGCCCTGAATCATGAAGCCGGGAATGACACGATGGAAGATAAGGCCGTCGTAAAAGCCATTGCTGACAAGAGAGATGAAGTTATTGACGGTGTTCGGCGCTATCTCAGGATAAAGCTCAGCCTTGATAATGTCGCCGTTTTCCATCTCAAAAGTAACGATAGGATTGCTCATTGGTAATTTTTCTCCTTTAATATTCTATCAATATCACGCTTGCTCTGGCGCTCCGCCTCGCTGTCGCGCTTATCATGCAGCTTTTTGCCCTTGCACAGACCAAGCTCAAGCTTTACCCGGCTGTCCTTAAAATACAGCGACAACGGGATGAGCGCAACGCCGTCCTGCATAATACGGGAGTTCAGCTTGACGATTTCCCTCTTGTGCATGAGAAGTCTGCGCGGTCTGACAGGGTCTTTATTGAAAATATTGCCGTGCTCATAGGGACTGATATGCATTCCGCGCACGAAAAGCTCCCCGTCCTTTATCGTGCAGAAGGTATCCTTGAGATTGACGTTGCCTGCGCGGATGGACTTGACCTCGGTTCCGGCAAGCTCAATGCCTGCTTCAAATCGCTCCAGCACGAAGTACTCGTGGAATGCCTTGCGGTTTGTCGTTATCTCCTTCATGCCGAGCTTCTTTGCGGCCAAGCGTCTCACATCCTTTCAGCTTAGCTATTATAGCACAGTAAAATGCAAAATCAAATAAAAATCTGTGAATTTTTAGCTCAGACTGATTATAATATATTTTGAGGGGCTATCGCTCGTAATTTAACATAAATATTTCTGCTTTTTCAGCAAAAACATATGGAAATCAACGAAGGAATATGCTATACTGATAGCACATTATGTAAATCAAATTATTTTGCGGAAGTGACTATCATGGATTATACGGAAAAACGTGTAGACGGTGAGGAAAAATACAGGGGGGTCATAGTCAATGTGCGCCTTGACAGGGCGGAGCTTATAAACGGAGATATTGTCCGCCGCGAGGTCGTTGAGCATCCCGGCGGCGTGACCGTGCTGCCGGTTGACGATGAGGGAAACTGCTACATGGTGCGCCAGTTTCGTTATCCCTTCCAGAGAATGATGCTCGAGGCGCCGGCGGGGAAGCTTGAATACGGTGAAGATCCGCTTGAATGTGCCGTGCGCGAGCTTTCAGAGGAAACGGGCTTTTCGGCAGACAGGATGATATCTCTCGGCGCCTGCTGCACATCTCCCGGCTTTTCGACAGAGCTTTTGCATATTTATCTCGCGCTCGGGCTTCACGCGGGAGAGAGTCACCCGGATGAGGACGAATTTTTGTACGTTGAAAAGCACAGACTCAGGGACATCTCCGACATGGTCATGTCGGGCGATATAGACGACGGGAAAACCATAGTCGCGGTGCTCAAGGCGGAGAAATTTCTTGAAGCCGAGTGGGACTGAATACATATAAAGAATAATAGTTGCCAATTCGCGCTTTTTGTGTTAAAATCAAAAATCGGTGATTTAGTAGTAATAAAATCACCCTTTTAGAATTGGAAGGTGTACACTCTTGGAAAAATACGTTATTAAGGGCGGCAGTGTGCTGCACGGCGAGGTCGAGATTAGCGGGGCAAAAAACGCCGCTGTTGCAATTATTCCGGCAGCTCTGATGGTTGACGGCGTTTGCCGTATAGAGAACCTCCCCCAGATAAGCGATACGGATATGCTTCTTACCATTCTCTCCGATCTCGGCGGCAAGGTAAGATATATAAATAAATCCACGATAGAAATCGACTGCACTAACGTGCATTACAGCGATGCTCCCTATGACCTCATGCGCAAGATAAGAGCCTCATATTATCTTATCGGCGCTATGCTCGGCCGCTTTGGCACTGCAAAGACCACAATGCCCGGCGGCTGTAATTTCGGCGTTCGTCCTATTGACCAGCATATCAAGGGCATGACCGCGCTTGGCGCTGACGTTGACGTGCGCGGCGGCTATGTCTATGCCACGGCGCGTGACGGCAAGCTCCACGGGACCAGAATATATCTTGATAAGGTCTCCGTCGGCGCTACGATGAACATTATCCTTGCCGCAACTCTTGCGCAGGGACGCACCATAATAGAAAATGCGGCGCGTGAGCCGCATATTGTCGATCTTGCAAACTTCCTCAACTCCATGGGCGCGGATATCCGCGGCGCGGGTACCGATACCGTCAAGGTAAACGGCGTTGAGAAGCTGCACGGCGGCACCTATACGATAATTCCCGATCAGATAGAGGCGGGAACCTACATGGTCGCTGCTGCCGCTACGGGCGGTGAGGTGCTTGTCAAGAACGTCATCCCCAAGCATCTGGAGTGCATCAGCGCAAAGCTCCGCGAGACGGGCACCATCGTTCAGGAGTACGAGGACTCCGTGCTCGTAAAGGGCGCGAGCAGTCTGCGCAAGGCAAACATCAAGACGCTGCCCTATCCCGGCTTCCCGACTGATATGCAGCCGCAGATGGGTGCGCTGCTATGTATCGCAAGAGGCACCTCCGTTATTACGGAGGGCATCTATGACAACAGATTTAAATATGTCAACGAGCTTCGCAAAATGGGCGCGGAGGTACAGGTCGACGGGCGTGTCGCCGTGTTTGAGGGCGATACCCGGCTGACCGGCGCTCTGGTTCACGCCTGCGATTTGCGTGCGGGCGCGGCTATGGTCATTGCCGGACTATGCGCAAGCGGCGTGACCGAGGTCGAGGACATTCATTATATAGAGCGCGGATACGAAAACTTTGTCGGTAAGCTCAAGGCTCTGGGCGCCGATATAGAAATTGTCAGCTTTCCCGACGATGATATGCCCGAAAAGGTAATATCCGTTAGCTGATGAAGGTCTGTGTTTTTGCCAGCGGCTCCAGCGGTAATTGCCTGCTGCTCTCGGGCGGCGGCACGAATATACTTATTGACGCCGGAATTTCCATGCGCAGGATCGTCGGCGGTCTTGCGCAGATGGATCTCACTATGCGCGATATCGGCGGAGTGCTTATTACTCATGAGCACTCCGATCATATTTCAGGGCTGAAAGTGCTGCTCAAGCACCATGATGTGCAGCTTTATGCGCCGCATACTGTTGCAAATAGGCTCTGCGGTTCTCTGCCCGAGGCGGAGAGCGCGATGCATATCATCCCCGTGGGCGAGGAGTTTTCGATAGAAGGGCTTAGAATTCGAGCGTTCCATACCCCGCATGACACCGATGAAAGCGTTGGCTATCATGTTGCCGGAGACGGCGCGGTCTACGCCCATGCGACCGATATGGGCATGGTCACGGATGAGGTGATTGACGGGCTTTGCGGCGCGGATACCGTGCTTATCGAGGCAAACCACGATGAGGACATGCTCCGCTATGGTCCCTATCCTTATCATCTCAAGCGTCGTATTCTATCCGACCATGGGCATTTATCCAACGAGAACTGCGCGAGCCTTGCGCGGACGCTTGCGGATAAGGGCACGAAGCGCATCGTCTTAGGGCATCTCAGCTGCGAGAACAACACTCCGGCGCGGGCGATGTACGCCGCAGAGCAGGCGCTCAGCGGAACGGATGCGGAGCTGTATTTTGCACCGATTCTGGGCTGCCTCCAGCTTGAGGTCAAGAGGGAGGAGCCATGCTTGCGGTAAAGCTTATATGCGTCGGTAAAATGCGCGAAAGGTTTTATATAGACGCTTTTTCGGAATACTCCAAGCGTCTTGGCGCATACTGCAAATTTGAATGTATCGAGCTTTCCGAAACGAGGCTCAGCGACTCTCCCTCGCAAAAGGAGATAGACGCGGCGCTCGAAAAGGAAGCGGCGGAGATACTTAAAAATGTGGCGCAGGACGCATATTTTATTGCAATGTGCGTTGAGGGAAGCCAGATGAGCAGCGAGGCGCTCGCGGAGCTTACCGCGCGTCAGGCGCTCTCGGGCAGGTCAAAGCTCTGCTTTGTCATCGGCGGCTCCTTCGGTCTGTCGCCGAGCGTTAAAAAGCGCGCCGATTTGAGACTGAGCATGTCGAAGATGACCTTCCCGCATCATCTCGCGCGCGTTATGCTCGCCGAGCAGATATACAGAGCCTTTAAGATAAACGAGGGCTCTCGATATCATAAATAGCTATAATAGGAGAGGAGCGGCCATATGGACGAAAACGACAAGAGCCTGTGGGGGCGTGAAAGCTACGGCGGCCTTCTTGAGCGCTGGCCGAAGGGTGCCGACGGCGAACCGGAGAAGCCGGTGCGTCTTTGCACCTGTGAAAGTGTTGATATGAGCGATGAGCTCAAAATAAATATGCTTGAGGCATACGGTATCCCTTGCCTTAGAGCTTATCCCGGCGACGGCTGCTTCGGCAAGCTGATACTGGGCATGAGCGGTCAGGGCGTGGACATACTTGTGCCCGAATCAATGTATGAAGATGCTGTAGCGCTTTGCAATGAAGAAGGAGTTGTAGAAGAAGATGACTAATGGCAATTTCAGAGAAGAATATCAGCGCTGGCTTGACAGCCCTGCACTCAGCGAGGAGGAGTGGAAGGAGCTCAATTCCATCTCCGGCGACGAAAAGGAGATAGAGAGCCGTTTCTTCGCCCCGCTGGAATTCGGTACCGCCGGTCTGCGCGGCACAATGAAGCTCGGTCTGCACAACATGAATATCCATATTATCCGTCATGCCACTCAGGCCTTCGCAAACGTCATTCTTGAGGAGGGCGCGGAGGCTGCCGAGCGCGGTATTGCCATCGCGCATGACTGCCGTACCAACGGCCGCCGCTTTGCGGAGGAGGCCGCCTGCGTCATGGCCGCAAACGGCATCAAGGTTCGCCTGTTTGAGTCCCTGCGCCCGACGCCGGAGCTGAGCTTTGCCGTTTTGCATTACGGCACTGCCGCAGGGCTTAATATCACCGCCAGCCATAACCCCAAGGAATATAACGGCTATAAGGTCTACTGGTCTGACGGAGCGCAGCTCCCGCCGCAGAAGGCCGAGGCCATTGCAAAGCAGATGGAGGAGATCGACATCTTCACCGGCTTTAAGACCTGCGACTATAACGAGGCGGTTAAAAGCGGCAAAATCGAGCTGATGGGCGAGGAGACCGATGAGCTCTTTATGCAGCAGGTTCTCAATATGGCCATTGACAAGCAGGCTGTCGCCGACGTTGCCGACGATTTCAAGATAGTTTATACTCCCTTCCACGGCTGCGGCTATAAGCTCGTTCCCGAGGTGCTGCACCGTCTGGGTATAAAGCATCTCTACTGCGTGCCCGAGCAGATGGTCATTGATGGCAGCTTCCCGACCGTTGAAAGCCCAAACCCGGAAAATCCCGAGGGCTTCTACCTTGCCGTTGACCTTGCAAAGAAGGTCGGAAGCGACCTTATCATCGGCACCGACCCCGACTCCGATAGAATAGGAACCATGGTTCGCTCCGGCGATGAGTATGTCACCATTACCGGAAACCAGATGGGTATTCTTCTTCTCGACTATGTTATTAAGGCGAAAAAGGCCGGCGGCACTCTTCCCGAGAACGCAGGCTCTCTCTCCAGCATCGTCACCACCGGTATGGCAAGAGCCGTCTGCGAGGCAAACGGCGTCCACTTTGAGGATACCTTTACGGGCTTTAAGTTCATGGCAGAGCGTATCGCCGAGTGGGAGGCTGCGGGCAGCTACAAGTATATCTTCGCCTTTGAAGAGAGCTACGGCTATATGATGGGCGATTACGTCCGCGATAAGGATGCGGTCACTGCGTCTATGATGGTTGCTGAGATGGCGGCGCATTATCATAAGCAGGGCATGACCTTGCTTGACGCGATGAATTCTCTCTATGAGAAATACGGCTGGTTCATGGAAAAGACCGTCAATCTCGTTATGCCCGGCGTTGACGGACTTCAGAAGATGAAGGCACTCATGGACGAGCTGCGCAGTCAGCCGCCCGTCGAGATAGAGGGCGAGGAGGTCGTCCGCCTGAGAGATTATCTTGACGGCAGCATCCACGTTGCAGGTCTCGGCGTTGTCGGCAAGACTCCCATCTGGGGCTCGAACGTTTTGTACTTTGAGCTTCGTGACGGCAGCAGCTTTATTATCCGTCCCTCCGGCACCGAGCCGAAGATAAAGGTCTATCTGCTCATTCGCGGCGGCAGCAAGGACGAGTGCAGCCGGCGCATGGATAAATATCTGCATTATATTGAGGTGCTGAAGAGATGAAAAAGTACATCGACCTGTTTCTGGTGTTTGCCAAAATAGGTGTGATGACTTTCGGCGGCGGCTACGCTATGCTCCCCATGCTCGAGCGAGAGCTTGTGGACAATCGCAGCTGGACAACTAACGAGGAACTAATGGACTATTTTGCCGTGGCGCAGTGTACGCCCGGCGTGATAGCGGTCAATACCGCAACCTTTGTCGGCTTTAAGCTTTACGGCAATCTGGGCGGCATCGTCGCAACGCTTGGCGTTGTGTTCCCCTCGCTTGTGATTATTTCCGTTATCGCGGGAGTGCTTACGAATTTTGCCGATCTACCCGCCGTAAAGCACGCCTTCGCTGGCGTTCGAGTTTGCGTCTGCGTCCTGATTTTCAATGCCGTTGTAAAGCTCTGGAAGGGCGCTATCAAGGATAAGGCGGCGCTTGCGCTGTTTTTGATAGTGTTTATCCTCTCGGTGTTTTTCGACGTGTCCCCGGTCGTCTATGTTATTGCCTGCGCCGCAGCCGGTATATTCCTCACAAAAATGGGGGTGCGCGGTAAATGATGCTGTATCTTCGCCTGTTTTTTGAGTTTTTCAAAACGGGGCTATTTGCCGTCGGTGGCGGTATGGCGACCCTGCCCTTCATGTATGACCTCTCCGATCGCAGCGGCTGGTTTACTCATGCGCAGCTTGCCGATATGATTGCGGTCTCGGAATCTACCCCCGGACCGATAGGCGTCAACATGGCTACATATGTCGGCTTTACGGTTGGAGGAATACCCGGCTCCGTTATCGCCACTCTCGGCATGATTACGCCCTCGATTATTATTATTCTTATAATCGCAAGGGTTTTGAAGGCGTTTCGTGAAAATCAGTACGTCGATTCCGCGTTTTACGGGCTTCGACCCTGCTCTATGGCTCTGATTGCCGCGGCGGGAGTGCTTGTCGTAAAAATTACGCTTTTTGACCTTGACGCCTTCGGCGTGAGCGGCGCGATTTTGGACTTGTTCAATTTCAAGGCATGGGCGCTTGCGGCCCTGCTTTTGATCCTGACCCGCTGGGTAAAGCAGACAAAAAAGCTTCACCCGATACTGTTTATCGTATTCTCGGCAGTCGTCGGCGTGGCGTTTGGCTTTTAAGTAAAGAACAAACCGAATATATATCCGAGCGCCGATGATACGGCGCAGCATATCAGGCGGCCTGTCAAGTGCAGGTCGCCTTTTATATCACTCTCTGCTAAAACGGCATAGGTCTGAAAATGGACGGAAACGCCGCCCCAGCCGACAATTCCCGCCGCTATTGCAAGGTTTACCGGACTCGGGGAGAGCCCACGCATAGCGCCTATGCCGCTTCCAAGCTCCAAAACTCCGGAGAGCAGCGCCCTTGCGGAGTGAAGCTCGAGCCCGGTGAGCGCGGCGAGCCTGCCGGCAAATAGCGAAAAATACCCGCCCGCGTCCATAAGCCCTATTATCACGCAAAAGCAGACGATAAAGCCGCAGACGCTCAAAATCGACTGCGCCGCCTGCCGCACGGAGTCAATGAACGCAGAGCCTCTCGACTCCGGCAAATGCGGCAGTTGGGCTTTATATCTCCCACTGCCGCGGAAAAATAGCCCTGTTATGAGTGCGGATAAAATATGTATTATATATAGCCCGAGACCAAGCCTTGCCGAGCCGAATACCCCGGCGCCGATGGAGCCTATGAGAAAGGCGGGACCCGAGTTATTGCAAAAGCCCATAAGCCTCTCACCCTCCTCAGCGGAAATCAGTCCCTGCCGCCGCATATCGGCGATATAAGCAGCGCCCAGAGGGTATCCGCCGATAAGCCCCATAAAGAGCGCCGTTGCTCCCGCGCCGGATATGCCGTATAGCCTTGCCGCGGGACGTGAAAGTCTTCCCGCAAGCCGCGCCGAAAAGCCGAGCCGATTTAACAGCCCCGATACCACGAAGAACGGAAACAGCGACGGAATTATTAGCTCTGCGCAGAGCCGAAGCGCATAACGGGCGCTGTCTATCATCTGCTGCGGGGCAAGTATCATTTCAAGCAGCGCGCACAGCGCCGCCGTAACCGCGATTTTTCCCTTCATGCCATGCCCTCCTTGTCCATGTATTATAGCTATGTCCCACGGCATAGATTTATACGGACAGGGGGTGCCGCAATGAAAAAAGCAAGATTTGCCGAGGAGCTTGCCGAGCGTCTTGACTTGCCGCAGGAGGCGCTTTTCGGCAGCGGAAAGATAAGCGTGGTCGCAGGGCGGCGGGTCTTTATCGAAAACCATCGCGGCATACTCGAATACGGCGAGGAGCGCATGACCGTCTCCTTTGACAGCGGCAGGGTAGTGATAAACGGGAGCAGGCTTGAGCTTGTGGCAATGAGCGGCAGAGAGCTTGTTATTAGGGGGAGACTCCAATCGGTGGAGTGGCTTTGAGATGGGCAGGATAACAGACCGCGCAGGCGGCATTATTAAGCTATCCGTAAGCGGCGCAAGCCCTGAACGTGTGCTCAACGCCTGCGCCTTTTCGGGGATCGAGCTATGGGGACTTCACTGCGTCGATGCCTATAGTATAGAGGTGTTCGCGCATGAAGCTCAGCTTGAGGATATAAAAAGCATTTGTGAGCGCTCCATGTGCGGGCTTTCCATTTTGAGTGTTCGCGGAGGGAGCCGCTGGCGCATAAATGCCAAAAGGCGCATATGGCTTATCATTACCGCCGCGCTGATAATAGCGGCGCTCCTGATATCCTCGCTGTTTATCTGGGAAATTGACGTTACGGGTAATAAAAGGCTTTCACGCGGGGAAATACTCCGGGCTCTTGCGGAGGCGGGAGTGACTGAGGGCTGCTTCTGGCCGGGACTGCCCGTGGATATCATACGCAGCGAGCTTATAGCAGAAATGCCCGATATAGCATGGATGACGGTAAATATCAGAGGCTCAAGGGCAAGCGTTTTAATCGAGGAGCGGCAGCCGAAGCCGGAGATTTATTCCGAGAGCAGCAGTGCCGATATAATTGCCTCCCGTTCGGGCGTTATCCGGCAAATCTCCGTTTTGAACGGGAGAGCGCTTGTGACGAGGGGACAGCCTGTGCTTCTGGGCGACACTCTGATAAGCGGAGCGATGGAAAGCATAGCGGGCGAGACAAGATATGTCCGTGCCTTGGGCAGCGTTCAGGCGGAAACCTGCTATGAGCTTAGGGCGGTATGCCCGCAATTTGCCGCAAAAAAGACTGAGACGCGAAAAATTTTCGGTCGCTTTGCGCTGAAAATCGGAAAAAAGCGTATAAATTTTTATTTTGGCAGTGGAAAAGATATTGACGAGTGTGATAAAATAACACATGAGTATAAGCTTGGCATCAGTGGGCTGTTTACGCTTCCCGTCAGCCTGATATCCGAACGCTTTATTTTTTACGAGTATGAGCTTGGAGACTGCCGTTCTGTCCGTGAGCTTGAAGCGGGACTTGAGGCGTGGCTTCGGGATAAAATCGACGGGGAGCTAATAAGCCTTGATTTTTCACAGGGCGAGAGCGAGGGACTGCTGATAGTCACAATGCGCGCACGATGCCTTGAAAATATAGTAGAGACTGCGGTAATGCCGTAAGAGCCGGAAAGGGTAAGGGATGATAGAAAAAACAATCGAAGTCGAAAGAATGGAGCACGTTATAAGCGTGTTCGGCTCTTTTGACCAAAATCTTCGCATAATCGAAAACGAGCTTGGCGTGAAGGTTCTTGACCGGGAAAACATGATACACATATGCGGCGACGAGGAAAACGTCATGCTTGCCGAAAAAGCCATAAACGGACTTTTAACGCTTGCGGCAAAGGGCGAGAATATCGACGCGCAGAACGTCAGATATATTCTGAAGCTCGTCTCCGAGGGAAAGGAGACAAAAATCTCGGAGCTTGCCGGGGACGTTATCTGCATCACCGCAAAGGGTAAGCCCATAAAGCCCAAGACCCTCGGACAGAAGTCGTACTGCGATGCGATAGCCAATAATACGATAACCCTCGGCATAGGTCCTGCCGGTACGGGTAAAACCTATCTTGCGGTCGCGGCTGCGGTCGCCGCCTTCCGCGCGGAGGAGGTCAACAGAATTATCCTCACCCGTCCCGCAGTCGAGGCGGGGGAGCGGCTGGGCTTTTTGCCCGGAGATCTTCAAAGCAAGGTAGACCCCTACCTCCGTCCTCTGTATGACGCGCTTTTTGATATGCTCGGCGCGGACACCTATCAGAAGTATCTGGAGCGCGGCAATATCGAGGTAGCGCCGCTTGCCTACATGCGTGGGCGCACCCTTGACGACAGCTTCATTATACTTGACGAGGCGCAGAACACCTCGCGTGAGCAGATGAAAATGTTCCTGACGCGAATTGGCTTCGGCTCCAAGGTCGTTATAACCGGCGATATTACGCAGATAGACCTCCCCGAGGACAAGACGAGCGGACTGAAAATCGCAATGAAGGTGCTTGACGGCATTGACGATATCGCAATATGCAAGCTGACGGGCTCTGACGTTGTGCGTCACAGACTCGTGCAGAGAATAATAGAGGCCTACGAGGTCTACGACAAGAAAAACCCGGTGGAGCAGGTCAAAAAGCTGCCGCCGAAGAATTTCAAGAGGAAATAAGCATGCAGCATGAGATATATGTAAGCCGCGAAGTGAAAAATCTCGGGCATAATAATTCGGCGGCCCTGATAAAAAAGGCTGTTGCCATGGCGCTTGAGGCGGAGGGAGTGGACACGCCCTGCATAATAAGCGTTATGCTCACCGACGACGAGGGCATACACCGCGTAAATCTTGAATTTCGCGGCGTTGACCGTGCGACCGATGTTTTGAGCTTTCCCATGAACGAGCTTGTACCCGGCGAGTTTGATGCCGAGGAATGTGAGCGGGACATGGACAGCGGCGCGGTGTTGCTCGGCGATATGATGATATCCGTCCCGCGCTGCGAGGCGCAGGGCGAGGAATTCGGGCACGGATACGAGCGGGAGATAATGTATCTAACCGTCCATTCGGTTCTGCATCTTCTCGGCTACGACCATATTGACGAGGGCGAGATGAAAAAGCAGATGCGCACAAGAGAAAAAATAATTATGGGAGAAGAATAATGACTAAATCTGCAATGATAACCATATGCGGCCGCCCCAATGTCGGCAAATCGACTCTGACAAACGCGCTTGTAGGCGAGAAGATAGCGATAGTTTCCAATAAGCCCCAGACCACAAGGAACCGCATTACCGCCATCGTGAGCCGCGGCGATACGCAGTTTGTACTCATGGACACTCCGGGCTTCCATAAGCCGCGCACCCGCCTCGGAGACTATATGGTTCAGGTCGTGCGCGAGAGCGTAGCGGATGTTGACGCGGTGCTCCTGATGGTCGAGCCTATTGCTTCCATAGGGCCGCAGGAGGAGGCGCTTATTGAGCGTCTGCGCGAGAGCGGCGCTCCGGCGATTCTTCTTATAAATAAGATAGACAGCGTGGACAAGGCAAGACTGCTTGAGGTCATTGCGACATACTCCGCCGCCTATGCTTTTGATACGATAATCCCCATCTCCGCCAAGACCGGCGAGGGACTGGACGAGCTTTTTGCAGAGCTTGAGAAGTACGCCGTGGAGGGGCCGCACCTTTTCCCGGACGATATGATTACCGACCAGCCGGAGCGCCAGATATGCGCCGAGCTTGTGCGCGAAAAGCTGCTTATCTGCCTTGATAAGGAGATACCGCACGGAACCGCCATCGAGGTCACGAGGTTTTCCGAGCGTGACGACGGCATAATCGACCTTGAGGTAACAATATTCTGCGAGAAGGACAGCCACAAGGGTATAATCATCGGCAAAAAGGGCGCAATGCTCAAGAAAATCGGCGAGCTTGCGCGCAAGGACATAGAAGAATTCATGGGCACGAAGGTCTATCTTCAGACATGGGTGAAGGTCAAGGAGAACTGGCGCGACTCCATGGCGCAGCTTCGCAATTTCGGCTACGGCGAGCGCTAATATCTGCCAGCGTTAATCCGTCTTCTGCTGCAAATAATAATTGCGGAGGGAGGCGCGATGATGACTAAGGACGCGATTTGGCAGGCATTTGCCGAAACGGGAGATCCGCTGTACTATATGCTGTACAAGGCGACGCAGGACGAGCCGAAGCGCCGCTCCGCGCCGCAGAATGAGCCGGGGGACATTCCCCGGAGCGAGAGCTGAGGCGATACATATGTTCAATACGGTTCAGGCACTGGTTTTGCGCGAGGTGAGATACAAAGAGGCAGACAGAATACTGACGCTTTTGACCAAATCCTCGGGTAAGCTCAGCGTCAAAGCGCGCGGCGCACTGCGCAGAGGCAGTAAAATAGGCGCGGCGAGTCAGCAGCTTACCTATTCGGAGATGTCGCTGTTTGAAAATCGCGGTAAGTGGACGGCGGACGAAGGCACGGTTATAGAAAACTTTGAGGGACTGCGCACTGATATTGCGGATCTGTCGCTCGGCTGCTATTTTGCCGAGTGCCTTGAGGCACTGAGCGTTGAGGATCAGCCCGATGAGGCGATGCTCCAGTTGGGGCTGAATTCGCTCTATGCGCTCAGCAGAAAGCTTTATCCGCCGGCGCTTATCAAGGCGGCCTTTGAGCTGCGGCTTATGTGTCTTTCGGGATATACGCCGGAGCTTGGCGGCTGCGCGGTCTGCGGCTGCCCGGAGCCTGAAAAGCCCTTTTTAAGCCTCTCAAGCGGTGTTATATGCTGCCGCAAATGCAGAAGTTCTGCGATGGGGCAGGTAATGCCCTTGGGCGATGGGGCGCTGGCTGCGATGCGATATATCGTCTCGGCGCCGGCAAAGCGGCTCTTTTCCTTCGGCATAGAGGGCGAGTCTCTGCGCAGGCTGTCCGAGGCCTCGGAGCAGTATCTGCTGCGGCAGACGGAGCGCCGCTTCGGTACCCTCGACTACTATAAAAAAGTCAAATAATACTATCAGAGGATAAATATGAGCAATTATAAAAAATCACTTGCAACGCTTGAGCTGCCTGCCGTCTTGCAGATGCTCTCGGCCGAGGCCGTGAGCGAGACGGCAAAGGAGCTTGCCTTGGAGCTCTCACCCTCGGATAATGAGTATGAGGTCAAGCGCCGTCTGGACGAGACAAGCGCGGCAAAGAGCATGATGACCGTGCGCGGCGGTCCGGGCTTTTCCGGCGTAAAGGACGTGCGCGCCTCGCTTGCAAGAGCGGATCTCGGCGGCGCGCTCAATACGCGGGAGCTTATGGATATAGCGAGAGTTTTGCAATGTGCCCGGCTTGTGCGGGGCTATATCGCGGATGATTCCGTCGGCAAGACCTCGATAGACAGTCTCTTTTTCGCACTGAGAGCAAATAAATATCTTGAGGAAAAAATCAATACCTCGATAGTCGGCGAGGACGAGATAGCCGACGGCGCCTCCCACGAGCTTGCAAGCATCCGCCGCCAGATGCGCGCGGCGGCAGCCAGAGCGCGCGAGGCGCTGACGAAGATAATCTCATCTCCGGGCTATGCAAAGGCGCTTCAGGAGCCGATAATCACCATGCGCTCCGACCGCTACGTCGTACCCGTCAAGGCTGATCATAAGGGCGCGATACCTGGTCTTGTGCATGATATTTCCGCCTCCGGCATGACTCTTTTTGTGGAGCCCATGGCGGCGGTCAAGGCAAATAACGAGCTGCGCGAGCTGAACGCCAAGGAAAAAATCGAGATTGAGCGCATTTTGGCGGAGCTTTCCGCAGACTGTGCCGAGCACCGGGACGATATCGAGTCTGACTTTGACCTGCTTGTCAGGCTGGATTTGATATTTGCAAAGGCAAAGCTTTCTTATAAGCTCAACTGCGGCGCGGCGGCGCTTGAGAGCGATAAGGGCATAGTCCTTCGCCGTGCGCGCCATCCGCTTTTGGATCAGGCAAAGGCCGTTCCGGTGAGTCTTGAGCTGGGCGAGAGCTTTGATACTCTTGTCATAACGGGACCGAACACCGGCGGCAAGACCGTGACGCTCAAGACAATAGGGCTTCTTGCCGCAATGAACCAGTGCGGTCTTCATATACCGGCAAGCGACGGCAGCAATTTGCCCGTATTCAGCCATATTCTTGCCGATATCGGCGATGAGCAGAGCATTGAGCAAAATCTCTCTACATTTTCCGCGCATATGACGAATATCGTCAGCATACTCAAGGAATGTGACGAGCGCTCGCTGCTGCTGTTTGATGAGCTCGGCGCGGGCACCGACCCGACAGAGGGCGCGGCGCTTGCGATATCCATTATAGAATACGCCCGTCAGAAGGGCGCGATTATCGCCGCGACGACGCACTACGCGGAATTGAAGGTCTACGCAACGAATGAGCCGCGCGTCCAGAACGCCTCCTGTGAATTTGACGTTGAGACGCTCCGTCCGACCTACCATCTTCTTGTCGGCATTCCCGGCAAGTCAAACGCTTTTGCCATATCCAAGCGCCTGGGACTCGGCGAGGATATAATCGAGGACGCGAAAAACCGTATAAGCACCGAGAGCGCAAGCTTTGAGGCCACGATAGAAAAGCTTGAGCAGACCCGTATGCTGCTCGAAAAGGACAGAAACGAGGCTGCCGCAAAGCTCCGTCAGGCCGAGGAAAACGCGAAAAAATCCGCCTCGCTCAAGGCAGAGCTTGAGGTCAGGCTCGAAATGGCGGACGTAAAGGCTAAGCGTGAGGCGGAGAGGATAATTGCCGATGCGCGCGCCGCTGCCGATGAGACCTTTGCCGAGCTTGACGAGATGCGAAAGCATATTAACGACGACGAGGACGCACAGCGCGTAAACGAGGCGCGCTCCGCCCTTCGCCGCAGGCTCAACGAGAAGCAGGCTTCTCTGCATCCCGCCGCAAGCGAGGAAACGCAGGATAAGAAGTCCGCGCGTCCCGTCGTGCCGGGTGATACGGTCGAGATAAAGTCCATGGGCATGAGAGCGGAGGTCGTTTCCGTCTCGCCCGACAGGGTTTTGACGCTGCGCGCCGGCATAATGAACGTGACGGCAAAGGAGGACGAGGTGCTTCTCATCGAGGGGCAGAAGGCAAAGACGAAAAAGGCCGCCGCTGCAGCCTCCGCTTCGTCTCAGCTTCGCACCGCTCCCGTTGCAAACGAGATAGACCTGCGCGGAATGGAGACGCTGGAGGGCGTTATCGCAGCCGAGAGGTATATTGACAGCGCCGTGATGGGCAAACTAAAGACCGTAACCATAATTCACGGCAAGGGCACCGGCGCACTCAGAGCCGCGATACAGCAGATGCTCAAGCGAAATAAGTGCGTAAAGTCCTTTAGACTTGGCAGATACGGCGAGGGAGAGACCGGAGTCACTGTGGTAGAACTTAAATAAAATTTAGCAGCTTTGCCCCTATAAAATGTATAAAGTAACAAAAGAGTCGAAAGCGGTTGACTCTTAGCCGAAAATCTGATAAATTATATAGGCAATAATTTTTATTTTATTATAAAAAATGAGGAGTGGCGAGTATGATAACCAAAGAGGTAGTCATAAATAATCAGGTAGGTCTTCACGCCAGACCCGCGACTTTCTTCATTCAGAAAGCCAATGAGTTCAAGAGCAGCATTTGGGTTGAGAAGGAAGATAGACGTGTCAATGCAAAGAGCCTTTTGGGTGTTCTTTCTCTGGGCATTGTCAAGGGCACTGCTATCACCATCATTGCCGACGGCGCTGATGAGGACGCTGCCATTGCAACCTTGTCCGAGCTTATTGACTCTGATTTCTCCGAGTGATATATCACAAAACAGCCAAAACCATGTAATAACAGGGCGTGATTTTTCACGCCCTGTTTTCAGCTATGAGGTAGAAAATGCTTGAATCTCTATGTGAAAAGGCAAATAATCTTCCGTTACTCCCCGGCGTATATATCATGCTTGACGCGCAGAAGGAGGTCATATACGTCGGCAAGGCGAAGAAGCTGAAAAACCGGGTCAGCAGCTATTTTCATGGGGAGCATCTGCCCAAGGTCGCGGCCATGGTCGAAAAGGTCGCGGATTTTAACGTCATCGTTGCAGGCTCCGAGTTTGAGGCGCTGGTGCTTGAAAACTCGCTCATAAAGCGCCATAAGCCGCACTATAATATTCTCTTAAAGGACGATAAGGGCTATCCCTTTATTCGTCTTGACCTGAAAAGCGAATATCCGACAATGACCCTTGCCAATAAGCCCGGCAAGGACGGGGCGCGGTATTTCGGCCCGTATGGGAGCCGCGGTCAGACCAAGGAGATAATAAGCACCGTCAGCAAGGCGCTGCTGCTGCCGGACTGCGGGAGGAAATTCCCGCGTGATATCGGCAAGGAGCGCCCATGCTTAAACTATCATATGGGCTGCTGCGCGGGCTGGTGTCTGCGTGACAGCAGCGCCGAAAACTACAGAAAAAGCATCATGCAGGCCGTTTTAATTCTTGAGGGCAAGAGCGCAGAGCTTGCGGAGGAGCTTCGTCGGCAGATGGAGCAGGCGGCGGAGGAGCTTCGCTTTGAGCGCGCCGCAGAGCTTCGGGACAGGCTCAAGGCCGTGGAGCTTTTGGAGCATAAGCAGCGCGTTATATCAACCGCCTTTGCGGATACCGATGCAATCGGCTTTTGCCGCGGCGCCAAGAGCTGCTTTGTTGTCTTGCATTTTGTGGACGGCGACCTTGTCGGCAAGGATGTCGAGATGTTTGACGAGCCGCTTGAGGACGACAGCGAGGCGGTTTCGGCGCTTGTGCGCGAGTATTTTACGGTGCATCGCGGCGGATGGCCGAAGTCGATTTTGCTCCCCTGCGATATAGACGACCGTGAGGACATGGAGGAGCTTTTGAGCGAATGTGCCGGACGGCGCGTTTATATAGAGGTACCCAAGCGCGGAGAGCGTATGCGCCTTATCGAGAGCGCCGCACTCAATGCCCGCGAGGAGATACAGCGCCGCACAACGGCCGCACAGCGCAGGTCAAAAACGCTCGAGTGGCTGCAAAGAACGCTCGATTTGCCGGAGCTTCCGGAGCGTATCGAGGCCTTTGACGTATCTAACCTCGGCGACACCGGCATAGTCGCGGCAATGACCGTCCATGTTGACGGCAAGCCGTTAAAGCGCGATTACAGGAAGTTTCGCATAAAGGATATGCCGATACGCGACGACTACGCCAGTATGCATCAGGCGGTCTACCGGCGCTTTAAGCATTACGTTGACGGCGACGAGCGCTTTTCCCCGCTGCCGAAGCTCCTGCTCATAGACGGCGGGCAGACTCATGCCGCCGTAGCATTGGAGGCGGTGACGGAGCTTGGGCTCAAAGTTCCGATATTCGGCATGGTCAAGGACGACAGGCACCGTACCCGCGCACTTATAAGCCCCGACGGACATGAGATCGGCATAAGCGGCAATCAGGCTGTTTTCTCACTTATCGGCAACATCCAGGAGGAGACGCACAGATTTGCGATAGAATATCAGCGCTCGCTGCGTCAGGATGCCTACGGCTCAAGCCTTGATAAAATAAAGGGTGTCGGCGAAAAGAGAAGAAACGACCTGATGAAGTATTTCAAATCCGTCAAGGCGATAAAGGCGGCAAGCCTTCAGGAGCTTCGACTTGTCGTGCCGAGGAATACGGCGCAGGCAGTGTATGACTATTTCCACGACGAAAAGAACGAAGAAAAGAGTGATGATATATGCGAGTAATTACAGGCGCTGCCAGAGGAAGAAGGCTGAAAACGCCGGAAAACTATGATATCCGCCCGACCACGGACAATGTCAAGGAGGCGGTATTTAATATAATCCAGTTTGACATCGAGGGACGGCGCGTGCTCGACCTTTTTGCCGGTACGGGGCAGCTCGGCATCGAATGTCTCAGCCGCGGCGCGGAGAGCGCCGTGTTTATCGACAAGGACAGAGCGGCGGCGCAGATAATCCGCGACAATCTCAAGACCTGCGGACTCAAGGCGACGGTGCTTCAGGAGGATGCCGTAAGCTTTTTGCGCCATTGCGGGCAGTTTGACCTGATTTTCGTTGACCCGCCCTATGACTCGGAGCTATACGATTCTGTGCTGGAAAGCATCAATTTGGTTGACATATTGTCGGATGGTGGTATAATAATCTGTGAGGCGCGCCGTGAGCGGCAGCTTCCCGAAATGACCGCGCCGTACAGAAAGCGCAAGGAATATATTTACGGCAAGGTCAAGATTTGCATATATACCAAGGAGAATGCCTGATGAGCATTGCTATCTGCCCCGGCAGCTTTGATCCCATTACCCTCGGTCACCTGAATATCATTCGCCGCAGCTCGAAGATATTTGACCAGGTCATAGTATGCATCATGTATAATTCTACAAAGACCTCGCCGATGTTTTCCGTGGAGGAGCGTGTGGAGATGGTTCGCAAGGCGGTAAGCAGATTTCCCAACGTCTCAGTCGATTCCGCCTCGGGGCTTCTTGCAGAGTATGCAAAAAAGTACGAAGGCGCAGTCATAGTTAAGGGACTTCGCGCCGCGTCGGACTTTGAATATGAGTTCCAGATGAACCTGATAAATAAGAAAATCAATCCCAAGCTTGAGACGATGTTTCTCACCTCGGACGTAAAATATACCTTCCTCAGCTCGTCCGTCGTGCGTGAAATGGCAAGATACGGCGCGGATCTGACCGGATTTGTTCCGTGTGAAATAAAAGGCGAGATCGAAGAAAAAGCCAAACAGTGGAGGGCAAAATAATGGATAACAACGATATCATTGAGCTGCTGGATATCCTTTACGGCATGGTCACCGAGGCGTGGGGCGTCCCGCTCGGCAATGACAAATGTATAATCGAGCGCGAGAAGGCGGTCGAGATAATCAACGAAATCAAGGCCAATCTGCCCACCGCGCTTGCCGAGGCAAAGAGGCTTGTTTCCGCGCGCGATGAGTTTATCGGCAACGCTAAGAAGGAGGCCGAGGCTCTGCGCAAAAACGCCGAGGAGAAGGCCCGCGCCATGATAGAGGAGCAGGAGATAGTGCGCGTTGCAAAGGCCCGCAGCGCCGAGATGATAGCCTCCGCCGAGGCAAAATCCAAGGAGCTTCGCCGCATTGCAAGCGCCTATGTGGATGACGTTATGCGTCAGGCGGAGGACAGCATGAGCGCCGCTCTCAGCAGTATTCAGAATACGCACAAGGCCTTCAGCGGCGCTATGCCCCAGCAGAGAGCCGAGGCGCCGAAAAAGCCCCGCGCAGAGGAGCTTTAAGCTATAAAAAATTACGACAATTCCGCATACCAATTCGGTATGCGGAATTTTGCGCGTTTGAGGTTACAAAAGCGGAGGCAAAAAAGACAAAAAGCTACACAAACTTTCTCTTGCTTTTTACCTCTTAAACCCCTATAATAAAAGAGCCATGTGGTTTGAAGTGGTGAGAAATGGGGCGCTGCCCCACGAAAGGGGTGACGTTCCGTGACAGGCGAATATCAGCATTCTCTGGACAGCAAGGGGCGTCTCTTTATCCCTGCCAAGCTCCGCGACGAGCTGGGCGAGGTCTTTTTCGTTACGCTCTCCATGGATAAATGCCTGAGCGTTTACAGCGCGGCAAACTGGCAGATATTTTCCGATAAGGTAAACGAAATGCCCTATATCAAGCAGCGCAAGATGCGACCGCTCTTTGCACATGCCGCGCGCTGTGAGCTCGACGGGCAGGGGAGAGCGCTCATCCCGCAGAACCTGCGCGACTATGCCGGACTTGTCAAAAACGTAACCGTTGTCGGCTGCAATAATCATGCCGAGCTTTGGGACAGCGATAACTGGGCTGCCGTCTACGCGGCGGAAACTACGCCGGAGAATATTGCGGCGGTTATGGAGGAGCTTGAATTCTGATGGACGAAGCGATAGGCGCAAAGCATATTTCCGTTTTGCTTGACGAATGTATTGAAAATCTGAATATTAGGCCGGACGGGATATATCTTGACGGAACTCTCGGCATGGGCGGGCACTCCTATCAAATCGCCTCCCGGCTCACAACAGGCAGACTTATCTGCATAGACAGAGACGAGACGGCGATTGAGCGCGCGGGAAAGCGGCTTGCACCCTTTTCAGAGCGTGTGACTCTGGTTCACGGTAACTTCTGCGACGCGGCGGCGATACTTGAGTCGCTCGGCATAGCGGAGGTTGACGGTATGCTATTTGACCTCGGTGTTTCATCTCCGCAGCTTGATGAAACTCAGCGGGGCTTTTCTTATATGCACGATGCGCCGCTTGATATGCGTATGAACGCGGAGGACTCGCTGAGCGCATACGATGTTGTGAACACTTGGTCGGAGGATAAGCTCAACCGTATTTTCTGGGATTACGGTGAGGAGCGCTACGCCCGCCGGATAACGGCCGCCATTCTTGCGGCAAGAGAGATAAAGCCCATCGGGACTACACTGGAGCTTGTCGATATAATAAAGGGCGCCATGCCCGCTGCTGCTCTGCGCGAAAAGCAGCACCCGGCGAAAAGAAGCTTTCAGGCGATACGTATCGCCGTCAATGACGAGCTCGGCGCGATAAGCACTATGATGGAGACCGCGCCGGATAAGCTCCGTGTCGGCGGCAGACTCTGTGTTATAAGCTTCCATTCACTTGAGGACAGAATAATCAAAAGCGCTATCGCGGCGCGTGAAAACGGCTGCACCTGCCCGCGTGAGGCCCCGATTTGCACCTGCGGCTTCATAAAAACCTTGAAAAGCGTGTCAAGAAAGCCTATACTGCCTACGGAGGAAGAAATAGAGCATAACCCCCGCTCCCGCAGCGCGAAGCTCCGCGTTGCCGAGAGGGTGTGAGCGGATGGAAAAAAGCTTCGGAGGACTTGTATTCAGGTCGATTTTAATCTTCTTTTCCTGCGTGCTGCTCGTGTTTTCGATGCTTAGCACGGTGCGACTTGCCGAGATGAACGACAGGCTTATGGAGACGGAGAAAAGGATAGAGGAGCTATCCGTGAAAAACGATGTTCTTCTCGCTCAATATGAGAGCAGCATGGGACTTGACGAAATAGAAAAATATGCAACCGAGATACTTGGTATGCAGAAAAGTGCGCCGGGGCAGATAATATATCTGGACGCGCCAGAGAGCTTGGACAGGGGATAAGCAAAGCCGGTTTTATTCGGATAAGCTGACGAATATACTTTTATATCATGTCAGTGGGAGAACGCCATGTCCGAAAGCACTAATAAAGCGCCCGTGAAAACCGGTCCAAACCGGCAAATGCTCCGCCGCACGCTGTTTCTTATGGCAGTGTGCGGCATCGCCGCATTTTTAATGCTCTTGCTGCGGCTGTATAAGCTTCAGATAGTTGAGCATGAATACTATGAAAAGCTTGCCATAGGTCAGCAGCTCCGCGAAGCGCCGACTGCCGCCGCCAGAGGGAAAATATACGACACAAACATGAATATCCTTGCCGTCAGTGCGTCGGTGGACAATGTCTATCTCAGCCCTGCGGAAATCGAGATGTACGGCGAGGACAGAGAGCTTATAGCGCGCGGACTTTCGGAAATACTCGGTCTTGACTATGAGGATATTTACGAGAAAAGCGGACAGAGCGGCTCATGGTATGTCACCGTCAAGCGCAAGATAGAGCTCGAGGACGCGGAAAAGATCCGCAAATTCAAGAGTGAAAACAAGCTCCGTGGCATACGGCTTGAGACCGACAGCAAGCGCTATTACCCGAATTCATCTCTTGCCTGCCATCTTATAGGCTTTGTCGGCATGGACAATAATGGTCTTGAGGGCATAGAGGCTCAGTATGAGTCCGCACTTGCAGGCAGCGCCGGGCGCACGGTCAGGACGACAAACGCCTACGGCACAGAGCTGCTGTTCGGGCAGTTTGAGGAGTATTATCCGGGCGAGAACGGCTATGACATAGTCACGACCATAGACGCGAGCATTCAGTATTATATCGAAAAGCATCTGAAGCAGGCCGTTGAGGATTATGACATTCAAAACGGCGCGGGTGCTATCGCAATGGACGTGAATACCGGCGCGATACTCGCAATGGTCTCTATCGACGGCTATGACCTCAATGATTTTCTTGCCGTCAGCGATAAGGCGCAGGCGGTGGTCGATGGGGCTGCAACACCTGAGGAGGCGCAGCGCCTGCTTGCGGAGGCTCAGACGAGGCAGTGGCGAAATAAGGCGCTGTCGGACACCTATGAGCCGGGCTCGACCTTCAAGATTATAACGCTTTCCATGGCGCTCGAGGAGGGCGCAGTCACGGAAAACGACAGCTTTTTCTGCGGCGGGAACGTCAATGTCCTCGGCCGCACATCACCGATACGCTGCTGGAAAAGCGGCGGACACGGCTCACAAAACCTCACTCAAGCGGTACAGCACTCCTGCAATGTTGCGTTTGTAAATATCGGTCAGCGCGTCGGTGCGGAGAGCTTTTATAAATACTGCGAGGGCTTCGGCTTTCTGGAGCTAAGCCCCGACCCGGACGCAATGCTCAGCGCTACCACCGGCATAGACCTTGCCGGGGAGAGCGGCAGTATCTGGTGGAGCAAGAATACCTTCTGCTCGGAGAAAAATCTGTCGCAGCTTGCGGCGGCATCCTTCGGTCAGACCTTTACGATTACCCCCTTGCAGCTTATAACTGCCGTAAGCGCCTGCGTAAACGGCGGCAGACTCATGAAGCCATATGTAGTCCGTCAAATGCTCAATTCGGACGGTACGACGGCATATGAGCGTGAGCCGTGTCTTGTAAGGCAGGTCATAAGCGCCGAAACAAGCGAGAAGGTCCGCACAATACTTGAGCAGGTCGTCGGGGACAGCAGGGACGGCACCGGGCGCAACGCCGCCGTTCCTGGCTATCGCATAGGCGGCAAGACCGGAACCTCGGAAAAGGTAAGCCTTGAGGCGCAGACCGGCGAAAAGGAATATATCGTCTCGTTCATTGGCTTTGCCCCGGCGGATAAGCCGAGGATAGCCCTGCTCGTTTTCCTCGATACGCCGTCAAGCAAGTCCGGCATATACATAAGCGGCGGACAGATGGCAGCGCCGGTGGTGGGCAATATGCTTGCGGATATACTTCCCTATATGGGCATAGAAGCGCAGTACAGCGCGGAGGAGCTTGCGGGCATGGACGTATCTATGCCGCAGCTTACGGGACTCGGAGTGAGTGACGCCGCACGGACGCTGCGTGACGCGGGACTCAAATACCGCAGCATCGGCGAGGGCGATATTGTTACAAGTCAGCTTCCCGAGGCGGGCTGCACAATAGCCGCCGGAAGCGAGGTCATTTTATATTTTGACCGCGAGCCGTCGCCGGAGCTTGAGACTATGCCGGAGCTTAGCGGCATGAGCTATGAGCAGGCGCGTGACACACTATCATATTACGGAATATACATACGCACCGGCAGCCTTGTAACTGACGCTGCCGCGCAGAAGATAAACACCCAGAGCGTACCCGCAGGGCAAAGGCTCGGTCACGGTACGGTCGTCGAGGTCACGCTCGTAAGCGGCGATAGTTCGCTTCTGGGCAGATACTAAAGGAGAATACTATGAAACTTCAGGAGCTTATAAAAAATCTTAATGTGCTGGAAATAAACGCAGACCCGGAGCTTGAGATAAGCGGAGTCAGCTACGATTCCCGCGCAGCTCAAAAGGGCGATCTTTTTGTCGCCATCAAAGGCTTTGAGGCCGATGGGCATAGATTTATCCCGAAGGCCGCGGAAAACGGCGCTGTCGCCGTGCTCTGCGAGAAGAAGCCCGAAATCGACATACCCTATGTGCTGGTGTCGGACTCCCGCTATGGTCTTGCCATTGTCAGCCGGGATTTCTTCGGCAATCCTGCCGCAGAGATGAAGATGATAGGCATCACCGGCACAAGCGGCAAAACGAGCTCGAGCTATCTTATAAAGCATATGCTCGAAAGCAAGCTTGACGCGAAGGTCGGTCTTATCGGCACAAACGGCAACATGATAGGCGACGAGTTTCTGCATACCGAGCATACAACGCCAGAGAGCTACGAGCTGCATAAGCTTTTCCGTCACATGGCGGACTCCGGCTGTACTCATGTTGTAATGGAGGTCTCTTCCCACTCGCTCACTCTTGAGCGTGTTGCGGGGATACATTTTGACGTTGCGCTATATACAAATCTGTCTCAGGATCATCTTGATTTCCACGGCAGCATGGAGGAGTACGCCGCGGCTAAGAAGGCTCTTTTCAATATGTGTGAGCTTGGCTGCTTTAACATTGACGACGCTTGGGCGGAGTTTATGATGGAGGGCGCTGCCTGCCGCAGCATGAGCTTTTCCGCCGAGAAGAACGCAGCAGACCTCATTGCAAAGGATATACGCCTGACCGCCGACGGAGTGCGCTTTGCCGCCGTCTGCGGGGATGAGCTTTGCCTCACCAAGCTCGGCATTCCCGGTATGTTCTCCGTATATAACGCGCTCGGCGTAATGTCCGTCGGTCTTGCGCTCGGCATAAGCCTTGCCGACTGCGCGGATGCCATGTCAAGCGCCAAGGGCGTAAAGGGACGGCTTGAGATAGTCCCGACCGGGCGCGACTTCTCCGTGGTCATCGACTATTCGCATAAGCCCGACGCACTTGAAAAGGTGCTCAAAACGCTCAAGCCCGTAACACGCGGCAGACTCATCGCGCTGTTCGGCTGCGGCGGCGACCGCGACAAGCTCAAGCGCCCGATAATGGGGCAGATAGCGGCGGATAATGCGGATATGGTTGTCGTCACAAGCGATAATCCCCGCACCGAGGAGCCCGAGGAGATAATCCGCGACATAGTTGCCGGCATTAAAAACAAGCGCACGCCCACTAAGGTCATCTGCGACCGCCGCGAGGCAATAGCATGGGCTATTGACAACGCCGCCCCCGGTGATGTATTATTGCTTGCCGGCAAGGGACATGAGGACTATCAGGTCATCGGGCACGAAAAGCGCCACATGGACGAGCGCGAGATAGTAGCGGACTGCCTGAATAAGTGATTTTGCCGCGCATTACTGTAAGTTCAAACGAAAGAGGATATAAATATGACGATAAAGCTGATAAGCGCATTTATACTTGCCTTCCTGTTTGCGACCGCGTTCGGGAAATACTATATTCCCTGGCTGCGTAAGCAGAAGGCGGGTCAGGAGATAAAGGCAAACGGCCCCACATGGCATATGTCAAAGAGCGGAACGCCGACCATGGGCGGAGTCATGTTTATACTCGCCGTTGTCTTCGTTTGCCTCACTATCGGCTTTCCGTCCTTGATAAAGGGCAACTGGGTACACATTTTTGTGCTTGTCTTTGCGCTTGTTTTCGGCTGCATCGGCTTTTTGGACGACTGGGAAAAGCTCAAGAAAAAACAGAACCTCGGTCTGACTGCCGGGATGAAGTTTATGCTCCAGCTTGCGGCGGCGCTGGTTTTCCTTATGGCCATGCGCCGTATAGGCTACACTCAGCCCAATCTCTATATTCCCTTTTTCAATAAAACCGTACCCATGCCGGAGTGGCTTTACTTCGTCTTTGCCGCCTTCGTCATTGTCGGCACCGTTAACGCCGTGAATATTACGGACGGCGTGGACGGGCTTGCAAGCGGCACCTCCGTGCCCGTTTGCCTGTTCTTCGTCTGCGTCACCATCGCATGGGGCGAGACCTTTCTGGAACTCGGCATATTCGCCGCCGCTCTTGCGGGCGGACTCATCGGCTTTTTGATGTATAACTTTAATCCCGCAAAGGTCTTCATGGGCGATACCGGCTCCCTGTTTCTCGGCGGAGCGATTGCGGCAATGGCCTTTGCCTATGATATGCCGCTCATTCTCATAACCCTCGGCATAATCTACATCATCGAGACGCTTTCCGACATTATTCAGGTCGGCTACTACAAGCTCAGTCACGGTAAGCGCGTATTCAAAATGGCTCCCTTCCACCACCATCTTGAAATGGGCGGCTGGACGGGCAAAAAGTGGAGCGAAAAGGAATTATTTTTGCTCTTCACAAGCATATCTCTGACCTTTGCTGTCATATCATTTATTGGGGTGTTCCAGCGTTACGCCCTGTAATGCTTGATAAATAAGTCGGGGAGGTGGGAAAATGCGCTATGACAATGCCCGCCTCGCCGACTTTTCACTTGATGCCGGAGCGAAGAAGCGCGGAAGCCTTGACGGCACGTTTTTTATTCTGGTGATGCTGCTTTTGACCATCGGCGTCGTCATGGTGCTCTCGTCGAGCTTTGCCCGCGCGTATTATGACCCCGGCAGGATAACCGGCGGGAACGCCGCCTATTACTTTATCCGTCAGCTTTTATTTGCGCTTATCGGCACGGCGCTTATGATACTCTGCTCAAGGCTTCCCATGGGCTTTTATCGCCGCTACGCATGGCACTTCATGGCGATGACTCTAATACTGCTTGCCCTCGTGCCGATAGTCGGTGTGAAGGCAAACGGCTCGCGCCGCTGGCTCGGAGTCGGCGGACTTACGCTTCAGCCCTCGGAGCTTGCGAAAATCGGCGTGATACTCTGCTTTTCAAGCCTCATATGCCGTATGCGCGGCAGAATGGGGAGCTTCAGATACGGAATTCTCCCCTTTGCCGCGATTTTGGGGCTTGTCGTCGGACTGCTCATTCTCGAGCCGCACTTCTCCGCGTCAATTATCATTGTCGCTGTCGGCGGCGTTATGATGTTTTTGGGCGGCGTAAGGCTCGGCTGGTTTGCAGGCGCGGGCGGCATCGCGGCGGCGGGCATAGGCATATTGCTTACCTTATTTCCATACGCCTCCGGGCGCATAAATACATGGCGCGACCCATTTTCAAGCTCCTCCGATGAGGGCTATCAGATAGTGCAGTCGCTGTACACCATTGGTTCGGGCGGACTCAGCGGACTCGGACTCGGCATGAGTCGTCAGAAATATCTCTATCTTCCCGAGGAGCATAACGACTTTATATTCTCCGTCGTATGCGAGGAGCTGGGCTTCATCGGAGCGGCGCTTATACTCATTCTGTTTGCGATGCTGATTTTGCGCGGCTACTGGATAGCGCTGCATTGCCGTGACAGGTTTAATTTCCTCGTTGTTGCCGGGGTCACGACGCTGCTTGCAATACAGGTCTTTCTCAATGTCGCGGTCGTGACAAATCTTGTGCCCTGTACCGGCATATCTCTGCCCTTTTTCAGCTATGGGGGAACGGCGCTGCTTATTCAGCTCGGCGAGATGGGGATAATTCTCAGCGCGTCACGCGATATAATAGAAAAATAGATAAATCCGAAGGGACGTGTACATATGAAATTCATATTTACCTGCGGCGGTACTGCCGGTCATATAAATCCTGCGCTTGCGATAGCGGGTCGCCTGCGCGAGCTCATGCCCGACTGCGAGATACTTTTTATCGGCGCTGAGGGAAATATGGAAATGGAGCTCGTTCCCCGCGAGGGCTACGAGATAAAGCCGCTTAAAATCACAAATATCAGCCGCGGGCACAGCATTAGCGCCATGATGCATAATCTGGAGACGCTTAAAAATGTTGCCGTCTCCACGCATGAGGCAAAGAAGATTATCAAGAGCTATAAGCCCGACGCAGTTATCGGAACCGGCGGCTATGTATGCTATCCCGTGCTTATGGCGGCCTCAGAGCTTCACATTCCGACCGCCGTACACGAGAGCAACGCCGTCCCCGGACTTACGACAAAGCTTTTGTCGGAGCATGTCAATCGCATCATGCTCGGCTTTGAGGAGAGCAGGAAATATTATAAGCATCCCGAGCGCGTCGTCGTCACCGGTACGCCCGTGCGCGGCGAATTTGCCTGCTATACCAAGGACTCCGCCAAGAAGGAGCTGGGACTTCCTGCGGATAAGCCGCTTGTCGTCTCCGTCTGGGGCTCGCTCGGCGCGGCTCATATGAATAACACGATGGCAAGGCTCATCCCCATGCTGCGCGGACTCGGCGAATTCAGGCTCATCCACTCCGTCGGCAGTATGTACTATAAGGACTTCATGCAGAAAATCGGCGAGACTGCGCCGGACTGTGCGGCATACGGCGTAGACATACGCGAGTATATATTCGATATGCCGAGGGTCATGGCGGCGGCGGATCTCATCATGTGCCGTGCCGGCGCCTCGACGCTCTCCGAGCTTACTTATATGGGCAAGCCTGTCATTCTCGTCCCATCGCCGAACGTTACGAACAACCATCAGGAGAAGAATGCCCGCGTTCTTGAGCGCGCAGGCGGAGCAAGAGTCTTCCTTGAGGGCGAGTTTGAGGCGGAAACTCTGCTTGAGTGCGTGAGGGAGCTTTTGCATGACGAAAACGCGCTTGAGGAGATGTCCGAGGCCATGGCCTCCCTCGCGGTCAATGACGCGGCTGACAGGATATGCGGCATCATCCTCGACATGATTCACGAAAAGCACTGAGGCGCAAACGGCCAAATCACATAATAAGCCCCCGCCGCATAGTATGGCATAAATCATGCGCGGGGGTGTTTTATTTTGGATATATGGCGCATAGGCGGCGGACGCCGGCTGGACGGAGCCTGCTTTGTTCAGGGCTCAAAAAATGCAACGCTGCCGATTATCGCGGCCTCGCTCGTCGCACCGGCGGGCTCTGAGCTGCTCAACGTTCCGCAGCTGCGCGACGTTGACGCGGCACTGCGCATAGTTCGTCATCTCGGCTGCACCGCCGAGCAGCGCGGCGGCGAGGTGTACATAGACTCAAGTCAGCTTTCATACTGCGCCGTGCCGCACAGTCTCATGGAGGAGATGCGCTCCTCCGTTATCTTCATGGGGGCGCTGCTGGCGCGCTGCGGTGAGGCGAGAATGTCTCTGCCCGGCGGCTGCCAGCTCGGTAAGCGCCCCATCGACCTCCATCTTGCCGCTCTGCGCAGTCTCGGCGCGGAAATCAAGGAGGACGGGCGCGAGATATACTGTAGGGCAAAAGCCCTGCGCGGCGCGGAGATTTTTCTGCCCTTCCCGAGTGTCGGCGCTACGGAGAACACCATGCTTGCCGCCTGCGCCGCAAAAGGGGAGACAGTGCTCCACGGCGCGGCACGCGAGCCTGAGATTATCGCCCTACAGGATTATCTCAATCTCTTGGGCGCTGATATAAACGGCGCGGGTACCGGGGATATACATATTCGCTCCATGGAGCCGGAGACGCAGATAAGCTTTAGAATAATGCCGGACAGAATAGTGGCCTCGACGCTTGCCTGCGCCGCTGCCGCCTGCGGCGGGGATGTGGAGCTTCGCGGCGTAAATCCCGCGCATTTTTCTACCGTTCTCTACTTCCTAAATCAATCAGGATGTGATATAATATCAAATAAGCGCGCCGTGCGCATCATTTCCGACGGAAAGCTCAAGGCAGTGGGCGATATCTCCACCGCGCCATATCCCGGCTTTCCGACCGACGCACAGCCCGTGCTCATGGCGGCGCTCCTCAAGGCGGAGGGCAGGACGCTTATCACCGAGAACATATTTGAAAACCGCTTCCGTCAGGCAGCGGAGCTTCGCCGGCTCGGCGCTGATATCACGGTATCTGGCAGACAGGCGGAGATATGGGGCGTTGAGAGGCTTCACGGCACGACCTTGAACGCGACCGACCTGCGCGGCGGGGCCGCAATGATAATCGCGGGAATGTGCGCGGAGGGCGAGACGGTCGTATGCGACGACGGGCACGTGACGCGCGGCTATGAGCGCCTTGACCGCAAGCTCCGCAGCCTCGGCGCGGACGTAAATCTTGAATAGATAAATTTTCACATCCGAAAGGAACATGATATATGGCACATAGCCTTCATTCACAGCAGCCGCCGGAGAGTAAGCACGGCGAGTATAGGGCAGCGCGCAAGCGCAGCAGCGTAAACGCTCTTATCGGCTTTGTCCTTGTCGTTATCGCCGCGATTTTCGTCATGAGCGTGCTGTTTCGCGTTCATGATATCCGCGTCGAGGGCAACGAGCACTATACGGACGCGGAGATAATAAAGGCGATAGACATCGAGGACGGTGATAACCTCTTTTTCTATGACCGTATCGCCGCAGTCAGCCGCGCGCTTGCAAAGCTGCCGTATATCGAGGAGGTTTCCATTACGCGAAGCCTCCCGGATAAAATCACCATTACCGTCACCGAGAGCAAGGCAATGGCTTATATCGTCGTCGGAGACGAGGAATGGACGATAGACCATAACTGCAAGGTGCTCGGCAAGGCGGCGGAGGGCGAGCAGGATATGCTCATCCCGGTAGTCGGTTTTGACCCCGGTACACTTCTGATCGGAGAGCAGCTTACAACCGGGGACGGCAGCACAGCGCCGGTAGAATATCTTGCGGAGATACTCTATCAGCTTTCCGAGCGCGGTCTTGCCTCAAGCGTAACGCGCATAGATTTCTCCGATATCAAGTCCGTCAAGTTCTCATACGGCGGGAAATACAGCGTCATTCTCGGCTCATATTCCGAGGTCGAGTATAAGTTCGGTATGTTCGTTTCGGTCATGGAGCAGCTAAAAGCGGGCGACGTGGGCATAATAAACCTGTCAGATACAAGCTCCGCGCACTTTAGCCCGAACTAATTTACAAAACGCTTACAAAAAATTTAAAAAAGATATTGACCGAACGAAGAAAATGTAATATTATAAGCTATACCAAGCTAAGATATATTTCACAGAAAGTGATGTAAATAATACAGGGAGGCAAGAGCTATGGATTTCAAGGCCGAAACGGGTCCGGAGAATGTAGTAACCTTAAAAGTTGTTGGTGTCGGCGGCGCCGGCAATAATGTCGTAAATAGAATGGTCAAGACCGGCACGCAGGGTGTCGAGTTTATTGCCGTCAATACGGACAAGCAGGCGCTGGCCGTATCTAACGCCGATCAGAAAATTCAGATAGGCGAGAAGATGACCCACGGTCAGGGCGCAGGCTCCGACCCTCAGATAGGCAAGAGCTCCGCAGAGGAGAGCAAGAACAACATAGCCAAGGCCGTTGAGAATGCCGATATGCTCTTTATCACCGCCGGTATGGGCGGCGGCACCGGCACGGGCGCGGCTCCCGTAGTTGCGGATATCGCGCGTGAGACCGGCATACTTACCGTCGGCGTTGTTACTACTCCCTTCAAGTTTGAGGGCAAGCGCCGCATGGATCAGGCAAACGCCGGCATTAAAGAGCTTCTGGGCAAGGTCGATTCTCTGCTCATCATCCCGAACGACCGTCTCAAGTATGCAACCGACCAGAAGATTACTCTGGCAAACGCCTTTGAGATAGCCGACGATGTTCTTCGTCAGGCAGTCACCAGCATCTCCGACCTCATCAAGAATACCGGCTTTATTAACCTTGACTTTGCAGACGTCACCTGCATCATGAAGGGCGCAGGCTTTGCTCATATGGGCGTAGGCCACGCGGCAGGCAAGGGCAAGGCCGAGGCAGCCGCTCTCATGGCAGTCGAAAGCCCCCTGATGGAGACCTCCATCGACGGCGCACACGGCGTGCTCATAAACATCACCGGCTCCGAGGATATGGGTCTTGAGGATATCGAAGCCGCCGCAAACCTCGTTCAGGAGAAGGCGCACCCCGATGCAAACATCATCTTCGGCGCTACCTTCGACTCCGCCATGCAGGATGAGATCCGCGTCACCGTTATTGCCACCGGCTTTGAGCAGACTAAGGGCAGCAGCGCTCCCGCAGCAAGTGCCGCCCCCTCCGCATCCGCAGCTCGCCCCGCGGCAAGCCGCGAGAAGCAGGGACTTTACACCGGCGCAAGCGAGAAGGCGGCAGCCGCCGCTCCCGCAGCTCAGGCAGAGCCCGAGGCCGCTCCCGCAGACGATCCTTTTGACAGTATTTTCAAGATTTTTAATTCCAAGTGATTTATAAAATCGCTTGAACTGCCGCGTGTTTTATGCACAGCGTATTAAACTCCTCCATCCCAATCGGACGGGGGAGTTTTTACCGGAGAGATTTTAATGGTCAATAAATCCATTAGCTTTGTAAAAGAGTTTACAAGATTATATTCCGGCAAGCATATAACGAGGGCTGCCGCCGCGCTGTCATATTACCTGACCATGACGATTTTCCCCCTCATAATCTGCCTTTATACGATGCTGGGCAACAGCTATACTAATGCCATGCGGATTTTGAGCTTTGCGGAAAAGCTTATGGCGCCGGATACAGCGCGCTCGATTGAGGACTTTTTGCTCTACGTCGCCTCAAATAACAGTAACGCCATGATGGTCGCGGGGCTTACGGTACTGGTCACCTCGGCCTCCGCCGCCTGCCGCAGCCTTCAGGCCTCTATCGGCGACATGCAGGGCGGTCAGCGCTTTCAGGGCTTGTTCGGATTTTTGTTCAGTATAATTTTTTCGCTTTTGTTTCTTGCGGCGCTCTATTTCGCGGTCGTCGTCATGCTCACCGGACACCGGGTAATCAATAAGATTAACGAGCTTTTGCCGCTTATAGATATAAGCAGAACATGGAACTGGCTCCGATTTATCATACTTTTCGGCATCATGTTCGTGATAATCTGGGGCATATATGAGATATCTAAGCGCAGCTGTGACAATTATCACACCTTCGGCGGCGCGATACTCTCCACCGTAGCCTCAGTCGTTGCGAGTGTCATTTTCTCGATATTCATCGGCGCCTCGACGAAGTACCCGCTGGTTTATGGCTCGCTTGCCTCAATTATCCTGCTTATGTTCTGGCTATATACCTGCTGTCTTGTGATATACTGCGGCGCTGTCTTTAATATCACGGTGCGAAACGTCAAAAGCCGCGAGGCGGAATAATATTTGCTTTATCAAAATCCCTGTCGCATCCGGCAGGGATTAGTTATGGAATAGGCTATTTGATAAATTATGAAGTATATTAAACCCGATTTTTACGATGCTTTTCACTGCATTGCCTCCCGCTGCCGCCATAGCTGCTGCGTTGGCTGGGAAATCGACATAGACGGCGACACAGCGGACTTGTATTCAGAGCTTCCCGGCGAGCTTGGCGAGGAGCTGCGGCGCAATATGGAGCTTAGCCCCGAGCCGCATTTTGTGATGACGCAGTCCGAGAGCTGCCCATTTCTGCGCGCTGACGGTCTGTGCCGCCTGATATTAAGGCTTGGTGAGGACGCGCTATGCGATATCTGCGCCGAGCACCCGCGATTTTATAATTTCAGCGGCGGTCGCGAGGAGAGCGGACTCGGTCTTTGCTGTGAGGAGGTCGTGCGCCTTCTATATTCGAGCGTCGAGCCGCTTGACTTTATCGTCGAGGACGACGGCGAAGCGGACGAGGACAGCCCCGAGGAGACGCTGATATATGCCCTGCGCGGGAAGGTGCTGAATATACTCGCTGACAGGAATATGCCGCTGCATGAGCGTATGTGTGCCGCCTGTAAGCTCTGCGGAGCCGATATGCCGAGTCTTGATATAGGCCGCTGGGTGGAGCTTTATTCAGGTCTTGAGCGCCTGCACGCATCCTGGGGAGACGCGCTTAATAAGCTGCGCGATATCGGGAGCTTTACTGTACCGAATTTTCCGCGCTATGAACGGCTGACGGCGTATTTCGTCTATCGCCATTTCTCCGCACCGGAGAGCATTAGATTTGCCGTACTCAGTACCGCCATGGTCGCGGCGCTCGATTTCGTCACGCCGCCCGGGGAGCACGAGGAAAATCTCCGTATGTACTCCGAGGAGATAGAGTATTCCGATGAAAATATAAATAAAATCTTTACTTTTATGGACAGTATATGCTAAAATAATTATTCGTGAAAATGTTTGTTTGGAGACAGCTATGCCAGATATGAAATCAGAAATCGCCCGGCGCAGAACCTTTGCGATAATCTCGCACCCTGACGCCGGTAAGACCACGCTTACAGAAAAGCTTCTGCTCTACGGCGGAGCTATACAGACCGCAGGCTCGGTCAAGGGCAAGGCAACGGCGCGTCATGCCGTGTCCGACTGGATGGAGCTTGAAAAGCAGCGCGGTATATCCATAACCTCATCCGTAATGCAGTTTGAGTATGAGGGCTTCTGCATCAATATACTCGACACCCCCGGACACCAGGACTTCTCGGAGGATACCTACAGAACGCTCATGGCGGCAGACTCCGCCGTCATGGTCATCGACGCCGCCAAGGGCATCGAGCCGCAGACGCGCAAGCTCTTCAAGATTTGCGCCATGCGGCATATCCCCATATTCACCTTTATCAATAAGCTTGACCGTGAGGCGCGCAGCCCCTACGATCTCATGGAGGAGCTTGAAAACGAGTTTGGAATAGGGACCTATCCCATGAACTGGCCCATCGGCTGCGGCAAGGAATTCAAGGGCGTGTATGACCGCGGCAAGCAGGAAATACTTGCATTCAGCGAATTTCACCGCGGACAGAGCCGTATAAGCGCCATTGAATGCAGCCTTGACGAGACGGATAAGCTTGACGAGCTGATAGGGGAGAGACTGCGTAGTACGCTTGAGGACGATATAGAGCTTTTGGACGGTGCAGGCTATGACTTTGACCTTGATAAAGTCAGAAGCGGCAGACTCAGCCCCGTGTTCTTCGGCTCGGCGCTCAATAACTTCGGCGTTGAGCCCTTCCTGGAGCAGTTTTTGAAGCTTACCATGCCGCCGCTGCCGCGCATCTCAAACGAAGATATCATCGACCCCTTTGACCCGCACTTCTCCGCCTTTGTATTCAAAATTCAGGCGAACATGAACAAGGCGCACCGCGACCGTATCGCCTTCATGCGTATTTGCTCGGGTAAGTTTGAGCGCGATAAGGAGTATTATCACGTTCAGGGCGGCAAGACTCTGCGTCTTGCTCAGCCGCAGCAGCTCATGGCCTCCGAGCGCGCGATAATTGACGAGGCATATGCGGGGGATATAATCGGCGTATTTGACCCCGGTATATTCTCCATCGGCGATACGATATGTGAAAAGAGCATGAATATCTGCTTTGAGGGCATCCCGACCTTTGCGCCGGAGCATTTTGCCGCTGTTGAGCGTGTAGATACGATGAAGCGCAAGCAGTTTGAAAAGGGCATAATGCAGATAGCGCAGGAGGGCGCGATACAGATATTCCACGAGCCATATACCGGCGTCGAGGAGGTCATAGTCGGCGTTGTCGGCGTGCTGCAATTCGAGGTGCTTGAGTATAGGCTCAAAACCGAATACGGTGTTGATATCCGCCGCCGCAGTATGCCCTTTGAGCATGTGCGCTGGATAGAAAACGAGAATATAGACGTTCCCTCGCTCAACCTCACGAGCGACACCAAATGGGTGCAGGACTTCAGGGGCAATAACCTCCTGCTCTTCACCTCGGAATGGTGCATCAACTGGGCTTTGCAGAAAAACGAGGGCTTGACCCTCAGAGAATTTAACCGCGAGTAAAGGAGACGTACAATGGCCGACAAATTAGTTATTGAGATCTTCAAAGAGAAAAACGCAGATGAGTTCACGAAGTCCCTCGCAGCGGCGGACAGCAGAATGGAGACCGGCAGCGCCGCCGCAATGACCGCAGCCCTTGCAATGTCGCTGTGCGCTCGCGCCGCCGCAGCAGCGGAGCAGAGCGATGAGAAGGTAGCCTATCTTGTAAGAAATCTTGAGACCCTGCGTCAATACATGGTGCATCTTATTGACGAGGACGTGAAGTGCCGCGGCCCGCTTCGCCGTGCAATCAAGGAGGGCGATGTGCGCACCGTTGAGGCGGCGCGTCAGCCCGCCGTGTGCATCGACGAGGAGATAATCAACATGATGCTTCAGGCGCTTGAGCTTATGCCGCAGCTTGCGGAGCTATGCCCGAAGGATAGTCTGCATTATATCGGCGAGGCAGCAGAGCTTGCCTGCGCAGCCGTCCGCGCCGCAAGACTTTATATCCTCGACATGGCGCGCTACAGCACCGATGACACATATAGATTTGTCATCCGCCGCGAAAACGAGCTTAGTCTCGATAACTGCCTTGCGCAGACCGAGAAAATACGCGCCGCCATCGAAAAGGTTCTTGCGGAGTAAACTTATTTTTTGAAAAATCATCCCCGGAGTTTTCCGGGGATGATTTGAGTTTATTATGCTTATGTTTCTAGTGACGCAGAATATCCTAAACATTCGTGAAATAGCTTTCTTCCGTCATAGTCATAAAAGTTGAATTCACGGTAGTATTCATTCCAGTAGCTTATCATTCTCCTGTGCTCTCTGACAAATTGTCTTTGATTGCGGCGGCAGAATTCCTTAAGACTATTGGTATCGGTTTGAGATAGCTTTTCATATAGTAGCTCTGTTATCTCAAATACATATTCGCCGGACAGCCCAAGAATATATGGATATACCCACTCTGGAATATCTTGGTCAAGTAAAGCTCTCAAGTGGCTTTCCCTTATATATCCGTTACAGCTTCGTGTGAAAATCGCGTGATATAAGCTTTGCTGAGTTTGAGTCATTTGCGTAAGTTTATTCCATGAGGTGTCAAGAAAATATATCCTGTAGGGAACGGATATGCTTTGCCCGTCTGATAGAGAATACTCGTTGTAATCCTCGGAAAATGCAGCGTGATTATAATAAGTCGCTGATGAGATATATCTCTCGACCGTTATAACATCCGCTCGTAGTTGCCTTGGGAAGCCTGCTTCAAGCATTTTGCCCACCTCACTTATAAATCAAATATTCGCATACATACTGCCGAGGCGCGTTGTAAAGCCGAGCGCACGGTACATAGCCTCGTCGCAGGGAGCGCAGCATACGCTCAGATCCGAAAAGCCCTGCTCACGGCAAAATTCCTGCGCCGCCTGTGCTAACAGTCTTGCTCCGCCGCGCCTTCGGAACGCCGGCTCAATATAAAAGTCCTCAAAAATACCGGCATTTTTACATTCAAAGCTTGAAAATACCGGAGCAGCGCTGCACATTCCTATGCTCCTGTAGCCGTGCTTCAGAAGGAAAAAGCAAATGCTTCCCTTATCTATGGCAGCCTTCAGCCGCTTCTGAGCAGCTTCATCGAGCATCGCTTCACCGATATCGGCGCGATAGCCGTTTTGAAGTCTCATTAGCTGACAGTCAAGCTCTCTTGCCATCTCCACAGTAAAGGGCAATTCTTCATCGGGCGGCAGCAGCATCAGCGGCTCACCCCATTCGTCATAGCCGTTTGCCGTAAAGCCGAGCCTTGCCCAGAATTTTACGCGCCGCTCTTCGCTGCAATTAAGCTCGGCATACTTCATTCCGCGCAGCCGTGCCCAGTCGAGCAATGCCTCTGCACAGCCGTGCCCAGTTCCGCCGCCGCGATACTCGGGCAGCACGCAAAACTCAAGGATAAAGAGCTTGCCGTCCTCCTTGTCAAACAGCGCGGCAAGCGCAAAGCCTACCGCGAGTTCTCCACGCTCAAAAAAGAGATAGAAGCACCGGTTATATTGCCTTTCGTGCGCCGCCTCTATTGCCGCACGGTATTCCTCGCCGTGGAAATACTCGCGCTCCTCGGCGGCTTCATCGGGGAAAATGTCCCTGTCATGGTATGCGCCGAGCTCGTGCCAAAATCGTTTGGTTTCTTCGTCTGTGATCGCTTCACGGACGATAATTTGTTCTTTCAAGCAGCTTCCTCCAAAAATTATATTGGAGAGTTAGAAAGCGTGAACCCTCCGAACACCGTTAAATTTCATAAAAATCACCCTTTCCGCTGAATTTGCGCCTTATGGACACAAAAATATAATATCATCCGTCAGTAGACTTTGCAAGAAATTCGTGATAAAATCGAAGTATCCTAAAAGAAGGGCTGGAGAAGTCATGTATAAAAAAATCGGAATAATCTGTGCAAGCACCGAGGAGCTTGCTCCGTTCCTCCCACATATCGAAAACGACCGTACAAGCGAAAAGGCTATGCTCTGCGTCCATGAGGGCAGCATTGCGGGCGTGCCGGTCGCGGCGCTGTTTTGCGGGGTGTGCAAGGTAAACGCCGCCCTCGCAGCTCAGATGCTGATTGATAATTATGGCGTGGATCTCATAATAAATGCAGGCACTGCCGGCGGCATCGACCGCAGCATTACGGTCTTTGACGTGGTTGCGGGCAGCAGCGTTGCATATCACGACGTTGCCGAGGGCGTTCTTACGCAGTTCCACCCATGGAAAAAGTCCGTATGGTTTGATACCGCTCCCGGGCTTCTTGAGGCTGTGCGCAAGGCTGGGGAAAAGACCGGCAAGGAAATTCATATAGGCCGCATGGTGACCGGCGAGGCCTTTATTACCGATGAGGGGCGCGAGCATATCAAGGAAAACTTTGCCCCGCTTTCCGTCGATATGGAGACGACCGCAATGGCGCACGTCTGCTTTGCAAACAAAATCGACTTTATCGCCGTCCGCGTCATCACCGACACCGAGGACTGCAAGGGTCTGGGCAGCTTTGAGCTGAATTTGCGCCATGCGTCCAAGATTTCCGCCGAGGTGACAATAGCACTGCTTGAGGTGCTGCACGAGGCGTGAATATCTGGTTTACACGCGGCGACTAATGTGGTATTATCTAATATCATATTTAATTGGAGATACAGATGTTTGAGAAGCTCAGACTGCTGAAAAATCAATACGAGCAGCTTCAGCGCCGCATGGAGGAGCCGGAGACCTATTCCGACCCGGCGCTGTATGCCCGCTGTGAGCGGGAGTCCAGGGAGCTTGCGCCCATTGTTGAGGCCTACTGTGAGTATGAGCGTGCCGAGAGCGATATGAGCTCCGCGCTCGAGCTTATGGACGATGCGGAAATGCGCGCCCTCGCGCAGGAGGAATACTCCGACGCAAAGCAGCGCATGGAGGCGCTTACGAATAAAATAAAGCTTCTGCTTTTGCCGCGTGACCCGAACGACGCGAAAAACGTCATCATGGAGATACGCGGCGGTGTCGGCGGCGAGGAGGGTATGCTCTTCGCGGCGGATCTATTCAGGATGTACTCGATGTATGCCGAGTCCAAGGGCTGGCGCATTGAGATTGCCAACATAAACGAAACGGAGCTTGGCGGCATCAAGGAGATAAGCTTTGTCATCGAGGGCGATGGCGCGTATTCAAGGCTCAAGTTCGAGGCGGGCGGTCATCGCGTGCAGCGCGTTCCGGTCACGGAGTCGGGCGGCAGAATTCACACCTCGGCGGCGACGGTTGCGGTCTTGCCAGAGGTCGGAGACGTGGACTTCAAGCTTGATTTGAACGACCTCAAGATAGACACCTATCGTTCCTCCGGCGCGGGCGGGCAGCACGTCAACAAGACCGAAAGCGCGATAAGAATTACTCATCTGCCGACGGGGACGGTCGTCGAGTGTCAGGACGAGCGCAGCCAGTATAAAAACAAGGATCGCGCCATGCAGATACTGCGCGCGAAGCTCTATGAAGCGGAGCAGGCAAAGCAGACCGCGGCGGTCGCGGCAGAGCGCAAAAGTCAGATAGGCTCCGGCGACAGAAGCGAGCGCGTGAGGACATATAACTTCCCGCAAAACCGCGTGACGGATCATCGTCTCACCGGCGACAACAAGAATTTCAATATCGCCGCCATCATGAACGGCAATCTTGACCCGCTTATCGACGCGCTTGTCACGGCAGATCAGGCGGAGAGACTGCGGGCGCAGTCGGAGGCATGACATGAACACAAAGCGATTTATTAGCTGTACCGACGAGCTTGTCGGCATATTAAAGGGCGGCGGGCTTGTCGCCGTACCGACGGAGACCGTCTACGGGCTTGCCGGAAACGGGCTTGACGAGGACGCGGTATCGAGAATATACGAGGTCAAGGGGCGCCCCGAGGTAAAGCCTCTCTCGCTTATGGTGCATGACGCCTCCGCCATGGAGCGCTATTGCGAGAACGTGCCGGAGCAGGCATATACGCTTGCAAATAAGTTCTGGCCGGGGCCGCTCACCATAGTGATGGACGCAAAGCCCTGTGTCCCGGCTATAGTCCGAGCAGGCGGCGCGACTGTCGGGCTTCGCTGCCCGGATCATCCGCTGACCTTGGAGCTTATTGAAAAAAGCGGGCTGCCGATGGCGGCGCCCTCGGCAAATCCCTCCGGAGAGCCGAGCCCGAAGAACGCAGACTGCGTGCTCGGCTACTTTGACGGTAAAATCGATGCTGTGCTTGACGGCGGCGAGTGCGGCATAGGACGCGAGTCAACGCTGATACTTTTAAGCACCAAGCCATTTAAGATTTTGCGTCAGGGCGCGCTTTCCGATGATGAGATTTCGGACGCTTTGGTCGAGGGCATGAAGCTTATCGGCATAACCGGCGGCACCGGCTGCGGTAAGACCACGGCCTTGAACGAGCTTAAAAAGCGCGGAGCACTGCTCATCGACTGCGACGAGGTCTATCACCGTATGCTTGAGAGCGACAAGCCCATGCTCGACGAGATAGGCAAATATTTCCCCGGCGCGGTTACTGACGGTAAGCTTGACCGTAAGGCGCTCGGCGCGATAGTCTTTACGGACGAGGAAGCTCTGCTCGACCTGAACGTGATAACGCATAAGCACATAAATCTTGAAATTCGCCGCCTTTTACGCGAACACGCGATGAACGGCGGGACGCTTGCCGCGATAGACGCTATCGAGCTCTTTTCCAGCGGCCTTGCAAAGCGCTGCACGGCGACGGTCGGCGTTATTGCGGATAAGAATATCCGCATAGAGCGCATAATGAAGCGCGACTCGCTGACACGCGAATATGCTATGATGCGCGTCAACGCCCAGCGGCCGAATGAGTATTTCATAAATAAATGCAGTCATATTCTTGAGAACAACGGTTCGCAGGAAGAATTTATAGAAAAATGCCAGAAATTATTTGAGGAGGTTCTTTGATATGGACGAACTTAGAAGCAAGCTCTTTTATGAGCAGAAAAACGGCTATGACCTGATAGACACCGAGGAGCGCCTTCGCGTCGAGGAATACTGCGGGCAGTACATGAGCTACCTCAACGTCTCCCGTACCGAGCGCGAGGCGGTCAATAATGCGATAGCACTTGCCGAGGAGCAGGGCTTTGTCGAGTATGAATTCGGCATGGAGCTCAAGCCCGGCATGAGAATATATAAGAATAATCGCGGCAAGGCGCTCATGCTCGCCGTTATCGGCAAGAAGAGCCTTGCCGAGGGCAGCGTTATTGCAGGCGCTCATGTTGACGCGCCGCGCCTTGACCTCAAGCAGATAAGCGTGTATGAAAGTGACGAGCTCTGCTACTTCAAGACTCATTACTACGGCGGCATAAAGAAGTATCAGTGGGTCACCATTCCTCTTGAGCTTCACGGCGTTGTCGCGCTCAAGAGCGGCGAGACCATAGAGCTTACGATCGGCCGTGAGCCGGGCGAGCCGCGCTTTGTCATCACTGACCTTCTGCCGCATCTTGCAGCCGACCAGATGAAAAAGACCATGGCCGAGGGTATCACCGGCGAGGGACTCAATATCCTCATCGGCAGCACTCCCTACGCAGACGAGGGCAAGGACCGCGTAAAGCTTGCAGTTATGAGCCTTCTCAACGATATGTACGGCATCACCGAGGAGGACTTCCTCTCCGCTGAGCTCGTTGCCGTCCCTGCATACGACGTGAGCGAAATCGGACTTGACCGCTCTATGATAGGCGCTTACGGCCATGACGACAGAGTCTGCGCCTTTGCAGAGCTCAAGGCAATACTTGACGTGGAGGAGCCCGAAAAGACCTGTGTCTGCATTCTTGCCGACAAGGAGGAGACCGGCTCCGACGGCGTCAGCGGTATGCAGAGCGCCGCGTTTGATTGCTTCATGGAGGATCTTTGCGAGACTCAGGGCGTGGCTCTGCGCCGCTGCTACGAAAAGAGCTTCTGCCTCTCCGCAGACGTCTGCAACGCCTATGACCCGAACTATGCCGAGGTCTCCGAAAAGCGCAGCGCCGCGAAGATGAACTACGGCATGGGTATCTGCAAGTTCACCGGCGCACGCGGCAAGGCCGGCACCAGCGACGCCTCCGCAGAGGTCGTTGCATATCTGCGCCGTCTCTTCTCCGAGGGCGGTGTCGTGTGGCAGATGTCCGAGCTCGGCAAGGTCGACCAGGGCGGCGGCGGCACCATCGCAAAGTTCATGGCGAACAGAAACATAGACACCATCGACGCAGGCGTGCCCGTGCTCAGCATGCACGCTCCCTTTGAGGTCGTCTCCAAGTTTGACTGCTATATGACCTACAAGGGCGTTCTCGCAGCCTACATGGATAAATAAATATATACTAAAATACGCTCAGACGCTTTTCGACGTCTGAGCGTATTTTTTATGCCTATAGTGAGAAAATAGGCTGGGGTGAATTTACATGGATGAAAGTAAAGAAATCAAGGAGCTTGGCGCAAGCCGCGGCGGTGGAATACAGTGTCTTACGATAGTCGGTCAGATAGAGGGTCACCAGCTCCTGCCGGACGACGTGAAGACGACAAAATATGAGCATGTTCTCCCGCTCATCGCCGCCATCGAGGAAACGCCGGAGACGGAGGCGCTGCTGATACTCCTCAATACCATGGGCGGCGACGTTGAGGCGGGGCTTGCCATCGCGGAGATGATATCCGGAATGAGGAAGCCCACAGTCTCGCTCGTTTTGGGCGGCGGGCACTCTATAGGCGTACCCCTTGCGGTCGCGGCAAAGCGGAGCATGATAGTGCCCTCCGCCGCCATGACCATACACCCGGTACGCTTAAACGGCGTTGTCATCGGCGTACCGCAGACCTATAATTATTTCTCGCGTATTCAGGAGCGGATAGTTGGCTTTGTTACGCAGCATTCACACATTCCTCGTGCGGATTTCATGCGCCTCATGACCAATACCGACGAGCTTGCAAACGACGTGGGCAGCGTAATATACGGCGAGGAGGCGGTAAGCTACGGACTCATTGACCAAATCGGTACGCTTACCGATGCGCTTAGCTACCTGCATGAGCAGATAGGGCATTAAGCTTTACCTTGCGCCGAAATACTCCTGCTTTTTTGCCTCGCTGACTCCGAGCAGAGAGCAGAGCCTGTCAACGGTATAGTTTTCATAGTCGTTTGCCGTGATATAGGAGCGCATATCGTTAAGCCGGTCGTGCCATGCCGAGACGGAGGAGCCCCATTTGTCGCGCTCTCGGTAGACCTCCGGCTCCAAAAGCGCTTGAAGCTCGTCGATTTTTGCAAGCACATGCTCATTTGAGAGCGTAGTGCTTACAAGCTCCGCATAGCGGCGGAGAAGCTTATCCTTAAATTCCTCGTTTTGCAGCAGCGGCTTGAGAACATCGTTTATCTGCATGACGCGGGAGGTGTTTGTGATATTCGTAAAGCTGTTTACTGGGTAGCCGAAGCTCCAGTCAAGGTCATAATATGCTATCTGCCACTTGCCGCCCTCGGTGCGAAAATAGCGCATATTGCCGTTTGCATCGGTGTTGACGCAGTAGCCCTCGAGCAGGAACCAGTTTACAAGACTGTCGATGTCGAGAACGGAGCAGATATGATCATAATTCTCCTTCTGAGTCATATCGTGCGCGTAGACGTAGGCAAAGACCTCCTGATATACGGCGGAGCTTCGGTCAACAGGGGAGCGGTACATCAAAACCTCATCCTTGCTCACGTCTTTTTGCGAGGCGTAATACTGGCGCGTAAAGTCCTCCTTGAGCGCATATATGCCGCGATAATCGCCATTGACGTAGAGAATACAGTATTTACTGCGCTGCGCCGGGACATTATCGCTTGCCTCAAGGCAGAGATTTTGAAACAGCTCGTTGCGGATTATCGCAATAGGGTAGTCCTGCCCGGAGCGGATGGACAGGGAGCGGAATTCGGAAACGCCGCCGTCAAAAATATCATAATTCAGCAGGCTTTCACCGTAAACTCCGCGGAAGGTGATGCCCATGCTTTTCTTCGGCATCTCGAGACTTGTCCAGCCCTTCATTTTTACGCCGCAATCCTGAGAAAACGAGCCGTCGGTATCAAAAAACGAGAGATTTGCGGGCAGTTCAAAGTATTTTCGCGCATTCCAGTAGGTATTGTTAAAAAGCGCGGGATCGTCAGTCGCAAGGCTCAAAACCGGGAGCGTATGATTTTCGTTTATGATAAAGCTGAGAGTCAGGGCGCGGGACGGAGCCTTGCCGTCCTCGGCGCAGATGGCGCGAATAACGCTTGTAGAGTTTAGGCTTATAGGCTCTGTATATTCCGCGCTGTCCCTTGTCGGCAAAGAGCCGTTCGTAGTGTAATAAATTCTGCCTGTGCCTTGCAGCTCTACAGAGAGACTGTCTATATTATTATAAACTCCGGCCGCGGTAGGCGACTGCGGCATAGACGATATCTGCCTGAAGGCATCCCCGGAGTTTGCAGCGCGCGGAGTGGGGGAGTAGAGGTAGAAAAATCCGTTCTCGCCGGGAACACGACCGTAGGAGCAGCCGAAGGGAATATCGTGCAGCCAGACATAGTCCGTGACGCAGCGCTTTGTGCCGTCGGTCAGGTATAATTGCTCGCTCACGGCATCGAGAGAGAAATTGGTGTGCGTGAAATACTGCGCCGTCAGGCTTTCATCGCCCGAGCAAAAGGCCGTGAAGGTATCGTTGGGACTGAGAGAATACTCGGGGAAGCGCCAGAGCATATAGTCCTTGCGCGTGTCGGAAAGATAGTAGTCCGAAAGCTCGACCGGCGCATCGGAGATATTCGTAATTTCGACCCAGTCAAAGCAGCCGACCTTTGCCTGACGCTCGTAGGAGTTGTTATAGACCATGACCTCGCTGATTATCAGCGGGCCATCATGCGTTCTTGAGGCGCAGAAGCTTTCGTAGCCTGTGTCGCTGTTTTCGTATCCAGGTGTAGGCCAGACGCAGTCGGTAAAGCTTCCGTCACTCTGGCGGGCATAGGAGTGGTCAGCCTCGTCGATTTCGCAGAGGACGCTGTCAGTAAGATAGTTTTCCGGGGCGTAAAGGCTCAGCGTTTCGCCAAGCGAAAGAGAAAAATCCGTGTGCAGCTCGCCGTCGCTCCTGTTTTTCCCGGAGGCAAAGACAAGAAGCTGCTCACCGGGAGCAAGACTCAGATCGGGGAAGCGCCAAGCGTCATTTGTCTCGCCGTCGGACACTGCCCAGCCGGAGAGAGAAACGGTGTCGCCGGAAATGTTCTCTATCTCGAACCAGTCGGAGAAATCGCCGTCACAGTCCTGAAGCGTGGCGCGGTTTTTCACCATAAGCTCAGAAATGACAAGCTTATCGGCGTCGGGGCTGATAAATGCTGTCGGCTCCGGTGTTACGGCAACCGCACTCGGCAGCGGCGTAGCGGCAGCGGCGGGAGCAGCGCTCTGTTCGGGCACACTTGTACCGCGGCTTGAACAGCAGTAGGCAAAGGCTATCAGGATAAGAACGAGAATAACAGAATATAAAATCTTTTTCCATCGCGGTAATTTCATATGCTGACCTCCGATCTGCTTCTTATGGAAATTATAGCACAAAGCGCGGCATTATCAATAAAGAATTTGCCCGATGTGACCAAAATCGTCATATCGGGCATAGAAATTTGTATTTATAAAAATTCAGAAAAATATCTTGAGCAAAATCAGGAGGATAACGCCGGGTACGCCGAGAACGCCTGCAATAATGGCGTTGAGCCAGCTTACGCCGAGCGTAAAGCCTATAAATTCGCCAAAGAAATTGAAAACGAATAGAATAACAAAGCCGAAGAGCGCGTTAAGCAGCAGCTTAAATAATAGCTTTATCGGGGCCTTGATTATTTTAATCAGCAGCGACACAACGGCGATGACGGCGGCAAGCATAAGTAAGCTGGACAGGGTTTCCATATGTACATCCTTTCTCATTCCATACCGCGCATATCATGCAGTACGGAGTCCCGGCGAGAGCGCAGGGCGTTGATTTCATAAATACAGGTTTCCATGGCAATGGGGTCAGAGACAGAGTTAAAATTGCGGTAGCTTGCAGTAAGCGCGGCATTGAGCTGCCTGAGCTCCGACACACTCTGCTTCATTGCGGCCTTTTTAAGCTTATTCTCCCTGCGCTTGCTGCTCATATTATGCTCCTTAATAATAAATTTCAAAGCATATTTTGCTCAGCTTATAAGATTTTTAATCACAGGAAGAAAATGCCTGAGTATTTCGCCGCGCGGAACATAAAATAAGCATGGACAATGACCCGGGCCGCGAGACAAATACAGCGACCGGATGGAAAGACATATATTCTATAATATATGCATACATCCAAACGGGGCATTTGTCAAGCGGCAAGATTATTTTATCTTCTGCGGAGAGGGGTAAGCGCCCCTCTTTTTTATTTATTGCGTGACTTCCTCGTAGTATATGCTCATGATTATATCGGTGAGCGCGTCGCGGTCTATAATATACTCGACGTAGTTATCCTCACTGAGCTGCACTTTGCCCGGTACGCTTATCACCTCGCCGGAGATTTCCATACCCGCCGCACGGCTTGCAAGATACAGGATATCTCCGACCGAGAGATCCGTGATGACCTCGCTTTTCGCTGCGTCATATATGTCGAGTACACTCATATAGTCCTCACGCACGATGCTGAGAGCCTTTTGCAGCAGCGCCTTAAAATACTGCTTCTGCCGCTCCATGCGCTTGAGATTGCCGACCTCGGTGTGCTCACGGGTACGAATATAGCGCATTGCCATGTCCCCGCTCAGCGTGACCTCCTCGCCTATGCGCATCGCGGAATATCCGTAGCGTATATCCTCAAGTATTGTCACGGTCACACCGCCGACAGCGTCGTTGATTTTACCAAGCCCGTCAATATACAGCGCGGAGCAGGAATATATCGGCAGGTCGAATAAAAGCTGAGATACGGCGGCGCGCGTCATCTCGCAGCTTGTTTTTCCGCCGTCACCGTATGTATAGGTCAGGGCAAGCTGACCGTTGACATTGAGCGTCCCGCCGCTTTCCGGGTCCGTTATCGTAAAGTCGCACATAGAATCGCGTGATACCGTATAGAAGGTGACGCGGTTATTCTTCTTATCTATTGCGGCGAGCAGTATCACGTCCGCGCATATGCCGGAATCAGTACTGCCCTCGTCAATGTCGGGCTCGTTTTGGTCAACTCCGAGCAGCAGCAGAGTAACCACCTGATCGTTATAGCGATAGAGCTTACCGTTGCGGCGCACGGTGTAGCTGTCCAAAATCTCGGACTCCCGCTCCGGCTCTGCGGGCTCTGCGTCTATCGTCGGTGCCTGCTCCGGGCTCATATCGCCTATGCTTAGATATATTGCAAGCGCCGTACCGCCAAGCAGCAGGGTTATAGCGATAAGAATGGCAAGCAGAATATATGGCCAGCGGCGCTTTTTGGGTTTAGCTATAATTTCGGGCTTATTTTGCTCGTCCAATCAGTCCGCCTCCTCTGCGTCCACAGGCCTTGTAAACTCCGCCTTCATCTCGTCAACAAGAACTGCCTGAACAAGATAGCGTTGGCGGTTATTCTTTGCAAAGCAGGTGGACAGAGTCAAAACCCTATCGCCGGGGGAGGGCATATAATCGTCATTGAAGTTGCCGTATAGCGCACAGTTGCGAATAGAGTCAAAAAACTCCGTGTATTCCTCGGGATTTGAGAAGTCCCGATAGGCCAGAAGATGCTCGTTGCTATGCAGATATGCGGCAAAGACGCGGTATTCAAGCACTCTGTCTGGAGTATAGATATAAATCGTGCCGTGCGAATCAAAATACTCGGCGTCGGCATAGTTATTTAGCAGAGCGAACATATTCTCCATGCCGTAGACGACATTGTGCCCGTAGAGGACCGTGACCGGGTCGCGGAAATCGCGTCCGTTATAGCTCGCCTGAGAGAATATAGAGCCGTAGAGACTGTATTTGCCGTTGGAGCCGTGATTGTTATAATAATTATCGTCGTCCCGGCTCTGCACCACGGGGTAATTGACCGTAGTAGCGGGGATTTCGAGCCATGCGTAGATATCCGTGTTGATCTCCTCAAGCGCAGCAAAATCGACTGGCAGCTCAACGACCGGCTCCGGCGTTTCCACCGGAAGCTCCGGCATATTCGGCTGATTATTATTGTCGTCATTATTATCATTGTTTCTGAGCGCCGTAAAGTTTGACTTCACCTGCTGCACGAGCGCCTCATGGTCTGACAGACCTTTTTTATATTGCAGAATAAAAGTAAGACTTGCCGCGCAGATTATGACGCAGACGACGGCAATAATAATAAGAAAGATTTTCAGTATTTTCTTTAACATACTTGCTCCTAAATACTTTTACTTAAAGCAAAACGCCCCAAACAAAAATTTGGGACGTCTGCACAATCTCGAGATTTTTTGCTATTTCTTATGCGGTGACCTTCTTCAGCAACAGTGCATCTGCTGCGATAACAGCAAGAGCGATGAAGCCGATGAGATAGAGATTACCGCCGATACCGGTCTGCGGAGAGCTGATGGGCTTGTCAGAGGGCTTGGGATCGTTTGCACCGGGGCTGCTGACGCCGTCTGCAAATGCAGCAACGGACATAAAGCTCAACGCAAGGATAATGACCAGAAGCATAGCGATATATTTCTTCATGGCAAAACCTCCATTCACTGTTTATAAATGGATTATACACTCTTTATCTTGCCTCGTCAATAGGTATTCAATGGGAAAAAGCTTAATTTTTATTTATAGGCAGAATTTTATAGTATTGACGTATATAGCCTCATGATAATATAATAAATAAAAAATTACGACAAAAATTGGGGTGAGCCTATGAGCGCCAAATACAGCGATGAGCGGCTTGAGGAAATACTCTCGGAATTCAGGGATAAGCCGGATATAAATTTAGATAATACTCCCGAGGCGGAGCTCACAGAGGAGCCGGTGCAATCTGAGGCGGCAGAATCTGAAATTTCCGATGAACAGGAAAATAAGCCTGAGGATATTCCTGTCGAAGAAGATAATAAGCCTCGCGCCCGGCGTTTCCCCCGCGTGAATATAAACCGAGATAAGCTATTAAGTTTGTTTTCCGATAAGGCCTTTTCCGGCGCTGCCTGCGCAATACCGGCGCTTGCGCTCGTTCTGTTTATCGTTGCATGGGCGCTCCCGACTGAGGGTGCAGCTCGCGCACTGAGCTTTATTTTGCCGTATTTACTGGCGGGATATAAAATCATATACTCCGCGGTGCAGTCTGTCCGCAGCGGCAAATGGCTGGATGAGAGCTTTATAATAACTATCGCCTCCCTTGCCGCAATATGTCTGGGGCTTATGCGCGATGCGGCGGCGCTTATGATACTTTTCGCAGCGCTTCGCCTGCTCCTTGCATATGTCGAGCTTCGCGGCAGCACGGCACTCGAGACTCTTGCAGCCGTGAGACCGGAAAGCGCAAGAATTGAGAGAGAAGACGGCGTTGATACCGTTTCCGTGCATGAGATTTTGACCGGCGAGTATATTCTGGCTGACCCCGGCGAGGCGATAGCCCTTGACGGCGAAGTAATAGAGGGCATGAGCTCTATTGACATATCTGCGATAGCAGGGCGCTCTTTGCCGAGGACTGTCACCGTGGGCGACAAGGTCTTTGCAGGAAGCGTCAATATAAGCAGCCCTATTAAAATCCGTGTTACCGCCGCATTTCCCGATACCGTGGCAAGCAGCGCCCTAAACTATATCAGCAAGGCTTCGGAACGAAAATCCGAGCTTGAGAAAAGCCTCGGTAAATTCAGCCGGATATTTACGCCTATTATGCTTGCCCTTGCCTTTGTAATCGCCATAGTTCCCTCTGCCATAAGCGGAAGCTGGCTTACATGGCTTGACCGCGCCCTTATTACTCTTGCTCTTTCCTCGTCCGTTGCTCTGAGTGTCTCCGTTGCGCTGGCGTACTTCGGCGGAGTGAACACTGCGGCGCGCTCGGGTATTATCATAAAGGGCGACAGTATTCTTGAGGCGCTTGCCCATCTTGATACTGTGATATTCGATAAGACCGGGACCATCACCGAGGGACGCTTTGACGTTACCGGCATTTTCCCGCAAAACATGAGTGAGCGGGAGCTTCTTGACCTCGCGGCGACCGCCGAAAGCTGCTCTGAGCATCCGATAGCCCGTTCTCTGCGTGAAATCAGTCACGTTCATATGCCCGAGGGCGAAAAGGTGCTTTCAATAGAAGAAATACCCGGTCGAGGCGTGAGCGCATTTATCGGCGGAAAGCAGGTCTATGTCGGCAACGCCGCGCTCTTGCAGGAGCATGGGATAAGCTTTACCGTGCCGAGCCGTCCCGGTTCTGCCGTCCATGTTGCGGCAGATGGAGAATATGCAGGACATATTATGATAAGTGACCGTATCAGAGAGGGAGCCTTTGACGCTCTGGAGGAGCTGCGTGCAGAGGGCGCAAAAACGCTTGTCATGCTTACAGGCGACGTTCGCTCCGCTGCGAAGTCCGTTGCGTCATCGCTGAATTTTGACATGGTCAAGTCTGAGCTCAGCCCTGCGGGGAAGCTTACGGCGCTTGAATATATGCTCAGCAAAAAGACTGCCGGAAGCTGCATCGCCTTTGTCGGTGACGGTGTGAGCGACAGAGAAGTGCTGGAACGCGCCGATATCAGCGTTGCCATGGCGGCGCTCGGCTCCGATGAGGCGATAGACTTTGCTGACGCGCTTATTCTCGGCGAGGATATAAGAAGGCTTCCGCTTGCGGCGAGAATTTGCCGCCTTGCCTCGGGCATTATCCGGCAGAATATAATCATTGCCGCCGCTATGAAGCTCTGCGCGCTGCTGCTTGGCGTGTTCGGCATAATCCCGCTCTGGATAGCGGCGCTCATGGACTCTGCGGCCTCCGCCGCCGTAATTGTCAATTCACTGAGAACCTTTAATAAAAACGAAAAGGAGTAAAGCATGAACGAAGCATATAATAATATTCTAACGCGAAGAAGTATTCGTAAATACCGCCCTGAGCAGATAAGCCGCGAGGAGCTGGACGCCGTGCTTGAGGCAGGGAAATTTGCACCGACCGGAATGGGCTTGCAGCCGGCAATTATGATAGCGGTTCAGGACGCCGAGACCGTAGCCCTGCTTTCAAGGCTCAACGCCAAATTCTGCGCAGATCCCAATTCCGACCCTTTCTACGGCGCGCCGACCGTCATTGTCGTTTTGTGCCGTGCGGACAGCCGCTTCATCCGTGAGGACGGCAGCCTCGTCATGGGCAATCTCATGAACGCCGCGCACGCTCTCGGTCTCGGCTCGTGCTGGATAAACCGCGCGCGTGAGGTCTTTGACACTGACGAGGGCAAGGCACTTTTGAAGAAATGGGGCGTTGAGGGTGATTATGTCGGTGTCGGACACTGCATCCTCGGCTATGCAGCAGAGGAGCGGCAGCCCAAGCCGCGCAAGGATAATTTTGTGTATTATGTGCTGTAAAATATGAATACCTACGACTTTGACCAGACGATTTTTTACCCGGACAGCTCCTACTGCTTTATTAAGTATTGTCTGAAAAAGTACCCCAAAGCAGTCCTGCCTGCCGTCCCCGGTACCCTCAAGGAGCTTTTTGTTTATCTCAAGCGCCGTCAAAGCGCAAAGGCGATGAAGCAGCGTATGTTCTCCTTTCTCCCGCGCCTCGGCGACGTGGACGAGGTAGTGCGGGATTTCTGGGACGAGTATCGCGGCAATCTTGAGCCATGGTATCTCGCGCAGAAAAAGCCGGATGATATTATAATCTCCGCCTCGCCGGAATTTTTGCTTCAGCCGATATGTGACGAGCTCGGTGTGTCGCTTATCGCCACGCGCATGGACAAAACGAGCGGACGCATCGACGGGGAAAACTGCCACGACGCGGAGAAGGTGCGCCGCTTTAATGCGCAGTATCCCGGCGCGCACACCGAGCGCTTTTACTCGGACTCTCTTGCCGATACGCCTATGGCAATGCTCGCAGACGAGGCGTTTATCGTAAAGCGCGGCAGCCTCAGCCCATGGCCGAATAAATAAGATATATGCATAATAAGACAGCGTGACCAGCCGGGTCACGCTGTCTTATTATCAGTAAATAATTGTTTAATTCTTGAATTCTGGGATAAAATCGGTGCTCAGCTTCATTTCATGAAGTCTTTTCTTCATCTGACTGGGCTTTTTATTATACATCGCGGTGCGAAGCTCGTCGTCGGGCACAAAGCGGTAATACGCGGCGCAGAAGCTATCAAACATCGACCTGTTTTTCGGCGAAAGCCTGCCGATAAACATACACATGGCAATAAGCGCGCCGACAAAGAAGCATATTATCAGGTAGGTTTTGCAGAGAAGAATGACCACAACGGCGATAATTGCCGATACGACAGCACAGAGAATTACCGAAACAGTCGTATAGCGCCTTGCGTTCGTGGATATAAGCTCTCCGTCAGCCGCAAGCATACCCTTAATAAGCGGATACGCAGTAAAAAAGTCGAACAGGAACTGCCTGACAAAGAGGTAGAACCACAGCCATCCTCCGAGCATTATCATTCCACCGAACAAGACTTTCATTTCCATCTGGATATATCCTCCCGCGATTTGTCTTATTTAGTTGAAATTATAGCACAGTGTTTTTTAACTTGCAAGAATAATTGGTGATTACACACATAGATTGTCCATAGGAAGTGATGACATGGACGGCTATAAAAATGCCCTGGCGCTTCTCCCGCCGGAGCTTGCATCAATGTTTCCGATAGATTTTCCCGATGCCGAGGAGATACGCCTTCGCTGCGGACAGGCTCCGAGCGTGTATGCAAACGGGCAGGAGTACAAGATAGAGTCTCCGATTTTAGCCGAGCTTGAGCTTCGACGGGTGCTTGAGCGTGCGACCGGAGCTTCACTGCACACGGCGGCGGCAGCCCTGCGACGGGGCTACATATGCTCAAGAGGGCTGCGCATCGGAGTCTGCGGCAGCGCCGTGATACGCGGCGGTGAGATGGAGGGCTTTCGCGGCTTTTCCTCCCTCTGCATACGCATACCGCACGATTTCCCCGGAATTTGCTCGGCGGCGCTTAAAGCTATGAACGCGAATACTCTGGGCGGCTGCATAATAATCGGCGCACCCGGAAGCGGCAAGACTACTGCACTGCGCGATATGATAAGGCTGTTATCGGAGCGCGGCTTTTGCGTCGGCGTTGCGGACGAGCGCGGTGAGATATCGGGCGACGGAGAATTCCCGCTCGGACCATGCACGGATATAATAACCGGCCTATATAAGCACGAGGCGGCAATGCTCCTGCTTCGCGGCATGCGACCGGATTTTATTGCCATGGACGAGATAACGCAATCAGCCGATGCCGCCGCAATACGCGAGATTTGCTGCTGCGGCGTTGAGCTTATCGTGACTGCCCACGCGCGGAGCACAGACGAGCTTTGCCGCCGCCCGGTCTTTGCCGAGCTCATGGAAAGCGGCGCGTTTCGATATGTCTTGAGCGTAAGCCATGCAGGAAAGGAGCGCAGCTATGAGCTCAATGAGCTGCATATATAAATTCATCGGGGCATTTTTTATCGCAGCAGGGAGCGTCGCGCTTGGCATCATGCCGATACTGAGTCTAAAGCGCCATATCGCACTTTTGGAGGCGCTCTGTGCCTCGCTCCGGATTACCGCCGCCGAGCTTGGGACAAGGCTTCGCCCTTTGCCGGAGCTTATAAATGAGCTTTCCAAAAGGGGAGGGGCGGCAGGCGGCTTTTATGCTGATATAGCCCGTGAGCTTGATTCTATCGGAGAAAAGGACTTCTCCGGGCTTTGGTCTGCGGCGCTCGATAAGCTCCAATTGCTCAGCATCGACGAGCGCGAGACCTTGAATGAGCTCGGTGCAGTGCTTGGACGCTATGAATTGCAGGAGCAGCTTGACAGCATAAGCCTCTGCCTTGACGCTCTAAGTCGAAAAGCGCTTGAGCTGCGAACGGAATACCCCGAGCGGCGAAGGCTCATTTTAGGCTTGTCCGCAGCGGCGGGCTTAACGACACTTATAGTTTTGATTTAACACCGGAGCTTGAGGAGACGAACATGGACGTTGACCTGATATTCAAGATAGCCGCCGTCGGAATTCTCGTCGCGGTGCTCAATATACTTCTTCAGCGCTCCGGGCGCGAGGAGCAGGCGCTTATGACGACGATAACCGCGCTTGTCGTGGTGCTGATGATAGTAGTTCAGAAAATCAGCGAGCTTTTTACAATGATAAAAAGCCTTTTCGGATTATAGCATGGAGTTACTCATAAAGGCCTCCACCGTGGGCATTGCGGCGGGGATGATAGGGCTTGTCGTAAAAAGGAGCAACCCCGAGATATCCGCCGTCCTCGGCGCGGCGGCAGCGGTTGCGATATGCTTTGCCGCCGTCAGCTTCACGGCGCCGCTCCGCGAGCTTTCCGCTCTCATCGGCAGCATGACAGATTCCGGCGGGCTGTTTATCGCGCCGGTGATGAAGTGCGCCGCCATTGCTATCGTCACAAAGCTTGCCTCCGAGCTGTGCCGGGATTCCTCGCAGGCGGCGGTCGCGGCAACGGTCGAGCTTGCTGGCAGCATATGCGCGCTCAGCGTTGCGATGCCGCTTGTGATAACAATGCTCAAAACGATTGGAGCAATGGCATGAGAAGAATATTTTTGATTATAATAATCCTGCCCATGCTGAGTTTTCCTGCTCACGCCGAGCTTGACGATGCGGCGCGTGAGGCGGGGATATACGCCGTTGAGGAGGCTGCCGGGGACGATATGCGCGCGATAGGCGGCAGGTTTGACGTCACGGGCGGCTATGACTCCGGCTCTGCTCTTGCAAGACTCTGGCGGCGCTTTCTGGATTATCTCCTTGAGCAGCTTCGCGGCAGCCTCGGCGATTTGATTTCTCTTGCCGCAATAGCGATATTCTGCGCGATGGCGGCATCGCTTGTAACTGACAAGCGTATGCCCGAATACATAAACATTGCCGCCTGCTGCGCGGCGGGAGCGCTCATCTGCGGCAGCTTCGGCGGCTTTGTAACTCAAACCGCAGACGCGATAAGCAGGCTATCCGACTATTCCCGCGCCGCCATGCCCGCGGTCTTTACGGCGGCAGCCGCCTGCGGCGCGGTCACATCCTCAACGGCAAAATATGCGGCCGCCTGTCTCTCGATTGACGTACTGATAAGCGCCGCAAACAAATTCATAATCCCGCTTATCTATTCCTATCTCGCCTTGAATTTCAGCTGCGCCCTGTTTGAAAATCCCATGCTCCGCGCCTTGGCTAAGCTTATAAAATGGCTTGCAACAACGCTTATGACCGGTCTTACGCTTGCATTCACCGCATATATCTCCTTTACCGCCGTAATAAGCGGCAGCGCAGACGCGGTCGCTGTCAAAACGGCAAGAACTCTTATAGCAAGCTCCTTTCCGGTCATCGGCGGCATACTTTCGGACGCGGCCTCGACCGTCCTTGCAGCCGCCGCCATGATACGAAATTCAGCCGGAGTTTTCAGCATGATCTCCGTCGCCGCCATCTGCATAGGTCCCTTCGCGCTGCTTTCGGTCAAAATGACACTATTCAAGGCGGCCGCCGCGATAGCCGACATGATGCCGAACTCCCGTCTGTCCGCCATGCTGCGCGATACCGGGACCGCCGTAGCCATGCTGCTCGGACTTCTCGGCTGCTGCGCGATTATGCTTTTCGTCTCGTTTACTGCGGCAATAAAGGCGGTGAGCCCATGAGCGGTATAATTCGTGAGCTGTGTCTTCTTGCGATACTCAGCGCCGCCGTCACCTCGATATGCCCGGAGGGAAACGTCAAAAAGATATGCTCGCTTACATGCAGCGTAGTAATGATAACCGCTGCAATAAAGCCGCTTGCGGGCTTTGATTATCGTGAATACTCCGCTATGCTGGCGCAATACCGCGAGATGGGAGCGGCACTGACGGAAAGCTCCGAGGAGCTTGAAAGCAGACTAAACAGACTTGTCATAGAGCGTGAATGTGCGGCATATATTTTGGACAAAGCCCGTGATATCGGCGCGGAGATAAGCGAGGTCAGAGTCTTGGCCTCATGGAGCATGGAGGGCTTTTGGTATCCCTCGAGCGCAGAGCTTTATTCCGCGCAGCCGGAAGCGGCAAGAGCGGCGCTCGGCGATATCATCACGCAGGAGCTTGGGATAGCGGAGAGTGAGCAGCACTGGCACGGTGAGGAATAAATGCTATGGAAAAGCTTAAACAGCGACTTGAAAAATACAAATATCCGCTCCTTGTCCTCATTATCGGCATCGCACTCATGCTCATTCCGAGCGGGAGCGCAAGGGGCGCGGAGATAAGCCCCGATGATAGACTTGAGGCGCTGCTTGAGAGCGTGGAGGGAGTGGGGGAGCTTAGGCTCGTCATCTCCGATACGGGCGTGGTCGTTGCCTGCCGTGGCGCGGCTGACGCAAGAGTAAGGATGGATATTATTAAGGCGATAGTCTCATATACTGGCTTGGGTTCGGATAAAATAACGGTTTTGAAAATGGCGGAGTCAAATTAAAATGGGAGGAGCAGCAGGCATATGAAAAACAGGAAAAGGAACATTACGATGATCGCGGTGCTGATATTCGTCTGCGCCGCCGTCGCTATCAACTGGTCGTATAACAACAGATGGGGCAGGGCAGACTCCGAGATGGTAAGCGTCGAGGACAGCGCAATGCTCGATGCGGCAGCGGCGGATAAGAGCGTGACGGCGCAGAAGGATGCAATAGAAAGCGGATATTTTGCCGAGGCGCGGCTGACGCGGCAGGTCTCGCGGGATGAGGCGCTGGAGCTTCTGCAAACGGCCGCTGCGGCGGAAAGCGCCTCGCAGGAGACGATAGACAGCGCAATAAACGCTATCTCCGCCATGGCGACCTGCTCGATGAAGGAGGCGCAGATAGAAAATCTGCTGCTTGCCAAGGACTTTTCCGATTGTGTAGTCTATATCGGAAACGGCAGCATTACGGTCGCGGTTCCCGCCCCGTCGGAGGGCTTGAGCGCGGAGGCGGTGGCAAGGATAACGGACGTTATATGCAGCGAGACTGAATATGACGCATCCCAGCTAAATATTATCGAGGTGAAGGCCTGAGCTTTACCCGGCATTTTTTCATGGAAATGCCGGGTTTCAGCATATCCGGCACAGGAGAATTAATATAAAAATGAATAATTCATCATTTTTTTATAAATAGGCTTTATTTTTCGCCCGCAACGTGTTAGAATATTCTGAAATGATTTAGGAGGAACGTTATGGGCGAAAATTATATTACCTGCCATGAAGAAAACGGCAGCATCAATATCTCTGTAGATGTTATCACAAGTCTTGTACGCAGCGCGATTTCCGAGGTTGACGGCGTTGCGGGTCTTTCCAATACCGCAGGCGCGGAGTTTGCCGAGCTTCTCGGGCTCAAGACCGTCTCCCGCGGCGTAAAGGTGCAGTTTACGGAGGATAATAAGATAGTCGTCGATGCGATAATCACCGTGCTTTACGGCTGCAATATCGTTGAGGTCGCGCGCTCCGTTCAGGAAAAGCTTCTTAACCTTGTCCAGTCTACCACCGGCATTGATGGCGCTGAGATAAACGTTCATGTTTCCGGCGTTGCCTTTGAGAAATAATTATCCGGAGGAACAGATATGAACAGAAGCACCGCCCGTGAGATAGCCATACAGCTTTGCTTTGCCGGGGCTAACGGCAAAATGACCGCAGAGGAGCTCCTGGACAGCTTTTTCTCCGAGGAGCACTATGCCACTCTTGCCGCCGAGGACGAGCTTTACAGTGAGTACCCCGATGATAATTCGATGGCATATATCCGCCGTCTGATTATGCTCATTGACGAGAACCGCAGCGAGTTTGACGGCTTTATAGAGAGATATTCGCACGGCTGGAAGGTAGACAGAATCTCCAAAACCGCGCTTGCAGTCCTGCGCTGCGCACTGTGCGAGATTATTTATATGGACGATATCCCGAACTCTGCCGCCATCAACGAGGCCGTGGAGCTTGACAAGGGCTATGACGAGCCGGACACCGTTGCATTTGTAAACGGCGTTCTCGGCGGCTTCATGCGCGGCGAGCGTGCAGAGGAGCCAGCAGCGGAGACTCAGAGTGAGCCTGTCGAGGCTGAATAAGCCATGGATAATCAGATTTTGACAGTCAGCGAGCTTAATAATCGCATAAAGGCGCTTATCGACTCAGACCCCATGCTTTCCGAGGTCTGCGTTCGCGGTGAGCTGTCAAATTATAAGATATATCCCTCGGGGCACCATTACTTCACTCTGAAGGACAGCGAGAGCAGCCTGCGCTGCGTCATGTTCAAGAGCAGCGCCTCAAAGCTGCGGTTCAGACCCGAGAGCGGCATGGGCGTCACAGCCTATGGCCGCATCGCGGTCTATCCGCGTGACGGCGCGTATCAGCTTTACTGCACCGGACTCATGCCCGAGGGCATGGGCGATTTGCAGGTCGCCTATGAGCAGCTGAAGGCAAAGCTCAGCGCAGAGGGGCTTTTTGACCGTGCGCATAAAAAGCCGCTGCCCCCGTTCCCCGATAAAATAGCGATAATTACATCCTCCGCCGGTGCGGCGGTACACGATATGATTCGTATTCTCGGTCATCGCTGGCCGATGACCAAGGTCGTGCTGCTGCCCGTGCGCGTGCAGGGTGTCGAAGCTCCGGCCGAAATCGTCGGAGCAATTAAATATGCAAACGAATTTAAGGTCGCGGATCTCATCATCACCGGCCGCGGCGGCGGCTCCATCGAGGATCTATGGGCCTTTAACGACGAGCGCGTAGCAAGGGCGATATACGCCTCCGAGCTGCCCGTCATTTCCGCCGTCGGGCATGAGCCGGACGTGACCATATCCGACTATGTGGCGGATCTTCGCGCCTCGACCCCGTCAAACGCGGCTGAGCTTGCAGTTCCCGATATGCGCGAGATAGCGGAGCTTCTGCGCGGTATGGATATCCGCAGTGCGCAGGCAATGACAAAGCGCTTGACCCAGCTTCGGGAAAGGCTCTCAGGCTATGCCGCAAAGCGTGTGATGACAGACCCGACCGTGCTTATAGATAACCGCCGGATGGAGCTTGATATGTGCCGTGAGAGACTCGGCTCCGCCATGGAGCGCGGCATAACCGCAAGGCGGCACGGCTATGTCCGTCTCGCCTCCGCGCTTGACGCGATGAGCCCCTTGCGCGTTATGAGCCGCGGCTACGCCATCGCAAGCGACAAGTCCGGTGAGACGATAAGAAGCGTAAAGCAGCTTCACGCGGGAGACAGCGTCACTCTGCGTGTCGCCGACGGCAGCCTCGGCTGCACGGTAGACTCCGTTTCGGAAAATGGAAATTTGGAGGATTGAAATGGCAGGAAAGAAGCTTAGTTTTGAACAGTCAATGGCGCGGCTTGACGAGATAGTGCGCCATCTTGAAAAGGGCGATATGCCGCTTGACGACTCCCTTGCGCTCTTTGAGGAAGGCACCGGGCTTATTCGCTCCTGCGAAAAGCAGCTTGACGCTGCCGAGCAGAAGGTGGTAAAGCTCAGAAAGGGGCCCGACCGCGAGCCGGAGGAGCTTCCGTTTGAGGAGGAGAAATAAGCATGGATGCCAAGGAATATAAAGCGCTGGTCGAGTCCGCGCTGGAGCAGAGCTTTGCCGCTGCTGCGGGCACTCCTTTTGAGGGACTGGCCGAGGCGATGAGATACAGTCTTCTTGCCGGCGGCAAGCGCATAAGACCCATGCTCGTTCTCGAATTCTGCCGTATCTCCGGCGGAGATATTAACGCGGCGCTTCCCGTTGCCTGTGCGATAGAAATGCTGCACACCTATAGCCTCATACATGACGATTTGCCCTGCATGGATAACGATGAGCTTCGCCGCGGCAAGCCTACAAACCATGTGGTTTACGGTGAATGCACCGCGACCCTTGCCGGTGACGCATTGCAGGCGGAGGCCTTCGGTACAATTCTACGCAGCACTCTCCCCGCAGAGCGCCGCGCCGCCTGCGCAGAAATTCTTGCAAGCGCCGTCGGGCTTGACGGTATGTGCGGCGGTCAGTACCTCGATATGCTTGGCGAGGGCAAGCCCCTCAGCGCCGAGGATTTGAATGAAATTAACTCCCGCAAGACGGGTGCTCTTTTGATCGCCGCCTGTCAGATGGGTGTCGCCGCTGCGGGCGGAAGTGATAAAATGCTTGAGGCGGCAAGGCTTTTCGGCGCGTCGATAGGCATGGCGTTTCAGATTCGTGACGATATGCTTGACGTTCTCAGCACCGCCGAGGAGCTCGGCAAGCCCATCGGCTCCGATGCCGAGGAGCAGAAGAATACCTATATGGCGCTGCTCGGTGAAAAGCAGTGCATGGAGCTTGTCATTGAGCTTACGGAGAAGGCAAAGGCGGCGCTTGGCGGCGTGTTTGACGATATCGATTTTCTCTGCGCTCTGGCAGACTCCATGGTAAGCAGACTAAAATAAATTTATAAATATATTTTCCGAGGTTCGTTTTGAGTATTTTAGAGAGAATAAATTCCTCAAATGATATAAAAAAGCTGCCCGAGGAAGAATTGAAGCCGCTGTGTCAGGAGCTGCGCGATTACATGATAAGCAGCATCTCGCAAACCGGCGGTCACCTCGCGTCAAATCTCGGCGCGGTCGAATTGACAGTCGCGCTGCACCGCGTCTATGACACGGAGCATGACCGGCTTGTGTTCGACGTTGGGCACCAAAGCTATGTTCATAAAATAATAACCGGGCGGCGCGATGCCTTCAAGACTCTCCGGCAGCACGGCGGTCTTTCCGGCTTCCCGAAGCCCTATGAAAGCGCCGACGACGCATTTATTGCGGGACACGCATCAAACTCCGTGTCCGTCGCGCTCGGTATGGCGCGCGCAAGAACGCTCAGCCACGAGTCCTACGACGTCTGTGCCGTTATCGGCGACGGCGCGCTCAGCGGCGGGCTTGCATATGAGGGACTTGCAAACGCCGCCTCAAGCGGAGAGCCTATAGTCGTTATTCTAAACGACAACAATATGTCCATCAATAAAAACGTCGGCGGCACGGTGAAGCTCCTTGAGCAGCTTCGTGTCCGCCCCGCGTATATCAGCTTCAAGCGCTGGTATCGTGAGGTTTTTATGAAGCTTCCCGCACTCTATAATTTTAATCACCGGATAAAGGAATGGCTCAAAAAGCGCCTTCTTCGCGGCAATTTTTTCAGCGGCATGGGTATGTATTACCTCGGCCCGATAGACGGGCACGATGTAAAGAAGCTTGAAACCGTCCTCCGTTGGGCGCGAGAGCTTCATAAGCCCGTGCTCGTCCATGTCATCACGACCAAGGGCAAGGGCTATAAGTTTGCCGAGGAGCACCCAGAGAAATTTCACGGAGTCGGAAGCTTTGATGTCGAAACCGGCGAGCTGCACGGCGGCGGAGAGTGCTTTTCCTCTGTCATGGGCGCAAGCCTTACGAAGCTTGCGGAGAGCGATAAGCGCATAGTCGGCATGACTGCGGCCATGTCCGCCGGTACCGGGATGGACGTATTTGCAGAAAGGTTCCCGGAGCGCTTTTTCGACGTCGGCATTGCCGAGGGACACGCGGTATCTATGGCGGCAGGCATGGCAAAGCAGGGGATGATACCCGTTTTCGCCGTGTATTCAAGCTTTTTGCAGCGCGGCTATGATATGCTCATTCACGATGTTGCGCTTCAAAATCTGCACGTCGTACTTTGTGTAGACCGAGCGGGTCTCGTCGGGAGCGACGGCGAGACGCATCACGGCGCCTTTGACGTGAGCTATCTCAGCTCCGTGCCCGGTATGACCGTGCTGTGTCCGGCAAGCTTTGCGGAGCTTGAGGCGATGCTCAATAAGGCTATCTATGAAATTGAGGGTCCTGTCGCGCTGCGTTATCCGCGCGGCGGCGAGGGCATATACAGAGAATGTCACACCGAGCCAGAGACGCTTTTGCGCGAGGGCGAGGACTTGACGATAGTAAGCTACGGCGTATTGACAAATGAGACGCTCAAGGCAGCGGATATGCTTTCCGAGCGCGGCATATGCGCCGAGATAATCAAGCTCAGCATGATTAAGCCGCCTGATTTCTCCCGCATTATGAATTCACTGCGCAAGACCGGGCGGCTGCTCATCTCGGAGGACGTGTGTCAGGCCGGCTGTGTCGGCGCACGTATTCTTGAGGAGGCGGCGATAAATAATGTCCCTGTGCGTGAGGCAGGACTCATAAATCTCGGCGAGGGCATAGCCCCGCACGGCAGCGTCGAGGAGCTGTGGCATGATTTCAGACTCGATGCGGAGGGAATTTGCCGTAGAGCGGTTGAAATGATTAATAAGGACAAGAACAAGGCATGAAAAAAGTCAGACTGGATCAGCGAGTATTTGAGCTCGGCTTTACCGAGAGCCGTGAAAGGGCAAAGACCACCGTTATGAGCGGCATTGTCTTTGTCAACGGTCAGCGCGCGGATAAGCCGGGTATGCCCGTGGACCCGGACGCGGATATCGAGGTTCGCGGCGTGGCGCTGCCCTTTGTCTCGCGCGGCGGCTTCAAGCTTGACAAGGCGCTCAAGGTCTTTCCCATTGACCCCGCGGGCAAGCACTGCATCGACTGCGGCGCGTCCACCGGCGGCTTTACGGATGTGCTGCTTCAGCACGGCGCGGCAAAGGTCTATTCCGTGGACGTGGGCTACGGTCAGCTTGCATGGAAGCTGAGAAACGATGAGCGCGTGGTCAATCTTGAGCGTACAAATCTCCGCTATGTGACCGAGGAGCAGATACCGGAGCTGTTGGATATAGCCGTAATGGACGTGTCCTTCATCTCTGTAAAGCTCGTGCTTCCCGCCGTACAGCGTCTGCTCAAGCCCGGAGCCGATATTGTATGCCTTATAAAGCCCCAGTTTGAGGCGGGGCGCGAGGAGGTCGGCAAAAAGGGCGTGGTGCGCGACGTCGCGGTTCACAAGGAGGTCGTACACAGCGTTATCGACTTTGCCCCGAGCATTGGGCTTACTCCTGTAGGACTTGACTTTTCCCCGATAAAAGGACCCGAGGGCAATATAGAATATATCTGCCACATGAAAAACGGCGCTTTCCCCGCGACTGAGCTCGACGTTGAGGCGGTCGTCGCCGCCTCGCATGAAGCGCTTTGACGTAATAAAGGACTTAGTAAAATGATTGCGATTTGCCCGAACCCCTTCCGGGACTGTGAACTTAAATACAGCATCGAGGCAGCGGAAATGCTCCGCGCCGCCGGATATGAGACGGCGATTTGCCCCGTTTTTGCGGATGAAGCGCCCGGAGTCATACCCGAGAGCGTAAGCGTCACGGCGCTGGAGACAGTGCGCGATAAATGCAGCCTCGCGGTCGTTATCGGCGGCGACGGGACTATTCTTGCCGTTGCGCGCCAGCTTCATAACGCCAATATCCCCATTCTCGGCGTAAATCTCGGCTCCAAGGGCTTTATGGCGGCGCTTGAGCCGGAGCATATGTCGCTGCTTGTAAAGGCGGCGGCAGGGGAGTACCGGATAAGCCCGCGCATGATGCTCGAGGTAGAGCTTGAGCGCAACGGGGATATCATATACCGCGACAGAGTATTGAATGACGTAGTGCTGCACGGCTATGGCGACTGCATCAAGCTCACCGTATGGTGCGAAAAGGATAAAATGACAAGCTTTTCGGGCGACGGTATAATTATATCCACGCCCACCGGCTCCACCGGCTATTCCATGTCGGCGGGAGGTCCTATTGTCGAGCCGGAGGCGGCGGCTGTTGTTGTCAGCCCCATCTGCGCTCATATGATGAGCGCGCGCAGCTATGTCTTGAGCGCGGCGCATGAGGTGACTGTGCTTGCCGAAAAGCTTCATTCCCGCAGAGCCTACATCTCTGCCGACGGCAATTCCGTTATGGATCTCGCAAACGGCGATATTGTCCGCGTCCACCGTTCGGAGCGGAACATTCTCATGGCGGATATGGGGCTTAAGAGCTTTTTTGAACTTACCTATGAAAAACTCACCTGACGAATAAAACGGGAGGAAATTAGATATGAAACCAGGCAGACAGAGCGCCATACTTGAGATTATCAGCGAAAAAGACATCGAGACTCAAAATCAGCTCATGCAGGAGCTTGCCGCGCGCGGCGTAAAAAGCACTCAGGCCACGCTGTCGAGAGACATCAAGGATATGCGCCTTGTCAAGGAGCTCGGCCCGAACGGAAGCTACCGTTATGTCGTTGCCTCCAAGAGTGAGACCTCCGACCTTGACCAGCGCCTGAAAAAGATACTGCGCGAAAGCCTTATATCCTATGACATAGCGCAAAATCTCATCGTTATCAGGACGCTGCCCGGTCTTGCCCCGGCTGCCTGCTCCGCGATCGACGGCATGGAAATTGATAACCTTGTCGGCACTCTTGCGGGCGATGATACCGCGTTTTTGGCAATGCGCGATAAGGAATCGGCGTTAAAGCTGTATCACGAGATAGAGACGATTTATTGACCGCGTTTTTCCGCGGCAGAGGTGCCATATGCTTAATGAGCTTCACATTGAGAATATAGCCGTTATCGAAAAGGCGGACATCAGCTTTTCACCGGGGCTCAACGTCATGACCGGCGAGACCGGCGCGGGTAAGTCGATAGTTATTGACTCGATCGGCGCCGTGCTCGGTGAGCGCGTCAGTCGTGAGCTTGTGCGCCACGGCGCGGAAAAGGGCGTTGTCACTGCGGTTTTTGACGCCTCGGGCTGTGAGTCCTGGCTCAATGAGAATGAGATTGACGCAGAGGATGAGCTTATTTTGCAGCGCCGTATCAGTGCTGACGGCAAGACGAGCTGCCGCGTCTGCGGAGTGCCGGTCACGGCGGCGCAGATGAAGGAGCTTGCCTCGCTTTTGGTCGATATTCATGGCCAGAACGACGGACGCCAGCTCATGGACGAGCGGCGGCACATGGAGTATCTGGATAGGTTCGGCAATCTCGGCGAAAAGCTGAAAAAATACTCCGAGGAGTATGGAAAATTCAGTGATATAAAAAAGGAAATATCCCGTCTCAATATGGACGAGATAGAAAAGGCGCGTCTGAGTGAAAGCCTGCGTTACCAGATAGAGGAGCTTGAGCGCGCAGAGCTCAAGTCCGGCGAGTATGACGCGGTTCTTGCAAGGCGCGACCTGCTGCGTAACTCCGAGAAGCTTACCGAGGCCTTGGATGAGGCCTATAATTGTCTAAACGGCGGCGATGAGAGCGCGATCAGCCTTGCCCAGAACGCGGCATATTACGCTGCACGGGCAGCCGGAATATCGCAGGAGCTCGAAAAGCCGCTCGGCAGCATAAATGAGGCCGTTTTCGCACTGAGTGACGCGGCGGAGCTTTTGCGCGACTTCCGCGAGAGTTTGGACTTTTCGCCCGAGGAATACGACAGACTTGAAGGCCGCGCCTCAGAGCTTAGTAAGCTCCAGAGAAAGTACGCCCGCGACGAGGATGGGCTCATAGCACTGCTTGACGAAAATCGCAAAAAGCTTGATGATATTGAATACGCGGACGACAGGCTCATAAAGCTTCGCAAGGAGCTTGAGGCGCAGAGAAAGCTCACGCTTCGTGCGGCGCAGGCACTGAGCAATGCAAGGCGCGCTGCGGCGGAGGAGCTTCAAAAGAGGATAGTCGAGGAGCTGCGCGACTTGAGTATGCCCTCGGTTCGCTTTGCCGTGGAATTTGCCGCTCTTGACGATGAGCAGGGCTTTGACAAAAACGGCTGTGATAAAATTCGCTTCGTCATGTCAGCAAACGCCGGTGAGGAGCTTGGACGTATCAGCCGCATCGCCTCCGGCGGAGAGCTGAGCCGTATTATGCTCGCAATGAAGAATGTTTTTGCGGAAAATGACCCGGTTCAGACCATGATTTTTGACGAGATAGACACCGGTGTCTCCGGTATTGCCGCCCAGCGCGTCGGCGAAAAGCTGTTTGAAGCTTCACTCGGCAAGCAGGTCATGTGCGTGACGCATCTTCCGCAGATAGCGGCAATGGCGGACAGCCACTATGTTATAAAAAAAGAGGAGCGCCGGGGCAGGACCTACACGGACGTGCTTCCGCTTGACCATGAGGGGCGGCTCCATGAGCTTGCAAGGCTCCACGGCGGCGATAATATCACGGAGCTTACGCTTGCCAGCGCCGCCGAGCAGCTTGAAAACGCGGAGAAATTCAAGAAAACGCTTAAATAGCGCACTTGACAAGAGAATTTTAGTGTTGTATAATGCAAAAACGACAACGCGATGAAGAACAGGAGTAGCTTGCCTACATCCCGCGCAGAGAAGCCCCGGTTGGTGCGAGGGGCAGGGGAGAAGCAGGTGAATACGGTTCGGAGCGGCCGGCTGAACGCGAAAGCTATTAGGTCGTGACGGGTGCGCCCGATAAAGCGCCGAGTGTCAGCACTCACCGAGGTCTTTCCCGCGAGGGGGAGACGTGCAGAGGTGGTACCGCATTTTAATGCCCTCTGTCCTTTTGGACAGGGGGCTTTTATTATTATCGTGACTATATCAGGAGGAGTAAATAAAGCTATGGATATTGCAAAAAAGGCAGTTGAGCTTCTTGCTCGGGGCTATAACTGCGCTCAGGCCGTTTTCGCTTCCGCCGGGGAATATACCGGGCTTGACGAGAAAACAGCACTCGCTATAGCCTCCGGCTTCGGTGGTGGACTGCGCTGCGGCGAGGTATGTGGGGCGGTCTCCGGTGCTGTGATGGCGCTCGGACAGGTCTTTCCCTTCAATGACAGCGAGGACGCGGCTGCAAAGGCAAAAATCGCGGAGCTTTCGCGTGAGCTTTGCGGCGAGTTTAAGTCTCGCTTTGACGCAATCCGCTGTGACGACATAATGGGCGATCATTCCCGCTGCAACGAATATATTGCCGCAGCAGCGGAAATGCTTGAAAAATATATAAATAATTATAAGGGAGAATAAAAATGGAAATTTATGAAGAGCTTGTGGCGCGTGGTCTTATTGCGCAGGTCACAAACGAAAATGAGATACGCGAAATGATAAATAACGGCAAGGCAAAGTTCTATATCGGCTTTGACTGCACGGCCGACAGCCTCACCGCAGGTCATTTCATGGCGCTCACCCTGATGAAGCGCCTCCAGATGGCAGGCAACCAGCCTGTAGCCCTCATCGGCGGCGGTACCACCATGATAGGCGACCCCTCCGGCCGTACCGATATGCGCAAGATGCTGACCCGTGAGGATATCGAGCACAACGCCGAGTGCTTTAAGCGCCAGATGGAGCGCTTTATTGAGTTCGGCGAGGATAAGGCCATCATGGTCAATAACGCCGATTGGCTCCTCAACCTCAACTATGTCGAGCTTCTGCGCGAGGTCGGCGCCTGCTTCTCCGTCAATAATATGCTCCGTGCCGAGTGCTACAAGCAGCGTATGGAAAAGGGTCTTAGCTTCCTTGAGTTTAACTACATGATCATGCAGAGCTATGACTTCTACTACCTCTTCCAGCACTACGACTGCAATATGCAGTTCGGCGGCGACGATCAGTGGAGCAATATGCTCGGCGGCACCGAGCTTATCCGCCGCAAGCTCGGCAAGGACGCTCACGCCATGACCATCACCCTGCTCACAGACTCTCAGGGCAACAAGATGGGCAAGACCGCAGGCAACGCCGTATGGCTTGACCCGAACAAGACCAGCCCCTACGAGTTCTATCAGTACTGGCGCAACGTCGGCGACGGCGACGTGCTCAAGTGCATTAGAATGCTCACCTTCCTGCCCCTTGAGCAGATCGAGGAGATGTCCCACTGGGAGGGCAGCGAGCTCAACCGCGCCAAGGAAATTCTTGCCTACGAGCTCACAAGCCTTGTCCACGGCGAGGAAGAGGCTAAGAAGGCGGAGGCCTCCGCAAAGGCACTCTTCGCAGGCGGCGGCAGCAATGAGAATATGCCGACCACAGAGCTGGAAGCATCCGAGCTTACAGACGGCGCTATGGATATCATGACTCTGCTTGTCCGCTCCGGACTCTGCGCCTCCAAGTCCGAGGCTCGCCGCAACATCCAGCAGGGCGGCGTCACCGTTGACGATGAGAAGGTCAGCGACATCTCCAAGAGCTACGGCGAGGAGGAGCTTAAAAAGGGTATAGTCCTTCGCCGCGGCAAAAAGAATTATAATAAAATCATAATTAAATAATCTTCGGATTAAGAATCGAGCCGAATTAACGGCTCGATTTAGCCTGTAGACATAGCTGTCGGCAATGTATAGAATTGCATGGGGAGAGTGCAGAGAGGGGACGGGAGTCCCCTTTCTGCGTTCAATCCAAGATTATTCAGGAGTATTTTTGAATACTCCTGACAGCCTGTAGACAAAGTCCCCATAGTAAGTGTGAAAGCACTGGCTATGGGGAGTTAATTATGTTAGAATAGAGACAC
>CAKTMC010000011.1 GCA_934573735.1 uncultured Oscillospiraceae bacterium | reverse complement strand
CCCGACATCCTGAAGCTGGTGGATGAGGGCAAGATCGCCCTGACTCCGGCGGTGGAGCTGTCCTATTTGCAGCCGTCCGAACAGGAGATGCTCTTCTCCGTGATGGACAGCGATGAGGTAACGCCGTCCCTTTCTCAGGCCCGGCGGCTGCGGCGCATGAGCGAGGAGCAGACTCTTACGGACGATGCGGTGCTGCAGCTTCTGTCCGAGGTTAAGGGCAATCAGGTGGAATATGTGAAGGTGCCGGTAGACAAGCTCCGCAGCTTTTTCCGCCCGGACACCTCCGTGAAGCAGATGACCGAGACGCTTGTCAAGGCCATGGACTTTTATAACAAGCACTTGGCGCGGCAGCGCAAAGACCGGGATGCCCGGTGAAAGGAGATTAAATTATGAAAGCTAATTTTGATTTTAACCGTTTGAGCGAAAGCAGAAAACAGGAGCTTGACCGTATGGTCGCAGATTTTTCCGAGGCGGGTTGCCTCTTTGTTGAGGATCTTTTCCTTGAATTTCTCATCGATGCTGATAACGGTATTGACCGCAGCGACGATAAGCTTGTGGTAACCTTTGATGATGAGTGCGGACACGAGCTTGTGTTTATTCTCTCTCAGGAAGAGGTTCACTATGTAATCCATGCTATTTCGGAAAAACTGGATAATATCGTATGCGAAGGCGGCACTCCCTTCGGTGAGGATGAAAACGAAGAGGGTATCGTCAGCCTCTCGCCGGTGAACACAGAAGAAGAGCTTGATATGCTTCTCGCACATGTGCTTGGTGACGATGGAGGTGGTGCCGATGACTAAAATCGAAATTCAGACCCTGTATGAGGTGATGTTCACGGACTACCCCGACATTGTAAATGTGGCGCAGGTGCAGGCGATGCTGGGCATCAGCCGTCATCTGGCCTATGCGCTGATCGGCGACGGCGACATCCCCGGCATGAAAATCGGCAATGCATACCGCGTACCGAAAATCAATGTAATCCGCTACGCACTCTCGGCGGGAAATCCGCAGCCGGCGGCGTAGCCGGGATTTGAACTTGTATGGCACATTGGACGGGCATTCCCGCCGGGCGTATAATAAAAACGGTCCGAAAGGGTGCCCGTTCATGTGCTATCCGCAAAGGAGGTAGAATTTATGATAGCAGGACACCTGCAAATAAAAAATGACAATTACTACATGGTGCTGAATTACACGGATGCCAACGGCAAGCGCAGGCAGCCGTGGATTCCCACAGGACTTCCTGCAAAGGGAAACAAGCGCCGCGCTGAGAAGTTGCTGCTGGACACACGCAAGAGCTTTGTCCCGCCGGTTGTGAGCAAGGAGAACGAGGACATCTCCTCCGATATGCTGTTTGCCGACTACATGGAGCTGTGGCTGGAGATTATCCGCAGCTCGGTGGAAAAGACCACCTTTTCCTCTTACACGCAGATGGTAAAGGGGAAGATCGCGCCGTATTTCCGAAACACCGGGCTGACGCTGGACGGAGTTCAAGCCAAGCACATTCAGAGCTTTTATCTGCATGAGCTGAAAACCGTGTCGCCCGGTACGGTGATCCACTATCACGCCAATATCCACAAGGCACTGAAATACGCCGTCAAAATGGATCTGATTCCCTTCAACCCCGCCGACAAGGTGGAGCGCCCCAAGAAGCAGCGGTACATTGCGGACTATTACCGGCAGGAGGAACTGGAGAGGCTGCTGGAAACGTCCAAGGATCATCCGTACTCCCTGCTGATTCAGATGACCGCCTTTTACGGCCTGCGCCGCAGCGAGGCGCTGGGGCTGAAATGGGACGCCATCGACTTTGAGCGGGACACCATCACCATTAAGCACATTGTAACCAACGCAAAGATAGACGGCAAATGTGAAATCGTCTGCGCCGACCGCGCCAAGACGAAATCCAGCCTGCGCTCCCTGCCGCTGGTCAGCAATATCCGGGAAAAGCTGCTGGCGCTGAGGGAGCAGCAAAAGGAGAATCGGCGCGTATGCGGAAATTGCTACAGCAAAAAGTATGACGGCTATGTTTTTGTGGATGCCATGGGCAATATCTTTAACCCCAGAAGCGTTACCGCCAATTTCAGCAAGCTGCTGGAGCAGAACGGTCTGCGGCACATTCGCTTTCACGACCTCAGACACAGCTGTGCCTCACTGCTTTTGGCAAACGATGTGCCTCTGAAGCAAATACAGGAGTGGCTGGGTCACAGCGATATCGGCACGACGGCGAATATTTACAGCCATTTGGATTACAAGTCCAAGATCACCTCGGCAAATGTAATGGACAATATCCTGACTCTGCCGGACACAAGGCAGACCGGCTGGCACACTTGAGCTCTTGCCGAAAATCATGTACGCCGATGTGACCTTGAGAGAAAAGAAAAGCCCAGTCATATGGGCAAAAGCCTTGATATGACTGGGTTTTTGGCGGAGAGTTAGGGATTCGAACCCTAGGTTCCTTTTGGGAACACGACATTTCGAGTGTCGCACCTTCGACCTCTCGGACAACTCTCCGTATATCTCAAGTGTAATCCTTGCTCCGGAAGAATGCAAGAAAAACACGCAAGAACGATATGAAATTGTGAAATCCGAACCCACGCAAAGCCCTGTGCGGCGGACATTTTCAGCGGACGAAACGACCGGAGCTTCCAAAAATTTCGAGTCAGCCCCGTTATGACCACTTCAATACCGTTCTTGAATGACGGCGTATCGTGCCGTCAGTAAACAATAGTATAGCATGAAAGAATTAGATTTGCAAGAAAAAATTCCGCTGCCAAACAAAAACCCACGGCGAGTATTATATATCACATCAAAAACACCCCGCCTGTCAAGAAGCTGAGCCTGATGACAAGCGGGGCGCGGATTTCCTCTCATCCTCAGCCGAAGACGCTGAGCAGGAAGCCCGCCGCAATGGCGGAGCCGATAACGCCGGCAACGTTGGGGCCCATGGCGTGCATGAGCAGGAAGTTTGTCTTATTGTACTTACGACCCTCGTCCTGCGCGACGCGGGCAGCCATCGGAACCGCGGATACGCCCGCAGAGCCGATGAGCGGATTTATGCGCCCGCCGGAGGTCTTGTACATCACGACGCCGCCGACAAGTCCGCCGATGGTGGACAGGGCGAAGGCGGCAAGACCGAGCAGGATGATGGCAAGAGTCTTGATGCTCAGGAAGTTCTGGGCAACCATCGTCGCGCCGACGGAGGTGGCAAGGAAGATGGTGATAATATTCATAAGAGCGTTCTGCGCCGTATCGCTCAAGCGGTCGGTCACGCCGCACTCACGGAAGAGATTGCCGAGCATGAGGCAGCCGACCAGGGGAGCGGTCGAGGGGAGAAGCAGGATTACAAAGGTCGCAACCACGACGGGGAAGATGATCTTCTCAGCCTTGGAGACCTCGCGAGCCTGCTCCATCTTGACCTTGCGCATTGCGGGCGTGGTGCAGAGCTTCATGAGAGGAGGCTGAATCATCGGGATGAGCGCCATGTACGAATACGCGGCGATGGCGATGGGTCCGAGCAGCTGCGGGGCAAGCTTTGTGCACAGATATATTGCCGTCGGACCGTCCGCGCCGCCGATGATGCCTATCGCGGCGGCCTCGGGACCCGTAAAGCCGAGCAGTATCGCGCAGAAGAAGGCGAGGAATACGCCGAGCTGTGCCGCCGCGCCGAGAAGCAGACTTTTGGGATTTGCGAGCAGCGGGCCGAAGTCGGTCATTGCGCCGACGCCGAGGAAGATGAGCGAGGGATAGATACCGGCCTTGACGCCGATATAGAAGAAGTCCAGAAGCCCTGCGTTACTCATAATATGACCGTAGCTGTGATAATAGGGGCTGGCCTCGTCCAAAAATGCCTCCCAGAGCTCGGGATGATAAAGCGCATTCGCACCCTGACCGACAAAGTAGGAGAGATTGGTCAAAAGACAGCCGAAGGCTATGCCGCAGAGCAGCAGCGGCTCAAACTTCTTCACGATGCCGAGATAGAGCAGCACGAAGGCAATGATTATCATAATCAGGTTTTTCCAGCCGCCCTCGGTCGTAAAGAAGGAGGCAAAGCCGGACTCCAGCGCAAGCTTTTCAAGAGTGGCTATTATATTCATAGCAGCCCCCTCACGCGATGACCACCAGCGGCGTACCGGTCTCCACCACTGCGCCCTTGCTGACCGCGACCTGTGCGACGGTGCCGGCCTTGGTCGCAACTATTTCGTTTTCCATCTTCATGGCCTCGAGGACTATGAGCACATCGCCCTCGCCGACCTTCTGACCGGGAGCGACGTTGATTTTGAGGATATTGCCGGGCATCGGGCTTTTTACGACCTCGCCCGCGGCAAGAGAGGCTGCGGGAGCGGCGGCAGGCGCTGCGGCAGGCGCGGCAGCGGGGGCAGCGGGGGCTGCGGCGGGAGCCGGGGCGACGGCGTCATACTCGTCAACGAGCATGGCCTCTCCCATTTCCACCTCGATCTCATAGACGTGCTTATTCAAAGTTACCTTATATTTCATCTTCCTTGACCTCCTTGATGGATATGAAGCGCAGCTCATTGAGCGGCTTGCCGAGGGTATCTGCAACGATGGCCATTATCATGGCGGCGTCGCGGGGGTCTGTATCGTAGAGCTTGAGCTCACCGGCGGAGCCGGGGGCGGGCGCTGCCTCAGCGGCGGCGGGCGCGGGGGCTGAGGCTGCTGCCGCCTTGGCGGCCTTCTTGCTCTGCGCAACCATGATCTTTCCCATCAGCATCACGACGAGCATCAGCAATATAAGCCCGGCGAAAACGATGAGATAGCCCAAAACTGCCGTTACGGCGGCGTTTGCGAGGGATATATGAACTATATCGGCCATAATAATGCCTCCTTAGTCTTTGATTTCTGTAATCGAGTAGTGTACGCAGTGCTCCTCATGCTCGCGGCGGCGGGCAAAGAAGTCCTCCGCGACCTGCGGGAAGGCGATGTAGCTGAGCACGTCCTCCTCGCATCTTGCGGTGTCGCCCAGAGCCTTTTCCGCCTTTTCGTAGGTGTCGGCGGGGAGAGTCGCGGCGTAGCGTCCCTCAATGGGCTTTTCGCTGCCGAGTATCTTTGCGCGTATCTCGGGGTCAATGGGGGCGGGGGTGCGGCCGTACTCACCGCGGCAGTAGGCGCGAAGCTCGGCGCCTACGTTCTTGTAGCGCTCTCCGGCGAGGACGTTCTGGACGGCCTGAGTGCCGATGAGCTGGCTGGTCGGGGTGACGAGCGGGGGATAGCCCATATCGCGGCGCACACGCGGAGTCTCCGCAAGCGCCTCGTCAAATCTGTCAAGCGCGTTCATCATCTTGAGCTGACTCAGGAGATTGGAGAGCATACCGCCGGGTATCTGATAGTTCAGGCACTGTGTATCGGTTCCCATCGAGATGGGATTGAGCGTACCGTCGGCAAGATAGCCTGCGCGGACGGGCTTGAAGTAGTCGGCTATCTCATAAAGAAGCTTCTCGTTGAGATCGACCTCGTAGCCGAGCTCCTTGAGCGCGACGCAGAGAGTCTCGGTCGCGGGCTGGGACGTGCCGCCGGAGAAGGGGGAGATGGCAGTGTCGATAACGTCGGCGCCCGCCTCAATGCCCTTGAGATATGCCATAAACGCCATACCCGTGGTGCTGTGCGTATGCATGACGATGGGCAGGTCGACCGCGTCCTTGAGCGCGGAGACGAGGTCGTATGCGGCCTTCGGCGTGAGAATACCGGCCATGTCCTTTATGCATATGGAGCCTACGCCCATCTGCGACATTTCTTTTGCAAGCTTTACATAGCTGTCGAGCGTGTGGACGGGGCTTGTGGTATAGGATATCGTGCCGGAGGCGAAGGCGCCCGCCTCGACGGTGGCCTCGATAGCGACGCGGAGGTTATCAAGGTCGTTGAGCGCGTCGAAGATGCGGATAATGTCAATGCCGTTGCGGACGGAGGCGCGCACAAAGCGGCGGACTATATCGTCGGGGTAATGCTTGTAGCCGAGGATGTTCTGACCGCGCAGCAGCATTTGCAGCTTGGTTTTCGGCATCTTGGCGCGTATCCTGCGCAGGCGCTCCCATGGGTCCTCGTTGAGGTAGCGCAGACATACGTCAAAGGTCGCGCCGCCCCAGCACTCGGCGGAATAAAAGCCTGCCTTGTCCATTGTCTCAAGAATGGGCTCAAATTTTTCATAGGGAAGGCGCGTGGCGATAAGCGACTGGTTCGCGTCGCGCAGCACGGTTTCGGTGAATTGTACGTTCATGGCTCCTCCTGTGTATTTGTATCGGAAATAGTATCTCCAAAATTTGTTCATGGTATTATAACATTAGTTTTTTTGCAAGACCATACCCAAGTTGAAAATCTGTCTTTTAGATAAAAAACGTAGAATAATCTGACGAAATCGCAGGCTTCTTTGTGCATTATAACGTCGAAGCCCGCCGGTAAGTCCGCCCCGGAAGGCTTTGCTGCCGCATCGGCGGTCTGCGGCGGGGGGGAGGGGAGAGCGCTTTAAGACAGTGAAGCAAAATCCAGCATTTGACACAATATGTCGAAGAAGCTGCCGCGCAGCGGCACAAGATATATATCAATTCTTATAAAATCTTAAGGTAGGTTACAACAAAAAGACAGCCCCTATGAATTGACATAGATGGGCTTCAATGCTAAAATAAGAGTAGCTTGGAGTGAGTGTGTTCTCGCTTCAAAATACCTATGAAATGGAGTAATATTGATGAGCAAAAACAAAGGTTTTTCCCGTGTGTTGGCCTTGCTTTTGTTAGTCTGCATGGTCGTGAGCTTTGCACCCGCGGCGTATGCTGACGACACTAAGCCTGCGCAGGAGGAAGCCGCTGCGGCGGATAATGCTCCTCCCGTCGAGACGGATGGCGAGGAGCCGCCTGCAAAGCCTGCAAATCCCTCTAAGACCAATATTGCAAGCGACCTTTTCAAGTTCCACTGCACCGTTGATGAGAATCATGCCGACCAGCCGTGCAACGGCGGCAGCTACATAAGCTTTAATAACGATGTGCAGTACGATGCAGAGCGCGGCGTTTGGACTGCGACTGCAAAGGTCACCAATGTCCAGACCCTTATGAGCTTCGGTGTTAAGGCACCGGAAAAGGTCTGGGGCAAAAGCCACTATCACACCGACGCTGACGGCAACACCGTCCGCATGGCGACCATTAAGCTCGTATGGGATGCAGCGAGTGAAAAATGGGTCGGTGACGGCGAGCAGCTTGTAAACGTCTGGTGCGCGACCGCTCCCGCAGGTCCCCGCCTTGATAAGCTCCCCAAGTCCACCAAATCCAGCACTGCTATCCGCGTTCAGGACTCCGGCGTTCCCTTCAATCCCTCCGTTACCAAGGACTCCGTTTCCAGCAATGTTCACTATTTCAGAGATCTGAAGGCGGGCACCTATGAGTTTTCCCCCGTCACGCAGGATGAGAAGGGCGATTACTGGGCAACCCTGACCATCAAGGATTTTGCGCCCTATGTCGCAAACTTCAATTCCAGAAACAAAAATCCCAACCCCGCATACCGCATTGACAATGGTCTGACCACCGCAAGCTTCCAGTGGAAGCTCAAGTACACCGGCAGCAAGACCAACTTTGCCGTTGACGGCTCCGGCTGGAGCATTGACTCGAGCTCTTGGGCAAAGGGCGAGAATGTCAGAACCGGTAAGCTTCTCTATGTCTCCCAGCTGTGCACCGTCACCTACTCCGACGGCGCTAACGGCACGGTATTTGCAAGCCAGAGCCATGACGTAAAGCCCGGCACTGCTACTCCCGCCTTTGACGGCAGCACCGTGCGTCCCGGCTATAACTTCCTCGGCTGGGAACCTGCCGTCGCAGAGACGGTTACCGCTGATGTGACCTATGTCGCTCAGTGGGAGGCAAAGGGCCCCAACACTCTGCGCTATAACGCAAACGGCGGTCCGGACGAAGAGGATGTTGTCACCACGGACGAGGCATCCATTGTCGTCAAGGAGGATGTTCCCAATTACCCCGGCTTTGACTTCAAGGGCTGGAACACTCAGGCAAACGGCAAGGGCACTTCTTATAAGGCCGGCGATACCGTCAGCTTCACCGCAGCCCACAACGAGGAGGAGATTACCCTCTTCGCCCAGTGGAAGAGCAGACCTGCAAACGCCATTTACTATAACGCAAACGGCGGCGAGGGCGGCCCGATCAATAACTTCTCCAACGCCATCTACGCCACCGTCGAGACCGGCGTTCCCACCCGCGTGGGCTACACCTTCGTATGCTGGAACACCGAGTCTGACGGCAGCGGCGACAGCTACAAGGGCGGCGACAAGTATTACTTCACCGCTGCCCATAACGGCGAAAAGGTCACCCTTTACGCTCAGTGGAAGGCAAACGACTACACCCTCAGCCGTGACTCCAACGGCGGCGAGGCTCTCGCCGATGTGACCGTCACCTTCGCCAAGCCCTACGGCGACGCGGTGGTCGAGTCCAAGCGCGACGGCTACACCGAGGACGGCTGGTTCCTCGTCGTTGGCGATGACGTCACCGATACCGAGATCAAGGCCGAGACTCCGGTCGGAATACCCGATAATCACCGCATCTTCCTCAAGCGCAGCATCGCTCCCGTGACCGTCACCGTCTCCGAGGACATCACCAAGGATTATGACGCTATGGGCATTACCCTCACCGCAAGCACCGAGGAGTACAAGGGACTTCTCTACGCCTTCCAGTGGTATAAGGACGGCGAGGTTCTTCCCGGCGAGAACGAAAAGACTCTGCAGCTTGCAGGCAATGTCGCCGACAGCGGCGTTTACACCGTCAAGCTCACCGTCAACAACGCTCAGGACAGCGGCGTTATCACCGATAACGTTCCTGTTTCCGCCGAGGCGAGCGCAGTTGTCACCATCAACAAGATAGATAACCACCTTGTCTATAACTACAACGGCGCCGAGAATGAGGACGTCACCGTAGATACCAAGGACAGCAGCATCATCATCGACGCCGAGAAGGAGGTCTCCCGCAAGGGCTACACCTTCATGGGCTGGAACACCGAGCCCGACGGCAGCGGCATGAGCTACAAGGCCGGCGATGAGCTCAGCTTTGACGACAACGGCAACGGCGGCATGGGCGTTACCCTCTTTGCACAGTGGAAGGCAAACGAGTACACTCTGAACTTCCAGATAGGCAAGGATCCCGAGCTCAAGGAGCAGATAAAGCTCAACTTCACCTCCAAGACCGTCACCTACGGCGAGAAGGTCGGCGACTTCCCCTGGGCATACCGCGAGGGCTATGTCCTTGTCTGGTACGACGATAACCGCAATATCGTCAATTCCGACACCGTCTACCTCGTTGACGGCGACTCCACCTACACCGCATGGTGGGTGAAGTACACTCCTCCCGTCAAGACCGGCGACAGCAATAACGTAGCGCTCTACGCCTGCGCAATGTTCGCCTCCGTCGCCTGCATCGGCGCAGGTATCCTCCTGCTCCGCCGCCGCAAGGAGAACTGATTTCCGGCAGGAAAACGCTAAATAACTAATTATAAACTTGCTCCCCTCGGATGAATCTCCGAGGGGAGTTATTCTGCAATAAAGCAAAGCTGTAAATCTTAATTATTTGAGTTGACATAATATTATTCTTGCATTTCCGTCCCGCCGTGGTAAAATTGAAGAGAAAATAAAATAATATCCGGGGGACATGATGACAAAGCAGGAAAAAGAATTGCGGCTCCGGGAAATCGAGGAGCAAATCGAGGATTTTTACACCGAGGCAGAGGCAACGGCGATAGTAAACGAGATACTTGAGCCGTGGTCGCCGCTGTGCCGCCTGACTTTCGGCGAGACGGCGTTCAAAATCACCTATTCGTACATGGTAAAGTCGTGGCAGGACAGGCACCGAATCTGCGCCATCCTTGCGCACACCGGCGCGACCTCGCGCGACAGCGAGAACATGGCGGCGGAGTGGCGCTTCCATAACGTCGCCCATGCGCTGCGCTTGCGGCGGCGCTCTGCGCGTGACGTGGATATCGACTATGAGCGCGACAATCGCTGGTACGTCCGCGCCGCCGTTGCGCTTTTTGACTGGCTGGAGCTGGAGTGAGGAGGGGAGCGCATGGCAAATATAAAAGAAATCAGCGATTTTGCCGCGCCGGAGCTGGATGTTTACGCCCGACTCACGGAAAATCAGCTGCTCAATCGCGCCGACCCCAAAAACGCGATGTTCGTCGCCGAAAGTCCGCTCGTCATCGGGCGCGCGCTCGATGCAGGCTGCGTTCCGCTGTCGTTTCTGATGGAGCCGAAGCACATCGAGGGCAGGGGAGAGGAGATACTCTCGCGCTGCCCCGAGGACATACCGGTTTATACCGCGCCCCTTGAGGTGCTGACTCAGCTCACCGGCTTTCACCTGACGCGGGGAATGCTATGCTGTATGCTGCGCCCGGAGCTGCCCGACCTGTCGGCGCTCTGCGGCTCTGCGCGGCGCGTCGCCGTGCTGGAAAACGTCATGAACCCGACCAATATCGGCGCGATTTTCCGCTCTGCGGCGGCGCTCGGCATGGACGCGGTGCTGCTGACTGCGGCGGGGAGCGACCCGCTGTATCGCCGTGCGGCTCGTGTGAGCATGGGCACGGTGTTTCAGGTGCCGTGGGCGTATCTTCCCGAGGACGGCGACTGGCAGAGTCTCCTGCATTCCTACGGCTTCAAGACTGCGGCAATGGCTCTGCGCGACGATTCGCTCAGCATTGCCGATGCCCGCCTCGGCAGGATAGAAAAGCTTGCGGTCGTGCTCGGTACCGAGGGCGACGGGCTTGCCCCGGAGACTATCGCCGCCTGCGATTACACGATTAAAATCCCGATGTCGCACGGCGTGGACAGCCTTAACGTTGCCGCCGCCTCCGCCGTGGCCTTCTATCAGCTTGGAACGCTGAATAGGGAATAAATGAATGAATAAATAAAGGGCAGTCATCTCGGATGACTGCCTTAAAAATGCTATGATTAAAATTCTCAGGCGTTCTGCGCGTTGACCCAAGCGATCATCTTGAGGTCGGTACCCATGATGTGATTGACAAGCCAATCGGAGATCTCGTCCTGAAGACGGTCGAGCAGAGCAAAGTTGCTGCGTCCGCCGAGCATGAGGTCACTGTAAAGCTTGTTGACAGTGGCGACGAACTCCTTATGCTTCTCCTTGTGAGCCTCAAGCTCGGGGTAATTGTTCTCCTGCATGAAGTTTTCTTCATCGGCGAAGTGCTTTCTGGTGTACTCCTCAAGGAAACGGATGGTATTGAGCGAGGCGTCCAGTCCAACACGCTTTTCAACGGCATCTGCCAGTGCGTTGGCGGAGTCAATAAGTGCCTTGTGCTGTGCATCAATGAAGGCATTTCCGGACTCTAAGGATTTGGTGAATTCAAGTTTCTTCATGGTGCATCCTCCTAAAATAGTGAAGCCAATAAGATTTTTATCAGCCATCATCAGAATAATTGATTTTCCCTTGATTTCACAGTGAATTTTGCACAAATTGACTTTATCCGCCCAAGTTCGATATTATTGCCAAATTTCGCGCCGGATTTTTTGATATAGTGACAAAAAAACAGCCAATCACGCTGCGTTGTCGGCGAAAAGACCGAAGGGCGTATCGTATATATTGTGCCCGGTTTCGAGCACGGCGCCGTTTATGGTAATGCTGACGGTGTCTGCGTCAAAGTTTTCAAGGTAGCTGTTGACAAGGCAGCCGAGGGCCATGTATTCGCCCGCGGTGCCGAGAGTGCGGATGTAGCTTGCGTAGCTCTCGCTCAGGTCGAGACTGAGCGCACGGCCGTTCTGCGCAAAGGAAAGAAGCTCCGTGCCCTCGGGGATGACGCCCGCGGAAATGAGCGCTGCAAAGAGGGTATTTTCGTTGAGCTCCTCAACTGCGGCCTCCTGCTTTACAAAGTGCTCGGCGCTGTCGTCGCTGACAAAGATGCTGATATTGACCTTGAGAGCCTCGGACGGCGCTGCTTCATCGGCTGCCGTCTCGCTCGGAGCCTTGCTCTCGGCGGGGGCTGCGGGCTGAACGGTGCCGCAGGCGGTGACGCAGAGCACGAGGAATATGGAAATAAGGCTGATAACTATCTTTTTCATTTTGTAAACCTCCATAAATCGGTGTCAGACAAAAAGCAAAGCTCGGCTTTACGAATGACCCTATGCCCGGATTATATCAAATTTAATCAATTTTGTCATCATAATGTTTCTTAATATATTGGGGCGGGGCTTATCTTGGCACCCTTGAACAGATATCCCCGTATAAGCCAAAAGCGGAGGTTATCCCTCCGCTTTTAAGCTTATTATAAAATTACTTGGTGCCGAAGATGCGGTCGCCGGCGTCGCCGAGACCGGGGACGATGTATGCGTGCTCGTTCAGGCGCTCATCGCAGGCGGCAACATAGATGTCAACGTCGGGGTGATCCTCCTGCATACGGGCAATACCCTCGGGGCAGCCGATGATGCACATGAGCTTTATGTGCTTGACGCCGTCATTCTTCAAAAACTGGATGGCAGCGGAGGCGGAGCCGCCGGTGGCGAGCATGGGGTCAACGACGATGATATCACGCTCTGCAACGTCTGCGGGCATTTTATAGTAATACTTGACGGGCTCATGCGTCTCGGGATCGCGGAACAGACCGATGTGACCGACCTTTGCGTTGGGGATAAGGCTAACCATACCGTCAACCATGCCGAGACCGGCGCGGAGGATAGGCACGATTGCAAGCTTCTTACCGGCAAGACGGTGGCAGACTGCGGAGGCAACCGGAGTCTCAACAACTACCTCCTCAAGGGGCAGATCGCGGGTGGCCTCAAAGCACATCAGCATGGCTATCTCGGAGATAAGCTCTCTGAATTCCTTGGAGCTGGTGTTCTTGTCCCTCAGTACGGACAGCTTGTGCTGTATAAGAGGATGGTCGAATATGCATACTTTGCTCATGTTCAGGTTCTCCTTTTGTTATTTACTACTCTCTAATCTTTCCTGACGCTCGCGTTCGGCCTGCGACAGACGCAGGTACACGGGCAGCAGGTCATCGGCACTGCCGGGCTTTTTATCCTGTGCGGCCATGGCCACACCCCAGGCGCTTTGCCAGAGAAGATTCTCCGGCGCGACACGATAGGCAATATTATTGCCGCCGAGACAGGCGGCCGTGATGGCGGCACCGTCCCCGACAAGGAAAACCGGCGAGTCGAGCTCACGAAGCTCCTTTGCCAGCTCCTCAAGGGAAATGGGTCTGTCCGCGGTCAGACGAACGGGACGGCCGTCTTCTATTTTGAATATGGCGTTATACACCTGACTGCGCCTTGCGTCCATCACGGGGCATATATAGCCGCCCGCCGCAAGACCGTGCCAAGCCATCGCCTCAAGCGTCGAAACTCCGATGCAGGGCTTATCCGACGCCCATGCAAGACCCTTTACGGTCGAAACGCCGATACGGATGCCGGTAAAGGAGCCGGGACCGTGCGCGACGGCAAATGCGTCCACATCGCCGACAGAAAGCTCCGCGTTTTTCAGCATATCCTGCGCCATCGGCAGCAGCGTCCTGCTGTGGGTAAGACCGCTGCACTGACTGTACTGACTTATAAGCCTTCCGTCGCGGCAGAGCGCCACGGACGCGGCCTTTGCCGAGGATTCAAAAGCAAGTATCAGCATTTTCCGCCCTCCTCAGAGACGGCGTCCTGCCGGCTCTCAATACTAATGCGCCTTTCGCTGTCCGAAAGCTTGTCGATGCGGACTGTTATCTCGTCTCCGAAAAATGCGTCCTGCACCTTCTCGCTCCACTCAACGACGCAGACTGCGCCGCGGGCGAGATAATCCTCCCAGCCGATGTCAAAAAGCTCGTCCGCGCTCGAAAGCCGGTACATATCAAAGTGTATCAGCTCCCGCTTGCCGAGATACTCGTTGACTATCGTAAAGGTCGGGCTGGAGACGCGGCAGTCAAGCCCCATCCCACGCGCCATGCCGCGGACAAAGGCGGTCTTGCCCGCGCCGAGGTCGCCGTACATCGCAACGACCGTACCGCCCGGAAGCGAGGAAGCAAAGCGGCAGCCAAGCTCCTCGGTATCATGTTCGCTTTTGCTAATAAATTCTGCCATGTCAGCCTCAAACAAACAAATATTCATACGTTCTTCATATTATACCACTGTTTATACCGTTGCGTAAAGAGAAAGTTTGTGATAAAATATCACTACTTGCGGGTATGCAAATTTAGTGATAATATAGACGGCACGGGAAAAAGCCTCTCCCGCAGACAGTTTGTGTTCTTTATCCACGAAGGGTGGTGCTTTATCATAGCAAATCAAGTAGCTTATAATTCGCCTGAAGGCGATGAAAAGGAAAAGAAGGGAGAAAAAGAACGCTTCGGCGTGCAGTTTAAATATGCCGTAAAGCAGTTTTTTAAGCGAGCGGATATATTCCTGCTTGTCATGAGCCTTATCTGCGCAGGCTACGGGCTTACGCTCGTTGCGCGTGCAACGGCATATACAGGCTCAAATAAGTTTATAATAGTTCAAAGCTTCTCGCTGTTTCTGGGGCTTATCGCCTTTGTGGTGTTTACGCTGCTGGATGCGGACATTCTCGGCGAGCAGTGGAAGTGGCTTTGCGTCGTTAACGTGCTGCTGCTCGTCGCGCTCATTATTTTCGGTCAGGACGACGGCACCGGCAACAAGAGCTGGATTCGCTTTGCCGGTATCGGTATTCAGCCCTCCGAGGTCATCAAGGTCCTGTATATCGTCATTTCCGCAAAGCAAATGACATATCTGAAGGAATATCGGGATATAAACTCATTTATGTCCGTCGTGCAGATGGCGGGGCATTTTGCGATAGTCTTCGCCATGGTCGTCGTCGTATCCTCTGACCTCGGCAGTGCGAGTATTCTTCTCGGCATATTCCTTGTTATGTTCTTCGCGCTCGGCGTGCGGCTTTACTGGTTTGCTCTCGGCGGCGCGGCGGTCGCGGCGCTCGTTCCGGTCATATGGAGCTATCTTCTCAAGCCCTATCAGCGCAACCGTCTCCTTGCCCCATATGATAAGACCATCGACCCGGACGGCTGGGGCATTACATGGCAGACCACGCAGAGCAAGCTGTCGCTTGCCTACGGGCGGCTTACCGGCGTTACGGACGACTATACGCCCAATGTCTTTACCGGCAAGCATACCGACTTTATATTTGCAACGGCGGGTGAGCAGTTCGGCATGATAGGCGCACTCATCCTCATTGCCATGCTTATCATCATCATGATCCACTGTGTCAGGGTCGGGCTGCGCTCCGGGCGTACCTATGATATGCTTATCTGCGTCGGCGTTGCGGCGTCCCTCGCCTTCCAGACCTTTATCAACATCGGCATGTGCCTCGGCATTACGCCGGTCATCGGCATTACGCTGCCCTTCTTCAGCTACGGAGGCTCCTCAATGCTTACGACCTTTGCGGCAATGGGGCTTGTATCGGGGGTAAAATATAAGCCGAAGCCGCAGCTTTTCTCGATGATGTATTGATTTCGGCAAGTACAATATAATAAAAATAAAGGGAGAGAGAAAATGTATTGTAAGTATTGCGGGATATATAATCAGGACGGCCTGAGCTATTGCCAAAACTGCAATATGCCGCTTACGGAAAGTGGGCAGGCTGCACCGATGCCGGCCGCCAGCGTGAATAAGTACGGCATGGGCTGGCATAAGTTTCTGATTAACTTTGCCCTGTTTTTCGGAGCGCTTGTAAATCTTATCACTGCGGTAAAAATGCTGACCGGCTTGCAGTACGGCGAGATCGCGGATGCAGTGTACCTGTACTATACCGGGCTGAAGGCGCTTGACGTTATTTTCGGCATAGCCTTTATCGGGCTGTCTGCGTTTATGATCTATACCCGCTTCCAGCTTTCGGGTCTGCGCCGCGGCGCGCCGACAAAGCTTATAATCATGTACGCCGCGTCGCTCGTGCTCTCCGCCGTCTATCTGCTGATAGCGACCGTTATTACCGGAATTAACCTGATAGACGCCTCCTCCGCCGCAAGCTTTGCCACGTCCATTACAATACTTTGCATTAATATAGGCTATTACCGTAACCGCGCAGAGCTTTTTGTGAACTGATACTATAGCCCCTGTCCTTAGATGGGTGTTCATAAAACAGTCAATGGGCTGTCTCACTAAGAGGCAGCCTCTTGGCTCTCCCCTTGGGAGAGCTGTCACCGCAGGTGACTGAGAGGGTCTTGCAGCCTTTTTCGGAAATCCCTGTCGATATCATTGGTTACCCTCTCCGTCCTCGCTGCGCTCGGCCACCTCTCCCAGAGGGAGAGGCAAGATGTTTTTCCGGGTACGTCTCCCCTTCGGACAGGGGCTATTATTATCAGTCAAGACCACATAAGCTTCCCCATGCTCTCATATATTCAAGCAAGAGAGTATGGGGAGTGGTTTATATGTTTACGGATATCGAGCAGCGCGCCTGCGATTTGGCGGTGTACATTATTGAAAACAAGGCCACCGTCCGTTCCGCGGCGCGTGAGTTCGGCATATCAAAATCCACCGTACATAAAGACCTGACGGAGCGTCTGCCGCGCATAAATCCGCCCCTGTACGGGCAGGTGCGGCAGCTTCTGGACATAAACAAGGCGGAGCGCCATATACGCGGCGGTCTTGCAACACGCAGAAAATACCGCGGCGACAGCGACTGAGGGCAGTCAGCGGTCAGTTATCATGGCTCCCCTGAAAGGGGAGCTGTCACGAAGTGACTGAGGGGTTTGCCTCTGAAAGGGGAACCGGTGCGAAGCGACTGAGGGCTTATATAGCAGAAGAAACGCCGATGATGAAAAGACAGGTCTGCACTGTGGCCTGTCTTTTTCATTCCGTACCGTGTCCGATTTGAGCCCTTCGGTGCTCCCTGCCGCCGTCTTGCTGCGTCTTGGTCACGGCGCGGGGAGCCGAAATAACGCGCTGAGGCGCCCCGTAGGGGCGCCCAAGTAAACAATATCTCACTTAACGCTAAACAGAATATCGCCGTAGGAGGGGTAGGGCCAATCCTTTGCGGAGGTATGAGTCTCAAGCTCGTCCACGACTATGCGAAGCTCGTTCATCGCGGCAAAGACCACGTCTCTGTAATACTTTGCCTGCTCAAGCGAGCTTTCGATGTCCTTTACACCCATGACGGCGTATTCAAGCTCACGGGTCTTTTTTACGGCGGCGGCGGTCAAAGCGCTGATGCGCGCGGCAAGCTCCGTCTCAAAGCTGCAATCAATTTCGGCGCTGAGAGCCCTCTTTGCAAGCGCGGCGTCGGCAAGCTCCTTGGAATAGGCGCTGACGGCGGGGAGAATGTCCTTCCAGACCATATCGAGCATGGTCTGCGCCTCGATGTGCAGCACCTTGCAGTAGCCGTCCAGCTTTATCTCATAGCGGGCGTGAAGCTCGGAGGGGGAATAGACGCGGTGGCGCGTGAAAAGCTCCACGTTCTTCTCGGCGAGGTAGTAGGGGACGCAGTCGGGGGTTGAGCGCAGGTTCAGAAGCCCGCGGCGCTCCGCCTCGTGTATCCATGCCTCGTCATAGCCGTTGCCGTTGAAGATGATGCGCTTATGCTTTGCGATGACGGACTTGATGAGATCATGCAGCTCCGCCTCAAAATCTGTGGTGTTTTCAAGAATATCGGCGTACTGACGCAGCGACTCGGCGACGGCGGTGTTGATGACGACGTTCGCGCCGGAGATGGACGCGGAGGAGCCGAGCATACGGAACTCAAACTTATTGCCGGTAAAGGCGAACGGGGAAGTGCGGTTGCGGTCGGTGGTGTCCTTCGGGAACTTCGGCAGGACGTGAACGCCGACCTTGATAAGCTCCTTTTCCTTGCCGCCGTAGGGCTCGTCGTGCTCAATGGCGGTGAGGATGTCCTCAAGCTCGGTGCCTACGAACATACTGACGATGGCTGGGGGAGCTTCGTTCGCGCCGAGACGGTGGTCGTTGGAGGCAGAGGCAACGGAGATGCGCAGCATATCCTGATAGTCGTCTACGGCCTGAATGACGGCGCAGAGGAAGATCAGGAACTGTGCGTTCTCATACGGCGTCTCGCCAGGCTCAAGGAGATTTACGCCGGTATTCGTGACGAGCGACCAGTTATTGTGCTTGCCGCTGCCGTTGACGCCGGCAAAGGGCTTTTCGTGCAGGAGGCAGACCATGTCGTATTTCTTGGCTATCTTCTGCATAAGCTCCATGGTGAGCTGGTTGTGGTCGGCGGAGATGTTTGTCGTGGTGAAGAAGGGGGCAAGCTCGTGCTGGGCGGGGGCAACCTCGTTGTGCTCGGTCTTTGCCATGATGCCAAGCTTCCAGAGCTCGACGTTAAGCTCCTTCATAAAGGCGGCGACGCGGGATTTTATCGTGCCGAAGTAGTGATCCTCAAGCTCCTGCCCCTTGGGCGGCTTTGCGCCGAAGAGGGTACGCCCGGTGTACATGATGTCCTTGCGCTTTTCGTAGACGCTCTTGTCGATGAGGAAGTATTCCTGCTCGGGGCCGACGGTCGTGCGGATGGCGGTCACGTCGTCGTTGCCGAAGAGCTTGATTACTCGCATGGCCTGACGGTTGATGGCCTCCATGGAGCGCAGCAGCGGGGTCTTTTTGTCGAGCGCCTCGCCGCCGTAGGAGCAGAAGGCGGTCGGGATGCAGAGAACGTTATCTTTAATGAATGCGTAGGAGGTCGGGTCCCATGCCGTGTAGCCGCGAGCCTCGAAGGTAGCGCGCAGACCGCCGGAGGGGAAGCTGGAGGCATCCGGCTCGCCCTGAATTAGCTCCTTGCCGGAAAACTCCATGATGACCTTGCCGCCGTCGACCGGGGAGATGAAGCTGTCATGCTTTTCGGCGGTGATGCCGGTCATGGGCTGGAACCAGTGGGTGAAGTGCGTTGCGCCCTTTTCGATAGCCCAGTCCTTCATCGCGTTTGCAACGACCGTTGCGGCGGCGCTGTCAAGGCGCTTGCCTTGAAGCATGGAGCGCTGAACCTGCTTGAATACGTCCTTCGGCAGCCGTGCGCGCATCACGGAGTCGTTGAATACCATGGAGCCAAAAATTTCTGTGACAGTGTTCATAATAGTACCTCACATATCTCTCTAAAAAATAAGGCAAAGACGCCATGCCAATGCACGACGTCTTTGCCGTTTATTTATGTGCGGATTATAGTACAGCGCGGCGGATTTGTCAATGGGGGCGCTTGTAAAAAATCCACAATGAAATCCATAATTATTTATGCGTTTTATCTACGCCAATATCGCGCTTGAAAAAACTGTGACTTTGAGTTATAATATATTGATACAATGGGTTGTTATGCCCAAGAACTTGTACTCGAAAGGTCATGAAAAATGAGTAAAAGCACCGCACAGCAATACGGCAACGAAAGCATAGTCGCGCTCAAGGGCGCGGACAGGGTTCGCAAGCGCCCGGGCGTTATTTTCGGCTCGGACGGGATAGACGGCTGCGAGCACGCCGCCTTTGAGATACTCTCCAACGCCATCGACGAGGCGCGCGAGGGCAACGGCGACATTATCACAATGACATATTACGAGGACAAGTCCATCGAGGTGGAGGACTTCGGACGCGGCTGCCCCGTGGACTGGAACCCGGTGGAAAAGCGCTTTAACTGGGAGCTTGTTTTCTGCGAGCTATACGCCGGCGGCAAGTACAAGAACGCCGACGGCGGCGACTATGAGTTTTCCCTCGGTCTCAACGGTCTCGGAAGCTGCGCCACGCAGTATTCCTCGGAGTACATGGACGTGACCGTCTGGCGCGACGGCAATAAATATCAGCTTCACTTCAAAAAGGGCAAGGTCTGCGGCAAAAAGGGTCATGAGCTTACAGTCGAGCCGACTGACCGCAAAAAGACCGGTACGCTCATCCGCTGGCGGCCCGATATCGAGGTCTTTACCGATATCAGCATCCCTGAGGAGCATCTTGCCGATATGCTGCACAGGCAGGCGGTCGTCAATGCGGGCGTGACCTTCCGGCTGAAAATTCAGAAAAACGGCAAATTTGAAACGCGGGACTTCCTGTATGAAAACGGCATCAAGGACTATGTGGCGGAGCTTGCCGGGGAAAATCCCCTGACTCAGCCGGAGTTTATGTCCGCCGAGCGCAAGGGACGCGACCGCGAGGATAAGCCCGAATATAAGGTCAAGCTCTCCGCTGCCTTCTGCTTTTCAAACCGCGTAACCGCGCTTGAATACTATCATAACTCCTCATGGCTTGAAAACGGCGGCGCACCGGATAAGGCCGTCCGCACCGCGTTTACCTACGCGATAGACGCTTATATCAAAAAACAGGGCAAGTACCAGAAAAACGAAAGCGCGATAAAATTCCAGGACGTGCAGGATTGTCTTGTCCTCGTCACAAACTGCTTTTCTACGCAGACCTCTTACGAAAACCAGACCAAGAAGGCGATAAACAACAAGTTTATCCAGACCGCAATGACCGAGTTTTTCAAGGAGCGTCTGGAGATATACTTCATCGAAAATAAGCCCGAGGCGGATCGCATCGCAGAGCAGGTGCTGATAAATAAGCGCAGCCGCGAAACCGCGGAGCGCGCCCGTATCGGCATGAAGAAAAAACTTTCCGGCAATATCGACATTGCAAACCGCGTGCAGAAGTTTGTGGACTGCCGCAGCCGTGAGCCGGAGCGCCGCGAGATATATATCGTGGAGGGCGACTCCGCACTCGGCGCGTGTAAGCTTTCGCGTGACGCGGAGTTTCAGGGCATCATGCCCGTTCGCGGCAAGATACTCAACTGCCTGAAGGCGGACTATGTCCGCATCTTCAAAAGCGACGTCATAACCGACCTCATGAAGGTGCTCGGCTGCGGCGTCGAGGTCAAGGACAAGCACACCAAGGAGCTGTCGAGCTTTGATATAAATAATCTCCGCTGGAGCAAGGTCATTATCTGCACCGACGCGGACGTGGACGGCTTCCAGATACGCACGCTCATCCTCACCATGCTCTATCGCCTTGTCCCGACGCTTATCAGAGAGGGCTATGTCTATATCGCCGAGTCGCCGCTATACGAGATAGAGAGCAAGGGCAAGACCTATTTTGCCTACTCCGACCGCGAGAAGGCAGAGATAATAGACTCGCTCAAGGGCGCGAAGGCAAGCATCAGCCGCAGCAAGGGTCTTGGTGAGAACGACCCGGACATGATGTGGATGACTACGATGAACCCCGAGACGCGCCGTCTTATCCGCGTAATGCCAGAGGACGCGGAGCTTATGGCAAAGAGCTTTGACCTGCTTTTGGGCGACGACCTTGCAGGACGCAAGGAGCATATAGCGCTTGAGGGTCACAAGTACCTCGACATGGCGGACTTGTCATAATAAAAATCTAATATACAGGAGAATAATATGAATTCCGGAAATTCCTTTGAATACGGCAGAAAGCTTGCGATACGCCTCGTAGTCGCGGCGAGCGTAAGCTGCGTTATAAGTCTCCTCTGCCCCGAGGGGAGCTACTATCAGTATGGCTTTGTCGCGCTGACGACGGTCATCTTCGTCGGCACGATCATATGCGTATATCAGTTCTGCCGCTGCCCCTACTGCGGCAAGCACATCATGCTGGGCGTGCTCGCACTCAAGGATTGCCCGCGCTGCCACAGAAACCTTGCGACCGGGAAGAAAACGAAGAAAAGAAGATAAATCATGGCTAAGAAAAAGGAACAGGAAGCAAAAAAATTCAATAACCCGAACGTCGTAGGTCTGCGTGCCGAGGTACTCGAGCAGCCCATAACCGAGACGCTGGAGACAAACTTCATGCCCTATGCGATGAGCGTCATCATGTCCCGCGCCATTCCGGAGATAGACGGCTTCAAGCCCTCGCACCGCAAGCTCCTCTATACCATGTATAAAATGGGGCTTTTGACCGGCAGCCGTACTAAGAGCGCAAATATCGTCGGTCAGACCATGCGCCTGAACCCTCACGGCGATGCCGCGATTTATGAGACTATGGTTCGTCTCTCCACGGGATATGAAGCGCTGCTCACGCCCTTTGTCGAGTCGAAGGGCAACTTCGGCAAGGTCTTTTCCCGCGATATGTCCTATGCCGCCTCCCGTTATACCGAGGCAAAGCTTGCGCCGATATGCGCCGAGATTTTCCGCGATATCGACCGGAGCACCGTTGATTTTGTCGATAACTATGACGGCAGTATGCTCGAGCCGAGCCTGCTGCCCACGGCCTTCCCGAACGTGCTTGTCTCCGCAAATCTCGGCATTGCCGTCGGCATGGCAAGTCAGGTCTGCGGCTTTAACCTCAACGAGGTCTGCGAGACGACGATAGCATGGCTGCGCGATCCCGAGCACGATATACTTTCCACCATGCCCGCACCCGATTTCCCGACTGGCGGCGAGATAGTCTATGACCGCGCCGAGATGGAGAGCATCTATAAAAGCGGGCGCGGCAGTGTGAAGCTGCGCGCAAAATGGAGGCATCTGCCGAAGGAAAATATCATCGAGATATACGAGATACCCTACACGACGACGACCGAGGCGATAATCGACAAGTCGGCGGAGCTTATTAAGGCGGGAAAGATACGCGAGATAAACGATATGCGCGACGAGACGGATCTCGGCGGACTCAAAATCGCCATCGAGCTAAAGCGCGGCGTTGACCCGGAGAAGCTTATGCAAAAGCTTTTCCGCCTCACTACGCTTCAGGACAGCTTCTCCTGCAACTTCAATATCCTTGTCGGCGGCAGTCCGCGCGTTATGGGCGTCGGGGAAATTCTTGAGGAGTGGACGGCATGGCGCACCGAATGTGTCCGCCGCCGCGTATATCACGAGCTTGAGAAGAAAAAAGAAAAGCTTCATCTCCTGCAGGGCCTTGAGCGCATACTTCTGGATATCGACAGAGCGATAGAGATAATCCGCAATACAGAGCTTGAAAGCGAGGTCGTGCCGAACCTCATGGTCGGCTTCGGCATAGACCAGGTTCAGGCGGAATACGTCGCGGAGATAAAGCTCAGAAACATTAACCGCGAGTATATTCTGCGCCGTACCGCGGAGACCGAGGAGCTGGAGCGGGATATTGCAGACCTTGAGGACGTGCTGAAAAGCCGCCGCCGCGTCAGGAATATCATCATTGACGAGCTGAAGTCGATAAATAAAAAGTACCCCGTGCCGCGCCGCAGCAGCATCGCCTACGCAAGCGATATCGCCGAGGACGAGGAAGAGGAGCAGGTCGAGGATTACCCCGTCACGCTGTTTTTGTCCCGCGAGGGCTATTTCAAGAAAATCACCCCGCAGTCTCTGCGCATGAGCGGCGAGCAGAAGTATAAGGACGGGGACGCGCTGTGCCTGAGCCTTGAGTCCTCCAACCGTCACGATTTGCTGATTTTCACCGATAAGCAGCAGATATATAAGCTTCGCCTCTGCGACATGGAGGAGACAAAGGCCTCCGCGCTCGGCGTGTATCTTCCCACGCGCCTGCAAATGGACGAGGGCGAGAGCGTGCTGACGATGGTGGACCCCGGCGAGTACAAAAAGCAGCTCTTGCTCGTCTTTGAAAACGGCAAGATAGCGCGCATCGAGTGCTCTGCCTATGAGACAAAGACAAACCGCAAAAAGCTTGTCAACGCATATTCCGATAAAAGCCCCCTCGTCGCGGTCATTCCGCTTGAGGAGGAGCTTGACCTTGCCTGCTATTCGAGCGACGACAGGGCGCTGGTATTCAATACCTCGCTCCTTCAGCCGAAGAGCAGCCGCAGCACTCAGGGCGTCGGCGTGATGAGTCTCAAGGCAAAGCGCGTTCTGATTCGCGCCCTGCCGGTAGGGGAGACACAGATAAGGAACATGAGCCGCTATAGGGTACGCTCTCTCCCGGCGGCCGGGGCTATACTCAAGCCCGAGGACAGAGAGGAACAGCAGCTTTCGATAATAGATGATTAAAAAAGTCGAGGATTGATGCAAAATGGCAACTATTGGCAAACTAACTCAGATTGAAGCGGTCAAAAAGATAATCAAGTACCTTTTGATTTTTGTCGGGTCAGTGATTTACGCTGTGGGCTTTCAGTTTTTCATGTACCCGAACAATATCGTTTCGGGCGGCGTCGCCGGCGTTTCAATGATTATCAATCACTTCACGGGCTTCCCCGTCGGTATGATGTCGCTTATTATCAATATCCCGCTGTTTATCGTAGCGTGGAAGCACTTCGGACTTCCTTTTCTCGTCGGCTCTCTGGTGGGTACGGTATTGTCGTCCGTGTTTGTTGACGTTTTCGCCCTCACCGGCATAGTCATGACGCATGACCCCATGCTTGCCAGTATTATAGGCGGCGTTATCAAGGGCTTCGGCTACGGGCTTATCTTCTTCGTGGGCGCGTCCACGGGCGGCATTGACATCGTCGCAAAATTCCTCCGTCAGAGAAACCAGCATATAAACTTCGGCACGATAATCCTGATAATCGACGTTGCCATAGTGACGGCGTATGCGCTCGTTCTGAATAAGTATGAGAGCGCCATGTATTCGCTTATAGGTATGTTCGTTGTCAGCAGAGTGGTAGACCTTGTGCTCTACGGTATTGATAACTCCAGCATATGCTACATAATCAGCGAGAACAGCGAGGCTCTGATAAAGCAGATAACCACCGGGCACATACACCGCGGCGTGACCATTCTTGAGGGCGAGGGCGCATACTCTCACCGCAAGAAGGAGGTCATAATGTGCGTCATCAAGCGCACCCAGATACCCGAAATTCGCCGTATAGTCAGAAACGTGGACGAGAAGGCCTTCTTCATCGTGACCGACGCGAAGAACGTTTTCGGCAACGGCTTCGAGAGCATTTCCGAGGTGAAGTAATAATGAAAAAACGTCTCACCGCAATATGCCTGACGGCTGCACTGGCGCTTTCGCTGTGCGGCTGCGGCGGCGTGTATGAAAAGACATACGAGGTGGTGAGCGACTATGTCCCCGCGGCGCAGACAAGCCCGGACGATGATGGGCGCGTTGTGGTCAAGAGCTATCAGGCGCTCAAGCTTGAGATATCGGAGCTTGTCTCGCGCGGCGTGAGCGAGGGTAAGATCGCCTTCGACGTGGCGTATGACGGCGACATGACCGAGGATCTTGCCAGCGCCTGCTGGGAGGTTCGCACGCAGAACGCCCTCTGCGCCTACTGCGTTGAGAATATGGCGTATGACGTGAATAAAATCGTCACCCACTACGAGGCGAGCGTATATATCACATACGCCGAGAGCCGCGCCGCCGTTGAGGATATAATATGTCTGCCGTATTCAAGCGGCGCAGCGGAGATTATTCTCTCGGCGCTCACTGCCTTTAAGCCGAGGCTCGTCCTTTTGATAAACGCAAGCACCTACACCGAGGACGATATGGCGGAGCTTGTCCGTAAGGTCTATACCGCAAATCCCCTGTGCCTGCCGAAAAAGCCCGATGTTCGCGTCGATTTATATACCGGCACGAGTATGCAGAGGCTATATGAGATAAGCTTGGATTACGGCATAGAAAACGATGAGCGCGCAGCCTTTTTGAGCAATGTCAAGAAGCTTGACTCGATTTTCAGCCCCGTTGAAAGACGGCAGAGCGAGGCGCAGCGCGCGCTTACCGCCTGTGAATATCTGGTCGAGAATACGCGCTATGAGCCGCTGCTCGGCTACGACTCGGCATATTCCGCCCTGCGCTACGGCTATGCCGGGAACGAGGGCATAGCGCTGGCCTTTTATGAGCTTTGCCGTCAGCTCGATTTGGAGTGTATAGTCGTATATGGGCAGCTCAACTGGGAAAATCATTGCTGGAACATTGTGCGGCTTGACGGCGCGTATTATCATGTGGACGTCACTGCCTGCATCGAAAACGGTATGTCAGCGGGCTTTTTGAAGAATGACGAGCAGATGTGGGGCGATTATCGCTGGAATACTCCGCTGGTCGTTCCCTGCAACGGCAGCCTCAGCTATGAAAAGCTGAAGAATATATAAAAATCGGCGCGGGAGGAAGCCCTGCCGCGCCGTGTAATTATATTATATTTTAATCAAAAATCCTGCGCAGCTCCTTCTCGGTAAACTCCGTCAGCGCGGCAAAGTCCATATAGGGTCTGTACTGCGCCTCAAGCTCATCGTGCAGCGCCTTTGCGCGCCGCAGCGTATCAAGAGCAAGGGCGAGGAGTCTATCGTATATCCGCGCCGAGGTCTTGAGCCTTGCGGCGCTCTCTGAGTCCGGGCGCTCAGCGAGCATGGAGTCAAGCCGGATGTGCCGCGCCGCGCCTATGCGGTAGGCACTGCCGAAAAAGGCGATTTTCGCCCCCGGCAGGAGAAGCGCCTCGATTTTATCCGGCTCAAGCGGAGACATGGCGATGATCATGGATAGACCGCGCCTCTCCGCCACGCGCCGTACAAGTTCCAGAGCGGGCGCGTTCCCGCCGCAGCTGCTTGTAAAGACGTAGTATTCGTCATAGCCGTGCAGAGTGTCGGCAAGGGATATCACGCCCTTGCAGCTTATCGCACGCAGGAATACTCGCCGCTGCGTGGGCTTATCCTCGTTGACGCTGTGCCGCAGAATGACCTCAAGCCTTTTTTCAAGAGGGGAGAGGGAGTATTTGCGCTCGGGGACCAGCCTTGCCGCCGCTGCGAGATAGCCGTAGCTCTCGGCATAGAGCGCCTTGTAGCGCCGCGTGATATCGCCGATTGCCTCGCGGCTGGCATCGGAAAAATCTCCCCGGCAGAAGCGTCCCAAGTTTACATAATCTCCGTCAATGCCGAAGGGCCCCGGCTCAAGGACGTGGGGAGCGGTGCCGTCCACCCAAGCCTCGCCAAGCGCCGGGATGTAGACCCCGTCGAGCGAATCCGGGTCGCCGGAGCAGAGAACGTATTCTACGCAGAGCCCGCGCCGCTCGGCCTGTGTGCCGACAGCGCGCATAAAGCCGGACTTGCCCGAGCCGGGGCAGCCCTTGAGAATATGCCGAATACCATTCGGCGGGAATTCGTCATAGAGAGAGTAAAAGCCCTGTGCGGAGTTTGCGCCGCAAAAATATGTGCTTGTCATATCGTCACCTCGGTGAATAAATATAAAGATACTAATTATATGCTCATTTTTCCCCGAATGAGACTCATTTAAGCTATAAGGAGAGACAGATGTTCAAATATATCCTCTATGACTTTGACGGGACCGTGTTTGATACGGTCGAGGGCATCACAAAATCCGTGCGCTACGCCATAAACCAGCGCGGCATGGACGCGGAGCTTGAGGCGCTGCGCTGCTTTGCGGGGCCTCCGCTTGTCGATATGTTCATGGAGTATTTTGGCTTTGAGCGCGCGGAGGCGGAGCAGGCGACCGTGGATTTCCGCCGCCGCTATGAGCCGGTGGGACTGCATGAGTGCAGCGTTTTCCCCGGCGTTGCGGAGCTGCTGACTGCGCTGCGGGCGAGGGGACTTGTGACCGCCGTCGCCACCTCAAAGCCCGAGAAGCTGGCCTTGGAGCTCTTGGAGGAAAATGATATGCTCGGTCTTTTCGACTGCGTCTGCGGCAGCCTCCCAAACGGCAATAACAGTGAGAAGTGGCAGGTCGTGAGCCGCGTAATGGATACGCTCGGCGCAAGACCGGAGGAAACGGTGCTCGTCGGAGATACGAAGTATGACGTTCTCGGCGCAAAGCGCTGTGGGATAAAGTGCATAGGCGTGGAGTACGGCTATGCAGCCCCCGGCGAGCTTTCCGCCGCCGGCGCGGACTATATCGTCCCCGATATCCCCGCGCTTGAAGCGCTTTTGACAGGGGAATAAGAAGCGAGATATAAGCGCTGAGTATAAATCGGCGCATGAGTCTTACCTCTACCTGTCATTGCGAGGAGGGCAACGCCCGACGTGGCAATCCGCATCCCCTTTGCTATGCACTAAAGCTAACTGCGGTGTAAAGTAGAGCTGCTTCCCACACCACCATAAAAATATACAAAAAGCAAAAAAACGGACCGAATTTACGCCAATTCAGTCCGTTTCTAACTCTATCACATAGGTTTTAAGCCCCTTGCGGCGGGCATAGACGATAGTATTCATCGTACCGCCGGGGAAGCCGTCAAAGCAGGCTAAGAGAACCTTCGAGCATTCTACCATGTACTTGTTTCGCTCCTGCATACAGTCGGGCGAATAGCCGTGCTGCAATATGCTGACCTCGTCGCACTGGGCGAGAAGCGCGTCATACTTTTCCTTTTGCTCGCTTTTCCAGCGATGCGTCTGCGAGGCGCAGGGGATAGCGGCCTCAAGCGTTATATCGTGGTGGCGGCGTCTAAGCTTTATCACCGCCTCGGCAAAATACATATCGCAGCCCATTGCCATACCGCAGATGAAGTGACGGCAGCCGGAATTGTATATCTCGTCAAGCTTGTCGGCTATTTCTTTTTTGAGCTCCAGACAGCGCGGATCGTCCTCGTTTGTGCCCCAGGGGAGCTTTGCGGGGCGGTGTCCCGTAAAGCAGCAGCTATTTTCACGCTCTATCATGCTCTCACCTCTATCCTTGCGGCTATACGCCTATAATAACTCCAAATTATAGTATTGACAATAGCAAATTTGCGTGCTATATTGTTGACGATATCTTCAGGGCAGGGTGAAATTCCCGACCGGCGGTAAAGTCCGCGAGCCGAAAGGCATGACCCGGTGTAACTCCGGGACCGACAGTAAAGTCTGGATGAAAGAAGAATTATTATATAATTATAATATTTTTCATTTTATCCGTCCTGCCTGCCCGTGGAGTAGTCCACGGGAATTTTTTTATTTCAGGAGGAAAACATCATGGAAACCCTAAAATTCGTTCTCGTCTGCGCCGCTGTATTTATCGGCATCCTGCTCGTTGCATGGCTTTGCGAAAAGCGCCTGACGCATGACCGCAAGCTCTTCTCCAGCACCCATTATATCAGCTACACCGCCGTTTTTGCAAGCATGGCGGGCGTGCTTATGCTCGTTGAGCTGCCGCTTTTCTTCGCCCCCGGCTTCTATAAGCTTGACATCAGCGAGCTTCCGGTACTCATCTGCACCTTCTACCTTGGACCCGTGGCAGGTGTCGTCGCGGAGCTTGTCAAGGTTCTTGTAAAGCTTATTATCAAGGGCACGACCACGGCGTATGTCGGCGATTTTGCAAACTTCTTTGTCGGCTGCTCCTTCGTTCTTCCCGCAAGCGTCATCTACCACGCAAAGCCCGGCAAAAAGTCCGCGCTCACCGGCATGATAGTCGGCACCCTTGTTATGACCGTGTTCGGCAGCGCATTTAACGCAATATATCTTCTGCCGAAGTTTGCCGAGATGTTCGGTATGCCGCTCGATGCCATCATCGGCATGGGCACTGCGGTTAACTCCGCGATAAACAGCGTTTCCACTCTCGTTCTCTTTGCTGTCGTGCCCTTTAATCTTCTCAAGGGCATTGTCGTCTCCGCGCTTACCTTCCTGCTTTATAAGCGCATTTCACCCATACTCCACAGAAACGACGAGAAAATGCTCAAGCGCCGGGAAAAACGCGCCGCAGCCTCAGACAGCTCAGAGAAAAATTAAATATCTCGCTGAAATATATCACCGCAATATAGGCGCTCAGCGCATACAGCGGCAATAGCCTCCATACGAGCAGCAGCCCGAGCAGCGCCTCCGCTATGTTTATCCCCATGCTCCAGACCTGCTGCCCAAGACCCTTGAGACAGCCGTCAACGCTCATGTCCGTGTACATCACCGGAATTAGCGGCGCGAGTATGCGAATATAGCGCCCCGCCTCGGCGCTGCCGTAGACGAGCATACCCAGCTTATCCGAAAATACAAGCATAAAAACCGCCGACGCGCAGGAAAACAGCAGACTCATTTTTATAAGCGAGCGTATCGCCCGCGCAATGCCCGAATTGTCGCGCTGTACCTGCGCCTCGGTAAGCTCCGGGACGATAAGCTCCGCAAGCGCCGACATGAGACAGGCGGGAAAGCCGATTATCGGCAGCACCATCCCCTGAATTATACCGTAGCCCGCGAGGGCGCTGTCTGCCGAATACCCGGCGGCGCGCAGTCCGCGCGGGACGAGCAGATGCTGCATCGTGCTCAGTGCGCTCCGTGCATAGGCCGAGAGCGCAAGCGGCAGAGCTATTTTGAGCATACGCCCCGTCAGGCGCTTCCCGCTTGGCGGGGCGCTGTAATATGAGTGACGGTCGGCAGCGTAGAAAAGCAGCATAAGAACTGCCGAGAGAATATCCGCCAAAAGCCTGCCGAGACTCACCGCAGCGCAGCTAAGCTCGATGTCTCCGCCCTCGACGCGCCGCAGAAAATATGCGACCAGCGCTATGCCCGCAAGCTGCTCTATGAGATGAATAAGCGTCGGCTTCCAGACTCTGCCGCAGGCGGTGAAGTAGCCCGAGAAGGCGGCGCAGAGCGAGATGCAGGGCATACCGACGGCGGAGATTTGCAGTGAGCGCACGGTTCTCGCGTCGCCTATGCAGAGAAACCCGATGGGAGCCGCCAAAAGCCACAGCACAAGCCCGGACGCAAGCCCGAAAAACAGCGCATAGCCCGCACAGCGCCGCATTGCGCCGCGCACCCCGCCGGGATTTTCGCGCCCCAGCTCCTCGGAGATAAGGCGCGTCGCCGCAAAGCGTATGCCCGAGACGGCGACCGTCGCGCAGAGAAAGCTTACCGAGAGCACAAGCTGATAAAGCCCTATGCCCGCCTCGCCTATGCGCCCGACAAGCCATACCTGAAAGGCCATGCCGATGCAGCTCATAAGTAGAGACGAGAGCGTCAAAAGCGCGGTGTTTACGATAAGTCTGCGTGTTCGTATCATGCCTCGGCCTCCGGAAAGCTAAATATCCTGCTAAATTCTATGCGCGGCAGCGGCAAATACTTGCCTGCACCGCGCATTTGTGTTATTATCTAAAGCATGAAATTTTCGGGGGATATAAATATGGAAGCCATATTCAGATGCAAAAGCGAATATACAAAGGACTTAGTGCAGGAATTTTATGAGTATTGCTGCTTCAAAAAGCCCTCAAGCCTTATAATACACGGTATATGCGCGGTGCTTCTGGCGCTGTGGGTCTATCTTCGCCTCAGCGGACGCGAGATGGGCTATATCATCCCCGGCGCGATATTTAGCTATTATGTGCTGATGTCGCTTGCATATTATATCTCGGTGCGCTCATTTATGAGCCGCAGCAGCGAGGTGACGCACAGCGGACTTATCCGCACGGAGACGCTGGCCTTCCCCGACTGCATCAAGTACATGAACGGCGCGGGCGAGCCTGCGGAGATAGAATATGCTGAGATAAAAAAGGTGTTCTGCACGAGGAATATTATCGCCATACAGACCCGGCAGGGGCTTATATATATGCTCCAGAAGTCCGGCTTCAAGCTCGGCACGGCGGAGAGCTTTCTCGATTTTCTCCGCAGTAAGGGAGCGTATAAGCCCGCCGGCAAAAAGTGATTAATTTTATTATTGATTATATAATGGGAAACGCAAGCCCCACACTCGCCGCTCGGGTGCAAAGCCCGGGCGGTAAAATAATTTCTTGCCATGGGCGCTGACGGGTGGTAAAATATAAGCGTAAGAAACGAGGACACAGTGCATGAAAAAAAGACATATAATCCTTATCGCTGCCATGGCGGCGCTTCTGCTCGCAGGCTGCGCGGCGCATCTTATCGAGGAGGATAGCCCGGAGGAAGCGGCGATAGAAAGTGCCGAGCCTGTCCCTACTCCGAGCCCCACGCCTATTCCCGAGCCGGAGCTTCCGGTCGGCGTCAGTGTCACGGTGGATGGCACGGAGCTTAGCGGCAGCGTCGTTTCCGGCGATGTGAGCTACGTCCCGGCGGAGGAATTCTTCGCGGCTCTCGGCCTTGACTACGGCGAGAGCGAGAATGCGCTTCGCCTTATATGGCGCGGCGAGGAGCTTATTTTCGGCGGCGAGGGCACGGAGCTTTTGAGCTACCGCGGCGCTACATATATCCCGCTTGCCGCAGTGTGTGAGCAGATTGGCATTTCGCTTCTGGACGATGCGGACGAGGAGCACATCTACTGCACGGCGGCGGCAGGGGAGTGGACGATACCGGAGGGCTACCGAGTACCGGTGTTCATGTATCACTATGTTTCCGACGATGTGCCCTATAACTCGCAGGCGGCGCTCAGCGTCAGCCCTGCGGATATGGAGGCGCAGCTTCAGTATATCGTCGAAAACGGCTATCAGCCGATATGGTTTGAGGATTTGGAGCACGTCGATGAGTACGAAAAGCCCATTATCCTGACCTTTGACGACGGGCGGCTGGATAACTATACGATACTTTATCCGCTTTTGCAGAAATATAATGTAAAGGCTACATTCTTTATCATCACCGATTATATGACCTATAACGGCGGCGTGAGCTGCATGACCCCGGAGCAGGTGAAGGAGGTCTCCGACTCCGGTCTTGTCTCCATACAGAGCCATACCGTGACGCATCCCGCCCTTGCCTACATGAATACCGAGCAGCAGGCGGAGCAGATGTACTATTCAAAGCTCTTCCTTACCCGCGTGACCGGGAAGGAGCCCTATGCGCTCTGCTATCCCGCCGGCGGCTATAACGGATACACGCAGGAGATAATCGGCGATTACTACCGCTTCGGCGTATGCATGGACGGCAGGATATACCGCACCGGAGCGGACCCGTATAAGATTTACCGCATCTATGTTCCGCGCGGCAAGGATCTGGATTCCTTTGCGCGAATGTTGGAGTGGCAATAAAGTATTGGACTATTTTTCAAAAAGGAGATGTGTTTGAATGATAATTACATTGGGCAGACAGCACGGCAGCAACGGACATGACATCGCCCGCGCGCTGGCAAAGGAGCTCAACTATCGCTGCTATGACAAGGAAATTGTCGATGAGGCGGCGGAGAACTCCCATTTCAGCAAGGAGATTTTCGATTCCTATGATGAAAAGCGCGTCAACGCATATATAGTCCCCGTGCCACACTATGTCGGCATCAACGAGGGCTTCCGCCTGAATATGCAGGTCGCCTCCGCGCAGTTTGACGTTATGCGTTCGCTTGCTGAGAAGGGTGACTGCATCTTTGTCGGCCGCTGCGCGGATTATATCCTCCGCAACCGGGACGACGTGGTGCGCGTTTTCATCATGGGCGATATGCCGACCCGCATCAAGACCATCATGAAGCGTAAGAACCTCACCGAGGAGCAGGCGAAAAAGCTTATAAAAGAGGTCGATAAGGATCGCTCAAGCTTTTATCGCTACTACACCGACCAGCTCTGGGGCGACGCGGAGAACTATGACCTATGCATTGACAGCGGACGTATCGGCGTTCAGGGCGCGGTTGACGTCATAAAGACATTTATTGCAGCAAGAAAATAAAAAAGCGAGAAAACTTGGTATGACACTTTTGCGAAAAACCGGCATAGCGATTTTGATTTTAATAATGCTTCTTACGCTCTGTGCCTGCGGCACCGTGACCTCGGCGACGGAGGCGGACGAAGCTGCGGAGCCTGTCCCTACTCCGAGCCCGGAGCCTACGCCCGAGCCCACACCGGAGCCCACGCCGACACCGCTGGAGCGGGCGCGTGAGCTTATACGCGGCGGCGAGTATGGGGCGGCGGAGGACTTGCTTGAGGGGATAGACGGCGAGGATGCGGAGCTTCTGCGTCTCAAGGCGGAGATAAGCGCCGCGCCGATAGGCGATTACGTTATATTGGGCAGCTACGAGCAGGACGATGTGGCGGAAAACGGCGAGGAGCCCATCGAGTGGATGCTTCTCGCGCGCGAGGGCGATAAGGTTCAGCTTATGAGCCGCTGCGTTCTGGATACTCAGCCCTATCACGATGTTTTTGACGGTACCTCCACATGGGAGGAATGTACCCTGCGTACATGGCTGAATGAGGACTTCATTAGCGCCGCCTTCAGCGAAAACGAGAGCAAGCTCATTGCAGAGACGGAGCTTGAAAATAAGGATAACGCAAGATACGGCACTCCCGGCGGCGGCAATACGCTCGACAGGATATATCTTTTGAGTCTTGATGAGGCGCACTGTCTGAGCCGTGAGCAGCTTCTTGCCCCCGTGACGGACTACGCCGCCCACCGTGACAGCGTGCGCAACGCAATGCGTAACGGCTGGTGGTGGCTGCGTTCCCCGGGCGTGTACAGCCGTGATGCGGCATATGTCAGCGCCCTTGCGGAGATAAGTGAGTACGGCTATATAATCCACCGCAGCTCCTGGGGCATCCGCCCGGTCATGTGGGTGGATGTGAGCGTGTGAATATAATATGGATGTAAATGAGTAGAAATGAAGCTCTGCCCGCTTGGGTAGAGCTTCATTTTTGCTTGACATGGCTTTAGGAAACGTATGAATCGGCACGACTGCACACAAGCAGCGCCCTTGGCTACCCTGAAAGGGGAGCTGTCACCGCAGGTGACTGAGGGGTTTACCGTTTACGCCCTTGGCTTCCCCTTCAGGGGGAGCTGGCGAGCGCAAGCGAGACTGAGGGGGCGCCGGAGTTGAAGCTGCTGCAAGGTCTGACCTTGGCACTTATCCCACCTCGGCGCCCCCATCCCCCGTTCCGGGTACTTCCCCCTAAAGGGGGAAGCAAGTGCAAGGCTTCCCCTTCAGGGGGAGCTCTTCGCGGCAAGCCGCAAAAAAACTTCCCCAAATTAAAAAATTATCATTGACAATGCTGTTGAATACTGTTAAAATGAGTCGTCTCAATTGGATATGAGTTTATCCGAAGCAGGATACGACCGCCGCCCACGGGCGGCCAAGGCCAGACGGACAGCCGGGTCGAATGCCGATTTTCCGCGGAAGGCGGCGGCAACTTCTGTTGCCTTATTGATTGAGTTAAAAGCTCAAGTTTTATAAGTTGGTTACTATAAACCGATGCTTTACAGGCATACAAACTTGTGAAATGGTCAATAAGAGTAGTAAAAGTAATCTTTGCTATATAGACTCTCATACCAAAAGAGGCTTGATATACTCCGGCTTTTACGCCGGGGAGGATAGGCTTTACAAGTGACGTATGCTTTGCGGCATGCGTCACTTTTTTTATTTTGGGGGCATGGACATGAAGAAAATCATAGAGCTCAAAAACATCAGCAAGTCCTTTGACGGCGAGGTAGTTCTCGATCATATCAATCTTGACATTTACGACAACGAATTTCTCACCCTGCTCGGTCCCTCCGGCTGCGGCAAGACCACTACGCTGCGTCTCATCGGCGGCTTTACGACTCCCGACGAGGGCGACGTTATTTTCATGGGCGAGAACATAAACGAGCTTCCCCCGTATAAGCGCAATGTCAACACCGTTTTTCAGCGCTACGCCCTCTTCCCGCATCTCAACGTGTTTGAAAACGTAGCCTTCCCCCTGCGCGAGAAGAAGGTCCCCCGCGAGGAGATAGAGCAGCGCGTCGGCGAAATGCTCAAGATGGTCGCGCTCACGGGCTTTGAGCACAGAAGCGTCACCAGTCTTTCCGGAGGTCAGCAGCAGCGCGTCGCCATCGCCCGCGCCCTTGTCAGCCGTCCCAAGGTGCTCCTGCTCGACGAGCCGCTCGCAGCTCTCGACCTCAAGCTCCGCAAGGATATGCAGCAGGAGCTTAAAAACATCCAGAAGGCCATGGGCATCACCTTCGTCTTTGTCACGCACGACCAGGAGGAGGCGCTTTCCATGTCCGACACCGTCGTTGTCATGGCAGAGGGACGCATCCAGCAGATAGGCACGCCCATCGACATATATAACGAGCCGCAGAACGCCTTTGTCGCGGACTTTATCGGCGAGAGCAATATTCTGGACGGCGTTATGCTCGCAGACTACAAGGTCAGCTTCTCCGGTCATGTGTTCGACTGTGTGGACACGGGCTTCGGTAAGCGCGAGAGCGTTGACGTTGTCATCCGCCCCGAGGACGTGGACATTGTGCCCGAGGAAAAGGGTATGCTCAAGGGCGTTGTTACCTCCGTCACCTTCCTCGGCGTGCATTATGAGATCATCGTAGACATAAACGGGCTGAAGTGGATGATTCAGACGACGGATTTTGTCGATGTCGATGAGCACATCGGTCTGTATATCGAGCCTGACGCGATACACATTATGAAGAAGTCCGAATATTCCGGTATGTACGGCGACTACTCCTCCTTCTCCAACGAGTTTGACGAGCTGAGCGACGCGGAAAGCGAGATAGAAGAATGAAGCAGACGGTTCAGAAATCCTCGCGCCTTACGCAGCGGCTGCTGCTTACGCCGTACTCGGTGTGGGCGGTGCTGTTTATTCTCGTGCCGCTTGTGTTTGTCGCCTATTACGCCTTTACGGACTCGGATTTTAACTTTACCCTTGATAACGTCGCCCGCTTCTTCACGGCGACCTCCGTCGTTGACGACGGCGCCGCAAGCCGCGAGGTACACACCTATCTCGTTATCTTCGCCCGCTCACTCAAGCTTGCGGTCATATCCACGCTCATATGCCTGCTGCTCGGCTACCCGATGGCATATATCATCGCGCGCGCCGGGGCTAAAACGCAGAAAATCATAATCATGCTTATCATGATACCCATGTGGATGAACTTCCTTATCCGCACCTACGCATGGATGACGATTTTGCAGGATACCGGCATTATTAACGGCATTCTCTCCGCGCTCGGACTTGGGCGCATACACATAATCGGCACCGAGGCCGCCGTAGTCATCGGCATGGTCTATGACTACTTCCCCTACATGGTTCTGCCGATATACTCGATCATGGCCAAGATGGACGAGCGTCTTATCGAGGCCGCCTACGACCTCGGCTGCAACGGCGCGGGCGTGCTGCGCCGCGTTATATGGCCGCTGAGTCTGCCGGGAGTTATCTCGGGCGTGACGATGGTGCTCATCCCCTCGATAAGCACCTTCTACATCTCGCAGAAGCTCGGCAACGGCAAGTTCTTCCTGATAGGCGACGCTATCGAGGGGCAGTATGTTGCAAACAACCTGCACTTCGCCGCCGCCATCGCCTTTATTCTTATGGTGGTCCTGCTTGTGTGCATGGCGTTTATGCAGCGCTTTGCCGACAAGCGCTCGCACATCGACTGAGGGAGGGTGTAAAGCATGAAAAAAATGTCCAAGGTCTACACTGCCCTTATCATGATATTCCTCTTTGCGCCCATAGTGATCTTGCTGTTCTTCTCGTTCAACGAGGCCAAGAGCCTGTCGGTCTTTTCCGGCTTCTCGCTCAACTGGTACCGTGAGCTTTTGAAGGACGCGGAGACGCTGGGAGCCGTGAGAAATACCGTTATCCTCGCAATGAGCGCATCCCTTGTCTCCACCATTATGGGTACCGCCGCGGCGGTCGGAATAGATAAGCTCCGCAGCAAATATCTGCGGACAGCGATGGACACCGTCACGAATATCCCCATGATAAACCCCGACATCATCACCGGTATATCGCTGATGCTGATGTTCGTATTTGTCGGCAGACTCTTCGGCGCAGCAACGAGCCTGAGCTTCTGGACGATGCTCATTTCTCACGTCACCTTCTGTCTGCCCTATGTCATCCTGCAGGTGCTGCCAAAGCTCCGGCAGATGGACAGGTCGCTGCCCGAGGCGGCGCTCGACCTCGGCTGCACTCCGCTGCGCGCCTTTTTCAAGGTCGAGCTTCCGGAGATAATGCCCGGTATCGTCACCGGCATGATCATGGCCTTTACCCTCTCGCTTGACGACTTTGTAATAAGCTACTTCACCTCCGGCAACGGCTTCCAGACCCTGCCCATCCGCATTTACAACATGACGAAAAAGACCGTCACGCCCAAGATGTACGCACTGGCGACGATAATCTTCTTCGTTATCCTCGCCCTGCTCATACTGACAAACCTTGTTGACAGCGACCAGGACGCCCAGCCGAAGCGCCGCCGCGAGGGGCATCGTCCCCGCCGTGAGTCGAGCCGCGCCCGCCGCATAGCCATAGGCGGCATATCCGCAGTGCTTGCGGTCATTCTCGTTGTCGTGCTCATCACGAGCGGCTCTCAGACCCTGACGCTCAACGTCTATAACTGGGGCGAGTATATCTCCGACGGCTCGGACGACTCGCTTGACACGATAAAGGCCTTTGAGCGCTGGTACTATGAGACCTACGGCGTGAAGGTGAAGGTCAACTACAGCACCTACGCGAGCAATGAGGATATGTACGCCAAGCTCTCAAGCGGCGCCGTCAGCTTTGACGTGGTCATTCCCTCGGATTATATGATAGCGCGAATGGCGGAGGAGAATATGCTGCTGCCGCTCGATTTCGGCAATATCCCGAACTATCAGTACATCGACGAGAGCTTCCGCGGGCTGTATTACGACCCGGAGGATATCTACTCCATCCCCTACACCTACGGCGTTATCGGCGTGATATATAACGCGAATGTCGTGGACGAGGAGGACGCGCAGGGCTGGGAGCTGATGTGGAACGAGAAGTATTCCGGCAATATCCTGCAATTTAATAACTCCCGTGATGCCTTTGCGACCGCGCAGTATATGCTCGGGCTCAACGTAAACTCCACGGAGCACTCCGAGTGGGAGCAGGCGCTTGCAAAGCTCAAGGAGCAGCGTCCGCTTGTCAAGAGCTACGTCATGGACGAGATATATAACATGATGGAGTCCGGTGAGGCGGCGGTCGGCGCATACTATGCCGGCGACTACTTCACCATGCTCGACGCGCAGGCAAGCGACGTGGATCTTCGCTTCTACTATCCCGAGCGCACGAATTACTTCATCGACGCGATGTGCATCCCCTCCTGCTGCCAGAACAAGGAGCTTGCGGAGATATTTATAAACTATATGCTCTCCGCCGAGCCTGCCATAGCAAACGCCGAGTATATCTACTATGCCTCCCCGAACTCGCTTGTCTATGAGGACGAAGGCTATCAGGAGGATCTGGGCGAGGAGGCCATGGCCATTCTCTACCCCGAGATAGAGGACTTCAGCGTGCTGTATAATGAGTACGCCTACCGCAACCTTGACGCTCCGATGCTCGACTTTGTGAATACTCTCTGGGAAACGCTGAAAATCAGCTGATATGATACTGTCAAGACTCCGTATGTCGTCATACGGAGTCTTGATTTTTTTTGGGGGAGTATTTTCCGCCGTCCGTTGAAAACCCCTCAGGCACCTTCGGTGACAGCTCCCCTTTCAGGGGAGCCTTTTTTGTTCAGCTTGCGCGCAGCTTGTGTTCAAGGTATAGACAAGACAAGACAAGACAAGATAAGACAAGACTAGATAAGACAAGACTAGAAAAAGATATATTTATGCTGCTGATGCTGACGGCTACGCGCGCGCGAAAGAGCGCGGCTTTTCTCGCCCCGCAGGGCGCTGCCCCTTTTAGGGGAAGTCCCCAGTGCGCACACTGGGGAAAGGGGTCGCCGGAGTCGGATTAGAGCAGGAGGGAAAAGACAGGACGCAGTGCAGACTGTTCTTTTCCCTATTGTCAGTCTCTCTGCCATGGCGACCCCTCAGTCACCTTCGGTGACAGCTCCCCTAAAAGGGGCGCCAAGGGCGTGGACTATGGATTGTCGCGCCGGTTTTTATATTTCCGACGTGCTTTGCCGGTCACTGAACCCCCCTCAGGCGCTGCTCGCCAGCTCCCCTTTCAAGGGAGCCTTGTACTTGCTTCCCCCTTTAGGGAGAAGTACCCGGAACGGGGGATGGGGGCGCCGAGGCGGGACACGGTGCAGGGTCAGACCTTGCAGCAACTTCAACTCCGGCATCTCCTTACGCCGCACTGCGACAACGGACACGCTGCAAAGGACAGCACCCAGCCCAAATATCCCACAACAATAATAATATTCATTGATGTTTTACCGCATTTGTGTTAAACTTTTGAACAGGAGTGTGATTAAAGCATGAGAATGAGAAAAAGACCGAACCTCGCCCCGCGTATGGAGAAATGCGCGGAGCTTATGATAGACGAGCCGGAGACTCAGCGCGGGCACTGGCATGACATCATGCCCGAGTGCCCGGAGCTTCGCATAGAGCTTGGCTGCGGCAAGGGGCGCTTTACCGCAGAGACCGCCGCGGCGGAGCCGGAGGTCGAGCTTATCGCGGTGGAAAAGGTCCCCGACGCGATGATAATCGCCATGGAGCGCGTCAAAGACCTTGAGCTTAAAAACGTCCGCTTTATAAGCGCCGACGTTTCGGGTCTGCGAGAGATGTTCGCGCCCGAGGACAAGGTGCGGCGCATATACATAAACTTCTGCGACCCGTGGCCGAAGAGCCGGGACGCAAAGCTTCGCCTGACCGCGCCGAATTTCCTGCGTATGTATGCGGATATCCTCGGCATTGGCGGCGAGATACACTTCAAGACCGATAACACCCCGCTTTTCGACTGGTCGGCGGAGCAGCTGAGAGCCGAGGGCTGGGAGCTTCACGAGCTGACGCACGATTTGCACAAGAACGGCCCTGTCGGCGTGATGACCGACTACGAAGCAAAATTCTATGAAGCGGGACTCAGGATAAACCGCCTTGTCGCCCGCTGCACGGAGACGACAAAGAACGGAGCCGACGGCACGATAGCAAGGCTGCGAAACGCATCACTCATCGACGCGCGCGGCTATGCCGACAGCGTGGCGGACAACGCGGAGGAGAATAAATGAGATTTATTTCATGGAACGTAAACGGACTTCGCGCCGTTATGAAAAAGGGCTTTGAGGATATCTTCCGGAGCCTGGACGCGGATTTTTTCTGCCTTCAGGAGACGAAGCTCCAAGAGGGGCAGATAGAGCTTGAGCTTCCGGGCTACGAGAGCTACTGGTGCTATGCCGAGCGCAAGGGCTATTCCGGCACCGCGATATTCACAAAGCACACGCCGCTTTCCGTGCGCTATAACCTCGGCATCCCGGAGCATGACACCGAGGGTCGGGTCATAACGCTTGAATATGAGGATTTTTATCTCGTTTGCGTCTATACACCGAACGCACAGGACGGACTCAAGCGCATTGACTACCGCATGAGCTGGGAGGACGCCTTCCGCGCCTATCTCACGGAGCTGGACGCGAAAAAGCCCGTCATCGTCTGCGGCGACATGAACGTTGCGCATGAGGAGATAGACCTCAAAAACCCCAAGACGAATATCGGCAACGCCGGCTTTTCCTACGAGGAGCGCGGCAAATTCACCGAGCTTTTAGGCGCAGGCTTTACCGACAGCTTCCGCTATCTCTACCCGGACAAAGCCGGCGCATACTCATGGTGGAGCTATCGCGCCGCCGCAAGAGCGCGCAACGTCGGCTGGCGCATTGACTATTTCGTAGTCTCCGACCGCCTGCGTGAGAACATCAAGGACGCATATATACTCCCCGAGATAGTCGGCTCCGACCATTGCCCCGTGGGACTGGACATGACATGGTAAAAATAGGCGATATCGAAATAAACGGACGCTTCACGCTTGCACCCATGGCGGGAGTGTCGGACTTTGCCTTCCGCGCCGTGTGCCGGGAGCAGGGCGCGGCGCTTACGACAAGTGAGATGGTGAGCGCGAAGGCGCTGGTCTATAAGGACGAAAAGACAAAATCGCTCCTGTATCTCCCGCCGGAGGAGCATCCGGGCGCGGTGCAGATTTTCGGTCATGAGCCGGATATCATGGCCGAGGCCGCGGGAATGGCGCTTGAGTATTCGGGCGCGGATATACTGGATATAAATATGGGCTGCCCCGTGGGTAAGGTCGTAAAATCCGGGGACGGCTCTGCGCTGATGAAAAGCCCGGAGCTTGCGGGGCGCATCGTGGAGTCCGTCGTCGCCGCCGTCGATAAGCCCGTAACGGTCAAATTCCGCAAGGGCTGGGATAACGGCAGCGTCAACGCCATAGAGCTTGCAAAAATCTGTGAGCAGGCGGGAGCCGCCGCGATAGCCGTCCATGGCAGGACGCGAGCGCAGATGTACTCAGGTCGCGCCGATTGGGATATGATCCGCGAGGTAAAGCGCAGCGTGAGCATACCGGTCATCGCAAACGGCGATATCTTTACGGCGGCGGACGCGGAGCATATTCTTCGCTATACCGGCTGTGAGCTTGCAATGATAGGGCGCGGAAGCTTTGGAAACCCGTGGCTGTTCATGCAGGCAAACGCGGTCATAAACGGACTTCCCGAGCCGCCTTTGCCGCCGCTCAGCGAGCGGGTGGATACGGCATACCGGCAGATAGAGCTGCTTGCGGGCTTCAGCGGCGAGCGCATAGCCTGCCTTGAGGCGCGCCACCACTTCCCGTGGTATCTTCACGGCGTTGCGCACTCGGGCTATTATAAGCAGCAGCTTGTACACGTCGAGACGCTTCAGGAGCTTCGGCAGATAATCAAGGGCATCAAGCGCGACTTGAATTAAATAGTATAAAAATTATCCATAAGTCACGGAGGTGAGGCATTGACCCGTGAGCAGGAGGCGCTGACCGTGCAGCGAGTGCTGGACGGCGACGTAAACGAATATGAAAAGCTGGTGCTTGAGTACCAGAAGAATGTGTATAACCTTGCCCTGCGCATGACAGGCAATGCGGAGGACGCGGCAGACATGGCGCAGGAGGCATTTATAAAGGCGTATAATTCGCTTGCAAGCTACCGTGGGGACAGCAGGTTCTCGGTGTGGCTTTACCGCATCGTGTCAAACGTCTGCCTTGATTTTCTCCGCGCCAGAAAGCGGCGGCAGACCGTGTCGCTCAGCGTCGTGGACGATGAGGGCGAGGAAACGGAGCTTGAGATATCGGACGAGAGCGCCTCGCCCGAGAAGCTCCTGGAGCGCAGCATGACGCGGGACGCCGTGCGGCGCGGTCTACAGGAGCTTACGCCGGAATATCGGCAGATATTGATACTGCGTGAGCTTCAGGGCATGAGCTATGATGAGATAGCGGAGACGCTCGGACTTGAGAGCGGGACGGTAAAATCCCGCATTTTCCGAGCGCGAAAAAAACTTTGCACTTTTCTTGTCCGCGACGGGAACATTTCCGGTGTAGACACGTCAAGCTATACAGAGGGGGTGAACTGCCACGAATGAATGTGAATACTACCGTCAGCTTATAAGCCAGAGGCTGGACGGTGAGCTGAACGACGCGGAGGAGCGTGAGCTGGCGGATCACCTGAGCCGCTGTGCCGAGTGCCGTGCGCTTGAGGAGGCGTTTCGCGCCTTGTCCGAGGGCTTTGCCGACTCCATCGAGGAGCCGCCGGAGACGCTGTGCGAGAATATCATGGGCGAAATTCGCCGTGAAAAGCTGAAAAAGACTGCCAGCCGCCGCAGGTCCCGCTCGTGGCGGGCGCTGCTTGCAACGGCAGCCTGCTTTGCTCTTATAATCGTCGCCGCCGCCGCGACAACTCCGATGCTGTTCCGGGCAGGCTCCGCCGCACCGCAGACCGTGGAGGCGGTACCGAGGGACAGACCCGCCGAGGCGGCCGGTGTGTCCGGGGGCATGGCGGAGGAGGCAGGCGCCGACAGCGCGATGTGCTCCGAGCTGCCCGCCGGGGACGAGGAGCTGCCGAGCGACGCCTCGCGCTTTGTCTATGCCGCAGGCGGCGCGCCCGTCTGCTATACTCTGAGCGACGCAGAGCTTGAGGAAATTTTGACAAGGCTTGACGGCTTTGAAGCCGAAGCGCCGGGCGATGCGCCCGACGAGAGCATTCTCGCCGAGTCGCCGAGCATCAGCGTATATATGCTCATATACTCCGAGCGGGTAATATATTACGTTGACGGCGGCGATATTGCACTTGAAGGCAGAATAAACGCCGGCGAATTGAAGGAAATTTTGGCATTTGTTGAAAATTGACGCAAAGTTTCCTGCGCTTTTTTCTTGAAACAAGGGGATTGTTATGTTATAATCAGGACGAAGGTTATTTTTAATAATTTTTAATAATAATATAAAATTCCGCGCAGGGATGCGCAGAAAGCGCAAGGAGAGGTTTTTTTGAAACGAGGAAAAGTTTCCAATAACGTTATACGCCGTATGCCGAGATATCTTCGCAAGCTTGATGAGCTTGAGAAGGCCGGCATAAATCGCATATCCTCCGGCGAGCTTGGTCAGCAGCTTGGTCTTACTCCGTCTCAGATACGTCAGGATTTCAGCTGCTTCGGTGAATTCGGTCAGCAGGGCTATGGCTACAATGTCGCCGCGCTGCGTGAGCAGATCGCCGGTATTCTCGGTATGGATCGCGGATACAAGGCTGTTCTTATCGGCGTGGGCAACATCGGCCGTGCATTGATGGATAATTTCTGCTTCAGCGAGTGGGGCTTCCACCTTGAGGCGGCCTTTGAGGTCAATCCCAGCCTTATCGGCACCGAGTTTAACGGCGTAGCGATACATAGCATGGATGAGCTTGTGGGCTTCCTTGGGAGCAATCATATTGACGTTGCGGTTCTCGCCGTCCCGAGGGATGCTGCTATCCCCGTCACCAAGGTTCTTACCGACTGCGGCATAGAGGCCATCTGGAACTTTACCAATGTCGAGCTTACCGAGCCGAACAGCACCACCATCGTCGAGAACGTGCATTTTTCCGACAGTCTCTTGTCTCTGAGCTATTTTGTCTCGGAGCGCATAGACGAGAAGCGTGCCCGCGCCGCAAGAGCGGAGCGCCATCAGTAAGCATTTGGATTTTTTTTCATGCAGGAGCAAAAGCTCCTGCATGATTCAAGGCGTCGACAAAGCTCGACGCCTTGAAAGCTTATTCAGGAGAAAAGATATGTCCGATACGATTGCCGCCATTGCAACGGGGGCGCAGGTCTCCGCCATTGGCATCATCAGGCTTTCCGGAAGCCGCTGCTTTGATATAATAGACAAGCTTTTCTTTCCGCTCTGCGGCAGGAAAATGTCCGAGAGTGAAAATCGCCGCCTCATATACGGGCAGCTGCGCGACAGGGCGGGGGAGCTTTTGGACGTTTGCCTCTGCACCATCAGCCGCGCCCCAAACAGCTATACGGGCGAGCATACGGCGGAGCTTCAGTGTCACGGCTCTCCGACCGTGCTTCGCGCCGCACTGGACGAGATATTTGCCCTCGGTGCGCGTCAGGCGGAGGCGGGGGAGTTTACAAAGCGCGCCTTCCTCAACGGGCGCATGGAGCTTTGCGCGGCGGAGGCCGTAGTCGATATTATAGACGCGGAGTCCATCGAGTGCGCAAAGAACGCCGCCGGTCAGCTTTCCGGCGCGATAAGCCGCAGAGTCGACGGTATTTACTCGGCGCTTACCGATATAAGCTCGCATTATCATGCGGTGCTCGACTATCCGGATGAGGATATCGAGGACTTCCGGCTGGAGAGCTACAGTGAGAGCCTTCGTGCGGCGCTTGCGGAGCTTAATAAGCTGCTGCATAGCTTTGAGCGCGGCAAGCTCATGACAAACGGCATCCCCGCCGCCATAGTCGGCCGCCCGAACGCGGGCAAAAGCTCACTGCTCAACGCCCTGCTCGGCTACGACCGCGCCATAGTTACGACCGTACCCGGCACGACGAGAGACACGATAGAGGAAAAGCTTCGCCTTGGCCGACTCACCCTGCGCCTTATCGACACCGCCGGCATACGCGAGACGGAGGACGTAGTGGAGCGCCTCGGAGTGGAGCGCAGCCGCGCCGCGATGGACAGCGCAGAGCTTGTCATTGCGGTCGTTGACGGCAGCGGCGAGATAAGCGAGGCTGACCGCGAGGTCATAGCGCAGGCGGAGCGCGCGCCGAGGGCCGTGGTCGTGGTGTCAAAGAAGGATATCTCCGAGGGCAGCGCCGAGATTGATACCAGGCTTCAAAAAATCGCCCTGAGCTCACTTACCGGCGAGGGCATAGACGAGCTTGAGCGCTGCATAGAAAAAATGTTCCCGCTGCCGGAGGTCCCGGCGGGCGAGATACTTACCAATGCCCGGCAGGCGGACGCCGTGCGCCGCGCCGCCGAGTATATGCAGAGCGCGCTTGAGGCGATGAGCGGCGGCGCAACGCCGGATATCGTCCTCACGGAGACGGAGGGCGCTATGTCCGCCCTCGGCGAGCTGAGCGGCCGCACCGTGCGCGAGGACGTGACGAACAGGATATTCAGCCGCTTCTGCGTCGGTAAATAATATAAAAAGCCATATAATAGTCTTGAGCGCCGTCCGCCGTTTGGACTGCGCTCAAGTAATTTTTATATAAAATTTGCGGTCATTGCCAATCACGCGCCGGGCGCAGGCTTATCTCCGACAATGCCGGGGCGTCACCCGCCGCGTATAACCGCTAAACCGCTTGACATACGGTTTTTGCATGACTATATAATAGCGCAATCCACCCGGAAGGTGCTGAAAATTCTGCAAACTCTCCGTGAAAAAACTGTGAATTAAATAGCCGCTACCATGCCTCGGAGTCGTCAAAGTCCACAAGCGTGGGGTCAAGCGGCGTCTCGCGCAGGACGGAGGACATATAATCGCTGACCTGACGGCGCATATCGCGGCGGGATATCGTCCGGCAGTCCATGAGATCCTGCTGCACCCATATGAAGTTGAGGCTTCTCTCCCGCGCCTGATCGTCGAATATTCCCTGTAAGCCGTCCATGCCCTTGCAGGATATCTGGTCATACATGATTATCGTGTCAACACCGTACTCCTCCGCAACGCGCCACATCTCGTCCACGGCGTTTTTGTAGCCGCCCTTGGTGTGCTTGCGCATGGTCGTGCGCTGGAAGGTGAGCGCCAGGCCCTCAAGTGCGCGGCGGCGGCTCGAGGTGTCGATTATCTCCTGAGATATATGCGTCTCCATGTCCATGACGCAGACGATGCCCCAGCACAGCTCAAGCCAGTTTGCAAAGCTCGTATAGTAATTCGCGGGGCATGACCAGACAAGCGCCTTGTGCCGCATTTCGCGTGAGCAGGGGAGTCGCTTTTCGTAGCCCTCGCGCATGAGGCGGCGAACCTTGCCGTCGGCCTTTGTAAAGCGCTCGTCCATGCCGCCGTGGAGATGGAAGGAATACATACGGTACAGCCACGGCGTGGGGCCCGTGACCTGTGGGTATTTAGTGCGGTTGATTTCCCATAGCTCAAGATGAAAGCGCGTGACCTCGTTGTAGCTCTCCATAGCCTTATAGAATGCATCCCAGTCAAATTTCTCGCCGGTCTGCCGCTCGATAAACTCAATGCAGCCCATTATCTCCTCAACGGCGTAGTCCTGCGCGTCCACATCGTCGTTATAGCGCAGCGGTACGCCCAGCTCATAGGTCGGGAGCTTAAAATATCTGTCCTGATATTCGCTCGTCATGACGCTGCCGTCACAGGGCATATTGCAGGAGATAAAGCACTTGCCGAAGCGCGGATAGTCGCCCTCTATCGCAACGCCCGCCTCGGCGGAGGGCAGGGGGCATACGTCTGCGGGGACGCCGTAGTTCTCCACGCTGTCAAGATATACCGGCGGGAGCTGCTGATTTATCATCGAGGCGAGGAATATCGGAATCGTCTGCACCGGAATACCTATTAAATCAGGAAAGCCCGCCATCAGCTCCGTCGGCACAAGCTCGTCAAGGCATACTATCCTGTCCGAAAGAGCCTTGCTGCCGCCTATGGACATATCCGCGTCAAACATCGTGCCGATGATATCCGTCGTGTGCTTGATTATCACGTCGTACAGCAGCCGCCCGGAGCGAAGCTGAACTCCGCGATTACCCTCAAGCTGACGGTCAAGGAAGGCGGGAACGGTGAGATATGTCGCCATCCAGCGATAGCGCCACAGCCCCTTTACGACCTGCACCGGGCTTTTCATCACAAAGGCTATCATGTCCTTCCAGGTCGTGAGCCACCAGCGAAAATCATAGAGCGTATCGCGGACTCCACGCCATTCGCGCGTTTTGCGCAGTCCCGTGAGCGCCGTGTATGTATCTCCAAGCCCTCTTTGCTTTCCCGTCATCACAAGCCCTCCCTTCCGTTGTTTATTCTCTTTATCTCAAGGCTTTCCACAAAGGCCTGCACCCGCGTGCGGAGCTGACCCGAGGCGCTGCCCGTGTACTGCCGGTCAACGCAGACCGTCGGCACTCCCATTTCCTCGGTGAGTATGTGCGAGGCGAGCGGGCGCTCATAGCCCCAGTATTCGCAGAACTTCAGCGCCTCGTATAATACGCCGTCCGCCTTGTAGTCCTGCACGAGACGGTGTACATATTCGCGCCGGTCGAGTACCTTGTCTCGCGCCATGTAGCGCGGGCACTGGCTCGACTGCTGATAAAAGCGGCAAAGCTGGCGCAGCGCAGGCTCATCGTCGCGCAGAATTATCTCCTCGCGCCCCGGCAGAGAGCCGAAGCAGAAGCGGTCGGCAACGACGAGAGCACCGGACTGCTCCACGGTTTTTATAAACTCGGGGTCGTCGATTTCGGAGCCTACCACGACGATGCGCGCCCGGTACGGGCTTTTTGCGTCCGGCTCACGCTCCTTTAGCTCGGCGAGCGTCTCGCGCAGATAGGGGAGTATGAGCTTTTTAGGGCAGCAGAAGGACACGAGGCAGAGAATATGATACTCGTAGCCCGTCAGCGGCGGGTTGTCGAGCCTGCGCATATCGCCTATCTCGCTCAGAATACGGCAGACCTCGTTATGCTCGACGACGGCGGCGCGTATCGCGCTGTCGGAGATGTCGGTGCCGAATTTTGCGTTCATCGGCTCCAAGAGCTTGCGCATTATCTGGTTTTCGTAGTGCCTCAGACAGTGCTCGGAGATTTTGAAGGGCACGTCGATAAAGGACACAAAGAAATCGGGCTTGTCCACAAGCCGCAGCAGCTCAAAATGCTCAAGCGCACGGTTCATCTCGGAGCAGGTCTCGCTCCCGGCTATCGCGTCAAGAAAGCTATAGCCGCCCTCAATGCCGCGCTCGACCAGCGCCTTGGAGTATCCGCAGAGATAGTTTGTGAGATAATATGTAGAGATGTCCATTGAGCCTGTGCGCGGCGCGCGCAGCCGCACGGAAAAGCAGTTGTCAAGATTGAGCAGCACCTCCGGCACATGATAGCAGGTGTAGCCGATGGCGTGCGCCCCCTCCGCACAATGCCGCGTTACAAGCTCGTTTGCAGCCTCGTCCAGAAGCCGCTCAAAATAGATAAGATGCCTGAGATCCTTCATAGCTTGTCCCCCTGGTTTTATTTGTTTGACGATAATACTAAAATGATTATACACGCCGGAAAATCTCTTTTCAACACTTGACTTGAGGGAAAAATATCTTTATATTATATTAAATATGAGACTTCGGCGCAGCGGCATTATATAACATTATATAAATAGTATATTATGCTTCGCCGCAGCTTTAAAATACGGGAAGCGGATTGCGAAAAAGGGCGATTTCTGCACCCGAAATAAAAATTATTTATTCAAAGCATGGAGGAAATTATGCGTTTTGTTGATAAGGCATGGTACAGAAGCTTTCAGATGGGCATGAACATAGGCGGCCGCGTGCTGCACTGGCGCAAGCCCATACTCGTCTCCGGAGCGGGCAGCTCAAGGAATATTGCGCCGCTGCTCAAGGAGCACGACGTCAGCCGCGTCATGGTCGTCACGGGGCGTCATGTCGGCAAGTCGCTTGCCCCGGCGATACTTGAAAGCCTGAAGGCCGCCGGTATAGAGTATTATCATTTCAGCGAGGTCGAGGCAAATCCCTCCACGACCACCGTGTTCAAAATCCGTGACGCATACCGCAGCAATTACTGCAACGGCTTCCTTGCCATCGGCGGCGGCTCTCCGATGGATGCGGCAAAGGCTGCCGCAGCGCTCATCGTCCGCCCCGATAAGGAGATAGGCGACATGGCGGGGCTGTTTAAGGTCGGGCGCAGACTGCCGCCCTTCGTCGCCGTGCCGACCACCGCGGGAACCGGCTCCGAGACGACCATAGCTGCCGTCATCACCGACGCGGAGACTCATCATAAATACGCCATCATGGACCTGCACCTTGTACCGCTCTACGCCGTTATGGATCCGGAGCTTACGCGCGACCTGCCGCAGAAGACCACCTCGACCACGGGCATGGACGCTCTGACCCATGCTGTCGAGGCATATCTCTGCTGGACGAACAACACCGCCGAGAGCATACGTCTTGCCGAGGAGGCGGTAATAGCCATCTTCAAGTATCTTGAGCGGGCGTATAATGACGGCAATGATATGGAGGCACGCGAGGAAATGCTCAAGGCCTCGTTCAAGGCTGGCTTTGCCTTTACCCGCGCCGGCGTCGGCAATGTCCACGCCATAGCGCACACCATGGGCGGCATTTACGGCACCCCGCACGGGCTTGCAAACGCCGTCATTCTCCCGATAGTCCTCGAGGACTACGGCGAGGCGGTGTACAAAAAGCTTGCGCATCTGGCGGAGATATCCGGCGTTGCAAGCAGCGGCAGCGACGAGGAGAAGGCAAAGGCCTTTGTCGCCGAGATTTACGCCATGAACAAGCGCATGGGCATCCCCGCAGGGCTTGAAATACAGGAAAAGGATATCCCACAGATGGTGGAGTGGGCGCTCGCGGAGGCGAACCCGACCTATCCGGTGCCGGTGCTCTATGACGAGCAGCGCTGCGCCGCGGTTATCCGCCGCATAAACGAAAAGGCATGATGGAGCTTCAGGAACTCCGGCTTGTAACGGCCAGTAATATCATAAAGCTTCGTACCGCCTCGGAGATGACGCAGGCGGAGCTTGGGCAAAGGCTCAACTATTCCGACAAGAGCATATCAAAATGGGAGCGCGGCGAGGCCATACCGGACGTGTATGTTCTCACCCAGCTTGCCGGGCTTTTCGGCGTCTCGGTCGATTATCTTCTCTCCGCGCACGACGCATGGGAGAAGCCCTTGGACGAGGACGAGGAGGAAGAAAAGCTAAGCTACAGCGTAAATACCATAATCGCGCTTATTCTTGTGAGCGTCATGACCGTTGCGCTGACCGCCTTTGTGACGCTCTGGATCATAGGCATCGTCGAGTGGCGTATATTTCTCATAGGTCTTTCTGTGACGCTGCTTACCGCGCTTGTGCTCGACTGCGTTTTTAAGCATGCGCGGAGGCTCCTGTATATACTCTTTGCCTTCGTATTCAGTCTCTTTCTTCTTGTATATTTCTTTATTCCCGTGCAGAAGCCGTGGCAGCTTTTCCTGCTTGCGATACCGGCTGAAATAATAGTCTACCTCGGCTGTAATATCAGGCGCGGCCCCGGCAGGACAAAGCAGCAGCGCCTTAAAAGAAAAGAGCGCAAAAGGGAGCAGCGCCGAGTAAAAAAAGAGCTGCACCGCGAGGAGCGGGAGCAGCGGCATGAGCAGCGGGAGCAGCGCCGCGAGGAAAAGCGGCAGCGGAAAAAGACCGAGGACGAGGACGAGAGCGCGGAGGTTACCGCGGAGACTACTGCGCCAGAAGACACGGAGGAAAACCCGAAAAGCACTGAAAACACATGAATTCTACTCTGCGTAGAGAAGGGGAGAGCCTTCTCTACGCAGATTTTATTTTTGCATTTTTGCCGTAGAGTCGAGCGGAGAGAGGGTAGCTTGAATAAAAGGCGCCGGGGCTTTATAGTTTGATTATAAATCTATGGGATAGGATGGTTATATAATATGGCAAATTACGTTTTGAGCTGCTGCTCCACCGCCGACCTCAGCAAGGAGCATTTTCAGAGCCGCGATATCCACTATGTCTGCTTCCATTATGCCATGAACGGCAAGGAGTATATGGACGATTTGGGCGAGAGCATGAGCTTTGAGGACTTCTATAAGGCCATGGCTGACGGCGCGGAGACCCGCACCTCGCAGGTCAATATCGCAGAGTATGTCGAGTTCTTCTCAGCGTTTATGGAGCAGGGTCTGGATGTTGTCCACGTCTGCCTCTCCTCCGGTATCTCCGGTACGATAAACTCCGCCCGCAACGCAGCGCTCGTTGTCAAGGAGCGCTTCCCCGAGAGAAATATATATATCGTCGATTCGCTGGGCGCATCCTCCGGCTACGGACTTTTGATGGACACCGCCGCCACCAAGCGCGACGAGGGACTCAGCGCCGAGGAGCTTGTCGCATGGCTTGAGGAAAACAGACTCAAGCTGCACCACTGGTTCTTCTCCACCGACCTCACAAGCTATGTCCGCGGCGGCAGAATTTCCAAGACTGCGGCGGTTTTCGGAGGTCTGCTTGAGATTTGCCCGCTGCTGAACATGGATAACCTCGGCAGACTCATTCCCCGCAATAAGATACGCACCAAAAAGCGCGTCATTAAGGAGATAGTCAGCCGCATGGAGCAGCACGTTCAGGACGGCTATGACTACTCCGGCAAGTGCTATATCTCAAACTCCGCCTGCTATGACGATGCAAAGGCAGTCGCGGAGCTGGTCGAGTCGAAGTTCCCGAAGCTCAACGGCAAGGTCGAGATAAACCACGTCGGCACCACCATCGGCAGCCATACCGGTCCCGGCACCGTGGCGCTGTTCTTCTGGGGCGACGAGCGCGTGGACTGATATCCGCCGTTAAAATCCGGACAAATTGCCCGTTTCAGCCAAAAATCGCGCAAAACGCCGCACACGCCCAATTTTTGCGCGATGAGGCGAATTTGTGAATGGCGAAATTCTCCGTTTCGGGTTATTATACAGTCAAGGGAAATGTAAAAGCTTCCCGAACAACATAGTTTCCTCCCGGCAATGCCGGCTTGGAATAATACTTTCTTCTCCCCCCAATGGACTGAACGCTTTTGCGTGCAGACCGCAGCCCCCGCCCTCTCCCCCCGGGCGGGGGTTTTCCTATTTGCTATAGCTTTTTGGCTCGGTAAATTGGAATTTATAGTTCTATTTGAGATGCATACTCCCTTAGTATGCGGTTGATATCTTCTTCGACTTTATAAAACTCATCATCATATTGACTCAGTATCGTTCCTGCTTGCTCGTCAGATTCTTCATTCGTTAGCTTCAAATATGCATCATATGCATTTTGTAAATTGTCTCGCAGCTTTGCGGGCAAAACAGTTTTCAAAACCGCCATTTCCTTTTGCAAATTGCCCGAAATCTCGATATTGAAGAAATATTGGTCATGTCCGCCATTGTTGATTTCGCTTTGATAGGTCATCAATTCTGAATAGGGAGAGTCCGTACGACCTTCTACCCACAAATCCCACATTTTATTCCACTTTTTCTGTTCATCGGTCAGTTCCACTTTGCTTTTCTTAAAAAAACTGAACACGCCCATTCATTCCAGCCCTCCACAAATTCCGATTTTTCGTTCTGCCTACATATTCCGATTATATCACAAACGCTGTGAGCATTATTTTTTGCTATAGCCTATCAGCTTGCAAAGTGGAAGTTGACGAACTGTTCATTATGCCGCTATGTGTAATTAGAAGGCAACTCCAAGTTCTTTGCATTTCTCAATTGCCAAATCATCGTTTTGCAATGCAGCAAGTCGATACCAATGCTTAGCCTGTTCGATATCTCGTTCTACTCCGATTGCATCTTCATAAAACTCTGCCAAATTGTATTGACCATCTCTATCACCATGCTCTGCGGCACGGCGAGTCCAATATAGTGCTTTTTCCAAGTCCTTTTCAACACCAAGTCCCTCATAATAGAAATAGCCTATTTGACATTCAGCAAGGGGATAGCCCTGCTCTGCCAATACCAAATGACCTTCAAAGCATTTGTCATATTGTTTTGTTTCCCAATATTTTTCAATCAACTCGTTGCAAATGTCAAATTCCTTGCAAGGTTTGTAATACGCACTTGCCATGTATTCATACCTCCTAATTCATATTTTTCGTTCTGCCTACATATTCCGATTATATCACAAACGCTGTGAGCAATATTCTTTTGCTATAGCTTTTTGGCTCGGTAAATCGGAATTTATATAATTGGTGTGCCTATGTGCTTATCTATTCTCCATTGTGGAGGATTTCCATCATCAGCCCAGTATTCATCCATTGACGTAATTTTATCATTTGCTGTTCTTATGAATGACACCACATGGAAATATACACTTCTATCCTGGGGATAAACTTTTGTTACCGTGATGAATAAATCGCCTATCACTTCAACTCGTTCAACTGTTCCATCCCAATCACCTGGATATTCACAGTTTGCAATAATGAACTCATCGACCGTAAAGTGCTCGTTGGAACAATGCCAATTCACATACGCATCTTTGTGAAAAAAACTTCTGATTGTGTTCTCATCTTGAGCCAACACAGCCTTAATAAAACTGCACACATCCATAATTACTTACCTCGTCAAATCCCGATTTTTCGTTCTGTTCACTCTCTCCGATTATATCACAAACGCTGTGAGCAATATTCTTTGCTATAGCTTTTTGGCTCGGTAAACTGGAATTTGTTACTCAGTCATCCACTTGTACTTTTTCATCGATTAAAGAATATACCGAATCATAGACTTCATCAGGCACTGGCTGACTTGGCATCCAAAATTCGTACAGTTTACGCAGGTCATCTGAATCCCCAACGATCTTCTTTACCTGCTCATAAGCATATGTGTTAGCGTCTGCCTCATACGGCTGACCAAGGTAGATATTTGTAAAATACTCTTCGCCGCCTTCCAGTTTACACTCATAATACTTGCCGTTAATTATCTTAAAGCAAGTGCCGTCATACATTATTACGTATTGTAAGCTGCGGCTGACCGCGCCGCTGAATAATTCAGGGCAAAGATACTGTGAGGAATGCCTCAATTCATGAAAGAGATAAAAAGCTTTTTCATAATCAGGCATTTCTTTCAAAAGCTCTGCATTGATGAATACCGTTTTTGACTCAATATCAAAAGTGCCGTTAGCAGTTTTATATCCCTCGGGCATATTGAAGGACAATTCTAAATCAAGTTTATTATTGGCACGGTACTGATTAAAATGCTTTTCGTAGTCAAACATCTTTACATCCTCATAAATCCCGATTTTTCGTTCTGCCTACATATTCCGATTATATCATAAACGCTGTGAGCAATATTCTTTTGCCATAGCTTTTTGGCTCGGTAAACTGGAAGTTGTTTATCCAAAATGAAATGGAATAACCATATCAAGTAAAACTGCAAGAGCTATACTAATCGTTCCCATTAGCGCAGAACTCCTCAATGTGTCTCTCCTCAAAACAATAAGTCCAATAATAAAGACTATCACTTCCAAAACAGATTTTGCATTAAAATACCAGCATCCATATACAAAGCACATATTGAACAATACTGCCAAAATCAGCGCTGATAGTATAAGTGCCAGTTTGCTTTTCCCCCTTGCATACCAGCAGGCAAAAGACAATAATGGAGAAACAGCTGTAAATCCAAACCAAATCACCGCATAACTTCTTGGAAAAAATCCTGCAATATAGTTTGAATATAAATAGTAACTTGCAACCATACCAATAAAGAATGCAAAAACATTAATGCTTGCTCTTATTGCAGAATTGCTATAAATAGAAATACACAGTGCAATCAATACCCAGATTGCAAAACGTCCAAGGAAATTATGAACATCTAATGCTTTATCTATTGCCATAAGCACACTGGGAAGTTCAGCTTGACGAAAATCCAAAAATTTTGAAAAAGTCCCCAAAGCTATTCCAAGGAACAATACAGCTATAGTATTTATAATTTTTCTATTATTGGATATTGGTTTTTCTGCATTCCTGATATCATTCAAAAACTTTATCATAATTACCCTCGTCAAATCCCGATTTTTCGTTCTGTTCACTCTCTCCGATTATATCATAAACGCTGTGAGCAATATTCTTTTGCTATAGCTTTTTGGCTCGGTAAACTGGAAGTTGACATTCCGTAATCAGTTTTTTGTCGGTGCAATGATTACCTTACAATTTGAACAATAATGCGCCTTCGCTTTATATCCATTCGCTTTTAACGGTTTGAACTGATTGATTAGGGGAACTCCCTGTTCTGCAATTGAAAAAGAGAGAACCGATGGTCTTTCTCCGTTCGGAATCCATTGCACAGGCTGTCCCCCGTTAGGGATATAGCCCAGCTGCATTTCTTCTTGGCAATATGGACATTTCATAGTACATTCTCCTCTGCAACTTCCGATTTTTCGTTCTGCCTACATATTTCGATTATATCACAAACGCTGTGAGCAAGTCTACTGTAAGCCTCTGCACGATAAAAAAAGTCCGAACACTTATGTCCGGACTTTATGCCTGTCGGCAGCTTTTATTTTGTAGGATTGTCAAGCCAATCGCTGACCTTGCTCTCGTCAAGACCGAGACCCTTGGACAGAAATACGACCATCTCATTAAAATTAAGCCCCTTCATGTGCTCAAAGTTGGTCTTGCCGCCCTCACCGTCAAGCGGACGACCCTCCATGTAGCCACATTCATAGCACATATTGAGCGGATATTTGCGATGCGTGTCAAGCACCATTTCGTTTCCACAGCGCGGACATTTCATAATTGCTACCTCCATCATTATATATGCGTGCCTTGATTTATCTAATGTTAACCCATTCGGGCGCAATATGCAAGAATAATTTACAAAATGACAAAAGCCTCGTCGCAAACCGACACAGGCAATAAAAAACTCCCCTGACCGCGAACGGGCAGGGGAGTGCTGTTACATTGCTTCAATTTCCTTGATGTTGTACTCATTGCCGCTGAGCAGATATGTATTCTCACTGCCGCAATGCGGACAAATCTTCGCGTATTTTACCGTCGGGTACGTCTTGCCGCAGTCCTCGCAAATGGTCAGGGCGGGAAGAAGCTCGATTATAAGCTCCGCGTCCTTGAGATATTTATTGTCGCGTATCGCCCAATTCCAACAGTCACGGACATACTTGGGAACGATGCCGCTGACCTCGCCCACCTCAAGCGTCACGCTGCCCACGGTAGAGAGCTTATTCTCCACGCATAGCGCCTCGACCTGCTTTATGACGTAGTAAACGGTACCAAGCTCGTGCATGGTGATCTCCTTTGCGAATTATTTTCCGCGCTTGGCCTTCATATCCTTGATGGCGATCTTCGCGGCGCGCTTTGCGGCGTAGGGGAGGATGACCTTCATCTTGTCCTCTGCCTTGACCATCGTGGAGGCCTCGGGCAGCTCACGGCGCAGATGTATCGCGTCAAATTCGCACTTCGTGGTGCAGAGACCGCAGCCGATGCATCTGTTCTCGTCCACAACGGTAGCTCCGCAGCCGAGGCAGCGGGAGGCTTCCTTCTTGACCTGCTCTTCGGTGAAGCTGAGACGGTCGTTGGAGAAGCTCTTTGCCTTCTTGACGTCGTGACCGGGAAGCTGGCGGGACGCGGTATCAAAGCTGTCAACGGCGATAGCAACATCGCTCTTGTCAAGCTCTATAAAGTCGCGGCGGTTGCGGGCGAGGGTCAGGCTCTGACCAGGATGCACATAGCGGTGCAGGGAGATAGCGGCCTCACGACCGGCGGCAATAGCGTCGATTGCAAACTTGGGACCGGTGTAAACGTCGCCGCCGACGAAAATGTCGGGCTGTGCGGTCTGAAGCGTCACGGCGTCGGCAATGACGGTGCCGTTTTTGTTAAAGCTCATGGCCTCGGGGGCTATACCGCCGAGATCGACCTTCTGACCGATGGCGCCGATGACCGCGCTAAGCTCGATCGTTTCAAATTTGCCGGTGCCGACGGGCTTGCGGCGACCCTTTTCGTCGGGCTCGCCAAGCTCCATGACCTCGACCTTGAGCGCCTTGACCTTGCCCTCCTCGCCGATTATCTCAGCGGGAGCGTTCAGGAACAGGAACTTCACGCCCTCAGCCTTGGCCTCCTCGACCTCAAGCTTATCTGCGGGCATTTCCTCCTCACTGCGGCGGTAGACAACATAGGTCTCCTTCGCGCCGAGGCGGACTGCGGTACGGCATACGTCCATTGCGACATTGCCGCCGCCGATGACTGCGACCTTCTCGCCGATGGCGGGCTTATTGCCGAGGTTTACCTCACGCATGAACTCAACTCCGCCGAACACGCCCTCCAGCTCCTCGCCGGGGATGCGCAGCTCCGCGGACCTCTGAGCGCCGATGCCGAGGAAGAAGCCCTTGTAGCCCTGTGCGCGAAGCTCGTCGATGGTGACATCCTTGCCGACCTCAACGCCGCACTTAAACTCAACGCCCATCTCACGAAGCACGTCGATTTCCGCGTTGACAACGTCCTTTTCAAGACGGAAGTTCGGAATTCCGAGAGTGAGCATACCGCCGGGAACGGGGTTCTTCTCGAACACGGTCACGGGGTAGCCCATATTTGCCAGATAGTATGCGCAGCTCATGCCGGCGGGGCCTGCTCCGATGACGGCGATATGCTCCGCATAATCCTCGGTGCTGGCTCTGTAGGTGCGGCGGGCGGGAACGTAGCGGCACTCTGCCTTGAGCTCCTGCTCGGCGATAAATTTCTTTATCTCGTCGATTGCGACCGGCGCGTCTATAGTGCCGCGGGTGCAGGCGTCCTCGCAGCGGCGGTTGCAGATGCTGCCGCAGACGGCGGGGAAGGGGTTATCCTGCTTGATGAGCTTGAGCGCGTCAAGATATCTGCCCTCGGCAGCCATCTTGATGTAGCCCTGAACCGCAATGTGCGCGGGGCAGGCGGTCTTGCAGGGCGCGGTGCCGCTGTCGTAGCAGTTTTTCATGTTGTTGTCGCGGTAATCCTCATCCCACTGCGCGGGACCCCAGTGGTTATCGTCGGGCAGGGGCTGCTTGGGATACTCGACGGGGCCGTTCTTGGTGCAGAGTTTCTGACCGAGCTTTGCAGCGCCCGCAGGACATACTTCGACGCACTTGCCGCAGGCAACGCACTTTTCCTTGTCCACATGGGCAATGTAGGCGCTGCGGGACATATTGGGAGTGTTGAAAAGCTGAGAGGTGCGCAGAGCGTAGCATACGCCGGGTGCGCAGTTGCAGATGGCGAATATCTTGTCCTCGCCGTCGATATTGGTTATCTGATGGACATAGCCCTCATCCTCGGCGCGCTGGAGTACCTCCATGACCTCCTCATAGGTCGCCTCGTGACCGTCCTTGCCGGTCTCGATGGAGTACTTTGCGCAGTCGCCGACGGCGATGCACCAGAGGTCGGCGAGGTCGCCGCTGCCTTCACCGCGCACGGTCTGAGAGCGGCGGCAGGAGCAAACGCCGACTGCGTATGTATCGTATTTCTTCAGCCAGTGGGAGAGATGCTCAATACTGACGGACTGGGAGTCGGCAGGTATCGCCTTTTCGACGGGGACGACGTGCATACCGATACCGGCGCCGCCGAGCGGAACCATGGGAGTGACCTTTTCAAGGGGGAGACGAGCCATGCGCTCAAAGAAGTCGCACACCTCGGGGTGCTCATTTACAAAGCTTTCGCGCATATTGAGAAATTCTGCGGCGCCGGGGACAAAGAGCGGGAGAAGGTACTGCTTTTTGTGCTGCGGGTTTTCCCAGTTGTACTCAAGAAGACCGATGCAGCTCATTTCCTGAAGCTTATCCTCAAGCGCCTTGACATCGCTGCGGCCGGCGGCCTTTGCGATATCCTCCAGAGTCATGGGGACGCGCTGCTTCATGCTCAGGGCGATGTCAACCATCTCATCGTCCAGAACGTTGACAAGACCCCAGAATTCAGGACAGCTTTCGTCAAGCTTTTCAAGTCCGAGCTTGTAAGGGACACGGTCGGTCATCTTCTTGCCGAGCTGAAATAGCTTCTCTTTATTAGTTACCATATATTACTCCTTTCACTGGAGCTTATTCCTGCTGCTCCGTCACTGTCAAGAATATCACATGTTAATGCAAAAGTCACGCAAAATTCCGACTTTCCTAAGAAAATTTTGTATATTTGTACATATTTGCGGCTGTGTATAATAATTATCGCGGCGGAATGGCGGGCAGGGGAGCGCCCTGCGGTAAATTCGGCGCGTAATATCATGTCGTGAACAAGCGGCGCTATATCATATTTGACTTTTGCTCACTCGGCGCTTATAGTAGTTATATTGAAATTATAATAAATAACGGAGGATAGAATGAGTAAATATGCTCTTATTATGATAGATATGCAGCGTGGCTTCATAGATTCCGCATCGCCACTATGCATCCCGGACGCGGCTGCGACGCTTCCCGCCTGCGCCGCGGCGCTGAGCCTCTGCCGCAAGGTCGGAGCTGCCATCGTTTTTGCTACGCGGCATTACCGTGCCGACGGCAGTGACGTGGAAAAATGCCGCCGTGAGCTATGGCTGCGCGGCGGGAAGCCTCTGTCCGAGGAGTGCAGCACGGAGCTTTCCGACGCATTTCCCGAGGAGTTCAGCACCGCGCCGAGCGATTATTTCATCGTTAAGCCCCGCTTCTCGGCCTTTTTCCATACGGAGCTTGATCTCATTCTACGCAGACTCGGCGTAGATACGGTCATTCTCGCTGGGACGACAACGCCGAACTGCATCCGCACAAGCTGCTATGACGCGCTCTCGCTTGATTATGACGTGATAGTGCTTTCAGACTGCACCTCCTCCGTGAATTCCAACGTACAGCGGGCAAATCTTGAGGATATGGCGCGCATCGGCGCGGAGATTTTGACCCTTGAGGATCTGAAATCCCGTCTCGGCGAATAATCATGCAAAAAATAATAATAGCAAAATATTATAAACGCAATTAAAAACTCCGGCAGGTGGCAAAAAAATCAACCTGCCGGAGTTTTTGACACATCCTGTAGGAACGCTTGGACTGCACATAGGCGCAATGGTGACGCTTTTTACAGGATACACGGGCGGTGTGCGTGCAATTTCAAATCTGTCACCCCTGAATGGGGGACACCCTATATTCTTTTGTTGTATAGGGGCTAACTATTTCAATTCGCACCCCCGCGTAGGGGGTGACCTCCTGCTGATGTTGATTTTCAGCGCTCTCAGTTTATTTCAATTCACACCCCCGCGTAGGGGGTGACGTCTACCGGTACTGATGAGGCAGACTAAAATAATTTCAATTCACACCCCCGCGTAGGGGGTGACGCAATTGAAGCGCTTATAAGCGGGGTGACAGAATATTTCAATTCACACCCCCGCGTAGGGGGTGACAACGCACGGTAAGAGTTTTCAATCCTGTTACCGATTTCAATTCACACCCCCGCGTAGGGGGTGACAAAGCAGCCGCAGGGCATAATCCCCTGCAGCTTATTTCAATTCGCACCCCCGCGTGGGGGGTGACATGGCTCAGGACTGGGCAAGGGGGGACGAGGAGTATTTCAATTCGCACCCCCGCGTGGGGGGTGACGGTTCTGGGTGCTGCTCTGCCACGACTGCCACATATTTCAATTCGCACCCCCGCGTGGGGGGTGACGCGAACGCACGATAGGTGAGATTATGGACATTATTTCAATTCGCACCCCCGCGTGGGGGGTGACTCCTTCCGATGTAGATTTTAAGCGTTCGCAGTTCATTTCAATTCGCACCCCCGCGTGGGGGGTGACCTGAATGTAAACATCAAGCAATATCTGATTGCTATTTCAATTCGCACCCCCGCGTGGGGGGTGACTGCCGGTGCTTTGATCCTGCTGATGTTGTTTATCCTATTTCAATTCGCACCCCCGCGTGGGGGGTGACACGCTTATTAAGTCCCTTGATAAGCCTTATCTTATTTCAATTCGCACCCCCGCGTGGGGGGTGACAAGATTGTGAGTCAAATTTTGGATATCGTACCGTATTTCAATTCGCACCCCCGCGTGGGGGGTGACTTGTCCGAAACTGCATGAACTGCTGCCCGTCCCTATTTCAATTCGCACCCCCGCGTGGGGGGTGACCTGTTCTTCTGATGCGCTCTCGCGTTGTTGGAGCATTTCAATTCGCACCCCCGCGTGGGGGGTGACCTCTTTTCCCCCGTTGCGTTCTTGATTGGTCTACTATTTCAATTCGCACCCCCGCGTGGGGGGTGACCGCTTTTCGCCGCATTCCCACTATTGATGGTTATTTCAATTCGCACCCCCGCGTGGGGGGTGACAGCAAAAATGCACAAAATCTTATTATGCTGCTTATGCACTTTCGCTGCAAAAGACGCCTCATACTGCGTTATATACGCAGGCGAGGCTATTTTTATCCGGATTTTGGAACAAAATCCTCAAAAAAGCTGCGCCGATCTCCCGGTAAAATATGTGTGGCGGCGATTGGCGCAGCCTCATTTCAAAGAAGCAGTGGCTCTCCGGTCTCTATCAGACCGGTGCGGCCTATCACTTCAATTCGGTTTCGGTAGCTGTTTCCCAGACGATAGATGCGGACTGAATCGCTGTCCTTACAGATGATATTCTCAAGCCCGGATTTTAACGCCACAAGCTGCGCAGGATCCAATAAAAGCTCAAACACGGAGTTTTGTACACGACAGCCATAGCGTTCGCATAGCTTTGCAACCTTGCGCAGACGCTGTGCTCCGGCACTGCTTGTGGTGTCCACATCATACGCTAAGACAAGCATCATTTCCGCTCACCTCCAAACAAAAGGCGGATAGTCATCCAAATCTCCTCGAAGCACGCGGGCAAACAGCATTGCCTGTGCATAGGGTATCAAGCCAATCGGAATTTTCTCCTTCAAAAAGGGATGCATTATCTGTTCCTGCTTGCGTTTTTCCCATGCGGAAAGCAGCACTCTGCGCCCATGCTCATTCAAAGTTACCGCCTCCTCATCCCGGTCAAAATCAGCCTGCGCAAGCTGCCCCTTGTTAAAGAGCGACAAGACAAAGCGATCACACAGCGGCGCGCGCAGCTCCTCGATTAAATCCAGCGCAAAGGAGGCGCGCCCCGGTCGGAGTGTATGCAGATATCCCGCAGCCGGGTCAATGCCCACGCTTTCCATGGCAGACTGCATTTGACTTGTGAGCAGCATATAGGAGAATGACAGCGCGGCGTTGACCTCATTTTTTGGCGGACGGCGGCTTCTGGTATCGAAGCTGAAGCCGCCCGGATTTCCCGCAAGCATACAGTCAAAGCGGGCAAAATAGGCGTTTGCAGCAGCGCCTTCAATGCCGCGCATTGACTCAATGCTGTCACATTCCAGCAAATTATCTACGGCATCGCTCAAAAGCTGAATGCCGAGCTCAAGCTCATCCTTAAAATCACCAACGCGCTCAGAGCGTGCGGCGCGCATGAGAACAAGCTTACTGTTGCGCAGCTTGGCTAGCAATATGGACTGCACTGTTCTCAGTGTAAAGTCAGCGTCGTCCATGCAGGCATACTGCCGCTTGCGTAGAAGGACATTCCCGCTAACTGGACCTTGAAGTCTGCCCATAAAATGTCCGTTTTCACGGATGAAGCTCAGACTTATCCCATGACTGCCGCAAAACTCGAGAAGCGGCGTTGAAACCGTCATTTTCCCGAAGCATATAATGGAGTCAATATTCAGCGCCGGGATGCACAGCTTTTCCGCATCGCCGATTTTGACGCAGATATTTTCGTTGCGGCAAAAGAGATAGCTGTCGGGAGTTAGTACATAGAGGGTGCTGAGCAGCTTTTTCATTCTGAATCCTCCTCAATTTCACCTGCCGCCTCCTGACGCAGTTGACGCAGATAGCCTTGCGCCGAAAGCTTCACCTTTGGCATACACAGCTCATTGAGCGAGCAGCGGCGGCATTTTGCTGAGTAGTCGGCAGGCGGAACGTTGAGCTCATCACGAATTCGATGCAGCTCCTTTGCCAGAGCCTCCGTTCTGGCGCGAAGCGGCGCATCGAGCGAAACCTCCAATCTTCGGTGTGACGAGATGAAATACAGTGCTCCAACCGGTATGGAGGTATGAAACATTTCCTCCATGCACATTGCCTGCGCGCAAAGCTGTATCTGATATTCCGCCTCCTCACGAACGGAGCCGTGCTTGTACTCTACGGGATAGAGGCGAACAGGAAAATCCACCGCCGGAATTCGGCAGCCGGAATCATCCCGCTTTGCCTCTACGCAGTCGCATTTGCCGAGCAGCGAAAGTCGGTCGGAGAATACCGTAAATTCATAGAGCTTTACCGTATTTCCACGCTTCTCGACGCGCTGAGTGTGTACCCGTGTATGCTCCGCCCGCCCCTTGGCAGTGTCGGAGTTTTCCGCCCATAGGCGCTCATTGAGCAGCAGTCCTGCCCGCCGCGGGCAGTATGCCATCTGCGACAGCCATGAAAGGGGAAGATATTCCCGCTCATCCATTGCTTTCTGTGAACCAGTCCTCATCCTCCGGCAAGTTATTCCAGACGATGGGGCTGAATGCATCACGCTTAAAGCCGATTTCCACGCCGGCGGGGAGTTTATTCATGGCAATGCTTGCGCTGTAGTCCCGATAGCTTCTGGCTACGGCCACCTCCGGCTTCTTCTGCACCTGCACCAGCTCAAAAAGCCGATGGGCGGGCGCACAGCCGAGCTTTGCCTGACGAAGGCGCTGTGGCTCGTCAGTGTCGGTGCCGACGTGCTTAAAGATTATCAGCGGAGAGACTATATCCATCTCGCCCTTGCTGGCGCTGCGGTCATGCTCATACATATTCATTATCGCCTCGAAGAGAGCGCTCAGATCCGCTTCGTCAAAGCCAGTCTCGGCCGCAAGATTTGCGCTGATAAAGCCGCGCACCTCGTAGAGCCCAAAGGGGATAAGCTGCTTGCGCCCCATTGTGCGCAGAGAATCCTCGTCTGCATTCTCCTCGGCCAGTATATAATCTTCTAAACTATTACCTTTTTCTTCCTTGGTTTTTGCTACTCTCGTGATTGAAATGTCGAGCGGGAGCACCGGGTCAAGGCTTTTGCCGAAGGTGATCTGCACGGGTCCGCGCACCTGACCGGCATTTGGACCGGTGGACATCACGGCGCCGAAGGTGCGCACGTCATAAAACATCTCGCAGGCCTTTTTTCTGGCGGCGTATATCGCGTTTTTGTTTTTCGCGTTTTCTCCCTCGACTCCGGCTTCACGCCGCGCCTCGGCAATATGGCGGTTAATATTCGTGCTCTGCTGGATGATAATATTCATGCCCGGCTGTCCGTCAAAGGCAGTCTGTATGTAGTTGCGAATTCGCCGCTTTGTCGCAACGTCGGTGATATAGCCCTGCATGGTTTCCGGGTCAAGACGCGGGGTGTTGCCCATGTCCGGGTCGCCGTTGGGGTTTGCGTTTGTGCAAGCTACATAGTAAACAAATTCATAACGATTCCTGATTGCCATTTTTTCCACCTTTCTCCTTGTTCGCATTATCCGCAGCCTTCTGATTTATTTCAGCCGTTATCTGCGTACACATCTGTCGATAGCCCAGTGCAAAATAGCTTTGCCCCTCCAAATTCAAGATAGCGGGAAGGCGATGCTCCGGGTCGCTGCCGAAGTAGGCGCAGACGGAATTGAGCCTTTCCTCGTATTTCTTGTCAAGCCCTTTTTTATTCTTACGCAGCTCATCCAGATATATCTCGCCCATTCTCTCGAGCGTACCGAACACCAGCGCCGGGGTGCGGCTGGCGGAGGCGTAAAAGCGCTGAACCAAAGTGGCGTTGACCTCACCCATGGCAGCTCTCTGCAAATTGGCATATACCGCAAGCCAAGCGCCGCAGTGATAGGCTGCATTGGGGAAATTGCAATCATAATACTCCATTAGCATTCCCTCCTCATTTTTCATTCTTCGTTTACGAATAAGCCAGACCTTAAGCCACTGGCAGGCAATGGCATCCGGCAGCATCGGCTTCTTGTCCCCGTCCCCGGACGAAAGCATTCGGGAACGGATGTATGCCAGTGCGCACACCGCCACGCTGTCCGGCAAGGGAGCTGCGTTGATAATTGCCATAAGAATGGCTGGCGTAAGACCGGCAAGCTCATTTTTCATCTGCTCAAATATCTTTAGACCGGAGCTGTTTTGATACTTGACAAGACGTGTCAGACGTGTGTTGAGCCTTGCAGGGCGAACGCGGCCTGTGCCCAGACTGTCCTGAAGCTTTATATCCTCCGTCCATAGCCTGAGATTTTCCTGGAGCCTCTCATAGCTCCCGTGCTCATAGCGGCGAACCATGGCGCGCCCGTTATTGCCGGAAATCAGAAGAATATGATACTCACCGCGAAGCTTCTTCGGTGCTCTGCCGGATTTAACGGAGTCGAGCAAAGCATCCGCATCCTCTCTCTTTTCGAGAAGATATTGCCGCGCCTCATCCTCAAGCTCCTCCGTGCTCGGCGCCTCCTCATCCTCGTCCTCGTCCTCATCGGCGCCTTTTTGAAGTCCTTGCAGCAGCGGGTCCTCATCGGGATTGAGCGAAAAATCATACCAGTGAAGAAACTTCATGCCGGCATAAATCGGAGCGACAGGGTTAAATTCGCGCTCCTTGTCCCTCGCGTACATGGCGGGCGCACCGTCAAGCAAATCGTTCATGGCCTCCTTGACGACCGCGAACGCCTCCTCGGATACCGGGGCATTGGCGGACTGCTTGAGCCCATAGGAGCAAAAAGCTGCCTTATCAAAGCAAAACAGCGCCTCACCTCGTGAATGACCGCCCACGACCTTCAAGCCGTTTATTACCGGCAAGGTCGCCAAGGGCGTAGTAGGCTGCCCCGTTATTAGGCAGCGTTCGCCGGATACGGCAGAAGCATCGCTGAGCTTTTTTCGGTATTCCGTCCACCACTGCTTTACCTGCGCATCGGCAACGATCGGAGTGTCATCCACGCGAAAGCTTATACGATCGCCGGCGCTTAGCTTACGAAGCTGCGCTTCACGGACAATTTGAGTAAAAAGCTCCTTGTCCTCCAAGGCATTCAGACATATGCGCAGGCATGGGGCACAGTTGCTGCCCTCGCGCAGAAGCTCGCGGAAATATTCCGGCTTTTTCCCATCGTCTCCGAGAACTACCGATAGCTTTTCGGCCAGCGGGTTACATTTGTCCTTTCCGTTTGCCTTTGAACCGATATCGGGGCAAATCTGTTCCTCATCTTTGCCGCAAAGCTCAATGCCCAAAAAGCCGCCGCTATCGGAGAGGCAGATATATGCGCGGATATTTTTCCGAATAAATCCGGGCGGAATTGTCAAATTATTGCGAATTCCGTAATCATAAAGGGCTTTCAGCATACCGCAGCACCATCCTTCAGCACCTCGTCGCTGTCGTAATCCGGCACACGAATTACACCGTGCTCCATCACTGCATGATAAAGAGAGAGCCTTGGCTTTGTCACCCTGCGCAGCTTATAATCGTGCAAATCGAACACATCGTAAACCATTAGGCCCAAGTCCATGCTCTGGTCGATAGGCGGTCGAGTACCGTCACTTTCCTCAAAGTAACACACAAACTCCCGCAGTCCGAGACAGGGCTGCATAAATGCTTTGCCGCCGCGAATTCTGCGCATTGCCTGACAGTGAAGCTGCTCCAGACTGCCGCTGAAATCAGGCCGCGGGCAGATGCGGGCGGTGATGCGATAGCGCACATTTTTGAGCACCTGCGTCTGCCGCTGAGTGCGCTCATCATCCGCGTAAAGAATGGCGTTTTCCGCGCCTGCGCCCATGTTTATAGTCGATTTCAGCTCATTGCGCTGAAAGCTCATGTATCGAATGGGATTTAGTACCTCGATTTGGGTCACCTGCCAGTAGAATTCCACCGGCTTTGAAAAGACGGAGGACAAAATTCCCCGTACAGCCGAGGGCGTGGGTACCGGGTAGCTGAGCCTCTCCACCTTTGCATACGGCGGGCTAAAGCAGGCAAAATCACCCCAGACCTCCATGCATACCTCATCGTTCAATGCTGTTTTTCACCTCCATTGTAATATTCCTCTCCCCGTTTACGGGGAGGAGAAATATAAAAATGTAAATATTTCTATTCACCCCAGGGCACATATCACGCGGTTTGCTCTGGGTCATTTAAATTTTAATATAAAGAAACTCCATTGTCAATAACATACATGGCAATTCCTTGATTTTCAGTGAGTACGCCAATTATGTCATATAGTTTTCGTGCATATTGTTGTCAGCAGAGAAGCCACGCACCGGGTCATAGCGGTCTTCAAAGCCTTTATTGAGAATAAATGTGCCGGTTTCGACTGCAAGCTTCCCCCTTCGGAGGAAAAGCGGAGTCGCGCAGGCTCTGACGGTCTCCTCATCAAAACAACTTATAGTAATCGGAGCCGCCTCCCGCAGCAGCGCCTGACTGACGCTGCCCTTCCGCTCGGCATCGCAGACCTTTTGAAATAGCTCATGCTCTCCCGACCATGGAACAATGAGCGACACCCCCGCGTTTTTTATGAGCTTATAATATCTTGCTGTTTCCGCATAATCCTTTTTCCTGAGAGCTTCCTGAAGCCTGATGTCTCCCCTTTCTCCGCTAAAATACCTTTTATAGTATTCACGAATTTGCTCCGGGTCGCTGAGCTCAGGCGTGTCAGTCTCCGACCAGAGATTTGTAACGAGGCTCGCCGCACGTTCGTAGCTGTCACCGGGGTAGAGGCATCCTTCCTCCAAGGGACGAAACACGCACAAGCGCCCGCCGCCTGAAATTTTGCCGTTGCGGTTACAGCGTCCTGCCGCCTGAACGATTGCCTCCAGCGGTGCCATTGCGCGGAACATCGTATCAAAATCCAAGTCAACGCCCGCCTCGATGCACTGCGTCGCCACAACAATGCAGCGCTCAGCGTTTTTCTGCCTGCGCTTTATCTCCTCTACGACCGTGAGCCTGTGTCCCGGACATAAATCCGTAGTCAGGAAAAAGACTGCGTCACGTTCTTCTGCACGCTCTGAGATAAGCTCAAAAAGCTTTCTGGCATGACGGCGAAGATTTACGATGCAGCAGACGTTTTGCTCGGAGCTCATCTGCTCTGCAATCTGCTCAAGTGAAGCATCATGGCACCATTTTGCATTTACACGGCGCATTTTGCGGAAAAATCTTGCGTTATCGGGCAAAATCTCCCGCGGCTGCCAAGTCGTTTCGGGAAGGGCCGAAAAATCCGGCTGAGTTGCCGTGGAGAATAGCATACTGCAATGATAGTTTTCACACAGTGCATTTACTGCCGCAGTCGTCGGCCGTGCAAGCGCCGCCGGAAGACTTTGAGCCTCGTCAAACAGCAGCACGCTGTTTGCAATATTATGCAGCTTCCGGCAGCATCGCGGGTTTGCGGAAAATAAGCTCTCGAAAAATCGCACGGAGGTCGTTATAATAACCGGGCTGTCCCAGCGCTCGGCCAATATACGCGCCTCCTCCGACAGATCCTTCTGGCTGTGATCGACCAGAATTTCCGGAAAAATGTTGAGATATTCCTTCTCGGTCTGCTCCGCTATGCTTAGAAAGGGCAGCACGACAATTATTCGCCGCAGTCCGTGGAGCAGACAGTGACGCAGAGCGAAATTAAGCATGGCCAGGGTTTTACCGACTCCGGTGGGCGCTGTCAGAGTAAATAGTCCCATAGGCTGCTCAGCTGCCTCACCGCAGCGGGCATATACCTCGTTGCGCAGGGCATTGATGCCCGCATCCGCCGTTGAGCTTTCGCGGATACGCGTACAGTGTTCCTCAAGCTTTTTCAGCATCGCAGCGGCATCCAATGGCGCACGGCTGTGCTTATTCAGATAATCCGGGTCATCATCCGAGGCGGAGACGCTGTAATCCGCGTCCACAAGACAGGAAAACAGCATACGGGTATCAAGCATATTTTCTACGCTCCCGCCAGTAGCGCAGCGTTTTCTTTTGAGCTTCGGCAGAGTATAGTTGGGGAAATCGCGTTCAAAGGCCTGCTCCGCCTGCGTAAATTCTTCCTCACCGCATAGGGATGGCATTTTCCCGCTGGGGCAGTCGTCCCAAGTCTCGTCGCAAAGCATATCCTCAAGCCCGTCCTGCATTTGCCGAAATGAGGTCAGCCCGTCGTGATGTCCCGCGACCGACTCGAGAATACTTATTCCCTCGGCGGACAAGGAGCCTATCCGCCGGTAAAGCTCCGCTGCGGCGGGCATGGCATGATCCACGGCCTGATGAGTGCCGCGCAGCACGCCCTGAAAGCGCTCCGCGTATTTGCCAAAATCGTGGAAATCGCCTGCAAGCCCCGCAGCCGTTTCCTTTCCTATTTCCGCGCCGAAGGCTCGCGCCAGCTCTCCGACCCTTTGCAGATGTTCCCGGTTTGATATTTCGCCGTGATGCTCGTTTGCGGATTTTGCATTGTATGTACGATAGTCAGCCTTCATCCTTATCCCTCCGCATAAATAGTATAATTGTCCTCATAATAATTCTATTATATAACATGGCAGAGCTTTTTCAAGTTTGTCAGTATTTTTTCTTGCTGTTTTCAAATACTCTTCTCGGCGAATAATCAAGCGCGAAAAATAATAATAGCAAAATTTACTTGACGCATCTCTGCATATCTCAAACGCAAGCGCAAAAGATATGTTCGGGCAAATAAACCCGAGCTAAAACCCAAAACGAGAGAAAAGGAGATGCAAATCATGTCTTACAATTCCAGTAATCATCTTGTCAACCCCGCAGCGCGCGACGCTATGGAAAAGTTCAAGATGGAGGCTGCCTCCGAAGTCGGCGTCAATCTCAAGAACGGCTATAACGGCGACCTCACCAGCCGTCAGGCAGGCTCCGTCGGCGGCCAGATGGTCAAGAAGATGATCGAGGCCTACGAAAACGGCATGAAGTAAGGCTTGACCTTATCGCACAAAAAAATCACCCGCTGTCAGCCTGTGCCGACAGCGGGCTTTCTATGCATTTTTTCGAGTAAAAAGCTTATGTCATTCGTATCTTTCGGACATATAGAGACTCATTCTGTCCTGTATCAGAGCGGCAGTCTCGTCAAGACCGCGGTCGCCGTTAAAATATGCTTTGGCGCAGTCAAGAATCGTCTCGCGCAGGGCGGCGTCGCTGCCGCTTACGACCGCGCTTATCCCGATCAGCAGCTCCGTTATTCGCGCGGCCTGCGCCGGGTCGCTTACGGCTATCGCGTCGATGCTGCGCTGCATCGCCTCCATATTCACCGGCAAGCCGTCATAATCGCCAAGCCTGAGCTGTGCGTCAAGCCTAAGCTGGCTTCGGATAAAATTCCACGCACCGTCTTTATTCTCACCGGCGGCGGGAATAGCCATACCGAGCGAATTTCTGCAATAATAATATCCGCCGTTGCCCGCACTGCCCGGGAAGCCCACACAGACAGGATAATATGTATTTTCAAGCGAAAGGCGGTTCTGATACATTTTCAAATGCAGCAGCGCCTCATCGTCGCTGTAGCTCGGATAGCTCTCCGGCAGCGCCTCGCCCTCATAATCCGGGAGCATTTCATTGCACCACTCGAGCAGCGCCTTGAACCGCTCGTTGTCGAAGTCACAGCTTCCGCTTGAATAGTCCGTAAAATCGTTCAAACAGGTCGAACACAGCCAGCCCAAGAGATTGCTCTTTGTCATCCATGAAGGGAACATCGCCTGAAGCTCGCTGTTTTCCTTGACGATGCGCCGATAATCGTCAAGGCTCAGATTTTTGCCGTCGCCGACGTACCTTTCAAGCGCGGAGAGCGAGTATATTATGCACGAATTATATAGTGAATGAAGCTCTCCGTTTGTCGTGAGTCCGTCAAGAAAATTCGGCAGGAAGCTCATTCGGTCAAGCTCGGTGTCTGCGTCAAGATATGGATACAGGTCGTCAAAGACATTGGACTCGAGGTTAATTCTGTCGCTTGCCGTATCCTCATAGCTTGAGGAAAACAGCAGCAGATCCGGCGCCTCACCGCTTACAAGCTGCATTTTAAGCTGCTTCTTTGTGGGCGTTGCAACGAGATAATAATACTCACTGTCGGCGGCGTTGATGGCTCTGATAAGCGGCATTGCCATGTATTCCGCATTGCAAATTGCGACCTTCACAAGCTGGCGGCCGCTGTAATCTATCGCGCTGCGGCGTAGGAGCATGAGCCCCTCATCGTTGCCGACAGCAGCATACAGCCCCTCGCCGAGATGGGCGATGGCATCAAAGCTGATATCGCCCGTTGTAAGCTCGTTTATCGAGAAAAGCTTTTCGGCCGTCCCCGCCGCGGGGTCAATGCCGAAAAAGTCCATGTCCGACATTATTATCCACTCTCCGCCCGCGTCGGCGCAGATGATGTTCAGCGGCGCAAAGTTAGCTGTGACTCCCGAAAACGAAAGCTCCGAGAGCTCGGCAGTGGAAGCGTCAATGCTCACAAATTTTCCGGCAAAAAGCATTGCGCTGTTGAGCACAGCATAGAAGCTGCTGCCCACGGCCTTGAGACTGCGTACAGAATCGTCAAGCACCTGACTTGCAGCTATGCTGCCGTCCGGGGAAAGCAAAGATATGCAGCGCTTTTGCTCCGCATTTGAGTAGAGCTCAACAAAATCGACGCTGTATAGGATGATTTTTCCCTCGGAGCTTACTGCCATGGCGTTTATTGCACCCTTATCCCAGCCGTGAAGCTCCACGGTGCCGAGCAGCTCACCGGAAGAGGAGTAGCGGCATATGACGTGCTCGCCGCTGTATGCATCGTTTGTGCAAAAGCCCTCGTCAGCGCTGAAATATGTTTTGGGAAGCTCCGAGGAGACGGCATAAAAGCAGCCGTCCTCTCCGGCGGTGACGCAGGAAATAAAGGGCATACCTCTGCCGGTGAGATCCGGGACGGATAAATCGCGCAAGGTCGAGAAGCTCGGCTCTCCGTCCTCGCTGAGCGTAAAGTCCGTCAGCGCAAGGCGGAAATTGCCCTTTTGCGACGCGCCGAGCAGCAGTCGGTTATCTATGCGCGCCATACGGTTGAGTCTCCAGCCGCCGTCAAAGGGGTATGCGTATGAAAGGCTTACAATATAAGGCTCTGAATAGACCAGCGTCTCGGCTGAGCTCTCGCCGATGGGCGCGCTGTCAGGCGCTTTAGCTTTTCCGCAGGCGCACAGCGTCAGCAGCATTACGGCGATAAGCAGTGCCGATAAAAAGCGTTTTCGGCTCATAAGAACATCTCCTTTTATAAATTTGGCGTGGGTTTATAACGTGATTATAACATATTGACTCAAAAAAACAGGCAAATTAAGATTTTTTCAGAATTTTTAAGATTTTTACGCCGTTATAATAGCGCGACCCGCCGATGCATAGATTGTACTCAAAGGGGTGATGAGCTTGATTGACATACGAGGCTTTATCCGTAAGCACAAAAGGCTTTTGTCCGCAGCGGCCTTTGCGCTTGCCGTTTTGCTGATATTCTGGGCGGTGAACAGTCCCGCAATAATCGGAGCGTCGGCGGCAACGAGGCAGCTCCCGATTTACTGCGTGGAGCGCAGTGATAAGGTCGTGGCGCTGTCGTTTGACGCGGCATGGGGGAACGAGGACACGCAGCGGCTTATTGACATTTTGAATAGCTATGGGGTCAATGCGACGTTTTTTCTCGTAGGCGACTGGGTGGATAAGTATCCGGACTCCGTAAAGGCGCTCGCCGAGAACGGCAACGAGGTAATGAACCACTCGACGAGTCACGCGCATTTCTCAAAGCTCTCCGCAAATGACATCGTTGCCGATATCTCCTGCTGCAACGATAAGATAGAAGCCCTGACCGGCAAGCGCCCGACGCTGTTTCGCTGTCCCTACGGCGAGTATGACGACCACGTCATTTCGGCGGTCAACAGCCTCGGCATGACTGCGATACAGTGGGATGTTGACAGCCTCGACTGGAAGGGGATAGCTGCGGGGGAGATAAAGGAGCGCGTACTCAAGCGGGTGCAGCCGGGGAGCATAGTTTTGTTCCATAATGCCGCCGAGCATACGCCCGAGGCTCTGCCCGCAATAATCGAGGCGCTGATAGCGGAGGGCTACACGATAGTTCCCGTCTCTCAGATATTGCTGACAGGCGACTACAGCATAGACCATACCGGCCGCCAGTGCAGCATAAAATAAATAAAATTCCCCTCCGCGCAGTGATTGAAATGCGGCAAGGCTTGTGCTAAGATAAAGTCGAAATCACATACGAGGAGGGGAAAATATGGAACTGAAATTAGACCTGAGTAAGACCTATGCCATTGCGCTTGAGGGCGGCGGCGCAAAGGGCGGCTATGAGATAGGCGTGTGGAAAGCGCTCGACGAGGCGGGGGTAAAGTATAACGCCGTCTCCGGCACCTCTGTCGGTGCGCTCAACGGCGGACTTATGGCTATGCGCGACCTGCCGCGCGCGATAAACGCATGGGAGAACATGAAGCTCAGCAAGGTGATAGAGCTTGATGAGGAGCAGGAGGAAAATCTCAGCCGCGCCTTCAACGGTGATATCGGGCTTGACGACGTGCAGCAGCTTATACCCGAGGCGCTTGAGATAATCCGCAACCGCGGACTTGACGTTGCGCCGCTGCGCGCATGGGTACGCGAGGTCGTGGACGCGAAGAAAATCAAGGAGTCGGACGTGGAGCTTTATATCGCCACCGTCTCCCTGACCGACCGCAAGGCGCTTGAAATAAAGGTAAACGACTTGCCCGAGGAGCAGATATGCGATATGCTGCTTGCCAGCGCCTATCATCCCACCTTCAAGCTGGAAAAGCTCGGCGGCAAGCTATATACTGACGGCGGCTTTGTGGATTCGCTGCCTCTGCACGCACTGGTCGTGAACGGACACAAGAATATAATCGCCGTGCGTATTCCCGGTATGGGGCATAACCGCCGCTTCAAAATCCCCGAGGATGTGAATGTGACCTATATCGAAACGAACTCCGACCTCGGCGGCGTACTCAATTTTGACGCGGAGCAGTCGCGCCGCGATATGGCGATAGGTTATCTTGACGCAAAGCGCGTCCTATACGGGCTTTACGGCAAAAGGTATTACATAGACCGCAGCCTCACAGACCGCGAGGCGCTGAATCTGCTGCTCGACAGCGTGACGGAGGGGGAGAAGCTTCGTGATTTCTGTGAGCGGGATCTGCCGCGTGTCGCCCGAAGGCTTGACGCGGAGGGGGATTATTACGAGCTTCTTGCGGCAGTACTTGAGGACGCGGCGGAAAAGCGCGGCCTTGAGCGGATGAAGATATATAAGGACACGGAGCTTTTGAGCCTGCTTGAGAGCCTATAAAGCATAAACCGCTTGGTACCTGAATCGTACCAAGCGGTTATTTTATGGTTTCTGGAAAAGTGCTCAACGGGTGAAGAGTACCGCAAGCCACAAAACGGCGTTTATGCCGAGAAGCGCCAGCAGTATCTTGACTGCGATGGAAGCGAAGGTAGGATTTGCGGTGACGGGGCTTTGGCGCGGTTTTCTCTCGCGGCAGAAGGGGTCGTTCGGGTCATCCTTGAAGCATTCGCGGTAGTTCTCGTAGTCGCAGAGCATTTCGGTAATGTCCTTGTCCTCCATGTCTTCACGCTCCTTTATAGTGATATTTTTAATATTACTTGTTGTCCTTGGAGGGCGGCTCGATGAGCCGTGCTTTCCCCTTAGGCAGTATCTCGATATAATCCGTGTATGGCCGATCTAAATCAATTACCGCCGTGTAGTGATGACCGATGCGCTCCTCCTCGGGCAAGTCGGTGCGCCAATCTCCGTACTTCTGCGTGAGATATGTGTCATACTGCGCGGGAATACAAACCTCCAAGCCCTCAAAGCTTGTCATATAGCCTTCACCGTAGACGCTTTTCGGGTGGTATTCAAGCTTGCCCTGCCAGTTGCCGTGGTTGCACCAGATTTCGGAGCTCTCCGGAGAATAGCTTTTAAATAGCGCGTCCATTTTCGCCATTGTTCTATCCGTGCGGCGAGCATAGCCCAGCATACGCTCTGCGGAGAAGAATATCTGAGCCTTCATGCTGCGTTTTGACTTGAATGCGCACTGCGCCTGCAAATGCCACATTTTTTTCAGCAACTCAAAGCGGCGTATCTCCGCCGGGGCTTCGGGGTATCCGTCGAGGGGGAAAATATCAATATATACGCCATGATTTATCGGCAGCTCCGAGGCGGTCTTTTCGACAAAGGTTGTGCGCGAATCGCGCAGCTTGCTGAATATCTGCGGAAATGCCGGGTCACTGTGATAATTCTGGAGAAAAACGTGCTCCGGCAAGAGCTGCGGCGCGAGCCTTATAAAGCGCTCATAATCCGGGCGAGGCAAGCCCACATCCAAATCGTCGTCCCAGGGGATAAAGCCCTTGTACTTTGCGGCGCCCAGCGCCGAGCCGCAGACGAGATAATACTTTAGCTTTAGCTCTGTGCAGATATGCAAAAGCTCCGAAAACAGGCTAAGCTCTGCTCTTTGCAAATCAGTCAATCAATTCACCCTTAAAACTGTATTCAGCCTTAGTTTTTTCTCCAGACCATCTTATTCACGACGCCCGTATAGCTCTGGATAATGCGGGCGACCTTCATAGAGACGTTTTCACCCATATAAGCCTCGACTGGAGCGCCAAATTCGCCCTCGCTCTGCATCGTGACCGCCATGTCCACGGCCTGCAAAAGAGAATCAGTGTCTATGCCCGCAAGCACAAAGCAGCCCGCGTCCAGCGCCTCGGGGCGCTCCGTGGAGGTGCGTATGCTGACTGCGGGGAAGGGCTTGCCGATTGAGAGGAAGAAGCTGCTCTCCTCGGGCAGCGTCCCGCTGTCGGATACGACGGCATAGGCGTGCATCTGGAGGCAGTTATAGTCATGGAAGCCCAGCGGCTCATGGGCGATTACGCGGCTGTCAAGCTTAAAGCCCGTTGCATCAAGCCGCTTTTTGCTGCGCGGGTGGCAGGAGTAGAGAATGGGCATATCGTATTTCTCAGCCATGGCGTTGACCGCAGTAAAAAGGCTGAGGAAATTACTGTCCGAGTCTATATTCTCCTCGCGGTGCGCCGAGAGAAGAATGTAACGCCCCTTACTCAGCCCGAGGCGGGAGTGAACGCTGCTTGTCTCGATTTTATCCAGATTTGCCCGCAGAACCTCCGCCATCGGACTTCCGGTAACGAAGGAGCGCTCCTTCGGCATACCGCATTCTATGAGATAGCGGCGCGCATGCTCCGAGTAGCAGAGGTTTACGTCGCTGATAATATCCACTATGCGGCGGTTTGTTTCCTCGGGGAGACATTCATCCTTGCAGCGGTTACCGGCCTCCATGTGAAAAATCGGGATATGCAGCCGCTTTGCACCGATAACGGAGAGGCAGGAATTCGTGTCTCCCAAAACGAGCACTGCATCCGGCTTGAGCTGCACCATGAGCTTATACGATTTCTCGATAATATTCCCAATGGTCGCGCCGAGGTCGTCTCCCACGGCGTCAAGATAATAATCCGGCGCGCGGAGACCGAGGTCGTCAAAAAAGACCTGATTAAGCGTGTAGTCATAGTTCTGCCCGGTGTGGACCAAAGCTTGCTCAAAATACTTATCGCAGCATTTTATGGTCGCGGACAGGCGTATTATCTCCGGCCGCGTGCCGATGATCGTCATAAGCTTCAGCTTTCCCAATTCTACACCTCCTCAAAGTATGTGTCCGGGTGAGCGGGGTCAAACAGCTCATTTGCCCACATAAGCGTAACAAGATTTTCCGTCTCACTGAGGTTAATGATATTGTGCGTATATCCGGGCAGCATATGGACGGCCTGAATTTCGTCCCCGCTGACCTCAAATTCCATAAGCTCCTCCGAGCCGATTTTTCGCTCCTGAATAAGCCCGTGTCCGGCAACGACCATAAAGAACTCCCACTTGCTGTTGTGCCAGTGCTGTCCCTTGGTTATGCCCGGCTTTGTGATATTGACCGAGAACTGACCGCAGGCGGCGGTTTTCAGAAGCTCCGTGAAGCTCCCGCGCTCGTCAATATTCATCCTGAGCGGGAAGGCGACACGCTCCCTCGGAAGATAGGATAGATATGTGCTGTATAGTTTTTTTGCAAAGCTCCCCTCGGGTATCTCCGGGAGAAGCAGCGTCTCCGGCTGATGGCGGAAGCTGTCAAGAAGCCTGACTATCTCGCATAGACTCACATGATAACTGAGCGGAACGCGGCAATACGCGCCTTCCGTCCGGTGGGGATGCCCCTCCATCGCGTCTAAAAGCTCGTCTATCAAATCGTCTATATATACAAGCTCCAGCTCCGTAGCGGGGTCGGAGACCGTAATGGGTATATCGCGGGAAATATTGTGGCAGAAGGTCGCAACAACGGAGTTGTAATTTGGGCGGCACCACTTTCCGAACAAATTCGGGAAGCGATAGATAAAAACCTCGGCTCCGGTCTCGCTTCCGTATCGGAGCAGCAGCTCCTCGGCTGCCTTCTTGGACTGACCGTAGGGGCTCCCGGCGTAACGCCCGACGAGACTTGCCTGAATTGAGGAGGAGAGCAGCACCGGACAAGGGTTTTGACCCTCGCGCAGCTTATCCAGCAGCGTCCGGGTAAAATCTGTATTGCCGACGGCAAATTCCTCCGGGCTTTGAGGCCGGTTTACTCCCGCAAGATGCAGCACAAAATCCGCTCTCCGGCAGTAATCCGAAAGCTCCTCCGGCGTGGTCTCCCGCGTGCAGAGAAAAATCTCTCCGATATCGAGCGCGGGGCGCGTTCTGTCGCGTCGGTCTTTAATAGCATAAAGGCGCTGGCAGAGATTTTTCCCGACAAAGCCGTTCGCTCCGCTTATCAGCACATTCATCAGCAGACGCCTCCAAACAGCTTGAGCTTGAGAAGGAGAGCCTTCATTTCCTCCACGTCAAGCCGCTGCGTATTGTGCGAGGTGTATTGCTCGATTTCGCCGAGCTCTGTACTGCCCTTGCTGAAATAGTTGTCGTAATTCAAATCGCGGTTATCCGCCGGGATGCGGAAGAAGCCGGGGAGATTTTCCGCCCGAAGCATTTCCTCCGCCGTGACCAGAACCTCAAATAGCTTCTCACCGTGGCGGGTTCCGATTACCGTTGCGCCCAAATCGGAGCCCTTGAGCTCCAAGACCGCCTGTGCCAGCGTTTCGATCGTCGCGGCGGGTGCTTTCTGGACAAACAGGTCGCCCTGCTCGCCGTGCTCAAAGGCGTAGAGCACAAGATCTACGGCATCCTCCAGCGTCATCATAAAGCGCGTCATGGCGGGATTTGTAACGGTCAGGGGCTTGCCCTCGTCTATCTGATCGCAAAACAGGGGAATGACGGAGCCGCGCGAGGCCATGACATTACCGTAGCGCGTCAGGCACAGCACCGGGTCGCCGGGGAGCATCTGCCGGGAGCGGGCAATGACGTTCTTCTCCATGACCGCCTTGGTCATGCCCATAGCATTGATAGGGTAGGCCGCCTTGTCGGTGGAGAGGAAAATGGCCTTCTTCACATGACTTTCAACGCAGGCGGAGATGACATTGTCAGAGCCTATAACGTTTGTCTTGACGGCCTCCATCGGATAAAACTCGCAGGAGGGGACCTGCTTCAAGGCGGCAGCGTGAAATACATAGTCCACCCCGCGGAAGGCATTGACGATGGAACCATAATCGCGCACATCGCCTATGTAAAACTTGATTTTCCCGGCGTACTGCGGAAAAAGCTCCTGATAGGCGTGGCGCATATCGTCCTGCTTCTTCTCGTCGCGGGAGAGAATACGAATTTCCGCGATATCGGTGCTCAAAAAGCGGCGCAGCACGGCATTGCCGAAGGAGCCTGTCCCGCCGGTGATGAGTAGAATTTTATTTTCAAATAGTGACATGATTTATTGTTCCTTTCGCTCAGGAGGTCGGCTGCTCGTTCTTTTTGGTAAAGACGTTTTTCAGTATGACGGCCTCACACATCAAAACTCCGTTCGGACGCAGCGGTTTTATAATCAGCGGGAAAACGAAGGTTGTGGATATCTGTGTCATAAGCGAGGCGGCGGCAGCACCGGTAGCACCCCACTGCGGTATCAGAAGATAATTTAAAACGACGTTAATAAGCGCGGAGCCGACATAAAGCGGAGTCAGGTATTTTTGCTTACTCTCGCATACGACCCATGCATTTCTTGCCACTCCCAGATACGAAAAGGCCGTGTACCAAGTAATAACCTGCATCGGCAGAACGGCAGGGAGATAGGCGACACCGTATAATATCCGCACGGCCGGGTGGGCAAGCAGCGTGATTGCGGCCGAGACAGATATGGATAGATAAAAAATCAGGGCGTAAAGCTTCCGGTTGTGCTGGGTAAACTGTTCCTTATCCGATTGGTATGCACGCATGATGCCGGGGAAGACGGAGTCTATAATTGCGGCGAGGATAAATGTCCAGACGCTTGCAAGGCTTGTGGCGATGGCGTAGTAGCCGACCTCTGCCTCACTCAGCATGTGCTTGAGCATAAATCGGTCCGTGCAGTTATATACGGCGACCATGAGAGAGCAGAGAATAAAGCTTTTACTCTCACGCAGCAGCCGCACTGCCTTTGCAAAGGAAACGCGCAGACGCGGTCCGTCCCGCCATTTATAAAGCAATAGAAACACAAGCGCCGCAAACGCATAGTCGATGGTGTTGGAGATGGCAAACCAGCGCACGTCCTTGCCGAGTACGAGCAGCATTATTTTATATGCCGAGACGATGGCGTATCCGATAGATGTGGCAATAGTCGCGTATTTTGACTCGAGACGGCTTTGAAACCAGTAGCGAATGGTGTCAAAGGCCTGAAAAACCAGAGAAAAGCTATATAGTGCAACAACGGTCAGAGTCAGGCGCTCGCCCGCGTCCACAAAAAATACTATTGCAACAATAGTAACTGCGGAAAGAGTGCTTGATAAAAGCCGGAGCACAATCGAGGTTCCGACCGCCGTACCCGCTTCCTGCGGGTTTTCCACAAAATCCTTTACCAGAATGGAGCTAAGACCCAAGTTTGCAAGGGAGGTGAAAAAAGCGGTGTATAGGGCGGCATAGTTAATAAGGCCATAGTTACTGGGGCCGAGGTATCTGGCAGTCAGAAGGTTTACCAAAAAAGCCAGACCCATATGGATCACCTTACCGGCTATCAGCCATCCGGCGTTTTTTGCCGCCCGCTTGGAAAAGAATGAATTTGTCATATTATTAAGAACTTGAGCGCAGCAATTTATGCGCGGCTGCACGGTCCTTTCGCATAAATATCCGGGGAGGAGTTCCCGCTTAGAATTGCTTTTATCAATTCATGGAGACGCTCGGCAGCAACATCTGCGTTCCAAACGCCCGTCATTGTCTCATGTGCGGCCATGCCGAGCCGCTCCTGCTCACTCGGCTGCTCAAGCAGTGTGGCAAGCTTTTCATAGAGCCCATCAATGCTTCCGGAGCGATAAATAAGGCCGTTTACCCCATCGTCCACAAGATATGGAGTGGAGCCCGCCGCGTCGCTTGCAATAACGGCACAGCCACTGTTCATCGCCTCGTTCAAAACGGCGCCCCAGCCCTCCTGCCGGTCGGAGGTAAATAAGAATATACTGCTGCGCTCCATCTCGCGGCGTACCTGTTCCGGCTTGAGACTTCCTAAAAGCTCAACATAATCTTCAAGCTTCAGCTCAGAAATCATATCACGAAGCTGATTTTCAAGAGCACCTGAGCCTGCAATGCGCAGCTTAAAGCTATGACCCTCGTCACGCAGTCGAGCAGCGACTCTGACAGCGCCATCAGGGTGCTTCCAATCCAGAAAGCGTCCTGCCCACAAAATACTGCGCGGCTCCTTTTGAGTAATCAGCTTTTTACAATCATGGACAATAACTTCCGGGAAATAGCCCCATTTATAGCTTTTTCCGCGGAAGAGTCCCATCTTGTCATAATCCACGGCTGCATAGGCGCTGGCACAGAGAAGATAGACAGGCTTGCTCGGGGGATTCATGCGCCGCCACTTCAGCATACGCGGCAAAAATTTCAGCGGCTCATCGCTCTTCTTCAAGGGCCTTTCCTGATAGCGAAGGATGAGCTTGCCGGCTTTAAGACGCTCTTCGAGCAAAAGCTGTGGAGCAGAGCCGACGATAAGGGCATCCGCACTGAGGATGTCGCTTGAAACTCTGACCCAATCCTCCTGTGTTTTTGGCGTGACTACAAAGGAGGGCAAGTTCTGAAGCTCACCCCACATTTTGAGGCGCTCCTCCCGCATCTTGCCACAGGCGATAAACTGAAAAGAGACGCCGACGTGCGAGGAAAGAGCATTGCAAAGAGAAGCTTGGTGATGATTATAGTAGTTAGAGAGGAAGATGAGCTTCATCGAAGGTAATATGCTCCTTTCCGGCGCATTGTGCCCCAAATACCGCCCTGTATAATCAAATAACAATAATAGACATAGGGGTTTGCAATATAAACGGGCTCGACCATGAAGCCTAATATAACAGCCGCAGTACAGCAACGAATAATTATTACTGTGTGTCTATCGGTGCTTACCCGAGCATAACGCCGCTGAACAACAAGATCATTAACGTTTGCAATTATGGAAAATATAAAAGGGAAAACACCTGCAACACGATAAATATCCAGCCAGAAGTTATGCACAAAGTCGTGATTTCTGTATAGTGCTATTTTTTCTCCTCCAAAAGGATGCATGAGCCAAGTCTTGAAAAAGCTTTTCCAGATTAAAACACGTCCACCGGCATTTATGATGTCACCATGAGTCATGCGCTGATATAAACGGGTAGAAGTAATTCTGCTCCTAAATCCGGCAATGTTAAAGCTCCATATGATAACACAAAGCAGAATAAGCAGGCCGACGGCAAAAATAATTGAAATTTTTCTTTTAGTAGAGATGCTTGAAGATAAAAGCATGTAGAGAAAAACGCCGATAAGCAGTAGTCCGAGAATGACGAAAAAAGTTCTGTATGCTTGCATTATAGCGTTATATGCAGCAATAATAAGAATTAAGCAGGCGAGTACCATCCATTTTCGATTTTTGGAAAACAATAATCCTGTGGCTACTCCAATGGGAATCAAAAACAGCAGTCCTTGAGTCGTGACAGATATGTAACCTCGCCGCCAAATATCGTAAGCCAGCCGGGCATGACGTTCATCTACTCGATGGAAAAAACGATATGAAATCATATTCAACGCGCCGTGAAGAAGCAAGCCGCCGGCAATGGTGAAAATCAAAACAAGTAATGGAGAACGACTTTCCGAGTCACGAGTATAGGTGGATCCAAAAATATATGCCGTCCACGGAAAAAAGAAAAGCTTCAGAATATCCGAAAAACCAGCGCTATAGTTATACCAGTAGCAGATAAAATAACTTAGTGAGAACAGAAACAGTAATACCACCTGAGTAGACATCTTGCTTTGCCGAAGATGAGTAACTGTGTAAAAAAACAGCAAGATCGCCATAAATGTACTACCATTACCTATGAAATCAGCGCAAGCAAGAAACAAAAGGAAAAGCCAGATGAATTCATTTTTTTGAAATGGTACCTCTTTATTGCTTTTTTGTAGCTTCATTATTTACAATTCCTTAGCTAAGATTAAAGATTGAGATTCTCAGAATAACTGATGTGGCCTGATAAATTAAAGAAGACTGGGGTTCCGAGCCTGCTTGTCAAAAAAGTCCTAAAGGGGGCCGCTTTGACAAACCGGCTGCCAATTAAATAAAAATATCTTGATTTAGCGCGGAGAGTGTACTTTATTTGCTGCAGTCTTTGCCAATGCTTGGGCGCTGCGCTGCTATGTATAATCGATGCAGTAACATTGTCCTTTAAGAGTCTGACCCACGGACACAGGCCAAGCCTGTGCCCGTGGGTTAATTGATGCTTATGTAACTGTTTGAATTACTTGTACTGTTTTCAAAGCCTGAATAATATCGTAACAGCCCAAGATAATTCTATCACAGTGTCTTGTGAAAAGATATAGTTCTTTTCGGTTAATCCCGAGAAAAACTTAGTCGGTTTCAAGCTCCTCAACGATAGGGTCAACGTCGGGCTGCTCTATTTCCGGTTCTTCGGGAATGATGATTATTGCAGTATCCTCGGCAGGAGCCGGCTCGGGCTCTTCACTGATCTCGGGCTCGTCATATTCAAGCTTAATGCCATGATCTACAGCATAGCGTTCAGCAGCGGAATCCCGCGTGACGACGAGAACAAGAAGGTTCATGTCGCAGCCGTCAAACACATCTACCGGCTCACGCGGAACGATAAGCTCGGGATTTTCGGGCACGATGGTGATTATCTCAAACTCGAGCAGAGTTTCGGGGAGAACGACCTTTGCAAGCTTTACGCAGTTTGCAAAGGCAGCTTCACCAAGCTTTTCAAGCTTATCGGGCAGTATTATCTCGGTAAGCTCCTTGCAGTCTGCAAAGGCGTATTCCTCGATAACGGTGAGCTTGCTGTAATCCTCAAAGCTGACGGAGACGAGCTTTTCAAGACCCTTGAATGCGTAGGCACCGAGTTTCTCAACATCCTTGCCGATGACAATGTGTTCAATGTCGGCGGCAAGCTCTGCCCAAGGAGCGGGAGTCTCAGGAGCATAGCTCGTCATCTCTCCCTTGCCGCTTATTGTAAGAGTCTTGTTCTCAAGCGTCCAGGTGAGTTCAGCACCACAGGAATTGTCCGCAGGAGTCTCAGGAGTCTCACCGGGCTGTTCAGGCTGTTCGGGCTGTTCAGGCTGTTCGGGCTGTTCAGGCTGTTCGGGCTGTTCAGGCTGTTCGGGCTGTTCAGGCTGTTCGGGCTGTTCGGGCTGTTCGGGCTGTTCGGGCTGCTCAGGCTGCTCGGGCTGCTCGGAAGTCTCACCCTCGGCGTTTCTCACCTCAAATGCGATACCGACCTTTTCAGCATAAGCCTGCGCGTAGGAGTTTGCCGCAACGGACAGGGTCACGTTCTGGGTTGCATCTTGGAAGATGTTCGCGCCGATGCTGGTCACACCATCGGGGATGTAGAGCGATATAAGCTTGGTGTCGGCTTTGAAGACATACTCACCCATGCTCGTAAGAGCACTGTTCTCACTGATATTGACCTCAGCGAGCTTAGAGCAGAAGTAGAAGGCGTAGCCGTCGATTCTGGTGACAGAATCGGGGATGGTGATGCTCGGCAGGCTGCTGTAGCCGAATGCACCCCAACCGATGCGCTCAAGCTTCGAGCCTTCCTCAAAGCTGATGCCTTCAAGCTTGCTGCACTTGAAGAAGTTGAACTTACCGATATAGGTGATATCCTTACCGATGACTAC
>CAKTMC010000010.1 GCA_934573735.1 uncultured Oscillospiraceae bacterium | reverse complement strand
ACGCAGTGTCATCAAAATTGGCTGACCATGATGGCGGAGAGTAAGGGATTCGAACCCCTGTGGCGTTGCCGCCTAACGGTTTTCAAGACCGCCCCGTTATGACCGCTTCGGTAACTCTCCATATTGATAATGCCCGACAGGCTTTGAGCTTAGGTTATAGTACCATTGCCGGGCATTTTTGTCAACTCAAATTATTCCCCGAGGGCGCGGAGCTTATTTCAGCTCATCCTGATAATGCGCGCGCTCACCGCCGATAAAGCGCGGGCGGGTACGGGCACAGACCAGCGAGGCCTCGCCTATATGCTGCACGCTCAGCCGCAGCGGGACTGCGACCTCCCTGAGGTGCATTCCGATAAGTGTCGCCCCTATATCCATGCCGGCCTTGGCACGGATATGCTCCACCGCCGCAGGGCGCTCAAGGCGCTCCCAGAGCGCGGTGGCAAAGGAGCCGCCCGCGTGAGCCCAAGGACGGACGTTGACGATTTCGTAGCCGAAGCGCTCCGCCGCCGCCTCATCGAGTATCAATGCGCGGTTGAGGTGCTCGCAGCACTGCGCGGCAAGGTATATTCCGTGCTCCTGCGTGAGCGGCCACACTCCGTCAAGCACTGCCAGAGCCGCCTCCATGCTTGAGCCCTTGCCTATGCGTTCGCCGACGATCTCGCTGGAGGAGCAGCCGATGACGAGCAGGTCTCCCTCGCGCAGCCCGGCAGCGTCGATAAGCTCAGTCACGGCCTGCCGAGCCTGGGCGGTGATTTCTTCATACATTATAATACACCTCGTGGTTTTGGATTTTTTTCTTGCTTCCCCCTAAAGGGGGAAGCGGCGCTTGACGCTTGATAGCTAAGCCTGTTCTTAACTTCATTTTACTCCAAATCACGAGTATTCGCAAGGCTTAAGAAAATTTAAAAATACACTCTGCAAGAATTGTTGAAATTCTTCGTATTTGTGTTATAATTATAAATTATGAAATTATATTTACTGGAGGCAGCGAAACTATGGGAAAGAAACAGTTCAAGGCAGAATCCAAGCGCCTGCTTGACCTGATGATCAACTCCATATACACAAACAAGGAAATTTTTCTGCGCGAGATTATCTCCAACGCATCCGACGCCATCGACAAGCTTTGCTATCTGTCGCTGACTGACGACAAGGTCGGACTCAACCGCTCCGACTATCATATCGACATCATTGTTGACAAGACCGAGCGCACCATCACCGTGCGCGACAACGGCATCGGTATGACTCAAGAGGAGGCCGAGAACAACCTCGGCGTTATCGCAAAGAGCGGCTCCTACAAGTTCAAAAGCGAGCTTGACAGCGAGCAGGCCGAGGGCGAGGATATCTCCATCATCGGTCAGTTCGGCGTCGGCTTCTACTCTGCGTTCATGGTCGCCGATAAGGTCACGGTCATCACCCGCAGATACGGCGAGGAGCAGGGCGTAAAGTGGGAGAGCACCGGCGCGGACGGCTACACCGTCACCCCCTGCGAGCGTGAGAGCGTCGGCACCGACGTTATCATGCACATAAAGCCCGACACCGACGAGGAGCTTTACGGCACCTACCTCGAGACCTGGAAGATAAAGGCTCTTGTCAAAAAGTACTCCGACTATGTCCGCTGGCCGATAAAGATGGACGTGGAGCGTCAGGAGCGCTTTGAGACGGGCGAGACCGACGACGAGGGCAAGCCGAAGTTTGATTACCGCATCGTCACCGAAAACGAGACGATAAACAGCATGATACCCATCTGGCAGCGCAGCCGCAGCGAGGTCACGGACGACGACTGCATTGCCTTCTATAAAGAGAAAAACCACGAGCAGAAAGACCCCTGCGCCCTCATCCGCGTAAACGCCGAGGGCACCGTGTCCTATAAGGCCATGCTCTTTATTCCCGGCGAGGGCAGCGCCGCGGGCTACTCCGGCGAGCGCAAGAGCGGCATCACGCTCTACTCCAACGGCGTTATGATAATGGAGAAGTGCGATAAGCTTGTTCACGATTACTTTGACTTTGTCAAGGGCGTGGTCGATTCTCCCGACCTGTCGCTGAACATCTCCCGCGAAATTCTTCAGCACGACAGACAGCTCCGCGTCATCGGTCAAAACCTTGAAAAGAAGATAAAGGGCGAGCTTGAGAAGCTCATGACCGAGGACAGACCCAAGTATGAGGAGTTCTTCCGCAACTTCGGTACCGACATCAAGTGCGGCGTCTGCGATGAGTACGGCCGCTACAAGGACTTCCTGCGCGATTTGCTGGTATTCTACACCTCCGAGGAGCATCAGATCACGCTCAAGGAGTATGTTGAGAATATGCCCGAGAGCCAGAAGGCGATATACTTTGCAAGCTCCGACTCCGTCAAGCACGCGATGAGCCTGCCGCAGTGCGATCAGGTTCGCTCCCGCGGCTATGAGCTTATTTATCTCACAAGCCCCTTGGACGAGATGGTGCTTGAAAATCTGCGCGATCAGGACGGCAGACCCTTCTGCAACGTCGTCACCGAGGATCTCGGCTTTGAGACCGAGGAGGAGAAGAAGGCCGCAGAGGAGCGCGACGCGGAGAACAAGGATTTCCTTGACTTCGTGAAGGAGGCCATCGGCGAGGACGTGGCCAAGGTCAAGATATCCCGCAAGCTTGAGAAGCTGCCCTGCTGCCTGACGAGCGAGGGCAACATCACGCTCGAGATGGAGAAGTATTTCCGTCACGGTCCGAGCGAGGAGATGCGCAAGATTCGCGCTACCCGCGTGCTGGAGCTCAACGCCGAGCACAAGGCCTTTGCCGCGCTCAAGGACGCATACGAAAACGACAAGGAAAAGGCCAAGCGCCTGTCGAGGATACTTGCGACTCTGGCGGAGCTCATGGCGGGTCTGGACGTAGAGGACCCGGCGGAGTTCGTGTCCGAGGTCAGCGAGCTGTTCTGAGTAAAAAGCTTCCCCCCTTTAGGGGAAGTACCCCGCAGGGGCGCCAAGGGCTTTGACTGACGCTTCCGCGCCGATTTCGGCACTGTCTCAGTCACCCCGCGCCCCGCAGGGCGCCGGATACTACCACAAATATCACATCACGGAGACTTATCATGGCTAAACGGCTGGGTATATATATCCACATTCCCTTCTGCGCCAGCAAGTGCAGCTACTGCGACTTTTACTCTCTTGCGGGCTGCGAGCATCTTATGCCCGAATACCACAAGGCGCTGCTGGCACACATCGAGGAGTCGGCACGCTCAATAAAGCAATACGAGGTCGATACTATATACTTCGGCGGCGGTACGCCCAGCTTTTACGGCGCTGACCGCATCGTCGAGATATTCAACGCCCTCAAGCTCAACGGCAATGTCCGGCTGGACGCGGAGGTAACTGTCGAGGCAAATCCAGACAGCCTTAGCCTCAACGCCATGAAGCTTTTGCGCGCGGAGGGGGTCAACCGCCTGTCCATCGGCGTTCAGGCCTCGGACAATAACCTCCTCAAGCTCATCGGACGCAGACATAACTTCCAGCAGGCGGAGCTTTGCGTCCAGAACGCGCGACGTGCGGGCTTTGACAATATAAGCCTCGATTTGATTTACGGGCTCCCCAGCCAGACCAAGTCCGACTGGGCGCAGACCCTTGCAAAAATCATTGAGCTTCACCCCGAGCATATCTCCTGCTACGGACTGAAGCTTGAGCAGGGCACCCCGATGTATGAGGATTACAAGGGCTCGCCCATTCTGCCGGACGACGACGAGCAGGCGGATATGTACTGCTACGCCGCCGAGACGCTTTCCGGCTTTGGCTACAAGCAGTACGAGATATCCAATTTCAGCGCGCCGGGGTATGAATCGCGGCACAATATGAAATACTGGATATTGGATGATTATATGGGCTTCGGCCCTGGTGCGCACTCCTGTGTCGGCAATGTGCGATACAGCTACGTTCGTGACCTGAAGCAGTACATTGCAGGCGTCAAGCGCGGCGTCAGCATTGTAGACGAATATGAAAATATCTCTCCGCTGGAGCGCGCGGTCGAATACATAATGCTCGGTATGCGCACCACCCACGGCATTTCCGAGCGGGATTACCGTATCCGCTGCCAGTATAACTGGAAGCCCATCGCCTCCGCGCTCGAGGCCTTTGAGAAAAAGGGCTGGGCGGTCAAGACCCCGGAGGGGCGCTGGCACTTCACGGTGCCGGGCTTCCTCATCTCCAATACGCTCATCGGGCTTTTGCTTGAGGCTCAGACCGGCGGGCGCATAGAGGGTACGCCATGGCTCAGCGAGCTGTTTGAGGCGGAGAAGAAGATAGACGTTCCGAAAAGCGAGGAAGAGCTTTTCCGGGAAATATACACTCAGCAGACAGAAGATAATATGAGGGCAGAGCATTGAACGAGAAAACCAGCAGACACCTGAAAAAAAACGAGGCCGCGCCGCAAAAACGCGAAAAACCGGCCTCGCGCAAAAAGCCGGAGGCAGCGGAGAAAACCGCGGCTAAAAAGCCGCGCAGACAAAGAGAAGAAGCTCCAAGCCAGCGCAGAGCAAAGAATACCGCTCCCAAGCCGCAGACCGAGCAGACTCCGCGTCCGCCGAGGAAAAAGAAAAAAAGCTCCCGCGCACTAATTACCGTGATAATCATTCTTGCCGTTCTCGCGCTTGCGGCGGCGGGAGTGCTCATCTGGGCGCACTCGATAAGCACGAGCGAGACAAACCTGCCGAACGTCTATGTCGGCAGCACGAATGTCGGCGGCATGACTCAGGCGGAGACGCTTGCCGTGCTGCGCGAGCAGCAGTGGGATAAGGCCGTCAGCGGCACGATGACCGTCAAGCTCCCCGCAGGGCAGAGCTTCAGGATAGATTATCTTCGCTCCGGCGCGGTGCTCACTGCGGAAAACGCCGCGATAGCCGCGTATCGCTACGGGCACAGCGGCAGCGATATAGATAATCTCAAGCTCTATCTGCGCGGACTGATGAACCCGACGGATGTTGCCGACGGCGGCAAGGCCTATAATCGGGAATATATCATGACGCTTATAAGCCGTGCGCTTGAGCGCTTTGAAAAGTACGTCGGCGACGGCGAATACCGCGTCGATGAGGCGGCAAGCGAGATGGTGTATTATAAGGGCGCGGGCGAGATAAAGCTTGACGCGGAGGACGTGTACAAGCAGGTCATCGCGGGTCTTGATACTCTTGAAGAGGAGATAAGCTATAAGCTTGCGGACAGAAGCGTCAAGGCGCCGGACTTTGCGTCGCTCCATGAGGAGCTTGCCCGCGAGCCGCAGAACGCCTATTACGACAAGGAGACCGGCGATATAGTGCCGGACGTGAAGGGCTTTGCCTTTGACGTTTCGCAGGCGGAGTCGCTGTGGAACGCGGCGGGACTTTTGCAGGAGGTTCGCATCCCGGTCAAGATAGATATGCCGGAGATGACAGCCGAGCAGCTTGTAGCGTCGCTGTTCCGGGATAAGCTCGGCTCTCAGACCACGCTCTACACCTACAGCTCCGAGGCGCGTATAAATAACATCAAGCTCTGCGCCTCCAAGCTCAACGGCCTTGTATTAAACCCCGGCGAGGAGTTTTCCTTTAACGGCACGGTCGGTCAGCGCACCAAGGAGGCGGGCTTCAAGCCGGCGGGCGCTTACAGTGACGGTCAGGTCGTGCAGGAGGTCGGCGGCGGCATCTGTCAGGTATCCTCCACGGTATACTGCGCCGCGATGCTCGCCCAGATGACCACGGTGGAGCGCTACTGCCATATGTTCGTCGTCAACTACCTGCCCTACGGTCTGGATGCGACGGTGAGCTGGCCGGGACCGGACTATAAGTTCCGCAACGACCGTGACTACCCGGTAAAAATCGTCGCCTACTGCAACGATAACGATAACTCCATCACCGTTGAGATATGGGGCACGGACGTGGACGGCAGCTATGTTGAGCTGTCCTCGGGCTACGGCTACCGCTACGACTCGACCTATCCCGATGTCGTCATCGGCTACAGCGCCATATCCTACCGCAGCATCTTCGATAAGGACGGCAATCTCATAGAGAAGGTCTTTGAGGCCTCGAGCAGCTATGATCTGCATGAGGACGAGATAAAGTGGCCCGAAAAGCCGCCCGAGTCGCCGAGCCCGACGGAGCCGGGCGGCGGCACCGAGCCGGAGCCTACGCCGGAGCCTACGCCGGATGCGACCATCATCATAGGCGGCGGCGACGGTGACGGTAACGGTAACGGCTGAGACACGGACAACGAGCTTAAAATATATAGGAGAAAAGAGCAATGAATAAGGAAACCTTTTATATCACTACCCCGATCTACTACCCCTCCGATAAGCTGCATATAGGGCATACCTACTGCACCGTGGCGACGGACGCCATCGCGCGTTATAAGCGTATGTGCGGCTATGATGTAATGTTTCTCACCGGCACCGACGAGCACGGCCAGAAAATCGAGGAAAAGGCAAAGGAGGCGGGCGTAACTCCGCAGCAGTTTGTGGATAAGATAGTCACCGGCGAGGGCGGTATTCTCGACTTGTGGAAGCTTATGAACATCTCGAACGACCGCTTCATCCGCACCACCGACGACTATCATGTCAAGGCCGTGCAGCGCATCTTCAAGAAGATGTACGACAAGGGCGATATTTATAAGGGCGCATACAAGGGCAAATACTGCACTCCCTGCGAGAGCTTCTGGACGGAGAGCCAGCTTGTGGACGGCAAGTGCCCCGACTGCGGCCGCGAGGTACACGACGCGGAGGAGGAGGCCTACTTCTTCCGCCTCTCAAAGTACGCAAAGCCCGTGCAGGAGCTGCTTGAGAGCGGTAGCTTCCTCGAGCCCGCCTCCCGCGTAAACGAGATGATAAATAACTTTATAAAGCCCGGTCTTGAGGACCTCTGCGTCTCCCGCACCAGCTTTACCTGGGGTATTCCCGTGGACTTTGATCCCGGTCACGTCGTCTACGTCTGGGTCGATGCACTGTTTAACTATTGCAGCGCGCTGGGCTTCCTGAACGATAAGTATGACGATTTTGACAAGTATTGGCCTGCCGACGTCCATATAGTCGGCAAGGAGATAGTGCGCTTCCACTCGATTATATGGCCTGCCATGCTCATGAGCATGGAGATGCCTCTGCCGAAGAAGGTCTACGGTCACGGCTGGCTCGTCATTGACGGCGGCAAGATGTCAAAGTCCAAGGGCAACGTCGTTGACCCCTATCTGCTTGCGGATATGTTCGGCGTGGATGCGCTGCGCTTCTTCCTGCTGCGCACCTTCCCCTTCGGCTCCGACGGCAACTTCTCCAATGAGCTGCTTATAAGCACCATCAATACCGACCTTGCAAACGACCTCGGCAACCTCGTCTCCCGCACCACCGCCATGGTCGAGAAGTATTTCGGCGGCACTCTGCCCGCAGAGCGCGAGTATGACGCTCCGGATGATGAGCTTCTCGGCATGATTAAGGATACCGGTGCAAAATACGCCGCTCAGATGGACGCCCTGCAGCTTCATCTTGCGCTTGAGGAGGTCTTTAAGCTCATCCAGCGCGCAAATAAGTATATAGACGAGACTGCCCCCTGGGTGCTTGCCCGCGACGAGAGCAAGCGTGCGCGGCTTGCAAGCGTCATGTATAATCTGCTTGAGGCGCTGCGCGTGGCGCTTATTATGCTCAAGCCCTTTATTCCCGCAAGCTGTGAGAAGGCCTTCGCGCAGATAGGCGCGGACGAGAGCAGCAGCGCATGGGATAAGGTCTGCGCTTACGGTGTGCTGCCGGAGACGGTCAGCGTCCACAAGGGAGAGACTCTTTTCCCGCGTGTCGATATGGCAAAGGCGCTTGAGGAGCTTGAAAAGCTGCACAACGAGAGCAAGAAGCCCGAGGTCGAGTGCCCTCCCGTGCTGCCCGATGTGAGCATTGACGATTTTGCAAAGTGCGATATGCGCGTATGCAAGGTGCTTGCCTGCGAGGCGGTCAAGAAGTCCGATAAGCTCCTGAAGTTTACGCTTGATGACGGCAGCGGCACTCCGAGGCAGATACTTTCCGGCATCCGTAAGTTCTATGAGCCGGAGCAGCTTGTAGGCAAGACCGTAGTTGCGATACTCAATCTTCCGCCCAGAAAGATGATGGGTCAGATGTCCAACGGTATGCTGCTCTCCGCCGCCCGCGAGGTTGACGGCAAGGAGGAGCTGAATTTGCTCATGCTCGACGATAAGGTCCCCGCCGGCAGCAGACTTTGCTGATAGCATTCGGATATCCTGTGATATAAGCTCAGCCCCACCCGTTTCCGGGTGGGGCTGAGTCTGTTTGTGGAGGACGCGCCGCCCGAAATCGGCGCAGGAGTCTCAAATCTGTCACCGTCATTGCCCCTAAAGGACTAAGCGGCAAAGCGCCGTCGCGAGAGGGCAGCCATAAAAAACTGCTTTGATTTATTATGCTATCCTATTCCTTCTCGTCCTTCACGAGGCTTGTGAGGAGCATTCCCAGCACGATGACCGCGATGCCTATCCAGCCTGTCAGGCTTGGCGCATCATCGCGCAATATGACAATTCCGAGCAGCAGCGTAAAAACCACCTCGCCGCACTGAGTCGCCTCCACGGCGGCAAGCAGGATAGGGAGGGTAAAGACATAGCGGAGAATGGCACTGTAAATCCAGTAGCCGCCCCCCCAAGCTCATGCTTCGGTTGAGGATGAAGGTGAAGGCAAAGAAAAATGCGCCCACGATACCCAGCAGAATTGCGTCAAGCTTTTTCCTTTCCGACATATTTCACTCCCCCTCAAAAAACCTCCGTGTTAAACGATAGTTTTGTTTATAAATTCTCTTGCTGTTGCTGCCGTATAATGCGACAGATGCTTGAATTTATATGTTACTCTTGCGGCGGTTGCAATCGGCACAGAGCATTTGACAGTTTTCTGGGATAGTTTTGCCGCCTTTACTCCACGGCGTAATATGGTCAGCCTGCATTTCTTCAATTTCAAAATGTTTTCCGCATTTCGGGCAAATTCCATTTTGCCTTTCATAAGCAGTCCTTGCCATTTTGGGGCTGAATGCACGAATGCTTAAATGCTTCTCGTTTCCGTCAAGCAGATATTCATAGATGCCTTTCTATATCTCAACAATATCGTCCTCTGCTTTGCGTTTCGTCATCATCACCACGCACTCCACATGATTTGTATATGGGAACATATCGACCGGCTGGATGCGGCGGACGCGGTAGCCGCCGGAGACGAGAATATCAAGGTCGCGGCGCAGAGTGTCGGGGCCGCAGGAGATATACACCACCCGGCGCGGGGCGGATTTTATAAGCGAGGCGAGAAAACGCTCGTCGCTTCCGCTGCGCGGCGGGTCCATAAATACAACATCGGGACGCTTACCGTCCGCCGCCATAGCCTCCATATATTTCCCCGCGTCGCCCGCGGTGAACCAACAATTCTTTATCCCGTTCAGGCGGGCGTTGACTATCGCGTCATGCACGGCGTCGCGGTTGAGCTCCACTCCGAGCACCTGCTCCGCCTGCTCCGCCGCGCATAGCCCTATGGTACCGATGCCGCAGTAGGCGTCCAGCACGAGCTCACGCCCTGTCAGCCCCGCCATGTCTATGGCAATGCGGTAGAGCCGCTCCGTCTGCACGGGGTTTATCTGATAAAATGACTTCGGCGAAATGCGAAAGCGCAGCCCGAGCAGGCTGTCCTCGATATATCCGTCGCCGAAAAGCAGCTTTTCCCGCGCCCCGAGGACGACGGGACCGAAGCGGTCGTTGATGTTCATTACAACGGTGCTGATTTCCGGGTGAAGCCCGATAAGCTTTTTGATAAAGGGCTTTTGCAGCTTGAAAATCGGAGAGGTGACCACGAGCACGACCATGACCTGTCCGCTCGTAAAGCCGCGCCGCACAAGCACATGACGCAGCCAGCCCGTGCCGCTGCGCTCGTCAAAGGCCTGTATCTTGAACTCACGCAGCATAGCGCGTATATCGGTGATTATCTTATCCGCGACAGCGTCCTCGATCATGCACTCGTCCACGGGGACGATGCTGTGGCTTCCGGGCTGATAGACGCCGGAGACTATATGCCGCCGGGAGTCGAGCCCGAAGGCGGCGCAGACCTTGTTGCGGTAGTGCAGAGGCTCGGTCATGCCGATAATGTCATCGACGCGGCCGAACTCGCCGAGCAGCGATACCATGTGCCGCTGCTTGTGGAGAAGCTGCTCGGGGTAGGATAGATTTTGAAGCTGGCAGCCGCCGCATTTGCGCCAATGCGGGCAGGCGGAGGTTTTTTCTGTCACGATGAGAACTCCTTATGTCTTTATTCAGCTTGATTTTAGCACATATTTCGCCGGATTTCCACATTTTTTGCGCGTATGCTGTTGAGAATGCGGTGGGCTGTGTGGTAAGATGATGAAAGTCCCGCCGGGTGAGAGCCGACGGGAAGGATGGAGGAATATTATGGATATCATATACCGCGACGCGGACATAGTCGCCGCCGTGAAGCCCTCGGGAGTTTTGAGTACGGATGAGCCGGGCGGGATGCCGGAGCTTTTGCGGCTTGAGCTTGGGGTCAGCGAGCTGCGCACGGTGCATCGCCTTGACCGCGTTGTGTCGGGGCTGATGCTGCTTGCGCTGAATTCCGAGTCTGCGTCGGAGCTTTCGCGCCAGATGCGGGACGGAGAATTTCACAAGGAGTATCTCGCCGTAGTCCATGGCGAGCCGCCCGAAACGGGGACTCTGCGTGACCTCATGTACCGCGACAAGGCGAGGAAAATGAGCTTTGTCACCGACACCCCGGCAAAGGGTGTGCAGGAGGCGATACTGAATTTTGAGACGCTTGGGCGCGCTGACGGGATGAGTCTTGTGCGCATTGAGCTTGTCACCGGGCGCACGCATCAGATACGCTGTCAGTTTGCGCATCACGGCTGGGCGCTGGTGGGCGAGAGAAAGTACGCGGTGCAGGACGATCCCTGCAAGATCGCGCTCTGGTCACATCGGCTCAGGTTTACCCAGCCCGTGACCGGGGAGAAGATGGATATACGCCTTCCCCCGCCGGAGGCTTGGCCGTGGAGCTTGTTCGAGGCTTCCCCTAATTAGGGGAAGCTTTTTTCTTAATTATCTTAATCCGCTTCTTAGCTCTTGAAATCGCGTGTCGAAACGGCTATAATCTAACGTAGATTATTATGCGGTCATGCGCATAAACGCGAGGAACAGAGACGGATATGAAGCTAATTAAAAAATTGACATGCCTTTTTGCGGCGCTCTGCCTGATGCTTGCGCTGCTTCCGGCAGCATTCGCAGACGAGGACGACGCCCGCTTTAAGGACAAGACCTGGGATGAGGTCGTTGAGGAATATCTTGCCGGGCTAAACATCGACCCGAAGGACGTAGCCCTCGGCTACAAGAACACCGTCACCGGCGAGGAGCATTACCTCAACGGCGACATCTATCTTATCGCGGGCAGCATGTACAAGGTCCCGCTCAATATGCTCTACTGCGAGAAGATACATAACGGCGAAATGAGCATGGACGACACCATCAGCGGCGTGCAGTATTCCAAGCTCCTGGAGTGGACGATAGTAAACTCCGATAACAACATGGCAAAGCTCCTATGGGATCACATCGGCCGTTACCGTACATATCGTGAGCTGATCGCGCCCTACATGGGCGAGGACGCGGCCACGGTGGACGCGAAATTTTATGAGAACAACTTTTTCACGGCGCGCCAGATGATACACTGCCTGAACCTGCTTCAGACGGAGTCGGAGCGCTTCCCCGGTCTTATCGACATGATGCTCAAGGCCGAGCCGAAGAATTACTTCAAGTTCCATGAGCAGAAGTACGAGGTGGCGCATAAATACGGCTACTTCGTCGAGGGCTCCAGACTCTACATGAACGACTGCGCCATCGTATATACCGATGACCCGATAGTCATCGTCATGTTTACCGATACGCTCAAAAACGGCTACACCGCGCTGACCGATTACTGTGCGCTTATGAGCGATTACGCCCAGTATCACACCGCGCAGCGCCGAGTGCAGGAGGCCGAGGAGGCAGAGCGCGCAGCCATTGCGGCGCTCAATTCGCCCGCTCCGAGCGGCTCCGAGGGTGCGAAGGGCACGGAGAGCACAGCTAATACTACAAGCAAGGAAGGAACATTTTCCGTTATGAACATTTTTGCAGCAGCAGGCATAGTTCTGCTCGTCGTCTGCGGCATAGCCGCCGTCATGTCCTGCCGGGGCAGACGTAAGATAAACGTCCCTTGGGCGCTGGTCTCCGTGCTGCTTGCGGGCGCGGCGCTGTTTGCCTGCTTCTACGGCAGCGTCCATGGCGCCATCATAGTCAAGCCCAGCGGCGACCCGCAGGCTGTGGTCACAAAGTTCTTTGACAGCATCGTGGCAGGAGACTACCGCGAGGCATACAGTCATATAGACGCATACTCGACTCTTGGTCTGGAGAACACGCCCGACAGCGAGACCGGCAAAATCGCCTATGACGCGCTGAAGCAGAGCTATTCGTATAAGCTCCATGAGGGCTGCACCGTGGACGGTCTGAGCGCAAAGCAGCAGGTCGTGTTCCAGTACCTTGACCTTGCCGCGATAGGCGACGACGTGCAGTCCAAGACCGAGGAGAATCTGAACTCCATCGTCCAGTCCCGCAAGCGCAGCGAGGTATATGACGATAACAATAACTATCTCCCCGCCGTGACCGACGAGGCGTATTCCGCTGCCGTCGCCTCGGTGCTTGAGCATCCGGAGAAGTATTACGCCACCACCGCGTTTGAGGTGGAGCTTGAGTTCTCGGACGGAAGCTGGCACATCATACCGAGCTCCGCCATGCTCAAGGCTCTCTCCGGCGGCACCGTGAACTGAGAGGAGGAGCAGCATGAGCGATAACTACGATTTTGACATTGACGATATCCTCCGCGAGTTCAGCTCCGATGATGCAAGGCCGAAGCCCGCGCAGCCCCGTCCCGCAGTCAGACCGGCACAGCCGGTCAGACCGGCGCAGCCTGTAAAACCCGCACAGCCGGTAAAGCCTGCACAGCCTGTAAAACCCGCGCAGCCGGTAAGACCTGCGCAGCCCGTCAGACCGGCGCAGCCTGTAAAGCCTGCACAGCCGGTAAGACCTGCGCAGCCCGTCAGACCGGCGCAGCCTGTAAAGCCTGCACAGCCGGTAAGACCGGCGCAGCCTGTAAGACCCGCACAGCCTGTCAGACCTGCTCAGCCGGCAAGACCCGTGCAGCAGGCTCAGACTCCTACCCGCCGCAGCGCGGCGCAAGTAAACACAAGACCGCCGCAGCCGCCGGAGCGACCGAGCATAAAAAAGCCCGCGGCAGCTCCGCCCGAGCGCAGCCGTCAGAGCCCCGCAGCGCGTATTCTTACCGTGGTCTTTGCGATAGTTGCCATGCTGTCGCTGCTTTGGACGCTCAATAACCTCCACCCCGACAGCGGCAGCTCCTCAAGCATGCAGAGCAAGAGCAAGATGGACGTCGTCGGCAAGTTCGACGTATATATGAATAACGCCGCAAGCGATGCACTCGGCGACCTTGCATACATCCGCAAGGTCTATAAAATCGATGAGGGCGCGCTCTCTGGTCAAAAGCCGAACAGCGCAAATTACGGTGCGACGACCGACCCCGCAGTCGTGCAGCAGGTCATAGATTCCGCCGCGGGACTGCTCGAGGGGCAGAGCCTTGCGTGGGATGCAAGCACCGAGCTCTATCCCGGCTCCCAGATAGAATACTATTACGATGAGACCATCCTTGCCATCACCTGGAAGGAGCTTATCGACAACCGAGTCTGCACCTTCGCCGAGATTAAAATTGCCGACGGCTCGCAGCTTCGCCGTATGCTCGCCGGCAACAGCTACGGCTCCGACGTGCAGTATTACCCGACAGAGATGGCAGCCATGGCAAACGCCGTGGTCGCAATAAGCGGCGACTTCTACACCTACCGCCAGCTCGGCATCACGGTGTATCAGCGCCAGCTTTACAGATTTGCGCCGAAGTCCGTGGATACCTGCTTCTTCACCGCCTCCGGAGATATGCTATTCTCCCGCGCCGGGGAAATGAGCAGCGAGGTCGATACAAAGCAGTATATCGCCGATAACGACGTGACCTTTGCCGTCGCCTTCGGACCTGTCATGGTCGAAAACGGTCAGGCCGTAGACTGCGTAAGCTATCCCATAGGCGAGGTCAACAAGACCTATTCCCGCACCGCCATCGGTATGCGCGATAAGCTTCACTACATCCTCATGACCGTAAACTACGAGGACAACCACTCCGTTGCCGCAACGCTCAACGAGGCCACAAGCTTTATTCTCACGAAGGGCGTTCAGAAGGCCTACGCGCTCGACGGCGGTCAGACCTCCACCATGGTCATGAATAACCACACCGTCAACCGTCCCGACTGGGGCAACGAGCGCACCCAGAGCGATATAATCTACTTTGCGACCGCATTGCCCGAGGAGGTGAGCGCATGAACCCCATAGCCATCAGCACCGGAAACACCGTTTTATACTGGAGCGCGATAGTCATCGCGCTCGGCATCGCCGCGGGCTTTGCGCTCAGCCTCTCCCTTTACGTCTCCCACGGCGGCCGCGCCGCCGCAATGTGGCTGCTTCTGCCGCTGGCGCTGCTGTTTTCCGTGCCGCTTTGCCGCATGATACACTGGTATTGCCATCTTGAGCAGTATTCCGGCTTCTTCAGCGCCATAACCGACTATTCCTCCGGCAGCTACTGCCTGCCCGGCGCAATTATCGGCACCTTGCTTGCGGCTCTCGTTGTTAGGGCGCTCGGCTTTACCGGCAACGTCGCAAGGCTTCTTGACAGCGTCGCTCCCGGCGGCGCGCTGGCGGTCGTGTTCATACGTCTCAGCTCACTCTTTAACGTCTCCTGCCGCAGCAAGATAAGCATAAGCTCGCCTCTGCTCCAGCATCTGCCCATCGGCTCCGGCATCGTCAATTCCTCGGGCGTGCTCGAATACCGCTTTGCCACCTTCTTCGTTCAGGCCATGCTCATGCTCGGCGTGACCGTGCTGCTGCTCTATTTCTTCTATGCGCGCCGCCGCCTGCCAATGAAGGAGGGCTGCCCGCGTGACGGCAACGTCGCATGGATGTTCCTCGTGTTCCACAGCGCCGTAGAGCTTTTGATGGACAGCACCCGCTACGACTCAAGCTTTATGCACTTCAACGCCTTTGTCAGCATCGTGCAGATATTCAGTGCCGTGTGCATACTTATAGCACTTATCCACTATTCGCGCCTCTCCGTGCGTGCAAACGGGCGGCAGGGCTATCACTTTGCCATGTGGATAGGCTATTTCTTCACCCTTGCAGGCACGGGCGCGGCGGAATATCTCGTGCAGCGCTTCGGCAATATGTATATTCCCTGCTACAGCGGCATGACCCTCACCTGCACGATGATGGCGGTCATTGTCTATCTCATGTATAAGACGACCTGCCGCAGCAGGGAGGGGCGGAGCCTCAAGCGATGAAAAAGCCCTTTATACTTGTCTCCGTCGCGGCGGCCTTGATACTGCTGCTCGGCACCGCCGCAAGGCTGCTGGGCTATGTCAATACCCCGCCGCAGCCGCGTGAGCCGCAGCGGTTTGATGCCGTGTCCGAGCTTTCGGACTTTGAGGCTGGGCTTCGGGAATACGTTTCCGATAACGCGGAATACATAAGAAAAATCTATAAGATACCCGCCGGGGAGCTTCCGCCCGAGCCGGACTCCGCCTGCTACGGCGAGACGACCGACCCGCAGGAGGTTCAGGCGGTGATAGACGCGGCGGCGGAGCTTCTGGACGGTCAGGAGACTATCTGGAGCCCGGATATCGACTTTGCCCCCAAGAGCGTCATCCGCTACTACCGTGACGATACGATACTTGTCATCGCGTGGCAGGAGGCTCCGGAGGGGCGCGGCTGCTCCTTCGTCGAGGTAAAGCTTGCAGACTCGTCTCAGCTCAGGCGCAAGGTCAGCGGCGAATACGGCTCCCAGCGTGTGCAGACGGCGACAGCGCTTGCCGCCGAGGATAACGCCGTCATCGCCATCAGCGGCGACTTCTATCTTCTCCGCAGCAGCTACGGCATCGCGGTATATAAGGGGAACATCGAGCACTGCTATGACCGCGTGACCGATACCTGCTTTGTCACCGAGGGCGGCGACCTGCTCGTGCATCACAGGGGCGGCTTTGCCGATGAGGCCGAGGCGCGGAAATTCGTCGAGGACAACAATGTTGATTTTTCGCTGATATTCGGCCCCATACTCGTCGAAAACGGCGAGCTTCAGGACATAAGCCCATCCTACCCCGTCGGCGAGGTCGGCGACAAATATTCCCGCAGCGCGATAGGTCAGCGCGGCGAGCTTCACTATCTTTTGATGACCGTCTGCTTTGAGCAAAACTACGGGACCTGCACCGCCTACGACGAGGCGCGCTTCATGCACGCGAAGGGTCTCGACGTGGCCTATGCGCTCGACGGCGGGCACACCGCGACCATCACCATGGGCGGGCGGCTGTATAACCGTCCCGACTGGGGCGAGGAAAAGCAGATAAGCGACGTCATATGCTTTGCAAGCGCAATGTACGATTGAGCGGCAATTTGCCGTAATATTCAGGAAAAAGCCTGCACTGTGAGAATAAACCTTGCAGTGCGGGCTTTCTTGTGTTATACTCTCATGGCAAGCAAATAGGATCGGGATCTGCCCCGGGCATCGGGGGCAGTTAACAGGGGAATGGGGGTGCGACTCCCCCGCGAGGCCGTCACTGTGAAGCGGAGCAAGGCTCCCAAAGTCAGAAAACCTGCCCGGATAAGGCGCGAAATCGCGTCTTGTATCGTACATGGAACCGCGGAACCCGGTCAAATTGCGGACATCGTGGGCATAGCCCCGCTGTTCTCTCTTTTTCTATGTGCGATTTCCGAAATATGAAAGGAGAGGATAATATGTCCAAAAAAACAAGAAACATTATCATTGCCGTGGCCGTATTGCTTGTTCTGGTCGTCGGCATATTCGTTGCCTACCGTGCCCTCGCCCCGCAGCCCGTTGACGGTGCAAAGACCATCGTCTTTGAGGTCACCCATGGGGACGGAACGCAGAAGGATTTTACAATAAGCACGGATTCGGAAAATCTGCGCGGCGCTCTTGAGCAGGAGGGGCTTATCTCCGGCGACGAGAGCGAATACGGCCTTTTCGTCACGAGCGTTGACGGTGAGGCCGCCGACAGCAGCCAGAATCAGTGGTGGTGCTTTACTAAGGACGGCGAAATGCTCATGACCGGCGTGGACGACACCATGATCGCCGATGGCGAGCACTATGAGACCTTCCTCGACACCTACTAAGCTGAGCGCAAAGGATATCAGCGTCCTCGCCATGATGGGGGCGCTGATGTTTGCGCTTCAGGTGCTTTTGGCCTCAATACCGAACATACACCTCACGGCGGTGCTCATTATCCTGACTGCGGTGTTCTTCGGCTGGCGCTGTCTGTATTCCGTAGCTGTTTTTATTGTACTTGAGGGACTTGTCTGGGGCTTTGCGCTCTGGTGGTTCTGCTACTGGTATCTGTGGCCGATGCTGGCGATACCGGCGGTGCTCATGCGTAAAAACGACTCGGCGATAATCTGGGCGGTGCTTGCCGCGATACACGGGCTATGCTTCGGTGCGCTGTGCTCGATTCCGTATTTTTTCATAGGCGGATGGACAATGGCGCTGTCGTATTGGGTGAGCGGTATTCCCTTTGACATCGCCCACTGCATCGGCAATTTCGTAACGGTGCTGGTGCTGTATAAGCCGCTCAAAAAGGTCATGGGCTACGCTTTGCGGGATAAGAATACGAATAAAGAAAAGGCTCCTATGTGATAAGCATAGGAGCTTTTTGCGCTTGGTAGGGGAGAGCCAAAAAGCCTTCACCTTCAAGGGGAAGTACTTAATGCGCACACACAAATCGAAAACCCCGTCTTTCGACGAGGTTCGATAATTATCTGTTCTTTTTATATAGTATCCAAAGCCCCTTGAGAAGCAGATCGTCATCACAAATCACCTCATGGCGGCAGTGCGGCGTTATGCTCTGGGCAAGTCCGCCTGTGGCGACGACCTTGCACTTTTCGCCGAGCTCCGCCTCCATGCGGTCTATCATGCCGTCTATCATTGCCGCCGTACCGAACACCGCGCCGCTGCGCATGGAATCGACCGTGTTTGTCGCAATGACCTTTTTGGGCGCGGTTATGGATATCGAGGGCAAAAGACTCGTCCCGGCGGCAAGAGCGCCGTAGCTCAGGTTCACACCCGGAATTATCGCGCCGCCTATATATGCGCGGCTGGCGTCAATGACTACCATCGTCGTCGCCGTACCCATGTCGAGCACTATCACCGGCGCGCCGTAGGTCTCCATTGCCGCGACGCTGCCGACCACAAGGTCTCCCGCCAGCGTACCCGGATCGTCAATGCGGACGTTCATGCCCGTGCGCATACCGGGACCGACTATGACGCTGTCTATCCCCGTCAGATGCTTTACCGCCTGCTTGAGCGAATTTGTCAGCGGCGGCACGACGGAGGAAATTATCGCGCCCTCAAAGCCGCGCGGATCTATGCCGTAAATCTCAAGTATCTGTTTTAGCTTTATCGCGTACTCCGCCGAGGTCTCGCCGGGGTTTGTCCGGATGCGGACTATGCTGCGTATCTCCCCGTCCTCAATGCAGCCGAGGACGATATTGGTGTTGCCGACGTCAATGGCAAGTATCATATTTTAGCCTCCCGCTGTCGCTTCGTATAGATACGAATGCGGCGCAAATTTGCATATCGCAAATAAAATATACCGCATCGTCTATTCTCTGTCAATCATATTTATCTTAAACGCCTGTAGACAAAGCTGGCGGCAATGCATAGAATTGCATGGGGAGAGTGCAGAGAGGGGATGGGAGTCCCCTTTCTGCGTTCAATCCGAGCTTATTCAGGAGTGTTTTTGAATACTCCTGAATAAGTTTTCAAGGCGTCGAAATTTTTCGACGCCTTGAAGCCCGCCGGAATATACCCGGCAGGCTTTAAGCAAACAATTATATAAATATTATGCCGGCTCAAAGGACTTGCTTATCTCGTTGCCGTCCGCATCGTACTCAATGTCCTCCATGACCGCCGGGTCAACGCGGCTGCGTTTTTTTATGACAAGCCCCTTGCCCTGATTGTTGAACACCCATATCTTGGAGTTCGGGAAGTCCGGGTCGTCCTTGCGGAATACGCTCGTCTCGTTGAGGCGGCAGAACTTTGCGCGTCCCTCGGCAGTGTCGAGCAAATCGCCCTCGCCGCGGTAGAAAAGCTCGTCGGCGCAGGCCTGCTTCTTAAACTCCTCCCAATCCTCGTCGCTTACCTTGAGAACATCGTTTGGATTATACATAATTATAGCTCCTTCTTTTAACTCTTTTTATTTTTTGCCCTGCTGCCTGCACCATGTCTTCATGACCGTCTTTACCGGCAGCAGCTTTACAAGCCGCACCTGCATCCTCTCCGGGAAGCCGAGAATGGAGGCGTCCTTGCCGCGCTTCATGTCCTTCAGCGCCTTTTCCACGACCTGCGCCGGTCCGTAGTAGCGGTTGAAGTAATTGACGGTGTTATCATGTATCGCATGGCTGAAAAACTCCGTCTTTATCCAGCCGGGGCAGACCGCCATCACGCGAACTCCCTGCTTTTCAAGCTCCACTCCGAGAGCGCGGGAAAAGCTCAGCACATAGGCCTTTGACGCGCCGTAGACGTTTATATACGGCACCGGTTGCCACGAGGACATGGAGCCCATGTTATATATCCTGCTGCCCGCCGCCATATAGGGTATGCTCATATAGCACATTGCGGTCAGCGCACGGTCGTTCAGGTCGATTATATCAAGCTGCTTATCCATGTCCATCTCGGTGAACACGCCGAAAAGCCCGAAGCCCGCAGCGTTTACAAGCACGGCTATCTCCGGCTTTACGCTCTCAAGCAGCGCCCTGTACTCGGCAAAGCTCGCTCTGTCCTGCAAATCCAGCACTATCGGACGAACCCTTGCGCGGCACTTGGGCTGAAGCTCGCGCAGTCTGTCCTCGCGGCGGGCGATGACCCATAGCTCGTCAAATTCCTCGTCCCTGTCAAGCGCATAGACAAACTCGCGCCCCATGCCGGACGATGCGCCGGTTATTACAGCAATTTTCATTATTACACGACCCCCGATTTTTTTATCGCAGTATAACATATTTTTTCCCCCAGCACAAGGGCGGAGCGCAAAAATGCTTGGCATATGGGCGCGGGCAGTGTATAATTATATAATGAGCTTATGGAGGTGAAGTGATGAAGGTATTCATAGTTGAGGACGACCCCGTAATAGCGTCCGCCGTCTCGGCGCATATCGCGTCTTGGGGCTGTGAAACGCGCATTGCGCAGGATTTTCGCAATATAGTGCAGGAATTTGTTGACTTTGACCCGCAGCTTGTACTGATGGACGTGGGGCTGCCCTTTTATAACGGCTACCACTGGTGCAGCGAGATACGCCGCTTTTCAAGCGTCCCGATAATCTTCGTCTCCTCCGCCTCGGATAATATGAACATCGTCATGGCAATAAACATGGGCGCAGATGACTTTATAGCAAAGCCCTTTGACCTCAATGTCCTGACGGCGAAGGTGCAGGCAATGCTCCGGCGCACCTATGACCTTGCCGGTCAGGTGAGACTCCTACAGCACCGCGACGCCGTTTTGAACACCGACGACAGCACGCTGACCTATCGCGGCGAAAGGCTGGAGCTTACGAAAAACGAGTACCGTATTTTGCAGGTATTGATGGAAAACAAAGGCAAGACCGTCTCCCGCGACGTGCTCATGCAGAGGCTTTGGGAGTCGGACAGCTTTGTCGATGAAAATACCCTCAGCGTAAACGTTGCGAGACTGCGTAAAAAGCTTGAGGGCGCAGGGCTTGAGGGCTTTATCACGACCAAGAAGGGCATGGGATACATAATAGAATGAAGCTTGTCTGGGAGTATATTAAATACCGCCGCTTTTTCGCGCTGCTGCTTATTATGCTCGACGCGCTGTTTATGCTGCTTTTATGGCTGTCGCAGGCGGACGCGGCAATGCCCGGCTATGCGCTACTGCTGCTGACGCTGCTGGAGCTTGTTTTTGCGGCGATAGATTTCCGTCACTTCGTCCTGCGGCATCGTGAGCTTCAGACTCTGCTCCGGCAGATATTTGCCGCTGCCGAGGCGCTGCCCGAGCCGGCGGGACTTATCGAGAGCGATTATCAGGAGCTTGTATCCGCCGTATGTGCCGCCCGCGCCCGTGAGCACAGCGAGGCGGACTTGGCAAAGCAGGATATGCTCGACTATTTCACGCTCTGGGCGCATCAGATAAAAACTCCCATTGCCGCCATGCGCCTCATATTGCAGTCAGGAGAGACGCCCGACAGGACCGAGCTTGAGCAGGAGCTGTTCCGCGTGGAGCAGTATGTGGAGATGGTGCTGAATTATATCCGTCTCGGCAGCGACACGACCGACTATGTCATTCACCGCGTTGAGCTTGACCGGGTGCTGCATCAGTCAATAAAAAAATACGCGATGCAGTTTATCCGCCGCAAGATAAGGCTTGACTATCGGGAGACGGGGCTGCGTGTGCTCAGCGACGAAAAGTGGCTTGCCTTTGTGATAGAGCAGCTTCTTGCAAACGCGCTGAAATACTCGCGCAGCGGCGGTGAAATCCGCATATATGCCGAGGGCGAGACGCTGTGCATCGAGGACGACGGCATAGGCATTGCCGCCGAGGATCTGCCGCGGGTATTTGAAAAGGGATACACCGGCTGCAACGGCCGCACGGATAAAAAATCCACGGGCATAGGGCTTTATCTTTGCAGGATGATTTTGGATAAGCTTGGTCACGGCATAAAAATCGAGTCCCGCATCGGTGAGGGCACACGGGTCATGATAGACCTGAGTGATGAATAAGTCCGTCTCCGCGCAAAAAGCTCTTGACAATGCGCGGAGATAGTGTATAATGCTTGCATATTCATATTTTAAGCAATTACTTCGATGAAGCTTTCAGAATCGCAAGAGACTGAAGGCGGAGAATCTCTGGAGAATCCCTTGCTGGTCAAGGGTGCCGAAGGTGCAAGACTCGCAGACCGGGTCGAATCTCTCAGGCAAAAGGACAGAGCGGCGTTCGGTATATTATTATACCGGGCTATAATCGCTTTTGTTTTTCTCCGGAGCTGCTGCCCTATGGCCGCAGCTTTTATTTTTTCAAAAAAAGGAGAAATCAGCATGGAAAACCTACTCAAAATCGTTCAGACCGTCAACAGCTATCTCTCGGACTATATTCTTATCGTCATGCTCATCGCGGCGGGGCTATACTTCTCGCTCAAGACCCGCTTTGTGCAGCTGCGCTACTTCGGCGCCGCCATGCGCAAGGCCTTCAGCGAGGTCAGGCTCTTCGGCAAAAAGCATGACAGCGGCATGAGCTCGTTTCAGGCTCTCGCCACGGCCATAGCCGCTCAGGTCGGCACAGGCAACATAGTCGGCGCGTCCGGCGCGATACTCATCGGCGGTCCCGGCGCGATATTCTGGATGTGGCTCATAGCCTTTTTCGGCATGGCTACGATTTACGCCGAGGCAGTGCTCGCGCAGCTCACGCGGGTAGTCCATGAGGACGGCACGGTCAGCGGCGGTCCGGTGTACTATATCACCACCGCCTTCAAGGGGCGTCTCGGAAAATTCCTTGCAGGCTTCTTTGCCGTGGCGATAATCCTTGCGCTCGGTCTGATGGGCGCTATGGTGCAGTCAAATTCCATCGCCGAGGCCTGCCGCAACGCCTTCGGAGTCCCGACATGGCTTGTCGGACTTATAATCGCGGCAGTCTGCGCCTTTATCTTCATAGGCGGCGTACAGCGCATCGCCTCCGTATCGGAGAAAATCGTCCCGGTTATGGCGACGCTCTATCTCATCGGCGGCCTTGTCATACTTATAGCGCGTGTAAAGTACATTCCCGAGACCTTCGGCATGATCTTCAAATACGCCTTTGTCCCAAATGCGCTCATCGGCGGCAGCATAGGCTATGCGCTCAAGACCGCAATAGGTCAGGGCGTAAAGCGCGGACTGTTCTCCAATGAGGCCGGTATGGGCTCTACCCCGCACGCCCACGCACAGGCAAACGTCAAGACCCCGCACGAGCAGGGCATAGTCGCCATGGCCGGCGTATTTATAGACACCTTTGTCGTACTCACCATGACGGCGCTTGTCGTCATCTCCACGCTCTATGCCGGCAACGGCGTTCTCGCCTCGGGCGCGGCGGAGGGCATAAGCAAGACGAATATGGCGCAGCTTGCCTTCTCCTCGGTGCTCGGCGGCGGCTTTGGCAGTGCATTTGTCGCGGTGTGTCTGCTCTTCTTCGCCTTCTCCACGATAGTGAGCTGGAATATGTTTGGCCGCGTGAACTGCCGCTACCTCTTCGGCAAGAGAGCAAATCTCATCTACTCCGTCATTGCGATTATATTTATCTTCCTTGGCTCCGTGCTTTCAAACGAGCTTGTCTGGGAGCTTACGGATATGTTCAATCAGCTCATGGTCGTGCCGAACGTGCTGGCGCTGCTCGCGCTCTCGGGGCTTGTCACCGCCTCCGTCAAGGCCGCCGACAGTCATAAGCTCGACAAAGAATAAAACATCATGTATAATAAAGATGTGCATATGCGCATCCCCCGTTCTCAAGCTTTCCCCCCCTTAGGGGCGCCAAGGGTGTAAACTAATGCTGCCGCCCCGATATCAGCACCATCCCTCGCCCCGCAGGGCGCTGCCCCTCTTAGGGGAAGTGGCGCAACGCGCCGAAGGGGTCGCCGGAGTATAGACCGGAGCAGACCGGAAAAGACAGGACGCAGTACAGACCATTCTTTTCCCTATTGGCAGTTTCTCAGCCCCGGCGACCCCTCAGTCTCGCTTGCGCTCGACAGCTCTCCTCTTAGGGGAGCCAAGGGTGCAGACAAAGGCTCAACGGACATTTTGCATTTCTGAAAAAAGTACGGCAAGAGTCGGACACAAAATAGTATCACCCTCGGAGGCAATTATGGATAACAACAAATATATCGACCTGCCCGTGTCGGAATTCACGGCACTTCTCTCCTCCTCCGCTCCGGCTCCGGGCGGCGGCGGTGCTTCCGCGCTTGCGGCGGCACTCGGCGCGGCACTCGGCAGCATGGTGGGCGAGCTCAGCGTCGGGAAAAAGAAATGCGCGGAGAACTCCCCCCGGCTGCGTGAGCTTATCGCGCAGGCGCAGAGCCTGCGGGCGCGGCTTCTGGAGCTTGTGGACGGCGACGCGGAGGCCTTTCTCCCGCTTGCCGAGGCCTACCGGCTTCCGAAGGACGCCCCCGGCAGGGATGAGACGATGGAAAAATGCCTTATTGCCGCCGCCGCCGTGCCGATGGAGATTTTGGAGCTTAGCTGCCGCGTCATAGCGCTTCAGGAGGAGTTTGCGGCGATGGGCAGCAGCCTTGCTATATCGGACGCGGGGACCGGCGCGGCTTTCGGATGGGCGGCGGTTCACGGCGCGGCGCTCAACGTGCTTGTGAATACGCGCCTCATGTCGGACAGGGAGCGCGCGGAGGAGATGAACCGCCGAGCAGACGCGCTGACGCAGGAGTACAGCCGCCGTGCCAAGCGCGTATATAATGACGTGTTCGCAAGGCTGCGGGATAAATAATTCATTGACAATCCGGACTCACTGTAGTACACTCACGATGCGCCACATCCGACTTGAGCGGAGCGGCAGCAGGAGGAATTTAATATGAGTAACGCAACACCCCGCAAGGGTCTGAGGCGGCAGGTCGGTCTGTCTCTGTTCTCGGCGATAGTCGTCGTGCTGACAGTGCTTGGCAATTTCGTGCGCTTCGGTCCCTTCCCTATCACCCTTTCGCTTGCGCCTATCATCATCGGCGCGGCAGTTTACGGCAGCTCGGCAGGCGCACTGCTGGGCGGAGTTTTCGGTCTGGTCGTGCTTCTCAGCGGCATTTTCGGCTGGGACGGCGGCACGGTCATGCTTCTCATGGGGCTTAATCCCATCGGCTGCATAGTCGTCTGCATCGGCAAGGGCATTCTTGCAGGTTACCTCTCCGGCATTGTTTACCGCGCCATTGCAAAGAAGAATTCTCTTCTGGCGGTCATCACGGCGGGCGTTGTCTGCCCCGTTGTCAATACCGGGCTTTTCATCATCGGCATGCTTGTTTTCTTCGGCTCCACGCTTCAGAGCTGGGCGGGCGGCGCGAATGTGATTTACTTTGCGGTGTTCGGGCTTGCCGGCATCAACTTCGTTGTTGAGCTTCTTGTAAACCTTGTTCTCTCTTCCGGCATCACCACGGTTATAAGATACGCAAGCAGAAACTAATATAATTATAATATACTGGAAAAACCTCTCCGACTTGGAGAGGTTTTTTCAATGCGTCAACAAAGTTCGACGCCTTGAAAACTTATTCAGGAGTATTCAAAAACACTCCTGAATAAGCTCGGATTGAACGCAGAAAGGGGACTCCCGTCCCCTCTCTGCACTCTCCCCATGCAAATCTATACATTGCCGACAGCTTTGTCTACAGGCTCTTATCTGTGATATATCCTTTTAATTTCGTCGGTTTCGCTGCCGTCGGGATTTCGGATTATAAGCGTCGGCTCGATTTTTAGCCCCGGCCTTGCGCCGCGCCGCCCCTCAACGAGAATGAGATTGGGCGCAGAGCCTGCATTGTGGCACACCAGACGCAGGCGCTTCGGCTCAAGTCCGTGTGCACTCATGCAGCAAAAAAGCTCCGCCATGCGCTCCGGCTTATGTACGGCGTGGAAGCTACCGCCCGTGCGGCACAAAAACGCCGCCGCCGTGCATATATCCTCCATCGTGCAGCAAAGCTCGCCGCGCGCCGCCGCGCGGTTTTCATCCCTCGGAGGCTTGCCGCTCCCCTGAGGGAAATACGGCGGATTTGCCACCACAGCGTCAAAGCTCCCGGCGCGAAACAGCCTTCGGTGCTCGCGTATGTCGCCGCAGACTATATCCGAGCGCTCGTCAAAGCCGTTTCGGCGCAGGTTTTCCCGCGCAAGCTCCGCCGCCTCGGGCACTATCTCAAGCCCGGTCATGCTGATTTTTTCATCGTTTGCCAGCATCAGCACGCCGATAGCCCCAGACGCACAGCCGAGGTCTATAAGCCGTTTTCCGCCGCCTCGGGCAAAATCCGCCAGCAGCACGCAGTCCGTGCCCATGCGGAAATGCTCCGCCTGCGCAAACATCGGGCCTCCCTGCCATAGAGCTTCAAATTGCGGCATATATGACTCCTATCTCAAATTATAATTAAATAAGATTAGGGGGCGATGTTCATCGCCCCCTAATCTCAGCCTGTAGGCAAAGCTGTCGGCAATGTAAAGAATTGCATGGGGAGAGTGCAGAGAGGGGACGGGAGTCCCCTTTCTGCGTACAATCCGAGCTTATTCAGGAGTGTTGTCGAATACTCCTGAATAAGTTTTCAAGGCGTCGAACTTTGTCGACGCCTTGAAGATTAGGGGGCGATGTTCATCGCCCCCTAATCTATTGTTCTGCTTACTCGGATACGATAGCCTCGGCAGGGCACTGGGCTGCGCATGCGCCGCACTCCAGGCACTTATCGGCGTCGATCTCGTAGTGAAGATCGCCCATCTCGATTGCATCGGCAGGGCACTGAGCTGCGCAGGAACCGCAGGACAGGCACTCGTCGGTAATAACAAAAGCCATGACGTTACCTCCGTGTATGTATTTTGACTCTTTGGTCATTGAACATTGTAACACATATATTCCAAAAATCAATTAAAAATTTATGTACTAAATATATTTCTTTGCCAAGCTGTCAATAATTTTTCGTAGTCTTGGATGTTTCGCGCTTTTCAGCACTTGAAATGGGCGATAATCAGCTAATAAAGTCCGCCAACGGAGGGGTATGTTACAATGAGAAGCAACGAGAAATTCACTCAGCGTGCGGAGTACGCCATTGAAAAGGCCGGAGCCGGCGCCGGGAGCATGGGGCACAGCTACGTCGGTACGGAGCATCTGCTGCTCGGCATATTACTGGAGGGCGACGGTCTGGGTGCGCGCATACTGCGCCGCTGCGGGATAACGGAGAGGCGGCTGCGTGAGAGCATCGCGGAGCTTGACGGAGTGGGAGCACCCTCCGCCTCGGAGCACAGCCTGACGGCACGGGCAAGACAGGCCTTTGAGCGCGCCGCGGGCGAGGCGGAGGCGCTGGGGCAAAGCTATATCGGCACGGAGCACCTGCTGCTCGGCATATTGCGTCAGTCGGACTGCGGCGGCGTGCGCGTGCTCGGCTCACTCGGTCTTGACGTAAACGATATATACAGTATGCTCATGGACGTGTTCGGAAATCCGTCCTCCCACGGCAAGGCGCAGGTGGGCAGCGCAAGGAGCAGCATTCGCCGCGCCGAGACTAAAATACTCGATCAGTATAGCCGTGACCTCACGGAGATGGCGCTTTGCGGCAAAATCGATCCCGTTGTCGGCAGAGGCAATGAAATTCAGCGTGCCGTGCAGATACTGAGCCGCCGCACGAAGAATAATCCCGTCTTAGTCGGAGAGCCGGGCGTGGGTAAGACGGCGGTCGCCGAGGGGCTTGCCATGCAGGTGGCACGCGGTGAGGCTCCGGCGGAGCTTGCGGGCAAGCGCATAGTCTCGCTCGATATTCCCGCCATGCTTGCCGGGACGAAGTACAGGGGCGATTTTGAGGAGCGCGTAAAATCCGTTCTCAAGGATGTGCGCCGCGCCGGGGACGTAATACTGTTTATCGACGAGCTTCACACGATAATCGGCGCGGGCAGCGCGGAGGGCGCGATAGACGCCGCAAATATACTAAAGCCCGCCCTCGGGCGAGGCGAGGTGCAGATAATCGGCGCGACGACTCCGGACGAATACCGCCGTCACATTGAAAAGGACGCGGCGCTCGAGCGGCGCTTTCAGCCGGTGCGCGTGTCGGAGCCGGACAGGGCGCAGACGATGGAAATGCTCAAAAGCCTGCGCGGAGCCCTGGAGCAGCATCACAAGCTGAAAATCAGCGACGAGGCGATAGCCGCCGCCTATGAGCTTTCGGTGCGCTATATAAACGACCGCTTTCTCCCTGACAAGGCGATAGACCTGCTTGACGAGGCGGCGGCGGGGCTGCAGGTCTCCGGCGAGAGGCGGGAGCTTTCGAGCGCCGATATCGCAGAGCTTGTCTCGCGCTGGACGGATATCCCGGTCAGCGGCATAGACGAGGACGAGTCGGCGCGTCTGCGGGCGCTTGAGGAGGAGCTGAAAAGGCGCATTGTCGGTCAGGACGAGGCCGTGTCCGCCGTTGCCCGTGCGATACGCCGCAGCCGAGTCGGGCTCAAGGACCCGCAGCGGCCGGTCGGGAGCTTTCTGTTTCTCGGTCCCACCGGCGTGGGCAAGACGGAGCTTTGCCGCGCGCTGGCGCAGACGGTCTACGGCGACGAGGGCGCAATGATACGCATAGATATGTCCGAGTATATGGAAAAGCACTCGGTCAGCCGTCTAATCGGCTCGCCTCCGGGCTATGTCGGCTACGAGGACGGCGGACAGCTCACCGAGAAGGTCAGGCGCAAGCCGTGGTCGGTGGTGTTGTTTGACGAGATTGAAAAGGCGCATGAGGACGTGTGGAGCATACTGCTGCAAATAATGGACGACGGGCATCTCACGGACTCCACCGGGCGGCGCGTCGATTTCAGAAACGCGGTCATCGTTATGACCTCAAACATCGGCGCAAAGACCATAAGCGACAAGCGGCAGCGCCTCGGCTTCGGCTGTGAGCCGGCGCGGAGCGAGACGGAGATGCGCCGTCAGGTCATGGAGGAGCTAAAGGCGACCTTCCGCCCGGAGTTTCTCAACCGCGTGGACGAGACGATAGTTTTCCACCGTCTCGGCGAGGAGGAGATGCTGCGCATAACGCGCGGGATGCTCTCGGAGCTTGCCCGCCGCTTTGAAAAGCTTGGCATTACGCTTGAGCTTCCGGATGAAATCGCGCTATGGCTTGCCTCTGCCGGCTATGACGAAAGCTACGGAGCGCGTCCTCTGCGCCGCACGATACAGCAAAGCATCGAGGATGCGGCGGCGGAGCTGATGCTCGAGGGCAAGGTCGTCTGCGGCGATACGCTTACCGCAGTCATCACAGACGGTAAGCCGGAGCTTAAAAAGCTTGCCGGTAAAAGCGCATAATTCTTGCAAATACCCCGGACGTGATATAGAATATAGTAAAGAAAATGCAAATCAGGGGGTACGGTCATGAAAGAGCGCATAATAAGAGCCGCAACGAGCGACGCTGTAACGCCGCTACAGCGTGAAAACCGTGAGCTGGCGCGCGCCGCCGCAAGAGAGGGCATAGTCCTGCTGAAAAACGAGGGGGCGCTTCCCGTTAAGCCCGGCAGAATAGCACTCTACGGCGCGGGTGCATCGCGCACCGTCAAGGGCGGCACCGGCTCGGGCGAGGTCAACGAGCGCCACGCCGTCACCATACTTGAGGGGCTGGAGCTTGCGGGCTATGAGATAGCAAGCTACGGCTGGATAGGCGACTTTGAGCGCGAATGCCGCGAGGCGGAGAAGGCTTGGCTTGCCCTGCGCAGCGCTCAGGGCGCGGGGATAATGAACAGTATGCTTGAGCCATTTACTCCTCCCGCCGGACGCGCCGTATCCGACGAGGATATAAAAGGCTCCGCCTGCGACACGGCTATTTACGTCGTTGCAAGGCAGGCGGGCGAGGGCGCGGACAGGACGCCGAAAAGCGGAGACTTTGAGCTCAGCGCCGCCGAGACGGAAAGCATCCGGAAAATCGCGGCAGGCTACAAAAACTCCGTCCTTGTGATAAATTCCGGCTCCTATCTCGATATAGGCACTCTGGACGACGAGGTCACGGCGGTCATCTGGTTTTGTCAGCAGGGCATGGAGGGCGGCGCCGCGCTTGCCGACATTATAAGCGGCAGGGCAAATCCCTGCGGCAAGCTCACGGATACATGGGCGCGCTGCTACGCCGATGTGCCCTGTGCCATGCAGTACAGCTACTTAAACGGCGATACTGCGCGCGAGTTTTACCGCGAGGGCATATACGTCGGATATCGCTATTACGACAGCTTTGAGGCTGTGCGCCGCTACTCCTTCGGCTTTGGTCTGTCATATACAAGCTTTGCGCTCTCCGATGCCTCGGTCAGCCTTGAGGAGCGCAGGCTAAGGCTCTCCGTATCGGTCAAAAATACCGGCTCCATGCGCGGCAAGGAGGTCGTGCAGGTCTATGTCTCCGCGCCGCAGGGCGAGCTTGTGAAGGAGTATCAGCGGCTTGTCGGCTTTGCAAAGACCGCCGCTCTTGCCCCCGGTGAGGAGGAAAGGCTTGAAATAAGCTTCCCGCTCGATTATATGGCAAGCTACTCGGAGCGCCGAGGTGCATATATCCTTGAAAAGGGCGATTATATTCTCCGCGTCGGCTGCTCGTCAGACGCAACGCGCCCCGCCGCCGTCATAGCTCTCGACGATACGGCGGAGCTTCAAAGGCTGCGGCATATCTGCCCCGTGAAAATCGACTTTGAGGAGATAGCCCCCGCGATACGCAAAAATACCGACGCGCTTGAGGCTCTCCCGCGTCTTGCGCTGAGCGCCGCCGGGATAAAATGCGCCGCCGTTGACTATCACGAGGACTCGGTCTGCGATGACAAAAACGTCCGCGCCATCCTCTCCCGCCTCACAAGCAGCGATATGATAAGGCTCTGCGTCGGCTCCGGCATAAGCGGGATGTTCAGCACAAGCCATAACTTCACTCCCGGCTCCATCGGACGCACGACGGATAAGCTTGTCGGCAAGGGCATCACCAATCTCAATCTCGCCGACGGGCCTGCCGGACTGCGCCTGCTGCGCGAGTCTGCGCTCAACAGCCGCGGCCGCCTGCGCTTTATCAAGGGCGCGTATATAAGCGATATTATGAACTCGCTCCCGGAGAAGCTGCGCCGGTATCTTGCGGCCTCGCCCGAGGACGAGGCGCTTTATCAGCTTGCAACGGCCTTCCCGGTCGGCACCGCTCTGGCGCAGACCTGGAACAGTGAGCTTTGCGAGCGGGTGGGCAAGGCCGTGGCGCGGGAGATGGACGAATACGGCGTGAGCTACTGGCTTGCCCCCGCCATGAACATCCACCGTAACCCCCTCTGCGGGCGGAATTTTGAGTATCTTTCCGAGGATCCCGTCCTGAGCGGTAAGCTTGCGGCGGCGATAGTGCGCGGAGTGCAGAGCATCGAGGGCTGCTACGCGACGGTAAAGCACCTCGCCTGCAACAATCTTGAGAATAACCGCAACAAAAACGACAGCATTGTCCATGAGCGTGCGCTGCGCGAGATATATCTCAAGGGCTTTGAGATATGCGTCCGCGAGGCGAGTCCCAAGGCGCTCATGACAAGCTATAATATGCTAAACGGAGTTTATACCGCAAACAGTCACGACCTCTGCACCGCCGTTTTGAGAAACGAGTGGGGCTTTGAGGGCGTGGTGATGAGCGACTGGTATTCGACCCTTCCCGGTCTTGCGGACGCGGGCAGCGCCATCGGCGCGGGAAACGACCTTATAATGCCGGGCTCGCCGCTTGATAAGCTTGCAATTCGCCGCGGGCTTAAGGGCTTCCGCCTGACCGATGAGGATCTCCGGCGCTCCGCCGCAAGAATTATAAAAAGCGTGCTCGACAGCCGCGTTTCAGAAGGATGATATAACAAGATATCCTGAGCATGCCGAGACCGGTGTGAGCACCGGTCCCGGCATGACGGAGGCAGAGCTGGGCGGGGGGCGCCGATTTTTGCGGAGGCCTCCACACCGAAAAAGCAAAACTCCGCCTTTCAGCGGAGTTTCAATAATATATATAACAATATAATTATTCTTCTTTGATGTGACTTCTGGCGTGGCGGCAGATGGCCTCAAAGGTCTGCTGGCTTATATCGTGCTCCATTTTGCAGGCATCGGCCTCGGCGGTGTCCTTATCCACGCCTATATTTATCAAAAACGCCGTCAGCGTCTTATGCCGGTCGAGCATACTCGCCGCAACCGCCATGCCGCTTTCCGTCAGCGTTATCAGACCGTCCTTATCCATCGTGATATGCCCGCTCTCCTTGAGCCGCTTTGTCGCATAGCTCACACTGGGCTTTGTCACGCCCAAATACTCCGCCACGTCGATGGAGCGGACATAGCCGTGCCTCTCCTTCATTATAAGCATCGCCTCGAGATAATCCTCGGAGGCTCTCAGTATCTCCATGGCAAACTGCACCGTCCTCTACTTCTTGATGTATAAAGGTTAACACAATTTAACCAAAATTGCAAGGTCGAAAAAAATATCGGGAAATACTATTGACAAGCGCGGTTAGACGTGTTAAACTGCGAGACGGTTAAGGAAGCTTAACTTATTCTTCATTTCATGAGTTAAGGCAAACTAACCAGCATCGCGTATCGCGCTGAGCTACTAAGATACGGAGGGATATATATGATGCCGCTTACTCTGGCAGACGCCGGCGAGGAGAACATGATAAGAAAGGTCGGCGGTAGTCCTGAGGTGAAAAAGCATCTGGAGGATCTCGGTCTTGTCGCGGGCGGCAGCGTGACGGTCATCTCGACCATCGGCGGCAACCTGATAGTCAAGGTCAAGGAGTCCAGAATAGCCATCAGCAAGGAGATGGCAGGAAAAATCATGGTATAAAAGGAGAGAGGACAATGAAAACACTGAAGGAGACCAAGGTCGGAGAAACGGTCAAGGTCGTAAGGCTCCACGGCGAGGGCGCGGTCAAGCGCCGGATAATGGACATGGGCATTACCAAGGGCGTTGAGGTCTACGTCCGCAAGCTTGCCCCGCTCGGCGACCCCGTTGAGCTGACAGTTCGCGGCTATGAGCTTAGCCTGAGACGGGCCGACGCCGAAATGATAGAGGTCGAATAATTTTTTGCAGGCGAGTTAAGCTTGCTTAACCGCCGGAGATATTACAAGAGAGCTTAAAAGGAGCTTTTAATATGGAAAGACAGATAAAAATTGCCCTTGCCGGCAATCCGAACAGCGGCAAGACAACGCTCTTCAATGCCCTGACCGGCTCAAACCAGTTTGTCGGCAACTGGCCGGGCGTGACGGTCGAGAAGAAGGAGGGCAAGCTCAAGCGGCATGAGAATGTCGTCATCATGGACCTGCCGGGTATTTACTCGCTGTCCCCCTACACGCTGGAGGAGGTCGTGGCGCGTAATTACCTGATAGACGAGCGTCCCGACGCGATTTTGAATATCGTGGACGGCACAAATCTTGAGCGCAATCTCTACCTGACGACTCAGCTCACCGAGCTTGGCATCCCCGTCGTCGTTGCGATAAACATGATGGACGTGGTGCGTAAAAACGGCGACCAGATAAACATCAAGGAGCTTTCGCGGGAGCTGGGCTGTGAGGTCTATGAGATATCGGCGCTCAAGGGCGACGGCGTTATGCTTGCAGCCGAGGCCGCGGTAAAGGCGGCGAAAAGCGCAAAGACCGTCCCCATGCACACCTTCTCCGGCGTTGTCGAGCACGCGATAGCGCATATCGAGGAGGCCGCCGTACACAATATGCCTGAGGAGCAGCAGCGCTGGTACGCGATAAAGATTTTTGAGCGCGACGACAAGGTGCTTGCAAAGCTCTCCATTCCCGCCGATGTGCTCGAGCACATTGAGGAGGACATCAGAGCCGCCGAAAAAGAGCTGGACGACGACGCGGAGAGCATCATCACAAACGAGCGCTACGTCTACATAGCGAGCATTATCAAGGGCTGCTATAAGAAGAAAAAGCAGGGCGGGCTTTCAAGCTCGGATAAAATCGACCGCGTGGTCACAAACCGCTGGCTGGGACTTCCGATATTCGCTGCGGTCATGTTCTTCGTCTACTGGGTAGCTATGGTCGCCGTCGGCGCGCCGGCAACCGACTGGGCGAATGACGGCGTATTCGGCGACGGCTGGCATTTCCTCGGCATAGGCTCCGCCGCGTATAACGAGGTAAACGACGACTACACGGCGGCGCTCACGGCTCTGGACGCCTTCCTCGACTCTGAGATAGATCCCGAGGCGGAGGACTTTGACGGCGATGCGATACTCGCCGAGGCCGAGGCCTTCACGCCCGAGACCGACAGCGCGGTCATCGGAGTCGAGGATGAGGAAACTCTCGCCATAAACGACATGACGGCGTACTATGACGCCATCCCTGCGGACGCGGACGAGGAAAGCACGGTGGCCATGAGCTATCTGGACGCCGTCGCCTATCTCAAGGAAAACGGCTTTGACGCTCCAGACCCTGCCGACTACGGCGTGTGGGTCCCCGGCATCCCGGTGCTCATAGGAAAGGGGCTTGAGGCGGCGAACGCGGCGGACTGGCTGAGCGGGCTTATCCTTGACGGTATAGTCGCCGGTGTGGGCGCGGTGCTCGGCTTTGTGCCGCAGATGCTGGTGCTGTTTTTGATGCTGGCCTTCCTTGAGGCCTGCGGCTATATGGCGCGTATCGCCTTTGTGCTCGACCGTATCTTCCGCAAGTTCGGTCTTTCCGGCAAGAGCTTTATCCCGATGCTCATCGGCGTCGGCTGCGGCGTGCCCGGTATCATGGCATCCCGCACCATTGAAAACGAGCGTGACCGCCGCATGACGATAATGACCACGACCTTCATCCCCTGCGGCGCTAAAGTGCCCTTTATCGGAATGATCGCGGGCGCACTGTTCGGCGGCAGCGCACTCGTCTCGACCTCCGCGTATTTCATCGGCATGGCGGCAATAATCATATCCGGCATCATGCTCAAGAAAACAAGAATGTTCTCCGGCGAGCCTGCGCCCTTCGTCATGGAGCTTCCCGCATATCACTGGCCGACCCTCGGCAACGTCCTGCGCAGTATGTGGGAGCGCGGCTGGAGCTTTATCAAGAAGGCAGGCACGATAATCCTGCTGTCCACCATCTTCGTTTGGTTTACGAGCTACTTCGGCTGGGTAGACGGCAAGTTCGGTATGCTCAGCGAGGAGCAGATAGATTACTCCATCCTTGCAGCCATCGGCAATGCTATCGCATGGATATTCGCACCGCTCGGCTGGGGAAGCTGGCAGGCAACGGTCGCGTCCATCACCGGTCTTGTCGCAAAGGAGAATATCGTCGGCACCCTCGGCATACTGTACGGCGGCGGAGAGGGCAGCGTATATCAGAATATCGCCATGGCCTTCACCGGCATCACGGGCTACTCCTTCCTTGTGTTTAATCTCCTCTGCGCGCCCTGCTTTGCGGCCATCGGTGCGATAAAGCGCGAGATGAATAACTCCAAGTGGACTTGGTTTGCGATAGGCTATCAGTGTGGCCTTGCCTATGTCGTTTCGCTGATGATAAACCAGTTCGGCGGGCTTTTCACAGGGAATGTCAATGTTATCGGGCTTATTGCGGCAGTCGCTGCGCTCGCGTTCATAGTGTATATGATCTTCAAGCCCTACAAGGAAGCGACAAAGCTCAAGAGCGTCAAGTAAATTTAGAATTATTATCCCGTGGAAAGGAGAGATTTTCAATGTTAATGTGGTTGAGCGCAAATCTCGGCACGATAATTATATCGCTTGTGCTTGCGGTCATGGTCGTCGGTATAGCAGTGCATCTTATCCGGCAGAAGAGGCAGGGCAAATCCTCCTGCGGACATAATTGCGCCCACTGCGCAATGCACGGCAATTGCCACGGACAATCGTAGCATTAGCGATTTCCCCGCGAAGCGCTGCCCCTTTTAGGGGAAGTCCCCAGTGCGCACACTGGGGAAAGGGGTCGCCGGAGCCGAGACCAGAGCAAGAAGGAAAAGAAAGCAACAAGTACAGACCATTCTTTTCCCTATTGGCAGTTTCTCAGCCCCGGAGACCCCTCAGGCGCTCTGCGCCAGCTCCCCTAAAAGGGGCGCCAAGGGCTTGGGCTTGCGCTGCTGCTTCGATTTTTATGCTCTCCGACACGCAGACCGGAGAAATCAGCGCAACCCGACAAAATCCACCTCCGTCATTCCGAGGAGCGAAGCGACGTGGGAATCCGCATCTCCTTACGACAGACTAAAACGGCGCTTTGCTGCATAGTCTCTTTATGGGCAATGACGGCTTGGCTGAGGTACTCGCCGATTTTATCACCCGACCAAAGCTCCCCCCACTTAGGGGGAGCCAATATAACAAAAGCGAGTTAAATGACTCTAACTAAAACAAAGAAAGGAGCGACCGGTGAGCGTAGTAATATTAGGCGGAAACGAACGCATGGAGCGAAGATATATGGAGCTTTGCAGAGCCTATAGCTGCGAGGCCAAGGTGTTTACAAAGCAGAGCGGAGGGCTGAAAAACAAGCTTGGAAGCCCGGATCTTACGATATTTTTCACCTCGACCATGTCGCACAAGCTGCTTCAGGCGGCGCTGAGCGAGCTAAAGGGTCAGGACACGATAATCGAGCGCTGCCACACAAGCTCTCTCTCCGCGCTGCGGGGAATATTGGAGAAGCACACGGCTTAAAATAAGAAAAAACGATCAAGATAATCAGGAGGTAGTTCATGTCGGAGGAATTGTTTGTGAGTCAGTGCGCACCGACGCTCGCCGGGGTCAAGACCGGGAGTCTGTTTTCCTGTCCCTACGAGACGCGGGAGGACGTGACTGCGGAGGTGCGGCGGCTGAACCGCGCCCTTGTGCCCAAGGGTCTGCGCCTGCTCCCGCTGCGCTACTCCGAAAAGCGGGTGCTGATGTATCTCTACAGACCGGCGTCGCTCCGGCGCGACCTCAGCGACTCGGAGGCAGCCGAAATACTTTGCGCGGCGGGCTATTCCTGCGCAAGCTGCGACCGCTGCGTCGTGCAGCTAATAGAGCGCCTGCGCGAAAGCGAGAGCTTTCCGCATGAGATAGGGCTTTTTCTCAGCTATCCGCCCGAGGACGTCAGGGGCTTTATTGATAATAAGGCGGCAAACTTCAAGCGCTCCGGGCTTTGGAAGGTCTACGGGGACGAGGAGCGCGCCACGGCGATGTTCGATGAGTTTAAGCGCTGTACCGATATTTATTGCCGTCTCTGGAGAGAGGGCGTGGGTCTTGAGCGGCTGGCGGTGTGAATAATATATAATATGCAGAACCCCTGCCCGGGTAATCCCTGGCAGGGGTTCTTGCGGAGGAGGGGAGGAAGGTGCCGAAATCGACGCAGCGCGTCAAAGCTATGTTCATGACTGTACCCTCAGGGGAAGCTTACATAACACGGAAGATGTGCACAAAAACACCCGATTTCTGACGAAGTCATCTCCAATCGGCGGGAGTATTTCTCGTCATGAGGAAAGTCAGTGATGTGGACATGGGCTATTCTAATCGGCAGTCCAGCCTGCTTTGCGCTTTTAATGGATAATAGTGTTTTGCACCGTTGTGGATATGAATAATCTGAATTTCCGGATGCTCATATATGAATTTCTGCCTGAAAGATGCATGGAAAGTCAATAGGAAGCCTTCAACATTAAAATTTTATCATTCTTTTAGTTATTCGTCTTAGCCAATGCTTGATTCTATGCTTGAGTCCTAACTTTTGCTTTTTCAATTTGTCAATATTTATGTATTTGCTTTTTTCTCTTGCAACGATTTTCGGAATAAATGGGCCTTCCCATCCCTCCGGGAAGAAAAAGCTTGCATCCAATAAGCGATAGTTGGGATGATCGAGGGCATACTTGTTAATATGAGATTCATCATGCCATAGAGCTATTACATTGTTTTCTGCATCGTGATCGACACACGACCGTAGCTCTTTTGCCATAGACAAAAAAGATGCCGCTTTTCCACCGTTTACACCACCGCTGATATAATGCGTTCCTTCGCCAAATGGAATAAATGCAGTGGATTTAGGATTTCTTTCGTAGGTGAATTCCATGTTGGATTTGTCGTAGAAAATTGGGTGATTTACAAATACAAACTCTTCTGCTACAGGCAAAAAATCAAAAGCTGTTATGGTATCAACGAACAGGCAATTTGCATTAAAGAAAACAATGTAATCATATGCACTAAGTTTCTCATGCTGCGAGTCGAACATATGATAACGCAGAAGAGTGTTATGCGGCCATCCAAGATCATTCTGGTAAACCTTGATTATATGAGTATTATCTTCCTGAAAAATATGCTTTGAATCCGTAAAAACAAAATAGTCTTTATCTACATTAGGCAAAAAATATTTCTCGGCAGAAAGGAAAAAATCTTTCCAGAACACATGATAATTCCCTACGCAAATGTATAAAATAGCGATTTTCATATTAAAACCTCCATCAGAGTAATGATGCTCATTTTTCGTTTTCGGCGGGCTTTTTGATATACTTGCCGTTCTTGATTCTCGCGTCCGCTGGCTTCTCTGCGTCCTCTGGAATCCCCCAGACCGAGCCAATGCGGATAGCACTGTGGACACGCCCCTCGCCGCATAAAATCTGAATACGGCGGGTGGAGATACCCCAGCGTTCGGCGGTTTGCGCGATAGATAAATACTTCATGGGCAGTACTCCTGTTGCAGTTCAGTTCTGCGTCTGTTTATAAAATCACAGTATAATTATAATCGGCAAAGCGAATAAAAGCAAGGACTTTCCGGAAAAGCGCAGGAAGTATCTTCACCTTAAAAATCAAGGGTTTGGGATTCCATAAAAATCAAAATGGGCGTATCGGGAATGCATAGCTTCGGCGTGTACGCCCGCAAGATGCTGAACGACGGCTACAGAGCTTTCAGACAGTGAATCTACATAAAGAAGCCGGGGGGATTGCCACGCTCGGCAGTCCTCCCGGCTTTTGTTACCAGTCTTCAATTTCTTCCATTAAAACAATAAATCCGAACCCATGACCAATCGCCACAAGGTTCGGATTATATTGTTTTGGTGGACCCGAAGGGGATCGAACCCTCGAACCTCACGGATGCGAACCGTGCGCTCTCCCAGCTGAGCTACGGGCCCTTATCAAGCCTGTTTATTATACCACAGAATTTTCATTTGTAAAGAAAAACTTTTATTATTTTTATTCAAAGGCCGGAAAAAGCCCGGAAAAGACCCCGATTTTATTTTACAACAGCGACAATGAGAAAGCTATTGATTATTTCCCGCGGCTGTGATAAAATAAGAACGTGGCTTTTGACAAGGCTGCACTAGTCGGGGAGCCAGCGGTGCCCTGTAACCTGCAATCCGCTACAGCAGGGATGAATTCCAGACTGAGGATATGTTCTGTGTCGTCTGACCCCGGTAAGCAGCGTTGACGATCCGGTCTTGCGCAACGGAAACCCGTGAACCATGTCAGGCGGGGAACCGAGCAGCATTAAGCGGTGCTTTCCGTGTGCCGCGAGGGTGCCGGGTCCGAGCCGGCTGCCGGCGTAACGGGCATATCGCATTTTTCGGGGTCCGGTGTGCAGTCTTGTCAAGAGCCATCATTATATTCTAACTCGCTTTTTCGTCTGGGAGGCGCAGAATGTATCAGGCTTTGTACCGCAAATGGCGGCCGCAGACCTTTGACGAGGTCATAGGCCAAAAGCATATAACGGAGACGCTGAAAAATCAGGTCATCACCGGGCGGCTGTCGCATGCCTATATCTTCATCGGTACCCGCGGCACCGGCAAGACTACCTGTGCGCGTATTTTAGCCCGCGCCGTCAACTGTGAGCACCCGGTCAACGGCAGTCCCTGCGGCGAGTGCCCCGCCTGCCGGGGCATTGCGGACGGCTCCATTCTGGACGTGGTGGAGCTTGACGCCGCCTCCAATAACGGTGTTGACAATGTCCGCGCCCTGCGCGACGAGGCGGTATTTTCCCCGGCGGCGGTCAAAAAGCGCGTGTATATCATCGACGAGGTGCATATGCTCTCGACCGCGGCCTTCAACGCGCTGCTCAAGATACTTGAGGAGCCGCCCGAGCACCTTATGTTTATCCTCGCCACGACCGAGCTTCAAAAGGTTCCCGCGACGATACTGTCCCGCTGCCAGAGGCACAGCTTCAAGCGGCTTGACAGCGCCGTTATCGCGGAGTATCTTGAGAGCATCGCGGCGAAGGAGCAAATGGCGCTGACGCATGAGGCGGCGGAGATAATCGCGCGCCTTGCCGACGGCGGTGTGCGTGACGCGCTGACGCTTTTGGATCAGTGCTCCGCAAGCGAGAAAATCGACGCGGAGGCAGTGTATTCCGCGATGGGGCTTGCGGGCAATCTTCGCGTGGCGGAGCTTTTGAGTAAAATCGCCGGAGGCGATGCCTCGGCGGTGCTGAGCATATTCGCCTCGCTCTGGCGGGACGGGAAAAACCCGGCGACCCTGCTCACGGAGCTTAACGGCCTGATGCGGGATGTTTTGATAATGCACGTCGCGCCGAAGAGCGGCGGCAGTCTCCTGTCCGGCGGCTACAGCACGGAGAGTCTTACGGCTCTTGCGCGCAGACTTACGCGGGATGAGCTTATATACGCTATGGACAATGTGCAGAGTGCGCTTGCCTCGATGCGTGACGGACGTGATATGAAGCTTGCGGCGGAGCTTTGCCTCGTGTCGCTGTGCGATAAGAATATAATTGACGGAGTTCCCGCACTGCGGGCGCGTATATCCCGGCTTGAGGAGCAGATGAAGCAGGGCGTGCCGCTTGCTCGGCCTGCCGAGACTTTGAGGGCGGAGGAATATTACCCCGGGGACGAGGACGCGCCGCCTCCGCACTCATGGGAGACGGAGCAGGAGAGCGAGCCGGAGCCTGACATGGCGCAGTTTGCCGAGGAGCAGCCGGAGGACAGCTTCCTGCGCGGCAGAGAGCTTCAAAAAACGGAGACTCAGCCGGCAGAGTCTGCCCCTGCGGAAAAGCCGGCAGCGCCCGAAAAGGATGCGCTCTGGGCGGCGGTCTGCGACAGCGTGAGGGATAAGCTCCCCGGCGACATTCGCGGCTTCCTCGGCGACGAGACGAAGCTGTGCGCCGTGGTCGAGGGCGATATACTGCGCCTTGAGGTGATGCCGGGCTTTGTGTACGGCAGAGTCAATAAGCCGGACGTGGTGCAGCGTATCGGCGAGGCGGCAAGCGCTGCGGCAGGGCGCGAGATGCGCGTGATGCTCTCCGAGCTCAAGCCGAAGCCGCGTCAGCCCCACAGCCTTGAGGAGCTTAAAAAGTACCCTGAGGTCAGGTTTATATGAGTATATAATATACTTTTATATTGTATTATTGATAAAAATTATTGGAGGAAATAAACTATGGCAAAAGGCGGATTTCGCGGCGGTTATCCCGGCGGCAATCAGATGAACATGATGAAGCAGGCACAGAAGATGCAGCAGGACTTCCTGAAGATGCAGCAGGAGCTTGAGTCGACCCGGTTTGAGTTCACGTCCGGCGGCGGCGCGGTCAAGGCCGTCATCCTCGGCACAAGACAGCTTGAGAGCCTTGAGATAAAGCCCGAGGTCGTTGACCCCGAGGACGTCGAGATGCTTCAGGATCTTATCCTTACCGCAGTCAACGGCGCACTCAAGAGCTGCGACGATCAGACCAGCGCGGCCATGAACAAGCTTCAGGGCGGTCTCGGAGGCTTCCCCGGTCTGTTCTGAGCTTACGATATAGCTTTATTCAACCGGGCAGGAGTAATTCTGCCCGGAGCATTATATTTGAGGAAAGTAAGTTATAATAACAAGCATTTTTCGGAGGATTTCTATGAACACAGCCTGGACCGATAAGGTTGATATAAATCTGCCGCTGCCCGAGTACCCGCGCCCGCAGCTTGTGCGCCGCGCATGGCTGAATTTGAACGGCCCATGGGAGTATGCTATAAGCAGCTCGTCGCGGCATCCGAAGGAGTTTGAAGGGGAAATTATCGTCCCGTTTTCGCCGGAGTGCGAGCTGTCGGGAGTAAATCGCAGACTCGGAGCGGGGGAATATCTCTGGTATCGCCGCGACGTCGCGCTGCCGCAGGACTTTGAGGGCAAGCGCATTATCCTCAATTTCGGCGCGGTAGACCAGTGCGCAACGGTGTGGGTAAATTCCACGCAGGTCGTCAGCCACCTCGGAGGATATCTGCCCTTTTCCGCCGATATCACCGACGCTATAGAGGACGGCCGCGCGCTTATCACCGTCCGCGTCACCGACGATACCGACACCGGCTATCACAGCCGCGGCAAGCAGAAGACGCACCGGGGCGGCATATGGTACACGCCCCAGAGCGGCATATGGCAGACGGTGTGGCTTGAGGCCGTGCCGGAGTCATACGTCAGGAGTCTGCGTATAACGCCGGACTTCGACGGGGCGGCTGTGGAGATATCGGCGGATATTGTGGGCGAGGAGGATGCCTACGCCCATTTCGGCGGGGCCGACTATCTTCTCCCGGCGAGTATTCCCGTGCCGGACTTTGAGGCATGGTCGCCCGAGCATCCAAGGCTCTACGGCTTTAGCGTGAGCTGCGGCGAGGACGAGGTCAAGAGCTACTTTGCCATGCGTAAATTCTCGGTCGAGGAGGACGAAAACGGCGTTCCGAGACTGTTTTTGAATAACTCGCCGTATTTTCACAATGGGCTTCTCGATCAGGGCTACTGGCCGGACGGGCTGTACACCGCGCCGACGGATGAGGCGCTGATATACGATATACAGACCGCTAAGGCGCTGGGCTTTAATATGCTGCGCAAGCATATCAAGGTCGAGCCGCTGCGCTGGTATTATCACTGCGACCGTATCGGTATGCTCGTCTGGCAGGATATGCCGAACGGCGGAGGCAAGTATAATCCTCTCGTGGTGTCTGCGCCGCTTGTGACGGGAATACACCTCAAGGACAAGTCCTACGGGCTTTTTGCCCGCAGAAGCGGCGAGGGGCGCTCTCTGTATAAGGTCGAGCTCGGCGCAATGCTGCGGCATTTGTATAACTGCCCCTGCATAGCGATGTGGGTCCCGTTCAATGAGGGCTGGGGTCAGTTTGACTCGGCGAAGATGTGCCAGCTCATCCGCAGTGTGGATACTACACGCACTATCGACCATGCCTCCGGCTGGCACGACCAGGGCATCGGCAGCATCAAGAGCCTGCACGTTTACTTCCGCGAGTACAGGTTCAAGCCGGATAAGCTGGGGCGCGCCGTGGTTTTGAGCGAGTTCGGCGGATATAATCACGCCGTTCGCAGCCACCGCTTCAGCCGGAAGAATTTCGGATATAAGAGCTTTGAGACGGCAGCTCAGCTTGAGATGGCGCTTGAGGAGCTTTATCATAAGCAAATAGCCCCGGCAAAGGCGCAGGGCTTGTCCGCCGCCGTGTACACGCAGCTTTCGGATGTGGAGGATGAGCTTAACGGGCTCGTCACCTACGACCGCAAGGTGGTGAAAATAGCGCCAGATGTCATGCGGGATATAGTGAATGTGGGGGAGTGAAGCCACGATGGGTGCGTGCTCTGACCGGCGTGTCCCTCGCCCCGCGAAGCGCTGCCCCTCTTAGGGGAAGTCCCCAGTGCGCACACTGGGGAAAGGGGTCTCCGGGGTAGGACATGGTGCAGACCGGAAAAGACAGAACGCAGTGCGGACAATTCTTTTCCTCATTGGCTGTCTCTCCGCCCCGGCACCCTCTCAGTCTCGCTATCGCTCGACAGCTCCCCCGAAGGGGGAGCCAAGGGCGTGGAGCGAAGCCGCCCCGCAGGGCGCTGCCCCTCTTAGGGGAAGTCCCCAGTGCGCACACTGGGGAAAGGAGTCTCCGGGGTAGAACACGGTGCAGACCGGAAAAGACAGAATGCAGTGCGGACCATTCTTTTCCTCATTGGCAGTCACTCAGCCCCGGCGACCCCTCAGTCTCGCTCACGCTCGACAGCTCCCCTAAAAGGGGCGCCAAGGGCGTGGAGCGAACCCACTCGCCCCGCAGGCCACTTCCCCCTAAAGGGGGAAGCAAGCCCTGCCACCCAAAACCCGGATGGGAGAATAATACCATGCTGAAAAAAGCCTACCTTGAGATAAGCAACGTCTGCAATCTCAGCTGCCGCTTCTGCCCCGGGACGCGCCGTGCGGCAAAAATCATGACTCCCGGGGAATTTCGCCTGCTCGCCGCCCGACTGCGAAAGCACACCGAGTATCTATACCTGCACCTCATGGGGGAGCCGCTGCTGCATCCGCAGCTTGACAATCTCCTTGAGACTGCGCAGGAGCTCGGCTTCAAGCTCATTATCACCACAAACGGTACGCTCCTGCCCGAGCGCGGCGAGCTGCTGCTCGACTGCGGTGCGGTGCATAAAATCAATATATCGCTGCAAGCCTTTGAGGGTAACGGCGGAGAGAAGCCGGCGGATTACCTCAAGTGCTGTGCCTACTTTGCCGCAAGAGCAGGGGAGCGCGGCAAAATCTGCGTTATGCGGCTTTGGAACTCCGGCGGCTTCGACACGCTCAACGAGGAGATACGCCATGAGCTTAAGCTCTATTTCCCACAGCCCTGGACGCAGTCGCGTCAGGGTCTGCGCCTTGCCGAGCGCGTATTCTTAGAGCCGGGAGAGATGTTCGACTGGCCGGATATGAGCGCCGGGGACTTGGGCGATAGCTGCTTTTGCTACGGTCTGCGCGATCAGGTCGGCGTACTCTGCGACGGTACGGTCGTGCCCTGCTGCCTTGACCATGAGGGCGATATCCCTCTCGGCAATCTCTTTGAACAGGAGCTGGACGAGATACTTGCCTCGCCCCGCGCCGTGAGCATACGCGAGGGCTTCTCCCGCCGCCGCGCGGTCGAGGAGCTATGCCGCCGCTGCGGCTATGCGAGGAGATTTACGCGATGAGAGACTATGAGCTTATCCGCTCTGACAGGCGCAGTCTGTCGCTCGGCATACGCGACGGGAGACCGCTTGTCCGCGCTCCGCGCCGTCTGCCGAAAAGCGAAATTGATAAATTTGTCGCCGCGCATGAGGACTGGATTATTAAGCAGCTCGAAAAGGCGCGTCCGATGCAAAACGAGATAAGCCCCGAGGAGGAAAAGCGCCTGAGGGCGGCGGCGCGGGAGTATCTGCCCGGACGGGTGGAGTATTTCGGTGCGCTCATGGGCCTGCACCCGGCGGGCATTACGATAAGCGGGGCAAGGACCCGCTTCGGAAGCTGTAACAGCCGGGGAAGAATATGCTTTTCGTTCAGGCTCATGCAGTACCCGGGCGAGGCGATAGATTATGTCGTCGTCCATGAGCTTGCCCATCTCCGGCACATGAACCACTCGAAGGAGTTTTACGCGCTGGTCGAGAGATATCTTCCGGACTATAAGCGCCGCCGGGCTATGCTCAAGTAAATAAAAAGACAGCCGGAGATCATCAGAAGCGATAATATCCGGCTGCTTATATATCCGCGCCGGGGCATTGCTTAATAATTATGAAGATTTACAAAAAAGACTTTATTTTCAGGTTACAATATGGTAACATACAAAAAGCTTGATTTATGCGCAAAAATATATGGAACAAAATCGAAAAAAATGCGTCATATTATCTGAAAGGATGATGTTGATATGAAAAAGCTTAGAAGGATAACCACACTGCTGCTTGCACTGCTCTTGGTCGCGGGCATCTGCGTCCCGGTCTATGCGGATAACGGCATGACCCGCGCCGTCATCGGCAACGAGCTTAATGAGGAGCAGATAGCCGCCGTGTATCGGGCTTTCGGCGTTGAGCGCGGAAGCTGCATTGAAATGAAGGTAACAAACGCCGAGGAGCGTCAGTATCTTGAGGGCTACGTTGACTCCGCCCTTATCGGCACGCGCTCCATCTCCAGCGTCTATGTCCAGCTTCTCAGCGAGGGCAGCGGCATGGACGTGACCACGAGCAATATAACATGGTGTACGCCGGAGATGTATATAAGCGCGCTTGCGACTGCGGGCATTACCGATGCTAAGGTCGTTGTCGCCGCGCCCTTTGAGGTCAGCGGTACCGCAGCGCTCACCGGCGTATATAAGGCATACGAGGATATGACCGGCAAGAAGCTTGATGACATTGCAAAGCTTGTCAGCACTCAGGAGCTTACCATCACGGGTGAGCTTGCAAACGAGATAGGCAGCATGGACTCCACCTCCATCGTCAATGACCTCAAGCTCATGCTCGACGAGACGAAGAACATGAGCGATGCGGAGATAAAGGAGCAGATAGTCCAGATAGCAAAGCAGTATAACGTCACTCTGACGGACTCCCAGATAAATCAGCTTATCACGCTTTGCCGCTCTCTTGAGGGGCTGGACGGCGATGCGCTCAAGTCCCGCGTGGAGGAAGTGCAGAACACGCTGAAAAAGGTCTCCGATGCGAAAACGCAGGTGGTCGGCTTTGTGCAGAGCGTGAAGAAGGTCGTGACCTCGATAGCGAGCTTCTTTGAGAAGATAAAGGATATCATCGGGCTGTAATTTGATAAATTTGACCGGAGCATGAGAAATCATGCTCCGGTGAGGCTGTAGACAAAGCTGTCGGCAATGTATAGAATTGCATGGGGAGAGTGCAGAGAGGGGACGGGAGTCCCCTTTCTGCGTTCAATCATAGCTTATTCAGGAGTGTTTTTGAATACTCCTGAATAAGTTTTCAAGGCGTCGAACTTTGTCGACGCCTTGACCGGAGCATGAGAAATCATGCTCCGGTTTTTGCGTAGGGGAGAGCGGGCTGCGCACTGCGGGGCGAGAGAATTCGAGTCTACGCCCTTGGCGCCCCTTTTAGGGGAGCTGGCGAGCGTGAGCGAGACTGAGGGGTCTCCGAGGCAGAGAGACTGCCAATAGGGAAAAGAAATGTCTGCACTGCGTTCTGTCTTTTTCCGCCTGCTCTAATCCGACTCCGGCGACCCCTTTCCCCAGTGTGCGCACTGGGGACTTCCCCTAAGAGGGGCAGCGCTTTGCGGCATTGTCTAAAACGACGCATAAGACTCAACTGACCTGTCATTGCGAGGAGCGAGAGCGTAGCGACGTGGCAATCCGCATCCCCTTACGCCGCACTAAAACTATAGACAGTCCCAAGGAGAACGGATTCCCACGACCAGTTTGAGAACTGGTCTCGGAATGACGGAGGTTTGGTGAGCGAGTTGCGTCGATTTATACTTCGCCCTTGGCGCCCCTTTTAGGGGAGCTGTCACCGAAGGTGACTGAGGGGTCTCCGAGGCTGAGAGACTGCCAATAGGGAAAAGAAAGGTCCGCACTGCGTTCTGTCTTTTCCGGTCTGCGCCGTATCTCACCCCGGCGACCCCTTTCCCCAGTGTGCGCACTGGGGACTTCCCCTAAGAGGGGCAGCGCTTCGCGGGGCGAGGTACTTCCCCCTAAAGGGGGAAGCTTTAGCGCCCCGATTCACGCTCAAAGCCCCTATGCGGACAAATCCGCATAGGGGCTTTGCAGTATATAACAATACGATTAAATTCTCTTCCACCTTGCGCCGTGGGGGATATCGGTGATTTCTATGCCCTGCGCCTTGAGCTCATCACGGATGCGATCCGCCTCGGCAAAGTTCTTGGCCTTTTTCGCGTCCTGACGCGCCATTATCTTTGCCTCGATCTCGCTGTCCTGCTCGCCGCTCTCGGATATGACGGTGAACTGACCGGCGGCCGCGGTCTGCTTCTTGAGCTCCTCGCGCTTTGCCTCGCCCTTCTTGACGAGGTCAAGCCCCAGCACGCGGTCAAAATCCGCCAGCACATAGAGCTTTGTCGCATCGTCGGTCTTATACTTGAGCACATCGTAGAGCGCGGTGACGGCAAGGGAGGTATTCAGGTCGTTGTCGAGCGCGGCGCAGAACTTCTCGCGCAGTGCCTTGACCGCCTCGGCGTCCGGCTCCGTGTCGGCGGGCTTGAGCGCCGCGACCTTGGCGATAAGCTTATTATAAGTGACCTGTGCGTTATCAAGGTTTTCCCATGTAAACACAAGCGACTTGCGGTAGTGGCTCTGGAGGCAGAAGAGACGGTAGGCAAGCGGATCATAGCCCTTCTGCTCGAGCAGAGATACGGTCAAGAACTCACCCTTGGACTTTGACATCTTGCCGCTGCCGGTATTGAGGTGCAGGACGTGCATCCAGTAGTTGCACCACTTGTGACCGAGGTAGGCCTCGGACTGCGCTATCTCATTGGTGTGATGCGGGAAGGCATTGTCGATGCCGCCGCAGTGAATGTCCAGATCCTCGCCCAGATGCTTCATGGATATGCCGGAGCACTCAATGTGCCAGCCCGGATAGCCCACGCCCCAGGGGGAGTCCCACTTGAGCGCCTGATCCTCAAACTTGGACTTGGTAAACCAGAGGACAAAGTCGTTTTTATTGCGCTTATTGCTGTCCTCCTCGACGCCCTCGCGCACGCCGACCGCAAGATCCTCCTCGTTGAAGTCGTTGAAGATATAATATCTTTCAAGCTTGGAGGTGTCAAAATAGACGTTGCCGCCGGCAAAATACGCATAGCCCGTGTCCATGAGCCTGCTTATTATCTTGATATACTCGTCGATGCAGTTTGTCGCAGGCTCGACCACGTCCGGGGTCTTGATGTTGAGCTTTGCGCAGTCGGAGAAGAAGGCGTCGGTATAGAACTTTGCTATCTCCATTACGCTCTTATGCTCGCGCTGTGCGCCCTTGAGCATCTTGTCCTCGCCCTCGTCGGCATCCGAGGTCAGGTGCCCGACGTCGGTGATATTCATGACGCGCTTGACGTTATAGCCGACGTAGCGCAGGTACTTTTCCAGAATGTCCTCCATGATATAAGAGCGAAGGTTGCCGATATGGGCAAAGTGATAGACCGTGGGGCCGCAGGTGTACATCTTTACTATATCGGGGTGATTGGGCACGAATTCCTCGCGCTGTCTGGTGGCTGAGTTATAAAGCTTCATATATCCTCCAAAAATCTATCAAGACTGTGACTTAAAAACCGCACGGTTGACGACAAAATACTCCACGCCCGAATATACCGTGGTGGCGATTATAAGAATGTAGCATACAAGGTCAACGACCGGGTACTGCTGCCCGAACACGAGCATTGCGCCGAGACCTACCATGGTGCAGCCGGTCTTTATCTTGCCCGAGCGCGCCGCCGCGATGACGTGACCCTGCTCCACAGCGATAAGACGTAGACCGGAGACGGCAAACTCACGAAACAGCACGATGGCGACAGCCCAGCCGGGCATCTGCCCGTTCTCGACGAAAAAGCACATCGCGGACAGCACAAGCATTTTATCCGCCAGCGGGTCAACAAACTTGCCGAAGTTTGAAACCTGATTGTAGTGCCGCGCAATATAGCCGTCAGCCACATCGGAGAGACAGGCAATTATGTAAACCGCGAGTGCCCAATAGCTCAGCCCCAAATATGCCAGAACCAGAAAAACGGGGATAAGGACAATGCGGAACATAGTTATCTTATTTGCAGTTGTATTCATGCTCACACCTCTATTTTATCTTCTTATATCTCGTCGCCGATGAGCATACCGTCATCCGCGCCGCTTATCTCGACCTCGGTCATCTCGCCCTCGGGACAGCGGCCGCTGAAATAGACCAGCCCGTCAATGTCCGGGGAGTCGGCATAGCTGCGGCCGATGCAGCGCTGAAGCTCCTCATCGTAGCCCACGCAGAGTACCCTTATAGTCCTTCCGACGAAGCTCTGACAGAAATCGTCCATTATCGGGGCCTGAAGCTGCATTATTAAATCAGCGCGGCGGCAGGCCTCCTCCTCATCAACGTGCTCCATTTTGGCGGCGGGGGTGCCCTCCTCGGGGGAGAAGGGGAACACGCCGACACGCTCAATGCGCGCCTCGTGCAGAAACTCGCAAAGCTCCTCAAACTCCGCCTCGCCCTCGCCGGGAAGCCCCGCGATAAGGCTTGTGCGCAGGACAAGACCGGGGATGCGCTCACGCAGAGTCTTGAACAGGGCGCGTATCTCATCGCCGGTGCCGCGCCGGTTCATGCGCTTTAATATGGCGTTATTGATGTGCTGAATGGGAATGTCGAGATACTTGACGACCTTGTCGTTTGCGGCAAGCTCGTCTATAAGCTCATCGTCAAACTGGTCGGGGTAGAGATAGTGGAGCCTTATCCACTCGACTCCCTCTATCCCGGCAAGCTCATGGCAGAGGCGGGCAAGACTGCGCTTGCCGTAGATATCCGTGCCGTAGCGCGTGATATCCTGCGCAATGACGATAAGCTCCTTATTGCCGTGCGAGACAAGCTCACGCGCCTCGTCAAGTATGTTTTCTATCGGACGGGAGCGGTAGCGGCCGCGTATGTAGGGAATGGCGCAGAAGGCGCAGAAGTTATCGCAGCCCTCGGCGATGCGGAGATACGCCCAGCCCGGACCGGTGGAGACGACGCGGGGTATCTCGTCCACGGCGGCGCTGTTGCTGCCGAAGAGACTGAGCGGGCGCCCCTCGGCGACGCTGTTTGCCGCGGCGACAATGTCTCCGAAGCTGCCCACGCCGAGCACCGCGTCTATCTCGGGCAGCTCCTCTAAAATCGAGTCCTTATAGCGCTCCGCGAGACAGCCCGTGACGATGAGCCCGCCGAGCCTGCCCGCCTTTTTGAGCTCCGCCATATCCAATATATTGTCTATGGCCTCGGTCTTTGCAGCGTCGATAAAGCCGCAGGTGTTGACTATTGCAAGGTCTGCGCCGTCAGGGTCGGGCACAAGCTCAAAGCCCGCCTCGCTCATGAGGTAGAGCATCTGCTCGCTGTTGACCAGATTTTTGGCGCAGCCAAGTGATATCATGGCAAATGTTTTCATCGGTTTTCCTCGTATTCGGTAAGGTATCTTTTCATGGCCGCGTGTATATCCTCCCATGCGTAGCCGCGCCGGTACAGCGTTTCGTTGAGCCTGCGCATGGCGGCTGAATCGTAGGGATCGGGGAGGCGGAAGCGTATATAGCGGTCGAGAGCGTTGCTCGCGTCAGGCAGGGTCTCAAGAGCCTCGTCCCATAGCTCGCGGTCTATCCCGCGGCGCTTCAGCTCCACGCGGATACGCGCAGCGCCCATGCTCTTTGCCGAGTAGTGGCGGACGATGGCGGCGGCGTAGAGAGCATCGTCAAGCATACCGCGCTCGGCAAGCCAGTCCACGCAGTAATCCGCGATGTCGGCCTCCTCGCCCTTTGCTATCAGCTTATCGCGCAGCTCCCTGCGCGAGTACATACGCCTTGAGGTGAGCGTTATGGCGCGCTCACGGGCAAGGGCGCGGGCGGAGTCGCGGCGAAGAAGCCCGGCCTCCTTATCGTCAAGCTCCGCGCCCTTATAGAGCCTGTGCTCGGTGACAACGCCGAGCGTGGTCTTCAGCTCCTCCGTCTCGTCCAGCACCAGCGTGATGCGGTCGGGGGAGGTCTGCCTGAGAGCTGTGACTGTCATGCTCGCTTATTCCTCTTCAAAGTCGGCGGCGCTGATATCGACGGCGCGGCCGGAGACCTGAGCCGCCTTGCGCGCCTGCGGACTCATGAGCTTATAGGAGTTTTCGCGTATCTCCTGCTCTATCTTGTCGCAGACCTCGGGGTTTTGACGGAGATATTCCTTGACCGCGTCACGACCCTGAACGCGCTGACCGTCCACGGTAAACCATGCGCCGGCCTTGTCGATGATCTCAAGCTTTACGCCGAGGTCAACTATCTCGCCTATCTTGGATATGCCCTCGCCGTACATGATGTCAAACTCCGCCTCGCGGAAGGGGGGCGCGACCTTGTTCTTGACGACCTTGGCGCGGGTGCGGTTGCCTATCATCTCCGTGCCGTTTTTCAGCGTCTCGATGCGGCGCACGTCGATACGCACGGAGGCGTAATACTTGAGCGCCAGACCGCCGGGGGTAGTCTCGGGGTTGCCGTACATGACGCCTATCTTCTGACGAAGCTGGTTTATGAAGATGACGGTGCAGTTATTCTTGCTTATCGCGCCGGCAAGACGGCGCATTGCCTGAGACATCAGACGCGCCAGAGCGCCGACAACGGTATCGCCGACCTCGCCCTCAAGCTCAACGCGGGGGATGAGCGCGGCAACGGAGTCGATAACAAGCACGTCGATAGCGCCGGAGCGGACAAGGGACTCGGCAATGTCGAGCGCCTGCTCGCCGGTGTCCGGCTGAGAGATGAGGAGACTGTCGATATCAACGCCGAGGGCGCGGGCGTATGCCGGCTCCAGAGCGTGCTCAACGTCTATATACGCGGCGTCGCCGCCGTTTTTCTGCGCGGAGGCGACAACGTGCAGCGCAAGCGTGGTCTTACCGGAGGCCTCGGGTCCGTATATCTCAACTATACGTCCGCGGGGCACGCCGCCTATGCCGAGGGCAAGGTCAAGGGAGAGCGAGCCGGTGGACAAGGCCTCTACGTTTACGGGGATATCGTCGCCAAGGCGCATGATGGTGCCCTTGCCGTAGTCTTTTTCTATTCTTGCGATGGCGGTTTCAAGCGCCTTCTTCTTGTCGGTCGCGGCGGTGGCGACGACCGGCACGGTTTTTTTCTTTTCTGCCATGGTAGCTCTCCTTTGTCATATTATAAGCTATATTATAATTACTATATTTTACTATATTTTCAGCACATACCTGAAAACGATGTGCAGCGCAAGTCCGCAGCAGGACAGCAAAAGCCCGAGCCTTATGCTCCCGGCAGAGCTTTTCTTCAGCTGAATTCCCGCTATGACCATTCCCGCAAGCGCCGAGACCGGGGGCAAAAGCTGCACGGCTAAAATAAGCCATATGTGTTCCCATGCGTTTTCGGCGCTGCCGAATAAGCCGCTGTGCATCAGGACGGGTACAACGGGGAGGACGAGGTTGATTATTCCGTGAATGAGCGCAAATTTCGGCCTCTTTTCCGTCTTCATCTCACATCCTGCCTATCACGACGCGCTCGATCTCAAGCGTATCGAGCCTTGAGCCGACGGCGCGGAAGCCCGCGGAGCTGAGCATCTCCTTTACGGTGTCCGCCTGTCCCTCGCCGACCTCAAACAGCAGATATCCGCCCGGACGGAGGAGACTCTTCCAGTATTTTATTATCGCCTTATAAAAGCGATAGCCGTCCTCGCCGCCGTCAAGCGCCCATATCGGCTCATAGTCGCGCACGGAGGGGTCGAGCGTCATTATCTCGCTGCTTGCGATATAGGGCGGGTTTGAAACTATCATGTCAAACTGACCTATGCTCATCGGCGGAGACGAGGTGGCGTCCGCCTGCAGGCAGATGGCGCGGGAGCTGAGACGGTTTGCGGCAAAGTTTTCCCTTGCTATCTCAAGGGCGTTCGCGCTTATGTCCACCGCAACAAGCTTTGTCGCCGGAAGCTCATGCCCCAGGGCGCAGGCGATGCAGCCGCTGCCGCAGCAGAGGTCAAGTATGCGCGCGTCCATCTTCCTGCCGAGAAGAAGCTCCTTGGCGGTGTCCACCAAAAGCTCCGTGTCCATCCTCGGGATGAGCACGTCGGGCGTGACCTTCATCGGAAGCCCGTAAAACTCCCATGCGCCCGTGATATACGCGACCGGCTCCCCGGAGAGGCGGCGGCGCGTAAGCTCCTGGACCCTTGCGTCAAAGGCGCTTGTGGTGTATAGGTTGATGTCCCGCAGCAGCTCCGACACGGACTTGCCCGCCGCCGTTGCGACCAGCAGCCGCGCCTCCAGAGTATAGCCCTCGATGTCGTTTGCTCTCAGGGCGTTGCGCGTCTCAAGATAGATATCGTTATAGGTTTTCATCCTGCCATCCTCAATTCTGCATTACCATGCGTCACTGCCCTTTTCCTCGGGAATAACAAGCTCCATTGCGCGTATCGCGCACTCTATCATGCCGTCGTCCGGCTCGTTTGTGGTCATATGCTGGAGCCACTTGCCGGGCGCGGAGAGAAATGCGGAGAGCCGGTTGTCGTGCCTGCCGCACCAGAGGTTTATCTCATAGCTTATGCCGACGACTATGGGAAGCAGCAGCAGATGCGCTCCCATGCGCGCAAAGCTGTTTGTCAGGGTGACGACGGAGTTTACAAGTATGCTGACGACAACGACCACAAGCAGAAAGCTCGTGCCGCAGCGCGGGTGGAAGCGGGACTCCGTCCTGACGTTTTCCACCGTGAGGGGCTTGCCGTGCTCGTAGCAGAATATGGTCTTATGCTCCGCGCCGTGATAGGAAAACAGGCGCTTTACGTCGCTTACGCAGCAGCAAAGGCGCATATAGGCAAGCAGAATAATAATCTTCACGACGCCCTCGGAGAGATTTCTCAGCACGAGATTTTGCGTCAGCGGCTTTATAAGCCCGACTATCAGGGTCGGCAGGAAGATGAAGAGAAACAGCGCGAGCGCGATACCGAGCACCACCGCCGTGCCGATGATGATTTTTGAGGCCTTCTCGGCGGAGAAGTGCTTTTCTATCCACTGGTCGAGCTTATCCGGCTCCTGCTCCTCAACGGGCACAAGCTCCGCGGAGTAGGTAAGCGCCTGCATACCCTTTATCATGGAGTCGATAAAGGTCACGCAGCCGCGGATGAACGGCCAGCCGAATATCGGGTATTTGTCCTTTAGCAGCTTTAGCTCGTCGACCTTTTCCACAAGCCCCTCCGCCGTGCGGCAGACGATGGCCAGCTTCTTCGGGCCGCGCATGAGTATGCCTTCTATGAGCGCCTGTCCGCCTATCGAGGTGCGGAAGCCGCAGTCTTTGTTATTTGCCATGCTTTCTCCTTAGTTACTGATAGGTAAAGTTATTTTTGCGATGCAGCCGCCGCCCTCCGCGTTTTCTATCTCGAGCGCGCCGCTGTGCCGCGTGATTATCTCGTCGCATACGGCAAGACCTATGCCGGTGCCGCGATTTTTTGAGCTGCCCTTATAAAACTTCTCCTTGACGTGCGGCAGCTCGCCCGTCGGGATACCGCGCCCGTAGTCGCGTATGCTGATATGTACGCCCTCGGCGTCCGAGGAGAGCGCAACGTCCACCTTTTTTCCGTCTCCGCCGTGCTTTGCGGCGTTGTCAAGCAGGTTGAGAAACACCTGCTTCAGCCGCTCCGGGTCGCCGGGGATGAGCGGTATCTCGGCGGGGGGCTGAGTGTAGTTTACGTCGATGCCCGCCTGACGCATAAGCTCGCCATAGGTGAATATCGCGTCCTCAAGCTCGGCGGCAATGTCGATAAGCTCTATCCGCAGATTAAAGCGCCCGTCCTGTATGCGCGTAAACTCAAGCATCTCCGACACCATCCCGGTCAGGCGCTCCGCCTCCTTGGAGATGATGTTGATGCCGCGCAGCGAGTCGCCCTGCACCGCCTCGTCAAAGGCGATGGTCTCCGCCCAGCCGGTTATCGCGGTGAGCGGGGTACGCAGCTCGTGCGACACCTGCGATATAAACTCGGTGCGCGACTTTTCCGCCACGGCGACCTTCTCCGACATATTGTTCAGCTCATCGGTGAGGCGACCAAGCTCATTGTCGCTCGACTTCTCGATTTTTACGCCGTAGCTCCCGGCGGCGATGCGCCCCGCGGCCTCGGTCAGGCTCTCTATAGGCTCCGACACATAGCGCGAAAACCAGATGTTGACGCCGACGATGAATATGCACATCAATACGATAATTATTATCGCGGGAATATACATTGCCCGTGTTATAAACCACACCGCAAGCAGCAGCAGCACTATCGCCGCCATGCTCGAGGCAAAAAGCTGAAATCTGAGGTTCTTATACATTAAATTACTTCCGTGTTTTTTATTATATTTATATTATCCGGCTCAGTAGCCCCACTTGTAGCCGTAGCCCCATACGGTCGTCAGAAATTCCGGCTCCGTCGGGTCAGACTCGATTTTTATTCTCAGGCGGCGGATGTTTACGTCAACGGTCTTGAGCTCGCCTCCGAATTCCTTGCCCCAGACGGCGGTGAGAATATCCTCGCGGCTCATCGCCTTGCCGGGGTTTTCCATAAAGAGCTTCATGAGAAGATACTCTATCTGCGTAAGCTTCAGGCGCTGACCGTTCTTTTCAAGCGTCCTGTTTCTGACGTTGAGCACAAAGGGGCCGCTGACGACCTCGACGGAGTGCTTCTCGTCCTCGTCGATACCGAGACGGCGAATGAGCGCGTCCACCCTCGCGGTAAGCTCTGCGGGGGAGAAGGGCTTTGTAACATAGTCGTCCGCGCCGGTCATAAGCCCGGTGACCTTGTCTATCTCCTGACTTTTTGCCGTGAGCATGATTATACCCATCTTGGAGCCGGTGGCGCGGATGCGGCGGCAGACCTCAAAGCCGTCGATATCGGGCAGCATCACGTCCAGCAGCGCAAGGCAGATGTCGGGATTTTGCCGGAGCTTCTCAAGCGCCATTTCTCCGTTTTCGGCCTCGATGGGCTCAAAACCGCTGCGGCGCAGGTTGATTACCACAAAGCTGCGGATATTTGCTTCATCCTCAAGAACAAGTATCTTTTTCATATATGTGCTCCCCCTGTCAGGCGTTTTTGTTATATAATTATCACGATAGGCTCAGCGCCGGATATGTAGCTCTATGACATTCTATAATTATATCACAGCATTTACAAAAATGGTAGTCATAGTTGCAAAAAAATATCATAAAAATGCGCCGCCTATTACAGAATGTGTGCAGAGCGATTACAGCAAAGATTGCTTATTCATCTTGATTATTTGCCCGGAGACTGGTAAAATACTCTTTATGAAGAAAAATGTAATTCTTGGTATATTGGCGCACGTTGACGCGGGCAAGACCACGCTGTCCGAGGCCATGCTGTACCTTTCGGGAAAAATCAAAAGGCTGGGGCGCGTTGACCGGCGCGACTCATATCTTGACACGCACTCTCTTGAGCGCGCACGCGGCATCACCATATTCTCAAAGCAGGCGGTCATCGAGCTGCCGCGGAGCAGCGTTACGCTGCTTGATACGCCCGGTCACGTTGACTTTGCCGCCGAGACGGAGCGCAGTCTCCCGGTGCTCGACTATGCCGTGCTCGTAATAAGCGGGACGGACGGAGTTCAGGCGCACACGGAGACGCTGTGGCGGCTGCTGCGGCGCTATAATATACCGAGCCTTATATTCGTGACCAAGATGGATATGCCCGGCTGCGACCGGGCGGCGCTCATGGACGGGCTGTGCAAGGGGCTTGACGAGAACTGTGTGGACTTCGGCGCGGAGAGCGGCGAGGTCTGTGAAAGGCTTGCGATGTGCAGCGAGAGCGCGATGGACGAGTATCTGGAGACGGGCAGCGTCGGGAGCGATACCGTCGCGGAGCTTATAAGGAAGCGGCGCGTCTATCCCTGCTTTTTCGGCTCGGGGCTTCGTACCGACGGCGTGGAGGAGTTTCTTTCGGCGCTTGACGAGTACACCCGCCCTGCCGAGGCGGGGGAGGAGCTTGGCGCAAGGGTCTTTAAGATAGCGCGGGACGCGCAGGGCAAGCGAATGAGCTTTATGCGCGTGACGGGCGGCGAGCTGCGCGTGCGTCAGGCGATAAAATATACCGGCGGCGACGGCGCGGAGCACGAGGAGAAGATAAGCCAGCTTCGCATCTATTCGGGCATGAAATACGAGACCGTGGACTCTGTCCTGCCGGGGCAGCTATGCGCGGCGCTCGGTCTGAGCGAGACCTTTCCGGGTCAGGGACTCGGCGCGGAGGCGGGCGGCGCGGAGCCGGTACTGGAGCCGGTTTTGAGCTACAGCCTCATGCTGCCGCCGGGCGAGGATGCGCGGACGCTGCTTCCGAGGCTCATGCAGCTTCAGGAGGAGGACCCGCAGCTTCGCATACGCTGGGACGAGCGGGGGCGCGTAATTCGCGTGGAGCTTATGGGCAAGGTACAGGCGGAGATTTTCCGTTCGCTTGTCCGGGAGCGCTTTGACGTGGACGTGACGCTTGACGCGGGGCAGATAATGTATAAGGAGACGATAGCCGATACCGTGGAGGGCGTGGGGCATTTTGAGCCGCTGCGCCATTACGCGGAGGTGCATCTCATAATGGAGCCTGCGCCCTGCGGCAGCGGCATAGTCGTGGACAGCATATGCCCCGAGGATGAGCTTGACCGCAACTGGCAGAGACTCATATTGGCTCATGTGCTGGAAAAGCAGCATCCGGGCGTGCTGACCGGCTCACCGCTCACCGATGTAAAAATTACGCTTGCCGCCGGTCGTGCGCATATCAAGCACACCGAGGGCGGCGATTTCAGACAGGCTACCTATCGCGCCATACGTCAGGGGCTGATGCAGGCGCAGTCCGTGCTGCTCGAGCCGTGGTATGCCTTTGCGATAGAGCTTCCGCCGGAGCTTATAGGACGCGCGATAAGCGATGTTCGCCAGATGTCCGGCAGCTTTACGGGACCTGAGGACGCGGGAGAGCTGCTGCGCATCGAGGGCAGCGCCCCGGTATCGGAGATGAACGGCTACGCTGCGGAGATGGCGGCGTATTCCGGCGGGCGGGGCAGGCTTTCCTGCCGGGTCGAGGGCTATAAGCCCTGCCACAACGCGCAGGAGATAATCGAGGCTCTCGGCTACGACGCGCAGAGCGATGCGGATAACAGCGCCGACTCCGTATTCTGCGCCCACGGCGGCGGCTTTAACGTCCGCTGGGACAAGGTGCCGGAGTATATGCATATAGAGGGCTGCCTCAAAAAGCCCGAGGCGGAGCCTGCGCCGCTGCGCCCCTATCGCAGTCTCAGCATTGACGAGCGGGAGTTAGAGGCGATAATGGAGCGGGAGTTTGGCCCCATAAAGCGCCCGGAGTACCGCGCCCCGGTGATGAATTCCGCGCCGCAGACGCAGAGCGCCCCGGCGAGACGGCAATATATAATAGTTGACGGATATAATCTTATCTTCGCCTCGCAGGAGCTGTCGGCGCTTGCCCGCGAGAGGCTTGACCTTGCGCGCGGGCGGCTGATGGATATGCTGTCGAATTACTGCGGCTTCACACGCAGGGAGCTTGTGCTGGTGTTTGACGGCTTCCGTACTCCCGGCAACCCCGGCTCACGCGAGGAGTATCACAATATCCACGTCGCCTTCACCAAGGACGGCGAGACGGCGGATGCGTATATCGAGCGTATTGCGGATAACATAGGCAAAAACTATGCCGTCCGCGTCGTCACGAATGATAATCTTATTCGCCTGTCGGCGCTGCGCTCGGGTGTACTGCGTACCTCCTCCGATGAGTTTGCGCTTGAGGTGGGGGACGTGCTGGAGCAGATAGACGCGCTTTTGAGGAAAACCAACGACAAAGCGCATAAGCATAAGCTTGAATTGGGTAAGAGCAGTGATGGAGAAAAATGAGCTTCTGCGCCGCATGGAGGATCTGTGCGAGCGCGCCGAGCGCAGCGGAATGCTGTGCGCAAGCGGATATTTAAGCCCGGCGGAGCAGTATCAGACCGAAAAATGGGCAAGGCAGCGCACCGACTGCCGTCTTGTGCTGCATGGCGGCGGCGAGGACTGCGAGCGCCGCGCGGCTTTTTTCCTGCCGGAGTATATGAGCGCCGGGGACTTTGACCCGGCGGAGCACTTCGCGGCGATAAAGCTGACTGCGCATTTCGGCACGCCCGGCCACCGCGATTATATGGGCGCGCTTCTCGGCATGGGCGTCGGGCGCGAGTGGGTAGGTGATATCCGCGTCATGGGCGATACGGCGTATATATTCTGCCTGCCGAGCGTCCACCGGCATTTACTGAGCATAGACAAGGTCGGGCGCTGCGGCGTGACGGCGGAGGCTGTCGCGCCGGGGGAGGTTCCTCAGGTAAGGCGCGAGGTCCGCGAAAAGAGCTTTTCTGTCATGTCGATGCGGCTTGACGCGGTGACGGCGGGGATGTTTGACCTCAGCCGCACCGAGGCCGCAAGGGAGATACGCCTCGGAAACGTCAGCCTTAACTATGAGCAATGCGAAAAGCCCGATGCGCAGATATCGGCGGGGGATATAATATCCCTGCGCGGCGCGGGCAAGGGCAATGTCACCGGCACCGGCGGCACGTCGAGAAAGGGACGGCTTTTCGTCTACGCGGAGCTTTTGAAGTGAGAGCATATCAGAAATTTTTATATCAGGAGAAAGCAATATGAAAGCCTACGAAAGATTTATTACCTACGTCAAGACCCACACCGCAAGCTCCGAGAGCTCGGAGAGCGTGCCGAGCAGCGACTGCCAGCTTACGCTCTGCCATATGCTTGCCGACGAGATGCGCTCCATCGGGCTGGAGGGCGTATATGAGGATGAGCACGCCTATGTTTACGGCTTCATCCCCGCAAGCGAGGGCTGTGAGGATAAGCCCTGCATAGCCTTTATCGCGCATCTGGACACCGTGCCCGATTTCCCGGGCGAGAACGTCAGGCCGCAGCTTATCGAGAATTATGACGGCGGCGACGTTGTCCTCGGCACGAGCGGGCGCAGCCTGACGGCGGAGAAGTTCCCGCATCTGGCTACGCTCAAGGGTCAGACCCTTATCACGACCGACGGCACGACCGTGCTCGGCGCGGACGATAAGGCGGGCATCGCCGCGATAATGACCGCCGCCGAGCGTATTATCGCCGAAAAGCTGCCCCACGGCCGCATCGCCGTATGCTTTACGCCCGACGAGGAGATAGGTCACGGCGCGGCTCTGCTCGACCTTGAGAGACTCGGCGCGGCCTTCGCCTACACGGTGGACGGCGAGGAGCTTAACGAGATAAACTACGAGACCTTTAACGCCGCCTCCGCAAAGTGGGATATAAACGGCTTCAACATCCATCCGGGCAGCGCAAAGAACATGATGATAAACGCAAGCCTTGTGGCGATGGAGATAAACTCCATGCTCCCCTCCGGCGATACCCCGGCGCACACCGAGGGCTACGAGGGCTTCTTCCATCTGAGCGACATGAGCGGCACGGTGGAGAAGGCTATGCTCAGCTACATCATCCGCGACCATAACGCGGCGGCCTTCGAGCAGCGCATAAAGACCATGGAGCATATCGAGAGTCTTATAAACGAGAAGTACGGCGAGGGCACGGCAAGGCTCACCGTGCATCAGCAGTACAGGAACATGAGGGAGCGTATCTCCGAGCATATGGAGATAGTCGAGCTTGCCGAGCGCGCACTGCGCCGCGAGGGTATGGAGCCTGTCACCGCGCCCGTCCGCGGCGGCACCGACGGCGCACAGCTCACCTTCCGGGGGCTTCTCTGCCCGAATCTCGGCACCGGCGGCTACTCCTTCCACGGCCCCTACGAGCACATCACCGCCGAGCATCTTGAGACCTCGGCGCGGATAGTTATGAACATAGTTGACGAAAATCTGAAATGATCAGACCTTAATTCAGAAAAATCGAGGCTTATGCGCTCATCCCCGGCGTTTTGCTGCTGGCGGCTATACCCGTGCTGCTGCTGAGAAAAAGCGAGAAGGCGAAAAGAGAATGAAAGAAGCAATATACCATTTTCCGACCGAGGGCCGCCCGGTCGAATGTGAGCAGATAAAATGCGGCCACATAAACGAAACCTATCTTATAAGCACCGACACCGGCGCAAGGTACGTCCTGCAATGGGTCAATCAGTTTGTATTCCCGAACGTTGACGCGATAATGGGCAATATGTCCGCCATCGGCGCCTATCTTCGGCGTCAGAATGAGCCTATGTCCATGATAAGCTATATCGACACCCTTGACGGCAAAAGCTTTTATGACGACGGCGAGGGCGGCTGTTGGCGCATATATAAATTTGTCGGCAACAGCATATGCCTTCAGCGGGCGGACTCCACGGCGGATTTCTACGAGAGCGCCCGCGCCTTCGGGCATTTCCAGTACACTCTGCGCGGCTTCCCGGCGGAGACGCTTCAGGAGACGATAGCGGACTTTCACAATACGCCCGTGCGCTATGAGCAGCTTCGCGCAGCTCTTGCGGCAGACCCGCTCGGCAGGGCGGCGGGCGTGAGGACGGAGATTGAGTTCTTCCTCTCCCGCGAGAAAAACGGCGGCAGGCTCCAGCATATGCGCGAGCGCGGTGAGCTGCCTGTTCGCGTGACGCACAACGATACCAAGATAAATAACGTCCTGCTCGACGCGGACAGCCGCCGCGCCCTCTGCGTCATTGATCTTGATACCGTTATGCCCGGACTCTCTGCCTACGACTTCGGCGATGCGATACGCTTCGGCGCGTCCACCGCAGCCGAGGATGAGCGGGAGCTTGAGCGGGTGAGGCTCGATATGGAGCTTTACCGGGCGTTTACACGCGGCTTTGCCGAGGCCTGCCCGAGTCTTACGAGGCGTGAGCGCGAGGCTCTGCCGATGGGCGCTTATATTATGACGCTTGAATGCGGCATGAGGTTTCTTACCGACTATATAAACGGCGACGTGTATTTTTCCGTTGACCGCGAGGGTCACAATCTTGACCGCGCCCGGACGCAGATAAAGCTCGTCAGCGAGATGGAGAGCCACTGGGATGAGCTGCTGAGGATAAACCGCGAAGAGGCAGAGCTTGAATAATATTATATATTCTTCTTGCCAAAATGACGAAATAGCGGTACAATAATCTGACAAAGCTTGTAGCACATTGATAAATTTTTAATTAGATTTACAGGAGGAAAACACAAAAATGATTCTCGATTGCACAAAGTATCTTGGCGAATGTGAGTGTGGGCGCGACCATGAGCTGCGCACCAAACTCGTCGTATGCGAATACGGCGCGCTCAAAAATTTCGACAAATACATGGACGACTGCGGTCTCAGCGGCTTCCGCACTGTCATCTATGATACGAACACCTATAATCTTCCCACCATGCACCATGTCCGCGCAGATCAGGAAATAGTCCTTGAGGCGCAGGGTCTGCACAGCGAAAAGGGTCTCATCGAGAATATGATGACCATGCTTGAGCGCAAGCCCGATTACATCGTCGTCGTCGGCGGCGGTACGCTGATGGACTTCGGCCGCTACAGCGCATGGAAGCTCGGCATCCCCTTTGTCGCCATCCCCACCATCGTCTCCTCCGACGGCTTCACCGCGGACATCTGCTCCATCATCATTGACGGTCAGAAGAAGTCCATCCCCATGCAGGCGGCGGACGCGGTCATCTGCGACATCAACATCGTCTCCGGTGCGCCCCGCTTCCTGACCATCGCGGGCGTGCAGGATATCCTCGCAAAGTACGTCTCCATCGCCGACTGGAAGATAGCCCACATTGTCTCCGGCGAATACTTCTGCCCGAAGGTGTGCGCAATGGCGCAGGAAGCGCTGGACATCATGGCGCGCTGCGCAAACGACCTTGCCGAGGGCAAGGAGCCTGACTATGAGGCCATGGCATACACCCAGATGCTCTCCGGCCTTACCATGCAGATACTTTCCAACAGCCGCGCCGCCTCCGGTGCAGAGCATCTTGTCGCCCATCTCGTCGAGATGAAGCCCAAGGGCTTTAAGAACGCCCACGGTATGCACGGCGAGTGCGTCGGCATCGGCACCATCATGTGCGCGAGAGCATATCACGAGCTTGCAAAGCGCGAGAGCATCGAGGTCAAGCCCTACGAGCCGCTGGATCCGGCATGGGTGCGCGACGTGTTCGGCGAGCTTGCCGACGGCATCTTCAAGGAGAACGAGAACGACGTTCTCAAGACATTCCCGCCTGAGAGCATCAAGGAGCATTGGCAGGAGATCCGCGACGTCATTGCGACTATCCCGACCGCCGAGGAGCTTATCGACCTCTACACCAAGATAGGCGCGAAGCACTCCCTCGCGGAGCTTGACATCGACGAGAGCATCCGCGGCGAGTTCCTTGACATTTCCTCCGCGATACGCAACCGCCTGACCTTTGCGAGAATGACCAGACTTATCGTCAAGTAAGGTCGCTTATATCTGAATAACGGAGTTGAAGCTATGAAGTATATAATGGCTCTCGATCAGGGCACTACCAGCTCCCGCTGCATCCTCTTTGACCACGCGGGCAACATCTGCGCAAGCGTGCAGAAGGAGTTTCGCCAGATATTCCCCCAGCCGGGCTGGGTAGAGCACGACGCGAAGGAGATATGGAACGTGACGCTCGAGGTCTCCCGCGCCGCAATGGAAAAGCTCGGCGTAGGCGCTGCGGATATCGCCGCCATCGGCATTACCAATCAGCGCGAGACCTCAGTTATCTGGGACAAGGCCACGGGCGAGCCGATAGCAAACGCCATCGTGTGGCAGTGCCGCCGTACCGCGCCTATTATAGATAAGCTTGTCGCCGAGGGGCACGGCGATATGATACGCGCAAAAACGGGTCTTGTGCCCGACGCATATTTCTCCGGCAGCAAGATAAAATGGCTGCTTGACAATGTCCCCGGCGCCCGCGAGCGCGCCGAGCGCGGCGAGCTGCTGTTCGGAACCATCGACACATGGCTTATATGGAAGCTCACCGGCGGCCGCGTCCACGTCACCGACCACACCAACGCCAGCCGCACCATGCTCTTCAACATCCATGAGCTGCGCTGGGACGAGGAGCTTTTGAGCCTTCTGGACGTGCCCGCCTGCATACTGCCCGAGGTAAAGCCCTCCAGCCATGTCTACGGGCATACGGTCTATGAGCTTTACGGCGGGGAGATCGCCATCTCCGGCGCGGGCGGCGACCAGCAGTGCGCCCTTTTCGGTCAGTGCTGCTTTGAGCCGGGCACGATGAAAAATACATACGGCACGGGCTGCTTCATGCTCATGAACACCGGCAGAGAGCCGGTCAAGAGCGTAAACGGGCTTGTGACCTCCATTGCCGTCGGCTTTGAGGACCATGTGGAATACGCGCTTGAGGGCAGTATATTTGTCGCGGGCGCCGCGATACAGTGGCTGCGCGACGAGCTGGGCGTGATATCCGGCGCTGCCGAGAGCCAGCAGTACGCCGAGGCGGTTGCGGATACCGCGGGCGGCTATGTCGTCCCCGCCTTTACCGGTATGGGTGCGCCCTACTGGAATCAGGACGCCCGCGGCGCGATAGTCGGCATAACCCGCGGCTTCAGCCGTGCGCATCTTGTCCGCGCAACGCTTGAGTCGCTTGCCTATCAGACCTATGATATTGCCCGCGCCATGGAGCAGGATAGCTGTATTCCCATCCGTGAGCTGAAGGTGGACGGCGGCGCGTGCGCAAATGATTTCCTGATGCAGTTCCAGAGCGATATTCTGGGCAGCCGCGTCGTTCGCCCGAGATGCATCGAGACTACCGCGCTCGGTGCAGCCTACCTTGCCGGTCTTGCCGTAGGCTATTGGGACAGCCTTGAGGACGTCCGCGCCAACTGGGCGGAGGACAGAGCCTTTGAGCCGATAATGCCCGCCGAGCGCAGTGAGGCGCTTTTGAAGGGCTGGCACCGCGCCGTAAAATGCGCGCTTGACTGGACCCGAGGCTGAAATTAGGGCGGTGCCGTCAGCGCGGCGCCGCCTGAAATAAATTATGCAGAGAAAGAGAAGAGAGAATGGAAAAAAATCTTAAGGACATAGAGCTTTTCCTGTTCGATATGGACGGCACGCTCTATCTTGGCGACAATGTTTATGAGGGCGCTATCGAGCTTATGAACGACCTGCCCGCCCTCGGCAAGAAGTACATATACCTCACCAATAATTCCTCCCGCGCCGGTAAGGATTATATCACGCGCCTGCGCCGTCTGGGCTTCCCCTGTGAGGCGGAGAACGTGTTCACCTCCGGCATGGCGACCGGTATGTATCTCAATCAGCGTCACCCCGGCGCAAGGGTCTATCTCGCCGGCACAAGGGCCTTTTACCGTGAGCTTGTGAGCTACGGCATCGAGCTTGTAAACGATGAGGACGGCCATACGGAGGCTGATACCGTTGACGTTGTGGTTCAGGGCTTTGATACCGAGCTTGTATATGAAAAGCTTGATAAGGCCTGCCATTTCCTGCGCCGCGGCGCGAGCTTTATCGCGGCAAATCCCGACTGGGTATGCCCGATGCCGAATGACGAGGTGCTGCCCGACTGCGGAAGCATCTGCGCCCTGCTCACCGCCTCCAGCGGCGTAAAGCCGACATATATCGGCAAGCCCAACCGCAACATGATAGACGTCATTTCCGAGATGACCGGCATAGCAAACGAGCATATCTGCGCCGTGGGCGACAGACTTTATACCGATATCGCCGTTGCGCAGAACGCGGGCGCAGGCTCCGTTCTGGTGCTCTCCGGCGAGACGGATCAGGCAATGGTCGATGCCGCCGAACGCAAGCCCGACCTTGTCCTCCCGAGCGTCAAGGAGCTGCACGAGCTGCTCCGCGGCTGATGATAATAACGCCTTGACAGAGCTTGTCAGGGCGTTATTTTTTTACGTCAAAATAGCCGGGTTCGGCACTGCCGCGAAGCGCTGCCCCTCTTAGGGGAAGTCCCCAGTGCGCACACTGGGGAAAGGGGTCGCCGGAGTCGGATAAGAGCCGGAGGGAAAAGACAGAACGCGGTACAGACCATTCTTTTCCCTACTGGCAGTCTCTCTGCCATGGAGACCCCTCAGTCACCTTCGGTGACAGCTCCCCTAAAAGGGGCGCCAAGGGCGTAGTATAAATCGACGCAACCGCCTACCAAACCTCCGTCATTCAGAGGAGGGCGAAGCCCGACGTGGGAATCCGTTCTCCTTGGGACTATCTATAGTTTTAGTGCGGCGTAAAGGGATGCGGATTGCCACGTCGCTCGTCCCTCGCTCTCGCGACGGCGGCTTTGCCGCCTAGTCCCTTTAGGGGCAATGACAGGTCAGTTGAGTCTTCCGCGCCGATTCAGACAATGCCGCGAAGCGCTGCCCCTCTTAGGGGAAGTCCCCAGTGCACACACTGGGGAAAGGGGTCGCCGGGGTCGGATTAGAGCAGATAGGAAAAGACAGAACGCAGTGCAGACATTTCTTTTCCCTATTGGCAGTTTCTCAGCCTCGGCGCCCCCTCAGTCTCGCTTGCGCTCGACAGCTCCCCTAAAGGGGGGCACCAAGGGCGAAGTATAAATCGACGCAACCAGCCCAACCAAACCGCCGTCATTCCCCTAAAGGGACTATGCGGCAAAGCCGCCGTCGCAGGAGGGCGAAGCCCGACGTGGGAATCCGTTTCTCCTTGGGACTGTCTATAGCTTTAGTGCGGCGTAAAGGGATGCGGATTGCCACGTCGCTCGTCCCTCGCTCTCGCGACGGCGGCTTTGCCGCATAGTCCCTTTAGGGGCAATGACAGGTCAGTTGAGTTTTCCGCGCCGATTTCGACATTTCCGCGAAGCGCTGCCCCTCTTAGGGGAAGTCCCCAGTGCGCACACTGGGGAAAGGGGTCGCCGGAGTCGGATTAGAGCCGGTGGGAAAAGACAGGACGCAGTGCAGACAGTTCTTTTCCCTATCGGCAGTCGCTCAGCCCCGGAGACCCCTCAGTCACTTCGCGCCAGCTCCCCTAAAAGGGGCGCCAAGGGCGAAGTATAAATCGGCGCAACCGCCTACCCAACCGCCGTCATTCCGAGACCAGTTCTCAAACTGGTCGTGGGAATCCGTTTCTCCTTACACTGAACTTGGAATTCGGATTGTCCCAAGGGGATGCGGATTGCCACGTCGCTACGCTCCTCGCAATGACAGGTTAGTTTAGTCTTCTGCGCCGGGTTCGGCACTGCCGCGAAGCGCTGCTCCTCTTAGGTGAAGTCCCCAGTGCGCACACTGGGGAAAGGGGTCGCCGGGGTCGAATTAGAGCCGGTGGGAAAAGACAGGACGCAGTGCTGACATTTCTTTTCCCTATTGGCAGTCTCTCAGCCATGGCGACCCCTCAGTCACTTCGTGACAGCTCCCCTAAAAGGGGCGCCAAGGGCGAAGTATAAATCGGCGCAACCGCCTACCCAACCGCCGTCATTCCGAGACCAGTTCTCAAACTGGTCGTGGGAATCCGTTTCTCCTTACACTGAACTTGGTATTCGGATTGTCCCAAGGGGATGCGGATTGCCACGTCGCTACGCTCCTCGCAATGACAGGTCAGTTGAGTCTTATGCGCCGATTCAGACACTGCCGTGGAGCGCTGCCCCTCTTAGGGTGGAGCCTGAGTCTATACGCGTCTTGCGACGGATAATCAAGAAAATAATCAGACTCCGAGGCTTTTTACCCAAGCGGTGAGTGCCTCGGCGCTGGTGCCGGCGCTGAAAACCTTGCCCTCGACGAGCCTTGCGCCCGGGCAGCTCGGCGCGAGATGCCGGAGCGTATCGCCCATGCCGCTGCCGCCGGAGGTCGCAAAGCTGATTACGGTCTTGCCGGAGAAGTCATAGCTCTCGAGAAAGCTGTTGATTATCCTCGGCGCAAGATACCACCAGATAGGGAAGCCGACGAAAACCACGTCATAATCCGCCATGCTGCCGCATTTCCCGGCGATGGCGGGGCGGGCGGCCGCATCGTTCATCTCACGGGTACTGCGGGAGCTTGCGTCCTGCCAGTCGAGGTCGGCGCTCTTATACGGAGTCTCCGGGCGGATCTCAAACAAGTCTGCCCCGGCAGCGTCCGCTAAGCGCTGCGCAAGACCTGCGGTCGTACCGGTCGCGGAGAAATAGGCTACTAATTTTCTGCTCATGATGAATACCTCCGAGTCTCAGATTTGAGCATATTATATCACGCCTTCACACAAATTGATATCAAAAAAGGAGCGGAAATCCGCTCCTTTTTACTATAATATATGCTGTTCTTATTCGACCGGGGAGAACATATCCTTGCCCAGACCGCAGGTGGGGCAGACCCAATCCTCGGGGACGTCTTCCCATGCAGTGCCGGGGGCAACACCGTTATCGGGATCGCCGAGGGCGGGATCATAGACATAACCACAGACACATTCGTACTTCATAGCTTTAAGTTCCTTCCTGATATATATTTATTATTTTCTTACTTGAAATAACGGTTCAGCAGACCCTCAAAGGCCTTGCCGTGGCGCGCCTCGTCACGAGCCATCTCGTGGACGGTGTCATGTATCGCGTCCAGATTATACTGCTTGGCAAGCTTTGCAAGCTGGAACTTGCCGTCGGTCGCGCCGTTCTCCGCGTCCACGCGCATCTGGAGATTGGTCTTGGTGCTGTCGGTAAGAACCTCGCCGAGGAGCTCTGCAAACTTTGCCGCGTGCTCCGCCTCCTCAAGACCGGCCTTCTCCCAGTACATACCGATTTCGGGATAACCCTCGCGGTGCGCCACACGCGCCATGGCAAGATACATACCGACCTCGGTGCACTCGCCCTCAAAGTTTGCCTTGAGACCGGCGATGATCTGCTCACGAACCTCCTCGGGCACGTCAGCGCCGAACTGCTTGCCTACGCCGACAACGTGCTCCGCCGCCCAGACCTTCTCGGCCTTCTGCTCAATGAACTTTGAGCCGGGGACATGGCACACGGGACACTCGGCAGGGGGAACATCGCCTTCATGAACATAACCGCATACGGGGCAGACCCATTTCTTCATAGTAATTTCCTCCAAAATAATTATTTTTATAAATTTTAATATATATTTTATTGATTCCTCAATAAAAGCTGATTTATTCGCACTTCAGACAAGCTCCGCATAGACCGGTATAGCTGAGACTCACGCCCTCGGGGCGGCAGCCTGAGCTTTCCGCCAGAGTATTGCACGCGCGCCTGAGCTCCTCGCTCGGCTCAATATCGGTCACTGCGCGGCAGCGGCGGCACACGAGATGCGCGTGAAAATCCGTCCTTGCATCGTAGCGCTCCTGCCCGTCTACCGTGCCTACGCTGATTATCAGCCCCTCGTCAAGAAACACGGCGAGGTTGCGGTACACGGTGCCGAGGCTGAGATCGGGATACTCCGGCTTTAGCCGATTATACACCATCTCGGCTGTCGGGTGGTCGGTCACCGAGCGGAGAGAATCGAGAATTGCCTGACGCTTTTTGCTGTTTTTCCGCTTGACGTCCATTTGCTTTCTCCAAAACAATAATAATTCTTATTACTGATATGAATATAGCACAGACTATTCGTTTTGTAAAGAGTTTTTTTGAAAAAAACCAAAAAAATTTTCAGCCCACCAGCTCCAGCAGGGCGGGGGCGGCGGCATCGGCAAAGAGCCTTATCGCGGCAAGCGCCTCCTGAAGCGTATTTCCGCTGCTGCCCACCTCCATTATGAGCGAGCCTCGCGTCAGGTGCAGATTATATCGCTGCGAAACCAAGGACACCGGGCGCATCAGAGTAGGGTGACGGCGGATGACCGCCTCCTGAAGATAGAGCGCCAGCGCGAGGTTTGAGCGCCAGTCGGGGTTTGGCAGTCCGCTCTCGTCACTGCCTGTGAGGAGCATTATCTGGCTTGCGCACACGCCGCTTTCCTCCGCCATCGTCTTATACACAACGCCGTTTGAGTCGAGCGCGTCGCGGTGCATATCTATGACTATGCCGATGCTCGGATATTCCGACAGATACTGCTCGACGGCGGCGCCGGAGCGGCTGTAGCTGCCGGTATAGCTCGGGTAATCGTATATGCCGCGGTCGTGGATAACCTCAAGCCCCGCCTCGGTGAGAAGCGCCGTCAGCTCATCGCCTATGCGTATTATATTGTAGCTTGTGTCCTCGGTGCGGCAGCAGTCGCTTGCCTCGTAGCGGTCAAGCCCCGCCGGAGTGTAGGCCTCGCTGCTGTGGGTGTGGATGATGAGTATCTGCGGCTCGTCCGCGCCGAGAGCTATGTCCGGCCCCTGCGAAAGCACGGCCGCAATGTCGATGGGGTATGAGGTCTCGTTTCTGATGCTCAGTCCGCCGCTTATGGTCGTGGGGAGTATATCCTCGGCGCTCATGGCGCTGTCCGGCTCGGACGACGGCTCCGGAGATGGGCTTGGGTCAGTCTCGGGCGGGGGACAGGGCAGGGGAGCGGAGACGGGGCGCGTGCGTATATCCGTTATGAGGCTCACGTTTTTCATGCGCTGTGAGTCTATGCTCTCAAGCAGCGCAGTGCCTGCGCGCTCAAGCAGTCCCCAGCTTGCCGCAAGGTATATAAGGAGCGCCGCAGCGCCTGCTGCGGCCAGCTTTCTTGATGCTCTCATCCCGACTGCGCCCCCTCTCCCTAATTATCTATGCGGCGAAAAGACGCGATATACGCCGGCTTAAGTCGAATTAACTTGACAACGGGCGGCGAAAGCACTAAAATTATATTGGAAATCTATTTAATGCGAGGTAAAGCATATGCACATTACTTACAGACCCAAGGGAGTTTGCTCCAATCTGATGGATATTGATATCGAAGACGGCAAGGTCATAGGCCTCAAGGTCACCGGCGGATGCAGCGGCAATCTTCAGGGCATTTCCAGCCTTGTTGCCGGCATGGACGTTGACGAGGTCATCAGCCGCCTTGAGGGTATTCGCTGCGGCTTCAAGAAGACCTCTTGCCCCGACCAGCTTGCGCTGGCTCTCAAGGAGTACAGGTCCGCACAGGGCTGAGCGCCATGAAGCGTGGAGTTAAGGCGGCGCTGTGTCTGCTGCTCGTGCTGTGCGTACTGGCAGGCTCGGCAGCGTCCGCAGCGCCGGAGCAGAGAAGCGATATGCGCGTCTATCTTGACGGGCTGCTCCGCGGCCGCGCCTATATGGACGGCGGGAGGGTGTATCTCTCCATGGAGTCGATAAGCGACTTCTATTCCCTCGGCATTACGGCGCGGTACGGGGAGAGCGAGCTGAGCTTCACGGGTCCCGATTTTGATATGTACGTCAATGCCGCCGTCGGCTATACCCGCGTCAACGGTCGCTATCTCTACACGCCGGACGGGTATTTTCGCGTCGGCGGGCAGATATATTTGCCGATAGAGGTATTGCAGCGCATATTCGGCTTTGAATATACCGTGACGGACGACGAGCAGCCGCGTGTGGAGTTGTCCGGCGGGACGCTGAATATTCTTCGCGGCGGCGAGAATTATTATGACATTAACTTCGTCTCCGAGGATATATTCTGGCTTTCGCGCATCATACGCGCCGAGGCGCAGAACGAGCCTATGGCAAGCATGATAGGCGTGGGCAACGTCGTTATGAACAGAGTCAAAAACGAGGAATACCCGGATAATATCTTCGACGTGATATTTGACGACAAGTACGGTCAGCAGTTTGAGCCGGTGAGCAACGGCACGGTATTCTGCGACCCGACGGATGAGGCGGTCATTGCCGCCTGCCTTGTGCTTGAGGGCTATAATACGGTGGGGGAGAGTCTGTTCTTCCTCAATCCACGGCTTGCGGACGACACATGGTTCCGCACGGCGCGTACCTATTACTGCACTCACGGCACGACAGATTTTTACCTGTGACGGAGGAAGCTATGCTTCTTGAAGATATCCTGAGCGCGGGCTTTGCGGAGCTTGGCATTACGCCGGACTCGGCCGCGTCCGCGCGCTACCGCAGCTATTTTGAGCATCTTGAAAAGATGAACGCAGTCATGAACCTCACCGCGATAAGCGGGGAGGCGGATGTGGCGCGGCTGCATTTTCTGGACTGTGCGGCGCTTTTGGGCATGGCGGAGCTTTCCGGCAAGAGCCTTATAGACGTCGGTACGGGCGCGGGCTTTCCGGGGCTTGCGCTGAAGATCGCCTGCCCCGATATCAGGCTCACGCTGCTTGACAGTCTGGATAAGCGCGTAGGCTTTTTGCGCGAGACCTGCGGGCTGCTCGGCTTTGACGATGTGGAGTGCATCCACGCGAGAGCCGAGGAAGCGCCGGAGGAGCTTCGCGGCGGCTTTGAGCTTGCGACCTCGCGGGCAGTGGCGCGGCTGAATTTGCTCTGTGAGCTGTGCCTGCCGCTCGTGAAAAAGGGCGGGGCGTTTATAGCGATGAAGGGTCCCGACTGCGAGGAGGAGCTTGCCGAGGCGCAGCACGCGATAAGGCTCTTGGGCGGCAGAGTGGAGAGCGTTGAGAAATATGTGATACCCGGCACGGAGGTCACGCACAGCGCCGTTATTATCCGTAAGCACGCCGACACTCCGGCAAGGTATCCCCGCCGCTGGGCGCAGATAAAAAAGCAGCCTCTATAACAGCCCGATACAGCCAGACAAATATTATAAAAAATGAAACTCCCGCAGACGTTTTTCGCGTCCGCAGGAGTTTTAAAGGCGTCGACAAAGCTCGACGCCTTTAAAACTTATTCAGGAGTATTCAAAAACACTCCTGAATAAGGTCGTATTGAACACAGAAAGGGGACTCCCGTCCCCTCTCTGCACTCTCCCCATGCAATTCTATACATTGCCGACAGCTTTGTTATGCTTATTATGCTTGATTTATTCTTAATTTCCGACGCCGAGCTTTTCCTCGCTGCCGTATGAGGACAGCTCGCCGATGGCGCTGTGCATCAGAAGGCGCAGCATACTCATCACACAGCGCCGGTCGTCCTCGTCCAGACTCCGCGCCGCACGGAGAAGCGCTCTCGCGCTGCCAAACCACTTTGCCTTGAGCTCCGGCACGGTCTTGGCGCCGCTGCGCTGCATCGCGTCATACACGGTATCCACAAGCATGGCGCGCTGCTCAACGCTCATCCCGGCAAGCCAGTCCTTGAGCGTCCTGTCAATAAATCTGCTGCCGCGGGTCACGGTGTCAAGATAGCTGAGCTTATCGCGCTCCACGTCCCAGGTGTATATATTATGCTGCGGCAGCCCGCTCTCCTGACTGTGAACGACGGTGTATTCCTCCTCGTGCCCGAGCAGCATACCTACAACGGAGGACTGCGGCACAAAGGTGCGCACACGCGGACAGATGGCGTCATATCCCGGCTGGTCGAGCACCTTCTGGTCAAAGCCCGGTCCGTCAAAATTATACACAAGCTCTATGCGCTCCTGAATCGCCTCCGGGCAGAACGCGCCCGCGTAGACCGCAAGGTTGCCGCCCTTGGAGTGACCGCCGAGAATGAGGTTCGCCGCCGTGCTTTCAGCGGTGCGCCTCAGATAATCCACCGCCGCAAGCTGCGCCGGAACGGGACAGATGAAGGCCATGTTGAAGTCCTCCTTCCAGCCGACCAGCGTGGTATCCGTGCCGCGAAAGGCGATAAAATGCCGCCCGTCATCAAGAATATAGCTTATCGCGGAAAACTGAGTCTGCGACTCAAGCTCGATTTGGTTTACATAATTATATGCGCGTATGCTGTGAAAGCGCGGGCTTGCCGCGGTCTGCTCAAGCAGGAGTATATCATCCGGGCGAATGAGACGCTGCTCAAGCTCAGGCTCTGCGCGCAGTGCGGCGGCAAGCTCCGAAAGGCTCATCGGCTCATCGCCGAGAAGCCCGTCACAGGGGAGGTAGGACAGGCGGCAGAGCACAAGCCCGTCAAGCTCGTTGAAGGGCTGCTGCTCAAGGCCGAGGTCGCCGCGCCAGAATATGTAGTCAAAAATATTTGCCATAGATGCTCCTTATTGAGTTTTAATCTTTTTTAATATTATTATATCGTGGAATTCCGAAGCCGCGTCAGTTATACCAGTACGCGGTGTATTCCAACGGCCTTTTTACGGGACCTTCAAGTATCGGCTCATGCCAGTATTGCGCAAGCTCCGCGAGACGTGCATCGGTTGCGCGTATGGCGAAAACCGATTTATAACAAAAGCGATAGAGAGTGTCAAGACTGAGCGGATGCCGCCGTAAGCTGCTGCCCGAAAGGAAAACCTGAATGTATCGCGCATTATTATTAATAAAAGTTTTCATGGCATAGACGCGGATAAATTTGACACTGCTCCACGGTATCAGCCGTCTTTCAAAAATACCTCGGACATATATCCCCTTGTCACAAAGAGAGTAACGAGAAATAAAACGAGTTGTGATATAAAAGCAGTATATGAGCAGTGCTGCTGCTATGGGGCAGAGAATAAGTAAGGCAATTTTAGAGCCCATATCTGTTGCACGCAGGCAGTAGAGCGTGAGGCAGACCAATGCAAGCGTAAAGAGAGCATAGATAAAGAGCAAAGCAATAATACCTATCCTCCATGGACGGTCTAAGCCGGCGTCATTACCGTTTGTGAGCTTCATGCAATCACTTCCTTATCAGTTAAAATAAAAATGCCGCCGCTATTGACTTCTTGCCGCTGCTGCAATAAACTGTGTTCATCATCAGCACATGGAGGTCGGATATGGACGCATATACACGGGAATTCAGGCTTGAACGCGCTGACGCGGCGGAGCTTTTTTACTGCCTGCAGGAGTCTGCGGGCGACGACGCCGAGCGCCGGGGCGGCGGCATGGACGCGCTCTTTGCCAAGGGACACGCATGGGTGCTGCTTTGGCAGAGGCTCGATATCAGCCGCAGACCGGCGGCGGGGGAAATGCTGCGCATAGTCACCGCGCCCGGAAAGGGCAGACTCGGGCTGTATCCGCGCCGCTTTGAGCTGTGGAGCGGGGAGGAGCGCATCGGTGCGGCGCGCAGTGTATGGGCGGTCATAGATATCCGGACGCGCAGCATGGCGGCACTGAGCGAGCAGCCGCTATCCGGCGAGATGGAGAGGCAGAGCCTGCGCATGGACAGTATTCCAGCGCCCGAGGGCGGGAGCTGCTTCAGCTTTGTCCCGTCGGCGGAGCACATCGACCGCAACGGTCATATGAATAACGCGGCATATCTTGCGGCGCTGGCGGAATACCTGCCGGGAGACGGCGGCTTCGGTCTGAGCATATTATATCACCGTGAGATAATGCCCGGTGAGGAGGTCAGCGTGTGCTGGCAGGACGCGGCGGGGGAGAGAATATTCCGCGGCGTTTCCGGCGGGGAGGAGTGCTTCCGCCTGTCATATGGCGCGCCCGTTGAGCTTGGCTGAAATGAGCGAGTCTCCGCGGTAGCTGAGCTTTAGGGAGAAAAAGGGCGCTTCCTCGGACAGCAGCCGGAGAAATATCCGGTCGCCCTCCCAGAGCGGAAGCGAGGCAATTTCGCTCTTATCCACCCAGCGCAGCACTCCCTCGTCACAGTCGGGGCGCTGCTCGCCGTCAAACTCGTGAACCGTAAAGAGATGCATATATTCGCAGCCCCATTCGTCGGAGACAAAGGTGACTATGCCGCGATATCGCCAGGCTATGGCGCGCAGTCCCGTCTCCTCGTACATTTCGCGCTGCATACATTCCTCGGGGCTTTCGCCGGCTTCAAATTTGCCGCCGACGCCTATCCACTTGCCCTCGTTCTCGTCGTGCGCTTTTTTGACGCGGTGCAGCATGAGATACTGCTCGCCGCGCTCGATATAGCATAGGCTTGTATTTTTCATATTTGTCCTTATAAATATAAAATAATATAAAATAAAACCGGCGCTTATCTCACGCCCTGATAGAGATAGCGGCTTGCCTCCACGGAGGGGCGCAGCTCCTCGGCCTTTACAAGCTCCGTTATCCTTTCCGCCGTGATTATCTCGCAGTCCTCGAGCGGGGAGCGCCCGCCGTTGAACGCGCCCATCATCACGGAGGGCTTGTCTATGGGCAATATCCGCCGCCCGTTTTCACATATGAGATAGAGCCTGTATATCACGTCGCGCCCGCTTGTGGCGTGCAGCGCCTGCTGACCTATGAGCGGGTACATCTGCGTAAACTGCTCCTCCTGCGAGCATTCAAGAACGTAGATATCTCCGGCATCCTCGGGGCTTTTACCTATCCAGCGCTTATAGATACGCATTGCGGCACTTCCTTACATTTTAATAATAAAAAACTGTCTATACCGGAATTTTAGCACAGCGCGGCGAAGTATTCAAGTAAGCTGTGATAAATAGCTCAGGCTTGCCCCGGATAAGATACTATGCTATAATTTAGCCGATTTTCGCCGAGAGCATGAGCATTGTCAGGAGAGAATACCATCGCTTGATAAGGGCAGACACGCCTGACAGCGCGCCTTTTCGGCGCTTTTTACCCTTTTCGCCTTGGCGGGCGCCAGCCCGCCTGCATCTCAAAAAGCAAAAATCACTCGAAAATCCATCGCTGTCAGGTGCGAAGCAGTTTTGCCGGAGCGGAAATGTGTTCAGACGAGAAAAGACCCGCAGGGAATACTGCCGTATTGTCAAGGGGCTTGACGAAGTATGAGCGCATTTCCTCCCGTCAAAACCGTGTTTGCCCTTGTCAAGCGATGGTATGGAAATCAGCGCAGAAGAGCTTGCACTGCTTCCGGAGGGAAGCTATATAATATATGATATACGCGGCGAGTATGAGCGCTCCTACGGCGCTATACCCGGCTCGGTCGGAGCTGCGCCCGAGGAGCTTAAAGCTCTGCCGCCGGAGCTTGGGGATAAAAAAATAATTATCTGCTGCGCCCGCGGCGTTGTGAGTCTTGAGCTTGCCGAGGGGCTGTGCGCCGAGGGCTTTGACGCATACAGCCTCAAGGACGGCTATATTGCATGGCTGCGCCGCGAAATGCAGCAGCAGCGCGAGGACGAGCTGCGCGAGCGCGTTGAGCAGAGCCTGCGCAAGAGGTTCCGCGTCTCGCTTATGAGCAGCTTTATCCGCGCACTCAAGACCTACAGGCTTGTCAATGAGGGCGACCGCATCGCGGTGTGCATCTCCGGCGGCAAGGACTCCATGCTCATGGCAAAGCTTTTTCAGGAGCTCAAGCGCTACAGCGATGTGAATTTTGACGTAAAATATCTTGTGATGGATCCGGGCTACAATGCCGACAACCGCCGTATTATCGAGGATAACGCCCGCGCCCTCGGCATACCCGTCACGATATTTGAGACGGATATATTTGAGTCTGTATATACGGTCGAGAAATCGCCCTGCTATCTCTGTGCGCGTATGCGGCGCGGCTATCTATACCGCTTTGCGCAGGAGCTGGGCTGCAATAAAATCGCGCTCGGGCACCACTATGACGACGTGATAGAGACGATACTCATGGGTATGCTGCACGGAGCGCAGATACAGAGCATGATGCCGAAGCTGCACAGCAGCAATTTCCCGGGAATGGAGCTTATCCGCCCGATGTATCTCATACGCGAGGACGATATCAAGGCATGGCGCGACTATAACGGGCTGCACTTCATCCAGTGCGCCTGCAGGTTCACCGATACCTGCACCAGCTGCGGCGACGGTCAGAACCGCTCCAAGCGGCAGGAGACAAAGGAGCTTATCAGGGCGCTGAAGAAATCCAACCCCGACGTCGAGAAATGCATCTTCAAAAGCGTGGAAAACGTACATCTGGACACGCTGATAGCCTATAAGCAGGGCGGTGTGCGCCATCATTTCCTTGACGATTACGACGAAAAGGCGTAAATATCATAATTAAAACAATATAAACACCGGACGGCAGACAAAGCTGCCGGTAATGTATAAAATACCCCCTCATGTTCAGAATCTGGACGGTGAGGGGGCTTTTGTATGCTTTTTTTCAAAGCCTCGGAGAATGGAAAAGAAAAATATACAAATAATGTTCGCGTTAAGACTCTGTTAAGTTTGTTGGCTGTAAAAACATACAAAAATACAATAGGTATATTGCTATCCGGTGGCACTTATGGTATATTGCACAATTGGAAAACATGAAGAAAGTTTGCAGGATTTCCAAGGTCTGAAAGGAGTTTTCAAAAATGCAAAAGCGTTCTGCCCGTTTTATGTCACGGGTGCTCGTGCTGCTGATGATGCTTCAGCTTATAAGCGCCGGTCCCATGCTTGCGACCGCGGCTTCGGCTGATGAGGATATCGCGGCAGGAGAGGAAAGCATCGAGGCAGTCCCCGAGGAGACTGTTGAGGAAGAAATCATCGTGGAGCCCGTTGAGGAGCCTGTCGAGACTGTCGTCTCCGCTCCCGCGGCACTGCCCGACGGCGAGAGCATCAGCCTGCACAGCGGCTCGGCGCTCATCCCCTACAATGCGGACGAGGCGACCGTAAGGGCGAGACTTTGCGCCGCGCTTATCGACAACTATGACCCCGAGAAGGATTACAGCTCTCTTGAGTGGGAGTATGAATGCACCGGCAAAAACGGACTTCTCACTAATACGGCATGGGGCAGCATCGGCGGCTTTACCAGCAGCAAAAAGGTAGCCTTTGTCACCAATACCTACAGCCATCCCGCGCTCTCCGTCAACACTGACGGCAGCTATCAGGTACGCATCAAGGGCGACGCAGGCTCTGCCGTGACGCTCAGCAAGGCTCAGAAGCTTGGCAGCAGCGTGGAGCTTATCAATAACAGCATCAAGCTCTGCTACGCCGAGGACGGCAGCATAGATTATGATGCAGTCCGCGCACTCATCATGGCGAGCATAGCCACAGAGCCCGCACTCGGCGTCGAGGACGTCACGATAGAATACTACGCCACAGCAAGCAGCGGCTCGGCGGCCGGAATAGGCAGAGAGTGGATGCCGCTTGAGGGCGGCAAGTCCGGTCTTCTCAGCTACCCCGCAATGGGCATGGGCGAGCAGGAGATAAAAATCAGCTACGCAGGAAGCGATGAGTATTTCGGCTTCAGCGAGAGCTACAGCTTTACGGTCGCAAGCGGACGCGAGACCTCCGTCCTTGAGTTTGCGGCAGAGCCGAGCTTTAAGCTCGTATATAACGAAGATCTCAGCATTGACTACGCCGCCGCATATCAGGCAGTGTACGAGCTGCTTGAGACCAAGACCCCCGAGAGCATAAGCCTTGAGGATCTGAGCATAGAGTATTACGCCACCGCAAGCACCGGCTCCGTCGGCGGCATGGGCAAGGCATGGGTTCCCCTCGAGGGCGGCAAGGGCGAGCTTCTCAGCTACCCCGGCATCGAGGAGGGCACTTGGGATATCCGCGTCAGCTATCCCGGCAGCCGCGAGTATGATCCGGTCAGCGTCACCGCAAGCGTCACGGTTCTCGGCCGTCCGAGCGTTGAGCTTGAGCTGAAGGAGGGACCCTACGAGCTGTCTCTGGTCTTTGCCGACGCTGAGAGCTATGACTATGAGGCCACCGCAAGGGCGATTTTTGAGGCGGTCGTCGCCTCCAGCACTCCCGAGCTTGGCTTTGAGGATGTCACGGTCGAATACGACGCAGGCTTCGGCTCCGTCAAGTATTACCGCCCCATCTCCGCCGGACAGGGCATATACAAGGCCTTCGGCGAGGGCGAGTGGAGCATCCGCATCTCCTGGCCGGGCAGCCGCGAGTATAAGGGCGGCGAGGTCGTTGTCAATGTCACGGTCAGCGACAGCCGCGTCAAGTCCGAGATAGTCTATGTCGAGGGCGCGGCGATAAGCTATAATATGGACGCTGCCGTCATGGAGCAGGCCATATTCGACAATATGATTGACTGGGAGGCCTCCACCCTGCCCGAGAAGTCCACGCTCAGCCTTGAGGACTTCACCATAGAATACTATGCGCTCCGCCAGCTTGAGGGCGGCATCAACGGCAGCGACTACAAATGGGTCCCCATCGAGGGCGAGGACGATATAATCGGTCACTTCCCGAAGATGGGCGCGGCCGAGAGCCAGAGAATACGCATCAGCTACCGCGGCAGCGCGGAGTACCGCCCGCTGGAGAACGTTGAGGGCAGCCTCACGGTCAACAAGGCGAATGTCAAGGTTCGCGTTCACTCCGCGACCATCCACGCCGGCGAGGCAGTCCCCGCAGGCTTTGTCACCACAGATCCGGCGGACGAGTTTGATATCTATACCGTGTATGCCGGGATAACCAGCAATGTCACCACGAGCGTCTACCTTGAGCTTCCGGCACGTTATACAAACTCCGCCTTCCTCAAGGTCGTAGACCCGATAGTGGCAAAATTCAATAACGGCAAGAGCCTCTCCGATATACTCAACGAGGGCACCACGATAGGAGAGCTTCGCAAGCTGCTCTCATCCTCCGGCATCCTTGAGCTGCTTGACAAGATAGGCGTCGATACCGGCACCTTCGGTCAGATAATCAAGATACTTGATAAGCTTCCGAGCGCAGCGGACGATGTCCGCGTCGCCTTCGGCACTCCGAAGCATGCGGGCGTATATACCGTCGCCGCTGTCACCGACAGCCCGAACTATAATACCGGCGTCGGCGTCGGCGCTCTGAGCGTGCTGAAAAACGTCAAGGGCGTAAAGCTCACATGGAACGAGCAGATCGGGAGTAAAATCACCGTGGAGCAGGCGCAGAGCATGGATTGGGGCGTGACCCTGAGCGTCAACGGCGAGCCTGTGAGCGACGCGGACGCAAACGTCCACTTCCTCTACAGCGGCGTGACAAGCAAGCTGAAGCCCTATTCCAGCACCACCGTTCCCCCCACCGAGCCGGGTCGTTATGTCGTAACGGTCGTCACCCTCGGCGGTGATTATCTGGCAGCGCCCATCACGCGCAGCTTCCGGATAGTCAAATAATGATATACTTGAATTGCCGACGGATTTTCCGCCGGCAATTTTTTGTGCGGGGGGAGGGAGTAGAAGAGGCTGGGGGGGCTTCGCGGGTGGGGGGCTGAGTCTACGCCCTTGGCGCCCCTCTTAGGGGAGCTGTCGAGCGTAAGCGAGACTGAGGGGTCGCCATGGCTGAGGGATTGCCAATAGAGAAAAGAATAGTCTGCATTGCGTCCTGTCTTTTCCGGTCTGCACCGCATCCTACCTCGGAGACCCCTTTCCCCAGTGTGCGCACTGGGGACTTCCCCTAAGAGGGGCAGCGCTTCGCGGGGGTGTCGAAATCGGCGTAGAAGACTGAACTGACCTGTCATTGCGAGAAGCGAGGGACGAGCGACGTGGCAATCCGCATCCCCTTGGGACTGTGTGTAGTCTTAGTGCGGTGTAAGGGAGAACGGATTCCCACGTCGCTTCGCTCTCGCGACGGCGGCTCTGCCGCCTAGTCCCTTTAGGGAGAATGACGGTGCTTGGGTAGGCGGTTGCGGTGTTTTTTTACATTGTGTGTCATCCACGCCCTTGGCGCCCCTCTTAGGGGAGCTGTCGAGCGATAGCGAGACTGAGGGGTCTCCATGGCTGAGAGACTGCCAATGGGGAAAAGAATGGGCGGAAGTGCGTTCTGTCTTTTCCGGTCTGCTCCGTGACCAAGTCCGGAGACCCCTTTCCCCAGTGTGCGCACTGGGGACTTCCCCTAAAAGGGGCAGCGCCCTGCGGGGCGCGGGAACGCGCTCACCGACAATGGCAGCGCCCTGCGGGGCGAGGGAGCTGAGTCCACGCCCTTGCCTCTCCCTTTGGGAGAGGTGGCCGAGCGCAGCGAGGACGGAGAGGGTGCCATGGCTGAGAGACTGCCAATGGGGAAAAGAATGGGCGGGGGTGCGTTCTGTCTTTTCCGGTCGGCTCTATTCTATACTCTGGAGACCCCTTCGGCGCTTCGCGCCACTGTCTCGCTGCGGCTCGGTCACGGCGCGGCTCTGACATGCCCCCGGCATGTCATTCACTACCGCGCCGCCGCTTCGCTACCCTAAAAGGGGCAGCGCTTCGCGGTTTTGTCGAAATCGGCGCAGAAGACTAAATTAACCTGTCATTGCGAGACCATTCCGCAGAATGGTCGTGGCAATCCGCATCCTCTTGGGACTGTGCATAATCTTAGTGCGGCGTAAGGAGAACGGATTGCCGCGTCGCTTCGCTCCTCGCAATGACGGAGGTTGGTTAGGCGGGTTGCGCCGATTTTGAATGCGTACAATTCCGAAAACGGTGCGTTGACTGAGAGACACACAAAAAAACGGCGGAACCGAAATCGGTTCTGCCGTTTTACCTATCACAATACTCTTATTCCTGTGCGGCCATGCCACGGAGCTGCTCGGGGCTGAAGCTATATGCCTTACCGCAGAACTGACAGCCGACCTCGACGTCCTCGCCGCCCTCGGCAAGCTCGCCGAGAGCCTCCGCGCCGACAGACATCAGCGCCGCCTCGACACGCTCACGGCTGCAATAGCAGCGGTATTCCACCGGCACGGAGCCGACCTCGTGATGCTCAAAGCCCTTGAGCACCTGACTAAACAGCGCCTCCGCGCCGTCCTCGTCCAGCACGGTGGTGAGCTGATCCATAATGAAGATATTCTCCTCAAGCCGGTCTATATACTCCTCCGGCGCGCCGGGCATGAGCTGCACGATGAAGCCGCCCGCCGCCTTGATGCTCTTATCCGTATCGACAAGCACGCCGAGCGCACAGGCGGAGGGAACCTGCTCACTTTCAAGCAGATACGCGGTCAAGTCCTCGGCAATCTCGCCGCTGACAAGCTCGGTAGAGCCTATATACGGCTCCTTGAGCCCGATATCGCGGCTGACGGTCAGCGTACCGTCGCGCCCGACGATGCCGCCCACGTCAAGCTTGCCGTCGGCGCGGGTCGGAAGGTCGGCCTTCGGATTATCCACATAGCCGCGCATATTGCCTGAGGAGTCGGACACCGCAACGACGCTGCCTATGCTGCCGCCGCCGTTTATACGGAGGGTGAGCGTTGCCGCGTCCTCCTTCATCATCTCGCCCATCAGCGACGCTGCACACAGCGCACGCCCGAGCGCGGCGGAGGCAGTAGGTGAGCAGCCGTGTATGGCGCAGCCGCGCTGCACCGAGTCCCTTGCGGTGATGACCGCCATCTTTATATAGCCCTCTCCGGCGGTCGCTCTGATTATTCTGTCGTTGTTCATAAAATCATTCCTCATTTCTGGTTGCGACGATGAACAGCCTGCCCGCATCGCCCTGCGGACAGTCGCGGCAGAGACGCACATCGACAAAGCCCGCACTCTCAAGCGCCGCTCTCAGCATTTCCGGCTCGTGCGCGTACTCGATATGCTCCTCGCTGCTGCGCTCCCAGAGCGCACCGGCACGGCTGAAGATATCCATGCCGTATATCATCGCGGACATATCCTCGTCAAAGTCCGCCCGCCAGAGACAGAGCAGGTCGTCCTTTTCATCAACGAAGATATCCCCGTCAAGGGCGCGAAACCAGTCCGGCGTCCGGATATCGAAGATAAAAAGCCCGCCGGGACGGATAAAGAGGTGAAGCCTGCGGAAAACCTCGGACAGAGCCTCGGGCGCGATATAATTCATCCCGTCAAGCGAACAGACCGCCGCGTCCACCGTACCGTAGAGGTCAAGCTCCGCCGCGTCCTGACACAGAAACAGCGGCGGGCACCGAAGCCCCGCCGACTTCTCACGCGCCTGCATGAGCATATCCACCGAGGCATCCGCCGCTATCAGCTCATAGCCGCGCCGCGCAAGCTCACAGGTGAGCGTACCCGTGCCGCAGCAGAGGTCGAGCAGGAGGCGGAATTCGCCCCCGTCGCGGGCAAACTCCGCCTCGTAAAACTCTATGAAGCGCTCATAGGGCACATCGCCGGTCAGCCTGTCATAATATCCGGCGAGGGAGGCGTAGCAGCTCACTGCTCGTCCTCCTTCATGCGGTTGAAGACAATGGCGTAGCCGCCGCTGCCGTACTGGAGAGAGCGATTGACGCGGCTTATCGTCGCGCTGGACGCACCGGTCTCGGCCAGAATATCGTTGTAAATCATGCCCTCGTCAAGACAGGTCGCAACCTGATAGCGCTGCTCCATCGCCATAAGCTCGCTCACGGTACACAGATCGTCAAAAAACCTCATGCACTCGTCAAGCGTCTCAAGCTTCAAAATGGCCTTATACATACTCTCGTTGCGGGGTTTCTTCGGTATTTTATTCATATGCGCCTCCGTTAAGCATCGCCGTACAGCCCGGCAGCGGGCAGGACGGCGGAAATTCTGCACTTTAATCTAAGCATATGTTACAACACTAAATGCAAAAAGTAAAGAGCTAAAAAATTAAGCAAAAGTAAATTATTTTTTCTGCGTCGGAATACATCTTGCCAAGCAGCCCAGGGTATTATATAATAAGTTTATAATTTAGCAGATTACAGCGAGAGGAGCTTAAAGCAATGTTTTTAGCCGGATTTATCGGAAGATTTTCCTCCGGAAGCATGACGGCGTTCTGGCTTGCGGCGATGGTGGTGCTGCTCATCATTGAGGGCGCCGCGCCCGGGCTTGTGTCGATTTGGTTTGCGCTGGGCGCGTTCGCCGCGATGATATCAGCCATTCTTCATGCTCCGCTGTGGCTTCAGTTGATATGGTTTTTCGTCGTGTCGGTCGTGTCGCTGGTGCTGACAAGGCCGCTCGCTAAAAAATACGTCAACTCAAAGACTCATGCCACAAACGCCGACATGGTCATCGGCAGGGAGTGCCGGGTCACGGAGGATATTGACAACGTCGCCGGGACGGGGGCCGTCTCCGTCGGCGGCAAGATTTGGACTGCACGCACCGAGAGCGACGAGGTCAAGGCAAGCGCGGGCGAGCTGATGACCGTTGTGCGCATCGAGGGCGTTAAGTTGATAGTAAAACCCATGGAAAGCAAAGTATAAGATTTAATAGGAGGAAATATTATGCCTTGGGCACCGATTGCATTACTTATTGTAGTTATTCTCATCATCGTCACGAATATCCGCGTCGTCCAGCAGGCGAGAGCCTATGTTATAGAGCGTCTCGGCGCATATAAGGAGACCTGGAACGTCGGTATGCACGTCAAGATCCCCTTCATTGACCGCGTGGCGAAGATAGTCACCCTCAAGGAGCAGGTCGCCGACTTCCCGCCCCAGCCCGTTATCACCAAGGATAACGTCACCATGCAGATAGACACCGTTGTGTACTTCCAGATAACCGACCCCAAGCTCTACACCTACGGCATCGAGCAGCCCATGGTCGCCATCGAGAACCTCTCCGCGACTACGCTGCGTAACATCATAGGCGATCTTGAGCTTGACCAGTGCCTCACCAGCCGTGACCTCATCAACTCCAGAATGCGCTCCATCCTTGACGAGGCGACCGACCCCTGGGGCATCAAGGTCAACCGCGTTGAGCTGAAGAACATTCTGCCCCCGCGTGAGATCCAGAACGCGATGGAAAAGCAGATGAAGGCCGAGCGTGAGCGCCGTGAGGCGATACTCCGCGCCGAGGGTGAAAAGCGCGCCGCGATACTTGAGGCCGAGGGTGAAAAGGAGTCTGCGATACTCCGCGCAGACGCGAAGAAGCAGCAGCAGATACTTGAGGCAGAGGGCGAGGCCGAGGCTATTCTCAAGGTTCAGACCGCTACCGCCGAGGGTATCAGGCTCATCAACTCCTCCAGCCCGACCGACGCCGTGCTCAAGATAAAGGCGCTCGAGGCATTCACCGCCGCCGCAAACGGCCGCGCAACGAAGATTATTATTCCGAGCGAGATTCAGGGTCTTGCCGGTCTTGCCGAGGGCATTGTCGAGTCCGTAAAGGACGTCAGGCCCGAAGCGAAGGCGGAGAAATAAGCAAATATAGTAATTATGTAAACCGGCGGCGAAAAGCCGCCGGTTTTTTTGTGCTGTGGATGGGGGGCTAAGGGCGTAGACGAAGCCGCCGCAGGGCGCTGCCCCTTTTAGGGGAAGTCCCCAGTGCGCACACTGGGGAAAGGGGTCTCCGGGGTAGGACATGGGGCAGGACGGAAAAGACAGAACGCAGTGCGGACTATTCTTTTCCCTATTGGCAGTCACTCGGCCATGGCGACCCCTCAGTCTCGCTATCGCTCGACAGCTCCCCTAAGAGGGGCGCCAAGGGCATGGACGAAGCCGCCGCAGGGCGCTGCCCCTTTTAGGGGAAGTCCCCAGTGCGCACACTGGGGAAAGGGGTCTCCGGGGT
>CAKTMC010000009.1 GCA_934573735.1 uncultured Oscillospiraceae bacterium | reverse complement strand
TCTTCGGCAATTTTTTCAACATTTACACGACAAACCCGCTTCCGTCCTATGCCTAAAGCGGGTTTGTCTACAGGCTGAAACCTACCCATGTCGGGTAGGTTTTTGTATTTCGTATATCGCTTATTCAAAGCAGCATATCAGCTTCGTTTTCGCCGTGGATTTTTACGCCCAGTGCCCTGAGCCTTTCCGCCGCGACACCGTCGCCCTGCGTCAGTCTGCCGCTGAAGCTGCCGTCATATATAAGACCGCTGCCGCAGGAGGGGCTTTTTTCCTTCAAGAGTGCCGCCTCGCAGCCGTATTTCTCCGCAAGACGCAAAGCCACGGCAGCGCCCCTTGAATACTCCGCCGTCACGTCGCGTCCCTTGCAGCTTACGACCAAATCGCCTTGGCGCTCGCTCGGGTCACGCGGAGTCGGCAGACCGCCGGCAGTCTCCGGGCAAATCGGGATAAGCCGGTATTTTCCGCGCAGAGCGGCGATTTTCTCCGCCGGGAGCGCGTTATTGCCGCCGTTATACTTGCAGCTTGTGCCGAGCAGACACGCGCTTATCAGCAGCGCCTTTTTATCGCCCATTGCCTTACCTCCGCATATTAAGCCCTATCACCGCGCCGCAGATGCCGCCGATGATATGCGTAAGCTGTGAGACATTATCGCTCAGCACCACGCCGTCCACGATCTCGCCGCCGAGGTAGAGCACCAGAACCAAAATCAGGGTGATGGGGATATATCCGTCCTTCATCCCGGCAAGCGAGGACATAACTATCATCATAAACACGATGCCCGAGGCGCCAAGCAGCGCAGTTCCGGGGAAAAAGAGCCACTGCACAAGCCCCGACACCAGAGCCGTGAGGAATATCGCCCAAAACAAGCTCCGGCTGCCGTATTTCTCCTCCAGCGGGGGACCTACGACGAGTATCATCATCATGTTGCCGATATAATGCGCATAGCCGGAATGACCCAGAACGTGCAGCACAAAGCGCGGGTAGCAGAGAATATCCGACAGCGGCGCACGGTAGACGCTGAAAAGCTTTGCCGTCGTCCAGCCGCCGCTGAGCTTATCGAGCATGAGCGCTCCCAGAGACAGCAGCGCAAAGCTCAGCACCACCGGCGAATTATATTGCAGCCGAACAAGCCGCTTCATCCGCACACCTCGCCGAGCGCCTTGTCATACGCCCGCTTTGCGCTCTCGCCGAAGCAGACCATGCGCACGCGCTCAATTTCCGGGTGCTCGGCAAGCACGGCGGCAATGGTCGTGATCGCGATTTTCGCCGCGCGGTCTATCGGGAAGCGGTAGACTCCCGTGCTGATGGACGGGAAATCCACGGTCTTGCAGCCGTTTTCCGCCGCGAGCAGCAGACATGAGCGGTAGCAGGAGGCAAGCGCCTCGTCCTCGCCATGCGTGCCGCCGTGCCAGACGGGACCGGGGGTGTGGATGACGTGCTTTGCCGGGAGCCTGTAGCCGCCGGTGATTTTCGCCTTGCCGGTCTCGCAGCCGTGCAGCGTACGGCACTCCGCCAAAAGCTCGGGACCTGCGGCGCGGTGGATCGCACCGTCCACGCCCCCGCCGCCGAGCAGAGAGCAGTTTGCGGCGTTGACTATCGCGTCCACGCTCTGCCTTGTTATATCGCCCTCGATGATTTCAATTCTTGCCATCAGGCTATCCTCACTTCCACCTTGCCGTCCGCAGCGGACAGCATTATCTGAGAGGAATTCTCGCCGCGGCGGGCAATGATGCCCTCGGCTATCTGATCCTCCACCTGCTTCTGAATGAGTCTGCGCAGATTGCGCGCGCCGTAGGTCACGGAGTAGCCCTCGCGGACAAGATGGTCAACAAGGCTCTCGTCCCAGCTCAGGGCGATGTTCTTGCGCTGCATATTCTCACGCAGCTCGCCCAGCATAAGCGCCGCGATGGCACGGAAATTGTCCTCACTGAGCTGATTGAAGCATATGACCTCATCCACGCGGTTTATAAACTCCGGACGCAAAAATTCATTCAGCGCCTTCATCGTGCGCTCTCTGCTCATATCGCTGAGACTGCCGCCGAAGCCGACGCTGCCGGACTTGCTGTTGCTGCCGGCGTTCGTGGTCATGATTATAATGGTATTCTCAAAGTTTACCGTGCGCCCCTGCGCATCGCTTATGCGTCCGTCATCGAGTATCTGGAGAAGGATATTCATAACGTCGGGGTGCGCTTTTTCTATCTCGTCAAACAGCACGACGCTGTAGGGCTTGCGGCGTATTTTCTCGGTAAGCTGCCCCGCCTCGTCATAGCCGACATAGCCGGGAGGCGAGCCGATGATGCGCGAGACGGAGAACTTCTCCATGAACTCCGACATGTCAAGCCGTATCAGCGACTCGGGCGAGTCAAACAGATCCGCCGCAAGGCGCTTTACAAGCTCGGTCTTGCCGACGCCGGTGCCGCCGACAAAGATGAAGCTCACGGGCTTGCGCTTGACCTGAAGACCGATGCGGTTGCGCTTTATCGCGGCGCAGACGGACTTTATCGCCTCGTCCTGCCCGACTATATGCTCACGCAGGCGCTCATCCAGCTTTGACAGGCGCTCCAGCTCATCCTCGCGGATGCTGGAGGCGGGTATCTTCGTCCAAAGCTCGATAATTCTCGCTATGTTATCCATCGTGAGCTTCGGTCTGCCCTGAGCCTTGATTTCCGCAAGCTCCGCCTCAAGCTTCATCTCCTTGCTGCGAAGCTCCGCAATGCGGGCATAGCGCTTACCCAGAAGCTCATCGGTGAAGCCGCCCTCAGGCGCGTCCTCGCTCATAAGCGCCTCGCGCTCAAACCTGACGTTTTCGAGGTCGCGCTCGGCAAGCATACGGCGGCGTATGCCCTCGTCCTTGAGATTTACGTCGGAGCAGGCCTCGTCAATGAGGTCGATGGCCTTATCCGGCAGGAAACGGTCGGTTATATAGCGCTCGCTCATCAAAACCGCCTGACGGCACATCTCGTCGGATATCTCAACGCCGTGATATTCCTCGTAATAGTGCGCAATGCCGCGCAGTATCTCGACGCTGTCCTCAATGGACGGCTCGTTTACCGTGACAGGCTGAAAGCGGCGCTCAAGCGCGGAGTCCTTCTCTATGTGCTTGCGGTACTCGGCAAAGGTGGTCGCGCCGATGACCTGAATTTCGCCGCGGGAGAGCGCGGGCTTGAGGATGTTTGCGGCATTCATGCTGCCCTCCGCATCCCCGGCGCCGACTATATTGTGAACCTCGTCAATGACGAGTATGATATTGCCCTGCTTGCGAATCTCCTCGATAAGCCCCTTCATGCGGCTTTCAAACTGACCGCGAAACTGCGTCCCCGCGACAAGCGCCGTGAGGTCGAGCAGGAATACCTGCTTATCCTGAAGCTTATAGGGGACGTTACCCATGGCTATACGCTGCGCCAGTCCCTCGGCTATCGCCGTTTTGCCGACGCCCGGCTCACCGATGAGGCAGGGGTTATTCTTCTGGCGGCGGTTGAGTATCTGAATGACGCGCTCCAGCTCCTCCTCGCGGCCTATCATGCTGTCAAGCTTAGCTTCGCGGGCGCGGGCGGTCAGGTCGATGCAGTAATTGTCCAAAAATTTTCTCTTGGGCTGCTTTTGGGTCTTGTCTCCGTCCTGACGGGTCTGATGCTCGCCGGAGCTCTCGCCCTGCGCGGGAGGCACGGGAGGGCCGCCGAAGAGACGGTTCATAAAGGGGAAGGTCGCGGTCTTGCCGTCGTCCTCCGCATCATCGGCGCCGTCACTGTCGACATTCATCATATCCTCAACGCCGCTGAGCGCGTTCATCATTTCGCCGGTAATATTGTCAAGCTCCTCATCGGAGATTCCGATCCTGTTTATAACATCGTCCACGGGCTTTATATGCAGCTCACGGGCACACTTGAGGCAAAGCCCCTCGTTTTTTGTCTGCCCGTTTTCGATTTTGGTGATGAAAACGATTGCCACATTTTTGCCGCAGCGAGAACACATTGTAGGTTGCATAGCTACCTCCTATGGGTAAATGGAGTTTGAGCTTCCCTCCGGGAAGCTCGGGGAAATTAGATAAGTCCTTTTGTGATAAACTCGAAGGCGAGGAAGAAGCGGCCGAGCACGGTGTCGTTCATGGTGCTCTTGCCGATGATAAGCCCGAAGAAGCTGAGCACCCAGCATAGCAGCACACAGTAGACAAAGCCCTTCACAAAGCCCAGCAGCGCTCCGCCTATCTCGTCAAGCGTCTCCATATTCGGCAGCCTGAACGAGAGATTGCCGACGTTTGCAATGGCGATGAGGAATATCAGTATCAGGAGGAAGGCCAGCAGCAGACCGCCGACATGGGTTATCGTCCTGCACATGACATTGACGACCGCCTCGGTCATATCGACATTCTCACTGTCTGCATATGCGACCGCCTCATTTGCCATCTCCTCGGCGCGCTTTTCAAAAAAGCCGACTCTGTCCATGCACTCATAGGCATAATCATAGCGCAGAGAGGGGTCCTCGGTCAAAATATCCTTGAGAGACTTGTCGCTGTCGCCGTAGCCAAGGCGCTCAAGCACCTCGTCACGGTTCTGCTGAGAGTCGATATAACCGTCAACAAAGGGCTCCAGCGCAGGGATGACCTCGCCGGAATAGGCCGTGGACAGCAGGCTGCCGCCGAAGAGGGCGATAATTATGGCCAGCAGTCCCGCAACGCCGCCGATAAGACCGCGCTTATAGCCGCCCCAGGTACACAGGGCGATGATAGCCAGAAGGATTATATCAATGACAGCTCTCATATGTATCAGCATCCTTTTCCGAAAGTAATATCTAACAGGTACTTCAAATTATATTGTAACACAAGTTTATGAACAAATATAGCAAATAAATCTTAAGGAAGTTTTTCCATCATTTCTCCGGCGGGACCCTCGTACCATATCCGGTTGAGATAGAGTCCCTGCGGCGGCATCGTGGGGCCGGTCAGCCGCCGGTCACGCTTTTCAAGCAGCTCCGGTATCTCCTCCGGGATGAGCTTGCCGTATGAGGCGTAGACCATCGTGCCGACCATGGCGCGGCACATATTATATAGAAAGCCGTTTGCGCATATCGAAACTGTGATGAGATCTCCGTCCCTCTCCGCGCGGCACCAGTGGACGGTGCGAACGGTGGTCTTTGTCTGCGTGCCCTCGCTGCGCACAGCCTTGAAATCATGCGTTCCCTCAAAGGCGCGCGCCGCCGCCTGCATCAGCGAGATATCAAGCCTCTGCGGATAAAAGCAGACGCGCTCGGCAAGAAAGGGGTCGGGTATGCGGCTATTGAGTATTTTATAGACATATTCTTTTTTTATGCAGGAGCCTATGGCGTTAAAATCCTCCGCGACCTCCACCGCGTCCACCACGGCGATATCCCCCGGAAGCCGCGCATTCACGGCAAGCGGGAGCCTGTCTACCGGTACGGTGCAGTCGCTGCGGAAATTTGCACAGTAGCGCAGGGCATGAACCCCCGCGTCCGTCCGTCCGCAGCCGGTGAGCTTGATTTTCTCGCCGCAGACCTTCGACAGCGCCTCCTCCATTGTCTGCGCCACGGTCAGCGCGTTTTTCTGCACCTGCCAGCCATGATAGCGGCTGCCGTCATAGCGCAGGCGCAGGGCAATGTTTTTCATAGTCTCAAATCCCAAACTTTTTCATAATTATCATTCCCGCAAGGAAGGCTGCACCCACGGTGAGCGCCATCCAGTCACGGAAATACATCCTGGGCTGCTTCATGCTGGTGCGCCCCTCGCCGCCGTGGTAGCAGCGGCTCTCCATCGCAACGGCAAGCTCGTCCGCGCGCCGGAACGCCGACACGAACAGCGGCACGAGCACCGGCAGCAGCGCCTTTGCGCGCTGCACAAGGCTGCCCGTCTCAAAATCCGCGCCGCGCGCCTTCTGCGCCGACATGATTTTATCCGTCTCCTCGATGAGCGTCGGGATAAATCTGAGCGCCATGCTCATCATCATCGTCATCTCGTGCACCGGAACTCTGATTTTCTTCAGCGGGTTCATCAAAAGCTCAAGCCCGTCGGTCAGGGCTATGGGGCTTGTGGTGTAGGTCAAAAGAAAGGTCCCCGTGATGAGCAGGATAATGCGCAGTATCATTTTTACCGAGCGCGCTATGCCCTCCCAGGTGATTATCCAGCCGGGGATAATGGGCGTGCCCTGCGTATAGAAGATATTGAGCGCCGCGGTGAGAACGATAATGAATATCATGGGCTTGAGGCCCTTGAATATCGTCTTGGGCTTGATTTTTGACAGCGCCATGCAGCAAAATGTCGCTAAAACCACCGCAGCGTAAGATATCCAGCCCTCCGCCTGAAACAGCGCGACTATATAAAGCACCACGAGAATGAGCTTGCTGCGCGCGTCAAGCCGGTGAACTATCGTATCTCCGGGGAAATACTGACCGAGGGTGATATCCTTCAGCATGCGCCCACCCCCTTCATGCCGAGCAGCGCGGACTTGAGCTGCTCATAGGTGTATATCGACTCCGGAAGCTCTACGCCGCGCGCCTTGAGCGCCATGGCGATGCCCGTAGCCTGCGGGACGGCAAGCCCGATGCCGCAGAGCTTTTCCGGCTGAGAAAAGACCTCGGCGGGCGTTCCGTCCATGACGATATGCCCGTGGTCAAAGACGATAAGCCGCTCGGTCAGGCGCGCAACGTCGTCCATGCTGTGGCTCACGACGATGACTGTCGAGCCGGTGCGCTCACGGTAGGAGCATATATTATCCATTATCTGGCGGCAGCCTGCGGGGTCAAGCCCTGCGGTCGGCTCGTCGAGTATCAGTACGCCCGGACGCATTGCGATAACTCCCGCAATGGCGACGCGGCGCTTCTGTCCGCCGGAGAGCTCCAGAGGGGAGTCCTCAAAAAGCTTCTCGTCCACGCCGACAAACTCCGCCGCCTCGCGGACGCGCTCGTCCACCTCGCTCTCGCTGAGCTTCATATTGCGCGGGCCGAAGGCGATATCCTTATACACCGTCTCCTCAAAGAGCTGGTGCTCCGGGTACTGGAACACAAGCCCCACCTGCCACTTGACGTTGCGGCGGCTGATTTTATCGGCGTTTATGTCCTGCCCGCCGACGAGCACTCTGCCCGTTGTCGGCTGAAGCAGGGCGTTCAGATGCTGGGTAAAGGTAGATTTGCCGCTGCCGGTGTGACCTATCACGCCGACAAACTGCCCATGCGGTATGCTTATATTTATATCGTCGATCGCGACTCTCTGAAACGGAGTGCCCGCGCTGTAAACATGGCTCAGGCTCTCCACGGTAATATCAGCCATTTTCTTTCCTCTTTATGAAATCTGCAAGCTCATCGGCACAGTCGTCCACGCACAGCTCGTCCTCCGGAAGCGTCCAGCCGGCGGCGCGCAGCTCGTGAATAAGGCGCATCGTCACCGGCACGGACAGTCCCTCACGCTCCATTAGCTCGACATTGGAGAACACCTCAAGCGGTGTGCCGTCGGCTATCATGCTGCCGTTTGACATGACGACAAGGCGGTCGGCCCCGATACACTCGTCCATGTGGTGGGTTATTAGCACAACGGTCATGCCCTTCTCGCGGCAGAGCCTTGTGATGGTGCTTATGACCTCCGCACGTCCCTGCGGGTCAAGCATCGCCGTCGGCTCGTCAAGGACGATAATGCGCGGCTGCATTGCGATAACTCCCGCTATGGCGACACGCTGCTTCTGACCGCCGGACAGAAGGTGCGGCGCGTGCAGGCGGAAGTCATACATCTCGACCTGCCGCAGCGCCTCGTCTACGCGCTTTCTTATCTCCTCGGGCGCTACGCCTAAGTTTTCCGGCGCAAAGGCCACGTCGTCCTCAACGACGTTTGCGACTATCTGGTTATCGGGGTTTTGGAACACCATGCCGACATTGCGGCGCACGTCGATAAGGCGCTCCTCGTCGGCGGTGTCGATGCCGTTTATGAGAACCTGTCCCTCGTCGGGGACAAGTATTGCATTCATATGCTTTGCAAGCGTAGACTTGCCGGAGCCGTTATGCCCCAGCACGGCGACAAAGCTCCCCTCGGCAATGTCCAGATTAAGCCCGCAAAGGCTCTCGCTGTCGTCGCCGGGGTAGGTGTAGTGCACATTTTTGAAGCTTATTATGTTCATATAATAAATATTCTCCGAAATGAGAGTGTTAATGCAGATTATTTATCTCTCCCAGCGGCAGGTCGCGCCGCAGGGAAGATAGAGCCCGCTGTCCGTTACCGGCAGCCCAAGCTCCTGACTGTCCGAGCGTCCGCCGAATTTCTTTGTAAAAATACTTTCGGTGACGTAGCTTAGGACAGAAGCGGAAAGACCCGTCGTGTAGGAATTTATGATGACGAACAGCGGATCGTCACTCAGCACACCCGCGCAGAGCGACACGAACGGCCAGAGGTTCTGTTCCAGCTTCCACACTTCGCCGCCGGGGCCGCGCCCGTAGGACGGCGGATCCATGATTATCGCATCGTAGCGGTGGCCGCGGCGTATCTCGCGCTCGATGAATTTCCCGCAGTCGTCAACTATCCAGCGGATGGGCGCATCGCTCAGCCCGGAGGCGGCGGCGTTTTCCTTGCCCCATGCGACCATGCCCTTTGCCGCGTCCACATGGCAGACCTGCGCCCCTGCCTTTGCACAGGCGACAGTCGCAGCCCCGGTGTAGCCGAACAGGTTGAGAACGCTTATCGGTCGGCCGGCGGCGCGGATTTTCGCCATCGCCCAGTCCCAGTTTGCCGCCTGCTCCGGGAACAGTCCGGTGTGCTTGAAGTTCATGGGCTTGACGTTAAAGGTAAGCTCTCCGTAGTTTATGCGCCAGTTTGCGGGCAAGCCGCCCTTGTCCCAGCTTCCGCCGCCGGTCTCACTGCGGCGGTAGCGCGCGTCGCGGTCGTTCCAGTGCTTGTTGCGGCGCGGAGTGTCCCATATCGCCTGCGGATCGGGGCGCACAAGATAATATTTGCCCCAACGCTCCAGCTTCTCGCCCTTGGAGCAGTCGAGCAGCTCAAAATCCTGCCATTTATCAGAAAGCCACATACCGTTTCTCCCGTTTATTTCTTATCTTTACGCAATTAACCCATTATAAGACATAGTATTTTATCACTTTTATCACAATCGGTCAACAGGAAAAACTCTGCATTTTCAAAGATAAACCCCGCCCGCAGCAAAGCTGTCCCTAAGAGGGGCGTCAAGGGCAAATCCTTGCCGCGAAGCGCTGCCCCTCTTAGGGGAAGTCTCCAGTGCGCACACTGGGGAAAGGGGTCTCCGGACTCAAACACGGTGCAGACCGGAAAAGACAGCGCCCACCCCCGACCGTTCTTTTCCCCACCGGCACCTCCACAGCCCCGGCGACCCCTCAGTCTCGCTATCGCTCGACAGCTCCCCTAAGAGGGGCGTCAAGGGCGTAGACTCACCCCGCCGCGCTGATTTATACTTCTTCCGCAATGAACCATGCAGAAATCGGCGCAACCCGCTCACCCCACCTCCGTCATTCCCCCTAAAGGGACTAGGCGGCAAAGCCGCCGTCGCAGGAGGGCGAAGCCCGACGTGGGAATCCGTTCTCCTTACGCCGCGCTATGACTATGCACCGCCGCAAGGAGAGACGGTAAACCCCTCAGTCACCTGCGGTGACAGCTCCCCTTTCAGGGGAGCCAAGCTCGCCCCGCGAAGCGCTGCCCCTCTTAGGGGAAGTCCCCAGTGCGCACACTGGGGAAAGGGGTCTCCGGACTCGGACACGGAGCAGACCGGAAAAGACAGAACGCACTACCGACCATTCTTTCCTATCCACCGACCACTTATCACTGACCACCCATCAGGTGCTTGCGCGCCGGCTCCCCCTAAAGGGAGTCAAATCATAGCCTTCCCTTATATGTATAAAGCCAAAAACAGAAGATGTCACCAAGGACATTGTTAGCTCAGTTGGGCAGAACCCAAAGTCTAAATTCCTTAGTGACATCTCTATGGAGAGTATACGCTCTCCTTCCAAAAATAGCAATACCAAAACAAAAAAACTGAGAGATACAGTGATAGACGGTTGCTCAGCAAGGTCACGGACTAATAACGAAGTATGATACCAACCATGTCATCAGTCATAGCAGGGGCAAGGAAAAATCGGGCGGAATCCGCCCGATAAGATGTTTGCTAAGCCTCGCAGAGCTTTTTCGCCGCAGCGAAAAAATAAATTCAAATCCGTTTTTCGCGGCGGCATGTACGTCACGAAAAACACTTTGCGCGGAGAGAGTGTATTTTTGGCCGCCAGCGGTCAAAAATGCGCGAGTCGGAGCGAAGCTTTCTCACTGCAAAGCCGTTGCTTTGCAGTGAATCAGTGACAGTTATAATAATACAGCGCCGTGCTGTCGGTCAGGACAACGTCGCACTTGCCGGAATACAGATACTCAAAGCATTCCAGAGTGCCGCCCGCGAGACGGATTATCTGCCCCAGACGCTTTGCAAGCTTGGGATCCGTCTCCAGCGCGGACATTGCCTCCTCGGTGGAGCACATCGCCATGGTGCGCCCGCCGAGCTTGAGTCTGTTCCAGACGCTTGAGCCGCTGCGCCCCGCGATGACGATATCGTTTTTGACATAGGGACCGTACTGCCGGTACTTCTTGGCCTCTATCTCCTTCTCGTCAAGCGCGATGCCGCCCCAGGCGCAGTCGATATTGCCCGAGGCAAGCTCGATATAGACGTTTTCCTTCTCTATCGGCTGGATTTGCAGCGTCCAGCCCAGTCTCTCGCACACAGCCATGGCAAGCTGCACGTCAAAGCCCCAGTAGTTCCCGTCCACGGAATACGACATCGGGAAGGAGTTTATGTCCACGCCGATTATGAAGGTCCTCGGCTCGGGCATACCCACCTTTTCAAGCGCCTTTGCGTCCTTTTTGAAGCTTATTATATTGTCGCCCAGCCACTTGCCCGTCAAATCTCCGACCGTGCCCTCGGCATTGAGCGTCTCAATGGCGGCGGTCACATAGTCATAGGTGCTGTCGTCATTGCGGAAGGCAAGGGAATACTCCTGCTCGACCAGCACCTCTATCGTCCGCACTCCGTAGCCGCCGCTCCCGCAGGCGCAGAGACCGAGCGCCATGGCTATAAGCAGCAGCGCGCATATGATTTTCTTCATCAACATCACCGTTTATTATCTTTATAATTAAAATATAGCGGAAAAAGCTCTCTCTGGCAAGAAAAATATTCTTAAATCAAGCCGAATGTCTGCCCCGGTGCGCGGCGCGGCGATGTCTGCGTCGCCTGCCGTGCAGCACACCCGCCGTAATCGCCGCCGCTGCGGCGACCACGAGCACGGCAGCACAGATAATGCGGTTTCGCAGTATCGCGGACTCGTCGTGCGTCGCCTGCTCCGGTACGGGGCTTGCAGCCGCGGCCTCCGCCGCCGCCTTCTCCTCCGCCTCGGCTCTCGCCTGCTCCTCAAGGCGAAGGCGCTCCGCCTCCTCCTCACGAAGTCTGCGCTCCTCCTCCGCCTTTGCAGCGGCCTCCCGCTCGGCAAGACGCTCGTCAAGCGTCAGGGTGTAATCGGCAAGGAGTCTGCCCGCATCGGAGATCACTCCCTCGGCGTTACCCACCCATTTGGTCATTATCGCAATGAAAATCGGGTTTGGCATATAGACAATGCCCGCGATGTTATTATACTCCTCATACGCGCCGTACTTCTGCGCCACCTCATACTCTTTCCCGAGGCTGCGGCTGAGATACATCCCCTCGCAGGCGGGCTTCAGGCACTCGATGATGTTCGGGAATTCCTCCGGATTTTCATAGAGATTGCGGAGCACGCCTATTATAAAGCGCGGGGAAAAGTGGCTGCTGACGAAATAGAGCTTCGGTATATCCTCGACCGGCACGTCGGACATTGCGACCTGCTGCGTGCGATAGTCAAGCTCGGAGTCAAAATAGTTTATCATGACGTGGGCGTAATCGTTATTCGAGTAGGTCAGCACGACCTGCTCGGCATAGCTCAAATCGACGCCGCATACCTTATCGTCCTGCTTTAGCTCGCCGTGCGCGACCTTCTGCGCCAGCATCATCATAAGCGGCAGCTTATACACGCTTGCGCTGTAGCTCCACTCGTCGCCGTTATAGTACCAGGTCTCGCCCGTACCGGTATAGGTGTAGCCGAGACGGAAGCGGTCATGCGGGATGCCGCGCGCGTCCAGAAAATCCTCGACAAGCTTTTTCAGCTCGTCCGAATCGAGTACGCCGTCCTCAACGGTCTCTGCGCAGATGACCGCCTCGCCGCTCCCGGCAGCCGGCGCCGAATAGTCCCCGCCCTGACCGGGCGCCTCCGTCGGCTCGGGAGAGGTCTCCGGCTGCGGCGTTGCCTCCGGCGTGGACTCTGCAGGCTCAACCGGCGGCTCCACGGGTATCTCTCCGCCCTCCCCCTCATCGGCAAAGGCGGCGCAGGGCAGCGCGCAAAGTATAGCCGCGCAAAGCAGCAGCGCCAGCAGACGGCTGAATTTATTTCTCATGCTTTAATACCTGATTTCTGAGTTTTACTTTATATCTCCGTGACCTCGCCGCGCTGGGTGAAGCTGCTGCCGAAGAATTCACGCGCTGCGGCGGCAAGATACTCCGTATCCCTTGCGCCCGCCGTCTCATAGGCCGAGTGCATGGCAAGCTGTGCAAGCCCGATATCTACGGAGTTTACCGAGACGTGCGCGGTGCTGATATGGCCGAGCGTGGAGCCGCCGGCGATATCTCCCCTGTTTGTGAAGCTCTGCACCGGGACTCCCGCTCTGCGGCATACGCTCTCAAAGGCGGCTGCGGAGACGGCGTCGGTCGTGTAGCGCTGGTTTGCGTTATGCTTTATGACGATGCCCTTGTTCATCTCGGGGCGGTCGTTGCGGTCGGCGTACTCGGGATGGTTCGGGTGTACGGCGTGGGCGTTGTCGGCAGAGACCATGAAGCTGTTTGAAAGCAGGGCACGGTACTGCGCCTCGCTCCTGCCGAGTGCGGCGGCGGCGCGATAGAGCACATCCTCAAGGAAGCTCGAATCCGCCCCCTGCTTTGTGCCGCTGCCGACCTCCTCATTGTCAAAGACGCTGAGCACTGCGGCGCTCTCGCTGTCCTCCGCCGCCAGAAGCCCCTCAAGGCAGCCGTAGACACACTGCAAATCGTCCAGCCGCGCCGAGGAGAGATATTCCTCCTCCGCGCCCCAGATGCAGCCCCTTGCACGCGGATAGAGCATGAGGTCACCCGCAAGCAGCGCGTCCTCCGCGACGTTGAGGCTTTCCGCTATAAGGCTCTTAAAGCCCTTTTTAAGCTCCGCGCCGCCGATGAGCGGAAGCATATCGACATTTGCGTTATAGCTCTTGCCCTCGTTTGCGCTTCTGTCCATGTGAATGGCGACGTTCGGGATGAGCGCAAGCTCGCGGTCTATATCCACAAGCCTTGCCGTCATGCGTCCGTCCTCGGCGACTATCGCGCGCCCCGCGACGGAAAGCGGTCTGTCAAGCCATGTCGAGCACAGCATACCGCCGTATTTCTCAACATTGAGCAAGCTGTACATCCCGGCGGCCTTCACCTCGGCGTTCCACTTTATCTTAAAGGACGGGGAGTCGCTGTGCGCCGCCATTATCATATAGCCGCGAAAATCTCTCTTCGGCAGGCGCAGCGCAATTATCGACGAGCCGTTGCGGCGCACATAGTATTTCCCGGGCACTGCAAGAGCGCTCCAGTCGTCACCCTCAAAAAGCTCCGTATAGCCTGCCGCCTCCAGCTCACGCCGGACGTTTTCTACCGCGTGGTAGGCGCTGGGGCTTGCGTCGATGAAGTCTATAAGCCGTTTATTTATGTTTATATCATGCATGGCGAGTCTCCTTGGCATAATTCTTGAAAATATATTATAGCATAAACTTTTCGCTTTGAACAGTCCCGCTTTTCTCTTTAGCTCAGAATACATACTTTAGCACTGCAAAGGGGCTTGAAATATTCAAATCTCCGTAGTAAAATAGCCTTAACACTCACGAAAGGATGTTTTTGAATGAAAGTTTCTGAGCTTCCCTACAAGCGCGTAACTCTTGAAGAGCTCAAGGAGGTCATGGACGATGTTCTGGCGCGCACCCTCAATGCCAAGAGTGCGGACGAGGTGCTTGCCGCCCGCGAGGACTATCTCAGGATATACTGCGAGTACTCCACCGCAGGCTCCCTCTCCTATATGCGCTATTCGATAAATACCGTGGACGAGTTCTACGTCGCTGAGAAGGACTACTACGACGAGATCGGCCCCGAGGTCGAAAACTACAGTGTCCAGTACGCAGGCGCGCTGCTCGACTCTCCCTTCCGCGCAGAGCTTGAGGAGCGTCTTTCTCCCGTCCTCTTTAAGCATCTTGAGGTAAGACGCAAGGCCATGTCCCCCGAGATAATCGAGGATCTGGTCGAGGAAAACAAGCTTATCAGCGAATACTCCAAGCTTATGGCCTCGCTCGAATTTGAGTTCCGCGGTGAGACTCTGCCCCGCGCCATGCTTATGAAGTACGCCAAGAGCGACGACCGCGAGACTCGCCGCGAGGCATATGAGGTGCTCGGCAAGGTTCTCATGCAGCACCGCGAGGAGCTTGACGATATCTACGACCGCATGGTTCATGTCCGCGACCGCATGGCAAAGAAGATGGGCTACAAGAACTATGTGGAGCTCGGCTATTACCGCATGGGGCGCATCGACTATGACCAGGAGAAGGTCAGGACCTTCCGCGAAAACGTCCTGAAGGACATCGTCCCGGTCGTGGCCCGTCTGCGCAGTGAGAACGCAAAGCGTCTCGGCGTTGACGATTTCAAGCTCTACGATAACGACGTTATCATCCCCGGCGGCGACCCCGTCCCCGTCGGCGGCAAGGCGGAGATATTTGCCGCTGCCCGCGAGATGTATCACGCCATGGGCGAGGAGACCGGTAAGTTTATCGACCTCATGCTCGATAACGACGCCTTTGACGTTGACTCCCGCAAGAACAAGTGGGGCGGCGGCTACTGCACCGAGTTTGCAAAGTACAAGCAGCCCTTCATCCTTGCAAACTTCAACGGCACTGCGGGTGACGTCGATGTTATGACCCATGAGGCGGGACACGCGCTCAACGCCTATCTCATCGCCGACAATCGCTTTGCCCTCGAGATCGGCTGCGGCGGCATGGAGACTGCGGAGACTCACTCCATGAGCATGGAGTTCTTCGCATGGCCCTACATGGATAAGTTCTTCGGCAAGGACGCGGCGAAGTACCGCTTTGCCCACGCGCTCGATGCTCTCTCCTTCATCCCCTATGGCACCATAGTCGATGCCTACCAGCATATCGTATATGAAAATCCCGATATGACTCCCGCCGAGCGCAACGCCGCATGGCTTGAGCTTGAGCATCAGTACCGCCCCTACCTCTCGATGGATGGCATGACTTATCTTGAAGAGGGCACCCGCTGGCAGTATCAGATGCACATCTATGAAAGCCCCTTCTATTACATAGATTACTGCCTTGCGCAGACCGCCGCCTTCGACTTCCTGCTTGCCTCTCAGGAGGACTATGACGACGCATTTGCCCGTTACATCCGTCTGTCCAAGCAGGGCGGCGAAAAGCTCTGGACTGAGCTTCTGCCCGAGGCGGGCTTCCACTCCCCCTTCACTCCCGGCGCACTCAAGGAGCTGGCGGTAAAGGTCGAGGCTCTGCTCGATAAGATAAAGGTCTGAGTTTAATATTTAATTTTATTTATAATAATATGCTCCGCCGCAGCTTTACGCCGCGGCGGAGTTTTTGGCACTGTAATCGGATTTCACGCTTAGTGTGAATTCTCTTCCTGTTTTTAAGCATAGCTCTTTTCCCCGGCAGGAAGTTAATTCTGCTCTGCTATATAGATACTTGCCTTGGCCTGGATTGCATCTGCGGTCTGCACGGCGGTGTTCTTTCCGGCAAGAAATCTGTTCAGCTCGGCCTTGATCATCGCCCAGAGCGTCTCATCCTGGCGATAGCACACAGACGCATTTTCTGCGTGCGCGATGAAGTCGCGCATGGCCTGCTTTTTGCCCTCGGTAATAAACTCGGATCCGCACTCCTGCTGATACTGCGCCCATACTCCGTCATAACGCAGTGAGATGCCGTTTACGGAGCTCTTCAGGAAATATTCCCTCACGAACTGCCAACACTGCTCCTTGTTTTCGCTGTACGCAGAGATCCCTACACTGCTTTTCGGATACACGACCGCACCTATCTCCGGATAGCCGACGAAGGCATAATTCCCGTCGCCATACAGTTGGGGGCCAATCTCCCCCTCCATTACGGTGAAGCTTGTCATCGAAAACAGCAGCGCCTTGCTTTCCTCAAGTACTTTACTCATAGACGTTGTTCCGCCGAAGTCTATATCCTCCATCTCCGCCGCAAGCTCCAGAAGGTGAATAAAATACGGCGAGTCAAAGTGACATTCTCCCTTTTCCCAGTCAACAAGCCGTGCTCCCGATGCCTCGACGGTCATGCGCAGCCACTCTTCCGTGCTGTACTTACCGTCCATGAGGCGCCGGTACTTCTCGTTTTCGGCGATCTTCTGCTCAAGCCCCGCATATGTCCACTCCTCCGGGCTGCCGACATCAGCCGCCGCCCCCACGGTCGTAAACAGTATAAAGGATGAAGCCGCCTGATATAAGCCGCCATTGAGCTCCATCGCCTTCAGCGGTCCGGGCAGAAAGTCACTGCGGTCGATCTCCGCGTCCGCGTCCAGATAGGGGTACAGATCCTCTAAAAGGCCGCGGCGCACAAGGACGGGCGTATTCAGCGCCGCGTCACCGATGGAGAGATTATACATATCCGGTATCTCTCCCGTGCCGATATCCGCAGCAAGCTTTTGCTGGGCAAGGCTGAGGTCGCTCTCCGTATTATAAACAGAGTAATCCTTTACCTCGACCCTGCACTCGGGGTGCTGCGCGTTCCAGCTCAGGATGATTCCCTGTGTGTCATAATCAAGCTCACCGACCGTGGCCAGCGTAAGCGGCTTTGCATCGGCAGGTATCTCGACCTTATATATCAGTGTCGGCTTGTCCATAAACCCGGCAAGGCTGACGGTAGAAATAAATGTCCCATTGCGGCAGTCATGGAGCGCACCATTGTATCTGAGCCCGAGGTTGCTGAGCGAAAACAGCTTTTCCAATTTTGCAGAATCAAAGTCGAAGCCATATATGTCATTGCCGGACTGCAGATAAATGCTCCAATCACCGCCGCTGCCTTGTAAACTGCACGAAATGTCCAGATACCGGCCTTCTCCGAGGCATCGGTTTTCCTCGTCTATAAGGCTTATGCGGGTGCCCTTGTCCTCAAAGGTCCCGATCACAACGCGGCCGTCGGCCAGCTTTCCGAGTGTTGCCAGCTGTGCCGTCTCAATAGTGAACGCAACGTGCTCCTCGCTGTCCGGGTCTATGGCGATAAGTCTGCCCTTTCCACTGTCAAACGCGTAGATATACTTTTCTCCTCCCACCAGTATCGGGAGCGACCATGTATCATCCGGCAGGGCTATGGTGCGCAGCAGATTTCCGGATGTATCAAATTCTCTCAGCTCCAGTGCATCGGTCAGGCATATATCAACGCTTAAATACAGCTTTCCGTTGAAAGACGTCATTGCCCGCCATATTTCTTCCCCGTCCTCTGCCCCTTCTCTGCTTACAATGACGCTCGGATCTGACCCGTCCAGTCCCGCCCGATATATGTAATATTCTCCTTCTTTTCCGCCTAACAGATATATATTGCCGTCAATTATCGGGACGGGGCTGAATCCGTCGTAGTTCAGGTCTCCGAAGCCGCTGAGTCCTTTTGCGGCATAGGAGACCTCAGTGCTGCCGAGCGTTGCCTCCTTTACCTCTATCGGCTTTTCATCGGCCTTTATTCCAGGTTGACCGCTCTCACTGCATCCGGCGGACAGCAGCAGGCACAGAAGCATTATGACAGCAAGCGCTCGTTTCATGTATTTTACCTCATACTTTTCGTTTAGTCATGCAAGCTCTTTTTATTGCAGTATAGGACTTACTGAGCTTGACTTTGTATAACTCTGTGAGAACAGACTGAACAACACAGGTATTTGCTTACGCCTTTCTAAACTTGCTCATAACACGGAGGTCGCCTTTAGTTAATTTTTCCATCATCCGATTAAATATTACTATATTGAGTGCGCATTTGCAACTTTTTTGGCCTTTTTTCTGCTTTTTGTCGGCATCGACAATAATGTGCATTATCTTTTGGTCATTATTCATATGCGCAAAAAATCGGCTTTAATGCTTAGAGGGAGCTTTTGCGGCAGTATCTAAAATCCGCGCATAAGGCTAAACTATGCTGTCATTGCGAGGAGCGAAGCGACGTGGCAATCCGCATCTCCTTGAGGCAATCCGAATACCAACTGCGGCATAAAGGGGAGACGGATTCCCACGTCGGGCGTAGCCCTCCTCTGAATGACGGTGGTAGGTTGAGGCGGGCTGCGCCGCTTTCGGCATTGTTCAAGAACAAAATCGGCGCAAAGCGCCTGAGGGGTTTGCATAACTTGCAGGGGCGGCGAGCAGAGCTAATAAGTGTAATCCACTATAAAAAGACCTCGTTTCGTTTGAAACGAGGTCTTTCAAGTTTATTATGCCAATTGTCTGAGGCGTTTGATCAGCTGTCGGAGCGTCTTCTTCTGATTACCTCAAGCCAGAGCACCGCGGCGGCGCCGGAGGTGACGAGCAGTGCGCAGAGGAGCAGCATATTGCTGTCATCGCCGGTCTTGGGTGCGGCGGCAGGGCTGTAGGTATAGGTATTGGTAAAGCTCATCCTTCCGGCCGCGCTCATGCCCTCCCAGACATAGTGATTACCGTCCTCGGTTTTCTCCGCCTTGGTGGGATAGATATAGAGCTTAGTCACGTCATTTTCGACATCGTACTCGGGGATGACCGCCCAGACCGCGTCAGAATAGCTCCAGAACGAGGCCGAGCCCTTGACCTCACGGACGAGGAAGCCCTCGCAGATAAACTCATTCACTTGCGAACGGGGACCGGTGATGACCATGGTTCCGTTATAATCGCCCTTGCCGTTGGTGCTGACGGAGGCGGTGTAGCTGACATCTTTATAGTTGTCGGCGTTGCCGTTGCCTACATCGAATATCTCAAGCTTAAAGGTCTGCTTGTTGGGGGCGTTAGTGCCTCCCTGCTTGACGGTCTTGGTGAAGGGTATCTCGACCTTTATCACCGGATCGTCAAAGGTGTAGACGTTTTCAAAGCTCATCTTGTCTACGGGATTTTCGCGGTTCCAGACATAGTAGCTGCCGTTATCGGAGCTCATGATGGAGGCGGAGTAGATCTGGAGCTTGAGCTGATCGCCTTCCATGTAGGGGCGGGCATACCACAGCGCGTCGGAATAGGTCCAGCGGTCGTTATAGCCCTTGACCTCACGGATATAGAAGCCGCCGTCAATAAAGCCCTCGACCTGAGACTCGGGTCCGGTGATAACGAGCTTACTGCTGAAATCGCCCACGCCATTGGTCGTAACCGCGGCGGAATAGCTCACCTTCATATACTGCGCCGGGACGCTTTCGCCGTCACGGATTATCTCAAGACGGAAGCTCTCCTCACCGGGAGCAACGCCGCCGCCCTGCTTTACGGTCTTGACGAAGGGCAGCTCAAGGCTTATGGTCTTTTCCGTAAGCTGCGGGAGCTTGAACACGGCGTAGCCGAGTGTCATGGTGTCTCCCTTGTCGAAGATCAGCTCATCGGGCTTGCCGTAGCCCTCAATAGAAATGCTTTCCTTATCGAGCTTGTTGCCGTCAAAGCCGTACTCCGGGGTAAATCTCACGACCAGATAATAATCGGTGTCAGGCTGGAAGAGCTCACCGTACCATACCGGAGGCGTACCCTTTACGAGATTATCTATCTGCTCACGGTCCTTGCAGATAAACACCTCGGTCATAGCGCCGTCATTGGCGGCATCCGGGTTGAGCTGCACGTTTTCTATGGGCTCAAAAAGTCCCACGCCGCCTATGCCGAAGCTCTGAGGCGATATGGCTCTGTCAAGCACCTCATAGCTCACATAGAACTCGTCGCTTTCCACATAGTCATTATCGCCGCTGCCGTAGTAGGCGCGGAGCTTTTCAAGACCGGGACCGGCGCTGTACATGGCGCTGGTCGCCGTGGGGTCTGCAAGCACGCCGTAGACCACGCCGTCACGCAGCTTCTCGACCTTGAGCGGGGTGAAGTTTGTCCTCCAGCTCACCTCTTTTTCGGTTCTGAAGGGCGTGATGCCGCCAACGGGCTGCACGGTGAAGGCCTTGGTCTCCTCCAGAGGCTCAAATTCATAGCTCAGCATGCCCATCTCTCCGTCAGAGATAACAGTCAGCTCGGCGGGCAGACCGTTTATGGTAAACGTATTGTCCGGATAAATCTTATAAAGCTCCTGCGGAGTGATAAATACTCTGTATTCGTAGACCTCTCCTGCCACAAAGGTGCTCCCGGCGTTGTAGGAGCCCTCGGGCCTGATTATCGCCCAGCTTGTGGGGGTCGTTTCGCGAAGCACTGCTCCGGTCGCAGTGAAGGAGAGCGCCTCCGCCTTTATCTCCGCGCCGAGCACGGGCGGAGCCACGGTCACGGCGACATCCTTCACGGGGAGATAGTCAAAGGGCTTAAATATGAATGTCACATACCGTTCATTCTCCGGATGACCGGCGATCTGGAACAGCCTCGTCTCCTCAATGTCGGCTCCCGTTGCCTTGACATTTTCCTTTGTAAGCGTTGTGATGTCAAAGCCGTCGCGCGCCTTCAGCTCGATGACCACGCTGTAGGTCATCTCGGGCACAAAAATCTCGTTCGGGTCAACGATCTCAAGGGAGTTCATCCTCTTGAGCACCTTCACAGACCTAATATCGACGCCTACATCGCCCGGGTCCTTTGTTAACTTGAGCTCCAGCGCCTTGGCTCCCAGAGTGTATCCGCTCAGAGTGAACTTCAAAGAGGTAATCGGAGTGGTTCCCTCTGCGGATGCAACGCCGGACAGCAGTCCGACCATCAGGACAAGGCAAAGCAGGATGCTCAGTAATCGCTTCTTCATGTTATTCCCTCCGTTATTTAGTTTTGTCCGCATATGTTTTCCGGCTGCGGATCTGCCGGAAGCGCATGGGGTCAGAACTTGCCGCTGCTGCCGGAACCTCCGCCGCCGCTTTCACTGGAGCTTCCGCTGCTGGAAGAGCTGCGCTCGATCTTCCTGCTGGTTTCCGTGGAATGGGTAAATCTGTCGGTCTTCTCGGTCAGCTCGAGATTTCCGGAGATGTATGCGTGAGCCGTAGTTTTCATCGCAACGGAGTTCATTCTCTCCCAGATGGTGAGAGTCGCTACCAGTGCGATGAGCAGCGCAACGCCGCAGAATATGAGTATCAACGTCACGGGGCTTTGCTTAACGGGCTTTCCCTCGGCTGCGCTCTCAAGGAAACGGGCACATTCGCGGATATAATCCTCAAAGCCGCCTGCCCAGTCGTTGTCCTTGAAGTTGTCCAGGAATACTTCCTTGAGCACCTTGCGCCCGGATTCGCTGAAGGTGTACTCCGAGTTCTCGCCGTAGCAGAAAATCGCCCAGTCGCGGTCATCCATGCTGAGAAGCAGCATGATACCCTCGCGGTCGGGTCCCTCGCCCATGTTGTACTCATGGTATATGGTGTAGGTCGTCTGGAAGGGCGTGCCCGCATTGAAGTCACGGTAATCGTCCACCGTCACGATATAGACGCCGACTCCGTACTTCTGAGAGACCGCCTCCGCCATTTTTTCAAGCTGCTGCCACTGAGGCTCGCTGAGAAGTCCGGCATCGTCCGTGATATTGTCAAGCTGTGCTCCGCCCGTCGAGGCGGCGGCGCCGTTTTCAATATAGCTTGCGCAATACTTTATGTAGTCCTCAAAGCCGCCTGCCCAGTCGTCCTCTCCGAACCTGTTCAGGAAGGCATCCTCAATTCCCTGCAAGGCGGAGTCCGTGAACACCTCCGCGCTCTTGTCGCCGTAGTAATAGAGCCCATAATCTCTTTCACTCATGCTGAGCAGCAGCAAAATACCGTCTCTCCCAGAGTTTTGCCCCATATTATAGCTATGGTATATGCTCTCCGCCGCAGCATAGGCGCTGTCGGAGTTAAATATGCTGTAATCGTCAAGAATGACGGCGTAAACGCCTATCCCGTATTTATAGGTCACCGTCTGCGCCATCTTTTCAAGCCGCTGTCTGTCGGCATCGGACAAAAGACCTACATCGTCCGTGATGTTATACGGCTCTGCGCCGTCCGCCTTGGTAGCATATGCCGAGGCGCAGAGCGGGATGAGAAGAACGAGGATAAGCAGTATTGATATCAGTCTTTTTTTCATCTCACACCGCCTATCTCACCAAAAGCAGTCCGAGGCTTATGGCCGCTGCAAGCAGAGGCGCCGCGATTGCGGAGAAAAGCCCCAGCACGCGCTTTTTGCTCACCGGCAGATTGCCCACAAGCTTACCCGTCTGACCGTTCATGGCAAAGAGATAGTCCTTGCCCTCCCACTTGGTATTCAATATCCACACCGGCATCAGCGCATACTGCACCTTGCCGCGCTTGAGGCGAATGTTCTCCTCCCTGACACTACAGCTCGTATATCCCTCGACCGTACCCTCCATGGCGGCAACAAAGGAGCCCTCGCAGCGTCTGTCGGCGCGCGCACGGCTGTCCTCGACGCTCACGTCATACTTGTCTGCAAGGTAGCCGGGGAGATATGCCGAGGAGAAGGGCTTCAAATCGTCGTAATCATACGGCTCGATGGAGTCCATGTAGTCGTCCGGCATTTTGCTGGAGGCGTCCACGGGTATCTGGCTGAAGCTGATCGAACCGCTGCGGCGCACATCGTAGTGGTCGGTTGTGGTTATCTCATAGTCGCCCGAGGTGTGCGTATAGCTCTGTGTCGCGTGAAATCTGACGCTGCCCTCGGCGGAGCCGTCAAACATCCAGAAGGGGACGTACACGCCCTTTATCTCCTGAAGATGGTTTGCCTTGGAGAAGGTCGAGGGGAGCAGCGGCTTTTTGCGGTAATGCCGCTTGAGCGCGTTGATCGCATCCTGCTTGCCGAGCTTGAAGGGCAGGATATAATCGGGCTTGAGCATACCCGAGAACTGGCCGGGCACGACCGTCGGGTTGCCGCAGTAGGGGCAGGAGGTCGCCGCCGTAGTCTCCTCGCAGAGAAGCTCCGCGCCGCAGGAGGGGCAGGTATATGCCTTTATCCCGTTTGCCTCGTCGCCCCAGTCGGAGCTCATGCCGGAGGTGTCCCAATCGTCGCCGTCCGCCGCGGCGCGTTCCGCCTTTTCGTCCGCCTTTTGCTTTGCCTCCGCCGCCTTTTCGTCCTTCTGCGCGTATAGCGCCTCTATCTCGGCCACGTCATAGCTTGAGCCGCAGTAGTCGCACTCAAGCATTCCCGTCTCGCCGGAGAAATGCAGGGGGCCGGTACAGGCCGGACATTGATAGTTAGTTACCTGTATTGCCATCTTATCTTTCCTTCCATATCTCGCCGAGCGCTGCGGCGGGTCCCCTCTTGATTTGCCCCGGAGGACAAATCAAGAGGAAGTATTATTTTACTTAAAGCTCATGCTGTCGAGTATATTGCTGCAATCGGAGCCGGGATCGGCGCTCATATAGGCAAGCCTGATGCTTATCCAGCCGCCGCTCGGTATCTGACCGTAGAACTCTATCCATTCTATGCCGACGTTCTTATAGCTGCGTCCGTTCATGGTGACTCCGTCGATCGTTCTGGACTCCAGCTCCGTCAGGTTTTCAAAGTTCTTCTCATAGTAATTGAGGCTTTCGGAGGTGTCAAACAGCTCGACCTTGATATAGGGTGTCCGGAAGGGCACGTTATCCGTCGTCGGGTTGTTGATTATCTGGAAGCTTGAGCGGACGCCCGGATCGACGCACCACGCGCCCTCGGGTATCTTGAACATCACGGTCGCCTCGACCTTCTGACGGGAGTCGGTTATCGTGACGCTCTGGTCGATCATATTACCGCTGCCCTCGGGGCGGTTGCCGAGCTTCACCGGGGTCACGTCATACTCCGGACCGTCCCAGCTTCCGCTGGTCCAGCTATTGCTTATCTCCTCGCCGTTTTCCACCTTGAAGGCTACAAGCAGGGTAACTCTCTCGGGCGCAAACCACTCATAGGTATGGCGGTCGGCACGCCATGAGTCAAAGTTGGAGTAGGGCACGCCGTCCGTGCCGAGAAGCTCACGGATATCCTCATACTTCACGTCATCCCAGATAAAGTCGCCCTTGAGGGAGAGAATTGCTCTGTCCATGACCTCGCGGGAAACCTGACCGGTCGCGTTTGCGTTCGACTTGCCGTAATCGCCGCCGGTGGCGCCGGTCTGCGTCGCCTCGCCGCCTATAGCGCCGCCCTGTGAGCCGCCGCCGGCAAACTCCGTAGCCTCACCGCCGATAACATCCGGCATCAGGGCGTTTTTCTCGATGAGAGGAATATACCACTCGTCATAGAGATAGGGACGTCCCTCCTCCGTCACGTCATCCCAGTAGGTTCCCCAGGGACGCAGATATATCTCATATCTGTACTCATCGTCGCCGTTTTCGTACCAGCCGTCAATGCATATCATCGCGTCAAACTCCGACAGACCCGGATCGACTATCCAGTCGGCGTGTTCAAGCTGTATATCCGTAAACCAGCCGCCCTCGGACATCATCGTGCCGTGCTCGCCGGTACCGGCGGAGTTCAGGCTGACGGCTGCATCGACCATGGGATTGCTCCTCGAGTAGTCCTCATCCCAGAGCGTGACCGTGCCCATGTAGTCAGAGCCTATTTCGATAATGCCGGACACGTCCCACCAGTTATTATTCATTTCCTCATAAGCGCCGGTGCCGCCGGTGAGTATCCACCAGCCGTACCACTGACCGTTCCACCAGTCAAGCAGCGGGTCGCCGGTCTTGTTGAGCGTGGTCGAGCCGCTGCCGCTGCCGCCGAACTGCTCGGTGCTCAGGGTCGTGGGGTCAATGCTGAGCTTGCCGACCTTCTTGCCGATTATCTGCGAAAGCTCCACCTCGACCTTGCTCTCCTTATCGCGCAGGATAAAGGCAAGGCATACGTCGGTGCTTGCGCCGGACTGAATTTCGGTGAACTGTCCGTCGGTCACGGTCTCATATGTATCCTCATTTGTAAAGATGCTTGCGATATCGAGCTCCTCGCCGTTCTGGAAGCCCTTCTCAACTACCGTCCAGAGGAAGGACGCGGAGCTTTTGCCCGTGTTCGTATAGCTGAGGGTGATAACTATTGTGTCGTTTCCTACCGAGTCCTGAGTGAGAACCGCGCCCTTATAGTCGAGCGTGCAGTCCTCAAGGACGATGTGGTTCGGGTCTGACGATGCCTTATCCCCGCCGCAGGCGCAGAGCGTGAGCGCCATTGCAAGCGTAAGGAGCAGGCAAAGCAGTCTGGTCTTTCTCTTTTTCATTTCAGTAAATTCCTCCTAAGTCATTTCCAATAAAGCCTGATGCGGCCGTAACCGGAAAACAAGATCCGTCCCGGCAATCATCCCATCAGCGCGCCGCCGCAGTATTCGCAGCAGCCGCTTGCGTCCGGTGTAGTCGTCGCGCCGCAGTAGGGGCAGCTTACTGCCGTTTTGGGCGCGGCGGCCTGTTCTATCTTCTCTCTGGCATCATCCCGTACCTTCACGAGAATTTGCCGTATCTCCTCCCCAAGCTGCTTATACTTTTTATATTCCGCGTTAGTCTCGGGGTTGAAGCGCAGGGTCACTCCGGGGCGAATGGACGGGGGCGGGCTTATCTCCACGGAGCTCGGATTGATGCGGAAGCGCATCTCATTGAAGTAGGGGTTATTGACGTTGACGATTATGTAGAAGTCATAGGAATACTCATAGCGCGGCGGATTATAGCTGACCTCGTTTCCGTCCTTATCCTCGTGCAAAAGCTCCTTACTGCTCTCCTCAACGTCCAGAGTGCAGCCGGTAACGTCCGACAGCGCCAGCACGTCCGGGTTTGCCTCCGCGATATTCTTCGCGCTTGTGACCATGAACAGTCCCGCGTCCTCGTCCAGCAAAAGCTTTGTGCCGCTGCCGAGCGTCCGCGTGATGTGAAAGGCCTCAACGCGGCCGCGGTTTTCCTCACGGTATTCAAGCTGCCGCTTTATCTCGTTTACGCTGCTGTTGCGGCGCTCCGAGAACCACGGAGACAGCTTACGGGCACAGTCCTTACACAAGTTCCCGTCCTCCAGCTTGCGGTTTCCGAGAAGCCCTATCCTCTCCCCGCAGACGTCGCAGTATTTTTTATCAAACAGTCCCATAAGGCGGCTGCCTCCTTTATATTATTTTTTTATTATTATTTTATGCCTTCAATTCAGCTCGCGGAAATTGAGCACCGCGCCGTAGATATACAGCCCCGGAATTACAAGTCCGGCAAGCCCGGACATGAGCGCCTTGGAGTCGAAGCCGCCGTTATACAGGTTCATGACGATGATCTGGATGCCGAAAAGCACGACGAGCACGCCCCATATTATAAGCTGCTTGGCTTTTTGAGGGTTTTTGCAGTGCTTGACTCCCATGATGCCCGCGACAAGATGGCATATGCCGCCTACAAGCGTTGCAAGCAGAGCCAGAAAGTAATTGCCCGTAAGCCCGGAGGCAGCGCCAATTCCGGCTACAAGCGCGCCGAAGCCCGCGACTATAACGCCGAGCAGTATGACCATCGCCGAGCCTATTATCATCAGTATTCCGGTGACCTTGAGAAATTTGCTTCCCTTCACAGCGTTTCCTCCTATATAGTATTTTAATTATTTATATCCTCCCGCAAGCTTAGCTCCTCCGCGTCCGAGGCGGGCAGCTTTGCCTCTGCTCTCCTGATGTCCGGGTTTTCCATCCCGCAGCCGCCGTCCATGATCCGGTTTGTGACAAAGACGCGGAAAAGCACACAGAAAATCAGGACGAGCAGGGCAATAATCACCAGAGCCGCAAGGAGCCTGCGCCAGAGCTTGCTCACACTATGTCCCCGGTGTCAAAGGGGTCTCCGCATTCGGGGCAGAACTTGGGCGGGTGTCTCGGGTCCTCCGGCTCCCAGCCGCACTTATCGCACTTGTACTGCGGGGCTGCGGCGGGCTTGGGCTTGCCGCACTCGGCGCAGAATTTGCCCTTGTTCACCGCGCCGCAGGAGCAGGTCCAGCCCTCGGGCTGAGCCTCCGGCTTCTTCGTGCCGCACTCGGGGCAGAACTTACCCGTCGCCGCTGCGCCGCACTGCGGGCATTTCCAGCCCTCGGCCGCGGGCTTGGGCTCCGGCTTCTTCGCGCCGCACTCGGGGCAGAACTTGCCCGTTGCCGTTGCGCCGCAGGCACAGACCCATGCGTTTGCCGCCGGAGCGGGATTTGCCGGTGCTGCGGGCTGCTGAACCGGCTGCGCCGCGGGCTGCTGCGCGCCCATCTGGTAGAGCTGCTGAGCATTGAAGCCGCCGGCGTTCTGCGCCATGTTCATACCCATAAACGCCATTGCGGCGCCGCCCTGATTGTTCGCCGCATCCTGCATCGCGGTAGCCTGCGCTCTGGCAAGGTTTGCCGCCGCCATGCCGGGGTTCATATACGCCTTTGCCTGCTGCATCTGCTTGAGCATCTGCTCGTCCTCCTCGCTGGCCTTTACGCTGGACACGCCGAAGGAGACTATCTCAAGACCGCGCAGGTCACGCCACTTGCCGGAGAGCACCTCGTTGAGCGCCTGAGAAAGCTCAAGGGTATGACCGGGCAGGGCGCTGTATCTTATGCCCATGTCGGAAATCTTTGCAAACGCGGGCTGAAGCGCGGTCAGAAGCTCGGTCTTGAGCTGACCCTCCAGCTTGTCGCGGGTGTAGGACTCGCTCACGTTGCCGCAGACGTTTGTATAGAAGAGGATGGGGTTTGCGATGCGGTAGCTGTATTCGCCGAAGCAGCGAATGGAGATGTCTATATCTATGCCCGCGCTCTGGTCAACGACACGGAAGGGCACGGGAGAGGGAGTGCCGTACTTATTGCCGATAAGCTCCTTGGTGTTGAAGTAATACACGCGCTGATCCTTGGGTGCCTCGCCGCCGAAGGTAAAGCGCTTGCCGATGTTCTTAAAGGTCGCCATCAGCGCATCGCCGAGGTCGCCGGAGAAAATCGAAGGCTCGGTCGAGGTATCGTAGACAAATTCACCGGGCTCCGCGCAAAGCTCGACTATCTTGCCCTGCTCGACGATCATCATGCACTGTCCGTCGGCAACTGCGATGATAGAGCCGTTGGAGATGATGTTGTCAACGCCCTTGTTGCTGCCCCTGCCCGTGACTCTGCGCTGACCCTTGACGGCCATCACGCTCTCGGGAATAGACTCACAGTAAAAATATTCTCTCCACTGGTCGGCCAATACGCCGCCCGCTGCACCCATTGCTGCCTGAATAAGTCCCATAATCTGTTGTCTCCTTAATTATTATAAATTATTTTTTATGTTCTTGACGGCCTGCGGCCGTTTGTCAGCTTCTCTTGCGCTTTCTCACAAAAAACACTATTCCCGCCGCTATCGCCGCCAGAACTCCAACTGCAGCCATGATTATCGCCCAGACGGAGACTGAGCCCTTCGCGCTCGGCGCTTCTATGCCGGTCGCTGCATCCGCTTCGCCGGGTGTGCCCTTGCCGAGCTTGCCGTTTACGCCCTTCTTGCCGTCCGCTCTCTCGGCGCGCTCCTTGTCGGCGCTCTTATCGTCAGGCGTCTCCGTCGGCTCCGGTGACTGCGTAGGCTCCGGAGTGAGCGCCGGGGGCGGTGTCGCCGTAGTGCCGCCGCTGAGCTTCGGGAGAGTTTTTACATACTCCGTCTCGCAAATGCTGCACACATAGACTTCATAGCCCTCGCTTGTCGTCGTCGGCTGCGACATGACGTAGGCGAACACATAATTATGCTGAGTTCTGGGGACAGACGCTCTCTCGGTCACGCCGCAATAGCTGCACTCGCGGGTCTTTATGCCCTCATCATAGCAGCTTGCGGGCGTGGTCACAAACCAGCTTCCGAAGCTGTGCGGCTGGCGGGGTATCGTCTCGGTTTTGCCGAACTCTCCACAGTTTCCGCATCTATAGGCTATCATGCCCTCGCTCATGCAGCTTGCAGGCTCTCGGCTGAACTCCACCCAGTTATGCCCGTAGGCATATTCGGTGACGTACTTTTCCTCATATCCGCACTTTGAACAGCGCAGGATATAATATCCGTCCTCGGTACAGGTGGCCTTGTACGCCTCGGCCTGATAAAAGCTATGGTCGCAGGCTGCGGCAGCGCTTATAGGCAGGAGTGCCGCCACAATCAGCAGTGCCAGCAGCGCACAGGTGATTTTTCTCATCTCATTACCTCTTTTCACAACGTATCCAGCAGCGCCGGAAGATACTTATCAGTCATGGACAGGAAGATAAACGCATCTATCAGCCCATCCCTTTTGGCGGCCTTGACCTGCTCTGCAAGCTCCTTATCCGCCCGCTCCTCGACGGTGAGAATGATCTTACAGTCGGGACAATTCCTTTTCACCTTGCTGCGTACCTCCATGCGCTCGGACAGTCTCCACGGAGTGTAGCAGGTGACCTCCATCAAAAGGACGCTCGGCATATGCGTTTTGCAGATATCCGCCGTAAGACTCGGCTCCTCGGCGATAACGACCTGCCAGTTGTCAAGCTCCTGCAAAAGCGCCCGCTCCATCTGCCTTGCATACAAGGTGCTCTGCATATCCAAAACTATTCTTTTCACTTCTCCTTCGTCACCTCCGCTTTTGCTTAAACTTTCACATCAATAATTATAGCGGCACTCTCCCCTTTTGTCACTGACACTTGTGTCAGTATGTTGTGGATTTTGCTCAGAAGCTCAAATTTATCTCGCCGTGTTTCAGCGTTTCGCATAAATATCTTGTTGAAAATCATTAGAATTGCCGAAAAATAAGCTCCCGAGAATTTTTTCTCGGGAGCTCAAGGCGTCGACAAAGTTCGACGCCTTGAAAACTTATTCAGGAGCATTCAAAAATACTCCTGAATAAGCTCGGATTGAACGCAGAAAGGGGACTCCCGTCCCCTCTCTGCACTCTCCCCATGCAATTCTATGCATTGCCGGTAACTTTGTCTACAGGCTGAGCTCCCGAGAATTTTTTCTCGGGAGCTCAAGCTTATTCTGTCTCGCCGTCGTCAAGCGTCGTGACGACAAGCTTATTTTCAATTGCCACGGTGGTCAGCTCTTCCTTGTTCTTAAAGCCGCCTATCCTCACCATCTCGGCGATATTATATCGCACGCCGCTCACCGAGAGATTGAACTTCTCCGCAATCTCGCGGTAGGTATAGCCCTTTATAAAGGCGCGCAGAATTTCTATCTGGGCGGGGGTAAAATCCTCGGACATACACCTTTTCATCTCGACGGAGGGAGAAAAGCTCGGAAAGACCCGCTCCCCCGCCATCGTGCGGCGTATCACGTCCATAATCGCGTCCGTGCCGTGGTCCTTATACCACAGGCTGTCCGCGCAGCCGCGTCTTGCCTGCTGCAAGACCTCGGGGTCTACAAGGGAGGTAACGATAAGCACCTTGATATTCGGATACGCCTCCCTTATGCGCTTACCGGCGGCAAGCCCGGAATGCTTGTGCAGCGTCAGCACATCCATGAGCACAAGGTCGATGCCCCCCTGACCGCATAGTCCTTCCGCCTCGAATGCGTCCCGCACGGCGGCGACGATGCGTATATCCTCTTCCTCGGAAAAGCGCTCGACAAAATGCCTTTGTATATACAGGTCGTCCTCGACAAGCAGGGTGTTAATCATAGTCCTCGTTCTCCTTTCCCGGCAGGTTCAAAATCAGCGCGAAGGCCGGAGAGTGCGATATCCTCATCTCGCCGCCCGCCGACTCCACACTGCGGCGCAGACCGGTCAGTCCGCTGCCCTCGGTGACGGCGCTCCTCGGCTTTTCGCCGTTATTGCTTATGGTCACGGTGTATATCTGGGCGTAGTTTTTAATGTCTACCCTCACCTCATTGCCCTTTGCGTGGCGGATGCAGTTTGTCACACATTCCCGCACCGCCTGCACGGTCAGCGCCTCGACCCGTGTCCCGCTCGGAAGATAGCCGGACAGCAGCACCCTTACGCCAAGCTCTGCGGAGCTTTGAATGACCTTCTGTATGCTGTCGTCAAACTCGGGGCGGCTGCCGGAGAGCACCGCGACCGCCTCCTTGAGCGATTTCAGCTTTTTCTCCGTCTCCTCGCCGCTGTTCATGATATCCTGAATACTCAAAAGGCTCCTGCCCATGCTGTCATGTATATAGACCTTGAATTGCAGGCTCTCCTTTTCGCGGATATCGTCCGCCATGCGCTCATGCATTTTTTGCAGTCTTGCGTTTGTTTTCTTGAGCTTCTCGTTTTCGCGGGCAAGCTGCTCGTTTATCTCCACCTGCTCCGTGACGTTTTGCGCCATGAGCTGATGCCAGCCGCTCTCGCCGCCGACCGTAAGCCCGATATACTGAAAATTATATACGCAGCCGTCCGAAAAGCGCAGCTTCCCGTCGGGCAGGCGCGTCACCGTCTCGGGTGGCGCGTCCAGCGCCCGTGTAAGCTCCTCCATCATCTGCGGATAGCCGCCGGTGAGCTGATTTGCAAGAACACGAAGCTTATTATTGCACAGGATTATGCGCCCCGTGGGGTTTGAAAAGCATACTCCCATGGGCACGTCGTTTGTCGCCTCCACGATGGACGCTGCGGACAGCGTCGCCGCCGCGCGGCTTTTCTCCATCGGGAAGTCTATGGCGATATGCTCCGCCGACAAAAGCACGACTATTGCAACCACCGTCCATGGTATGTGCTCCGCTATCTCGCTCGGCGGCACGTCATGCCGTTCGCGCGCAAGGAAAAGCAGGAGCAGGAAATTCAGCGTAAGCATAATGCTCGACGCAAGGCAAAGCTGCCCCGGCGCTCGGTGCGAGATTTTCTCAATGAGCAGATACAGCTCCGCAAGCAGCATTACAAAGAGCAGTAATTGCAGAAGATTTTGATAAAAAAGCGATATGCCGGAAAATACCGTCATCTGCCCTCACCCCCTGTTCCGAGCGTGAGCAGGCAGGTCCATTCGCCCTCGTCATTGTCAAGCTCCGCGCCGGGATAATCCCGCGCAAGCGCCGAAAGCTCCGCCTCGCACTCCAGCGTCACGGCGATGCGCCGCCTTCCCCCGATGCGCGAGATGCGGACATTGACCGAGCGCAGGCTGTCGAGCGCCGCCTCTATCACGTCCTCAAAGAAATCATACAGCGCCGTGGCCTCCGAGCCGTCCAAAAGCTCCGTCTCCGCAAAATAGAAGCTGTGGCTGACGTCCAGCAGCTCCAGCGTCTGCATCGACTCACGAAACGCGGAACGCAGCTCCTCGGCGGGAATTCGATAGTCCTTATAGCTCGACAGCGCCAGATGCTTGCGCCGTTTGATAAAGCTGCATAGCACGGCAATTTTTGCAAGTATGCGGCGGGCGCTCTCCGAGCTTTTGTCCCCGCTCTGCTGATATTCCTTTACAAGCGCCGCAATGCCGTCGATTTGCTTTTGGGTCACGGATTGCAGCAGGTCATAGAGCCGGTTTTGCTCCTCTATCTCCTTGCGCACCTTCTCCCGCTCATACTCGTAGCGCAGCAGCTCATTGCGGTCCTTAAGCTCCTCCTGCAAATCCCCCAGCTCCTCGGCGAGGGCGATAAGCTCCGCGTTATCCTCCGTCCACACGGCGTAGCCGCCGCTGACGGGCATCGTATGCAGTACCTCGCCGTCGTCAAGGCGCAGCGGCGCTTTCTCGGCGGCGCGTATCCTCTCCTCGGAAAAGCTCTCCGCGTCCGTAGCAAGGAATTTTACCTTAAAATCACGGTCGGTGATTTGCGCGGAGCAGCCGTTCACCGCCTCAAAAAGCTCTCCGTAATGCGAATTGGATTGAATAAGCCCGAACTGAATACAGCCCTCGAGCGTCGCGGCGCAAAGCAGGCTCTGCATCACAGTCATATCCCCAAAGAAGAGGAAAAACCACTTGAAGTTGAAGCCGTACATCCCGAGATACAAAAACGACAGCGCCAGCGGGACCGCGGGAAGCCATGCAAGCCGCCGGTTCCACGGCAGACGGCATTTTTTCAGCAGCATTGCAAAGGCCGTCACGGAGCTTATAAGCTCCCACGCCGTAACGAGGACAAAGCCGAAGCCGTAGCTATAGTCGTTGTTCCACTCCATGAAGGACTGCTCCGCCGGGAATTTGAAAACAAACTGATGCAGATCGTTTGTCATGACGAGCAAAAACAGCAGCGCCGGAATTGTCCACAGCACAACGACATGCTGCGGCAGGCGGTAATCGTCGCTCTTTCCGATAGACAGCGCAACCATGAGCGCCGAGGTCGGCAAGGCGAGCAGCGGGAGATAGTACATATACCAGAGATAGCGCGGGGCGGGCGGCACGGTGAATATCATAAATCTGAGCGAGCGGACAAATATCCAGAACACGATGAGCACCGCCGCGCCTATCATGTATTTCTGCACCTGCTTTTGCTGAATACGCATTTTCAGGGAAATTCCCCACGCCATAAAAAGGCATAGATATATCATGCTCCGCAGCAGCGTCAGCGGGAGAATAAGCTCCTCCCGAAGCCTGAGCTCAAAGCTGAACTTGGTCGTTATGCGGCATAAATAGGCAAGCAGGATGGCGGCCGCCGCAAGAATGGCGGGAAAGCTATAGGACTTTTCTTTTCTCATCTGCCGCAGCGCCTCCCTATAATATGCTTATAATATATTATAGCCGAAGCGAGGCGTTTTCGCAATAAGCACATTGAAAAGCATTGCTTTCAAGGCATCGACAAAGTTCGATGCCTTGAAAACTTATTCAGGAGTATTCAAAAACACTCCTGAATAAGCTCGGATTGAACACAGAAAGGGGACTCCCGTCCCCTCTCTGCACTCTCCCCATGCAATTCTATACATTGCCGACAGCTTTGTCTACAGTCTGTTTTTCGGGGAAAAGCTTATATAAGCTTTTCCGTGTCGAACATACTTCCGAGCAGCTCAAGCATGGGGCGGCATAGCCTGTTTGCCGTATTAAGGCTTAGCCCCGCAAGCGAATAATCCCTCACGAGCCGCAGCCGCGCCCTGTGACTGCGCGCATCCTCAAAGCGGACGAGCCGCCGCTCACCCGCGGCGTCGGTGTAGGTGAAAAAGGGCGACTGTGCGCCCTTATCGAGCTTTATCTCCGCGCCCGAGGCCACTGCCAAATTCATCGCCGCCGCGCTTGATACCGGCACAGCCGCGTCCCCCTGCCGCCACGGAAGCCGCCATGAGTAGCCGCAGAGCGAGCAGCCGAGCAGCAGCTTCCCCGGCGGAATTTCCCCCACGGCATATTCAAGCACCCGCCGCACCCGGTTTATCGGCGAGACTGCCTGCGGCGCGCTGTAGCTATAGCCCCAGTCATGGCAGAGTATCACCACGCGGTCGGCGTATTTACCGTGGGCGGCATAGTCCTGCGCCGCGCACAAAAGCCCCTCCTGCGCTCCGCTCTCCCTTGGGGCTATGGAGCTTAAAAGAAAATATCCCTGCCGGTGCAGCTCATCCGAGGCGCGGCGGAGAAATGCGCTGTAGGCCTCCCGGTCGTAGGGGTAGATATATTGGAGATGAAAATTCACTCCGTAATAGCCCTTTTGCCGCAAAAGCCGGAGGAGACTGTCAAAAAATGCGTCCTGCACCGCCGGCACCGTAAATATCGCGTGCGCCGCCTCGCCCGAGTAGCCGCCCGAGCGCCCTATATTCGTCACCGTCATAAGCGCCGCCGCCCGCTGCGCGCAGGCCGCGGATATGAGCCGCGCATCCTCCGCCGGCATAAGCTCCCCCGCCGTGCTCACACGATAAGCGAGAGGGCAGAAAAAGCTGAGATAGGGCAGCGTCTCCGCCATGACCGCATCGGATATCGTGGGGTATGCGCAGGCGTTGACCTCAATGCTGCGGCGCTCCGGCTCGCTCTCCCCCGGAACAAGAAGCGCCATCCCGGGCACAAGCCGGGCCGGGTCGCTGAGCTGGTTTATCCGCGCAAGCTCCGCCGCCTCCGTCCCAAAGCGCCGCGCCACGGCTGAGAGACTCTCGCCGCCGCGCACAAGATATATCTCCATAAGCTCTCCTTTCAGCTTTTAAGCCTTGATGCTAAATTATATTCGTGAAAAATCCGTATTTGCAATCTTATCCGTATGTGATATAATATCATATATTTTTATTCGGTCTGGAGGTCTGTTATATGGCACAGAATGTCATCCCCAAACGCAGCGAGGTTCCCGAGGAATTCACATGGAACCTCAAGGATATCTTTGAAAGCGACGAGGCTTGGTTTGCCGAGTATGAGGCGCTGAAGGAAATGCCCGCACACATCGCCGCCTTTCAGGGCAGGCTCGCCGAGAGCGCGGAGACGCTGCTTGAGTCCTTCCGTCTTGAGGATGAGATAAGCATCCGCCTCAGCCGTCTCTTCGGCTATGCAAGCTGCAAGGGCGACCAGGACACCGGCGACAACTACTATCAGGATATGCGCGGCAAGGCCATGAGCAGCTATGTCGCCATCGCCAGCGCCGCAGCCTACCGCACGCCCGAGATCATGTCCATCCCCGAGGACACTCTCAATCTTTTCTACACCGTTCAGCCGGAGCTTGAGACCTATCGCCGCAGCCTCTATCAAATTCGCCGCCGCGCCGCGCACATCCTCTCCCCCGCGGAGGAGACTCTGCTTGCCGCCGCCGGTGAAATGGCGGAGTCGCCCGAGAGCATAGGCAGCGTGTTCCGCAACGCCGAGCTTCGCTTCCCCGAGGTCGAGGATACGGACGGAGTAAAGCACCAGCTTACAAACGGCTCCTTCGTCCCCCTGCTTGAGAGCAGTGACCGCGTGCTGCGCCGCAACACCTTTGAAGCCTACTACAATCGTCTGGGCGAGTACAAGAACACCGTCGCCGCCACGCTTGACGCACAGTTCAAGCAGCTTCGCTTCTTCGCCGGGGCAAGGAAATACGAAAGCACCCTCGCCGCGTCTCTGGACGTGACCGAGGTTCCCGTCGAGGTATATCTCAATCTTATCGACGCCGTCCACGCCAACATGGACAAGATGTACAAGTACGTCGCCCTGCGCAAAAAGCTGCTGGGCGTGGATGAGCTGCATATGTACGACGTGTACACCCCGATAGTCGCGGACGCCGCCGAGGAGATAAGCTATGACGCGGCAAAGGCGACCGTGCTGGAAGCGCTTCAGGTTCTGGGCGAGGATTATATAGAGCTTTTGAAGGAGGGCTTCAACAATCGCTGGATAGACGTGTATGAAAACGTCGGCAAGCGCGGCGGAGCCTACTCCTCCGGCAACTCTCAGCCGCACCCCTATGTCCTGCTCAACCATAAGGACACTCTTGACAGCATGTTCACCCTCGCGCACGAGATGGGTCACGCGCTGCACAGCTATCATAGCACCAAGTATCAGCCCACCTGCACCAGCGACTATGTGATTTTTGTCGCCGAGGTCGCCTCCACCTGCAACGAGATACTGCTCATGCGCTATCTTCTCGGCAAGACCACGGATAAGAAGGAGCGCGCATATCTCATAAACCATTTCATGGATCAGTTCAAGGGCACCGTTTACCGTCAGACGATGTTTGCCGAGTTTGAGCTTGAGATGGGGCGTATGTCCGAGCGCGGCGAGGCGCTGACCGCAGACGCACTCTGCGCGAAGTACCACGAGCTCAATAAGCTCTACTTCGGTCCCGACATGGTCTCCGATGAGGGTATAGCTCTTGAGTGGGCGCGCATCCCGCACTTCTTCTATAATTATTATGTGTTCCAGTACGCCACCGGCTTCTCCGCCGCCGTCGCCATTGCAAACCGTATTCTGGCGGAGGGCGCTCCCGCAGTCGCCGATTATAAGAAGTTCCTCTCCGGCGGCAGCAGCACCGATCCCATCGGTCTTTTGAAGATTGCAGGCGTTGACATGAGCAGCCCCGCCCCCGTCAACTCCGCGCTCGAGCTCTTCGGTGAGCTTGTCGATGAGATGGAAAAGCTTGTTGACTGAGCGGCGCAGGATAGGATAATATAATAGTATAATATAGATATAGCTTAGCCCCGCCTGTTGAGTGCAGCGCTCCACAGGCGGGGCTTTTTTGCGTAAATGTGAAATAAGAAAACGTGAAAATCAACGCGGGAGTCTTAAAGTTACCCGTCATTGCTGCCTAGTCCCTTTAGAGAGAATGACGGTGGTAGATTGAGGCAAGCTGCGCCGATTTCGGGACTGTACAAGAATAAAACCTGCGCTTTGACTTAGTTTGCGCCCTTGGCTCCCCTCTCCGGGGAGCTGTCACCGTAGGTGACTGAAGGTTTTCCCTCAGAATATACAGCCCCGCCGTGACAAAAATCTGCACGGTCAAGCTCAGCGCAGGCAACTAAGCACGCAAAACAATCCCCCTCCTGCCGATTGGCAGGAGGGGGAAAGCTATATATCGTTTGTCAGACTATTCTTCTGTCTCTGACCTGAGAGTCATAGTGCTTGTTGAGCAGGGGGCGGATGACGTAATAGATGAGCTTATTCTCGCCGTTGAACATATACAGCGCGAAGGTAGCCACAAAGCCGACAAGCCCGATGACAACAAGCTTCTTCAGAAGCACGAATATGAATTTTACAAACTTTTTCATGTACTATCCTGCCTTTCTCAGTATGCCATGGAGTCGTCGAACTCGACTATGGTCGGGTCGAGAGGCTTCTCGTTGAGAACAACGGACATGTAGTTGTTGATGCAGTTTCTCATATCCTGACGGGAAACGGTACGGCAGTCCTCAAGGTCATGCTCAACAAAGATGAAGTGGAAGCCCAGCTCGCGAGCCTGCTCCTCCATGACGGCGTGGACGCCGAGCATGCCCTTGCAGGCGATGTTGTCATTGAAGAGAACCATGTCGCAGTTGAAGTTCTTTGCCCACTCCCAGATGGCGTTGACGTTCTCCCAGCCGCCGACAGCGTGGTGACGCATGGTGGCCTTCTCGGAGAACAGAGCCAGATCCTTGATGGCCTGCTCCGGATCGGTCGTGCTGATCATGTTGTGACCCATGGTGGAGTCCATGTTCAGGACGATATTGATGCCCCAGCAGTTCTGAGTCCAGGTCGGGAAGTCGGTGTAGTAAACAGCGGAGGGTCCCCACAGGAAGGCGCGGTGACGGGTCTTGCCGCCGAACGGCTCGTACTTCTCGTCGTATGCCTTGCGCATGATCTTGATGACCTTGCGGTCGACCTTGTTGAAGTACGGATCCTGACCGTTGACGGACGCCCATGCGTACAGACGGTACAGAGTTTCGGCGATGCCGACGAGCGGGGAGTACGGGGTCTTGAAGTAGTCCCACTTCTCAAGCTCGATGGTGTTCTGCTCGTTCATAAGCTCTGCATACTTGAACAGCTCGTTCCAGTCGTACTTCACGCCGTATTCCTTCTCGACAAAGGCGATAGCGTCCTTGAGCATTTGGGTGGAGTAGGGGTGTGCGCCCGGCTCGTTGTGAATCATAGCGAGAGTTACGGGGAAGTCAGGCAGATTCACGCGGCGGCGCTGGAACATGGAGGTGCACTCGGATGCATTGCAGGGCATGTTCGTGGTGACGAAAGCCTTGCCGATGATTGGGAAGGCGTCGTCGATGGCAACGCCGGTCTCGGCCGCGCAGCGGGAGCAGACGTCCGCGGGCAGACCGTAGGACTCGGCAACGTCTATGTAGTAAGGTTCGATGTGCTGGTCAACATCGCAGATGATGAACTCAGGCAGGGTCTGGAGCGGGATGGGGATAAGATCCTTGAAGCCCTTCATAAACAGCGGGGGCAGAACCTCGTCCATCGGAACCATAACGTCGCTCAGCGGGCCGCCGCCAAGGCGCTTGTCGTTTGCGAGGACGAGCGCGATTTTGCCGGTCAGGCTCTGGACGATGGCGTGCATGTTCAGGTGAGCTATCTTCAGCTCGTAGCCGCGGTAGCCCTCGAACAGACGGTCGATAAACATAAAGGTGCCGAGGTAGGAGCCCATCCAGCGGTATTCCCAGAAGCCCTTGAGGCAGGGGATGGGGGCGGAGGCGACCATCTTGCCCATGGCCAGAAGGTTATTGAGCCATGCGACGTAGTCCACCATCGTGTCCTTCACGCCGCGCCACTCACGCCATTTGGCAACGCCGGTCTTGTCGTAGTAACGGCTGCGCTGGCCGCCTACGCCGTGCTCGGCCTGCCAGATGGGGTCGAAGCGCTCAAGCTTTTTATCAATAGAAGCAATTATTTTATCGGTAATCTTCATCTTATTTGCCTCCCTGAATGGACTTGATTTCCAGAGACTCTATGAAGGCCTGGAAGCGGGTACGGAGCTGACCGACAGCGCCGAGGGCATATTCCTTCTCGATGGTGCAGCAGGGAATGTGCAGCTCCTCGGTAAAGATATGGTGAGCCAGAACCTTTTCGTAGCTCCAGAACTCGCAGAACTTCATGTTCTCGTAGATAACGCCGTCAGCCTTGAAGTCGTGCACGAGCTTGGTGACTTCGGCGTGACGCTGCTCTATCTTCTCGCCGTCCATGAAGCGGGCGCACTGGTTCCAGTGCAGGTAGTGGCGGCAGATGGCGTCGAACGCGGTCTCGCCGGGGCGAATTTCTATCTGCTCGCGGCCGGGGAAGCTGCCGAAGCAGTAGCGGTCGGCAACGACCATCGCGCCGCAGGTCTCGATGAGCTTTGTAAACTCGGGATCGTCCACCTCGGAGCCGACGAGGACTACGCGGGCGCGGAACGGGAACTTCTCTTCCGGCTCACGGGTCTTGAGCTCCTCCAGAGTCTCCTCCAGATAGGGCTTGATGAGGTAGTGCGGGCAGACCTGGCTGACGAGGTTTATGACGTGGAACTCATAGCCGGTGATGTTCGGGTTGTCGCTCTTGCGGAAGCTGCCTATCTCGGTGATGATGCGGCTTATTTCGTTGTGATCCTTGATGGCCTCGCGCATTGCCTCATCGGAGACGTCAACGCCGAAGCGGGACTGGAGCTCATCAACGATCTTGAGCTTGACCTGTGCCTTGTAGTAGTCAAGGTTGGTCTTGTCGCCCTTCATGGGCGGGTCGATCTGGGTGACGAAGAAGCGGGGGTTCTTGACGGGGTTTATCAGGAAGAAGTGCTCCTCCATACGCTCCATGGTGGCGCAGGACTCTGCACCGAGCAGAGCGTCAAGGTAGTTGTAGCCGCCCTCGATGGCGCGCTCGAGGATGGAGCGGGCATAGGGACAGGTACGGGTGGTCATGTAGTAGCTTGCGAGGTCAGTGGAAACGCAGCGGGGTGCGCGCAGACGGCTTGAGAAGCAGCCGGGCAGGTTGAGCAGAACCTCAGGGACATAGTAGCAGTTGTATCCCAGAGCGAACTTTCCTTCTTCAACCGCCTTAGTGACGAGTTCATTCTGTGCGTCCTGAAGGAGGTTTTCAAAGTAGATAAGATGCTTAAGGTCTTTCAAGCAATACACCTCTTTTTCATTTTTACCACACGGAAAAATTTTATTACGAGCATGGCATGTCTGCGAGAATATTAACACATTTTGAGCAAAACGTCAAGGTAAAGCGACCCTTTAGCGGCTCAAAAAGCCTATACATTCTGTGCATTTTGTCCGGTTTGGGGCATATCCGCGCAGACTTGATGATAATTTATACACAATACCGTGATGTGTATGTTTGGCAGGAGCTTTCAATGTGCAGAGTATAAATCGGTGCTTTGCCTTTGCTTCCCCTTTAGGGGGAACTGGCTCGGCGTTGCCGAGACTGAGGGTGTGCCGGGACTGAGACTTGCCGGAGGGTCGAACCTTGGTGCTTGTCCCAATCCCCAAGCGCCCCGGCAATAAATTCCCCCGAAAATTTTCATAATCGCTTGTAAAGAGGGCGCTGTTCAAGTATAATTGACTCAGCTTGATGTCACAGGAAATTTTTATATGAGAGGGAGAATTTGATATGGCACAGCTAAGACCCAAAATAGTGAAGCTCGCAAAAATCATTGGCGGCGCTTCCGGTATGCTCGTCAAGATAGACGAAAACGCACCCGAATACTACTGCATGGAGAACATCGTCTCCGACGACGAGGCGGATCTCGCCATTGCCGTTGGACTGCGCAAGGAGCGCACCGCGCCGTGGATAGCTGCCAAGGTGGGGAAAAGCGTCGCGGAGATACAGCCCCTGCTCGATAATCTTGTCTACTACGGCGTGTTCCGCCGCGTATTTAACAAGGAGCTCGGCGAGGACACCTATTATATGCAGATATTCGCCCCCGGTATCCTCGAAATGATGGTAAATAACCAGAAGCTCATGGCCGAGCATCCCGAGGTCGGCCGCGCCTTTGAGGAGTACACCCGTCTGCGTATGCAGGCGCTCGGTCCCCTGCTGCCCGACGGCTACGGTCTTATGCGCGTTATCCCGGTCGAGAGCGCGCTTGAGGGTATCCCCGGCGTGACCGAGGACGAGAGGCTTTCCTATTACCTCAATAAATACGACCTATTCTCCGTTTCCCCCTGCTCCTGCCGCGCCTCGCGTACCCTGCTCGGAGACGGCTGCGGTCATCTTGCCGAGGATATGTGCGTTCAGATGGGCAAGGGTGCGGAGCACTACATACGCACCGGCCGCGCCCGTCAGATAAGCCGCGAGGAGGCATACGAGATACTCAAGCGCGCCGAGGACAACGGTCTCATGCATGATATCCCGAACATTGAGGGCGTCGGCGAGACATCCGCAATATGCAACTGCTGTTCCTGCGCCTGCTTTGGTCTGCGCGCCGCCATGATGTTCGGAGCGCGTGACGCCATACGTTCAAACTTCGTCGCCGAGGTCGATGAGGCAAAGTGCGTGGCCTGCGCCCAGTGCGTCGAGGTCTGCCCCGGCAACGCTCTGAAGCTCGGTCAGAAGCTCTGCTCCACAAACGACACTACGCCCCCCAAGTATTTCAAGATAACCGACAGCTTCAACTTCTCCAAGGCCGTCAACGAGAACTACCGCGAAAACCGCGAGGACGTTCTCCCCAGCGGCACTGCGCCCTGCAAGGCGGCCTGTCCCGCTCACATCCCCGTACAGGGCTACCTGAAGCTTGCCGCTCAGGGGCGCTATACCGAGGCTCTTGAGCTTATCAAGACCGAAAACCCCTTCCCCGCCGTCTGCGGACGCATATGCAACAAGCGCTGCGAGGCGGAATGCACCCGCGGCAATGTCGATGAGGCAGTCGCCATCGACGAGGTCAAGCGCTTTATCGCCGACCACGATATGCACGAGGAGACCCGCTTTGTCCCCAAGATGGTAAACCAGATAGGCAGACCCTACACCGAAAAGATTGCCGTCATCGGTGCAGGCCCCGCCGGCATGAGCTGCGCATATTATCTTGCGCTCAAGGGCTACCCCGTCACCGTATTTGACCGCAACCCCGTTCCCGGCGGTATGCTCACCCTCGGCATCCCATCCTTCCGTCTTGAGAAGGACGTGCTTAACGCCGAGATAGACATCCTCAAGGAGATGGGCGTTGAATTTAAGTGCGGCGTTGAGGTAGGCAAGGATATAACGATACAGCAGCTTCGTGACGAGGGCTACAAGGGCTTCTACCTTGCAATCGGCGCGCAGAAGTCTGCAAAGCTCAATATCCCCGGCGAGGAGCTTGAGGGCGTGTTCGGCGGCGTTGACTTCCTGCGTGAGGTAAACCTCGGAGCAAAGCCCGAGATAGGCAAGCGCTGCGCCGTCATCGGCGGCGGCAATGTCGCCATGGACGTGTGCCGCAGTGCAGTGCGTCTCGGTGCGGAGGAGACTTATATTATCTATCGCCGCAGTGAGGCGGAAATGCCCGCAGACCCCGACGAGGTCAAGGAGGCCATGGAGGAGGGCGTGAAGTTCCGCTTCCTCAGCGCTCCCGTGGAGATCCTCGGCGAGGACGGCAAGGTCAAGGCTCTCCGAGTTGAGCTCATGGAGCTCGGCGAGGCGGACGAGAAGGGCCGCCGTAAGCCTGTCGGCACCGGTAAGTTTGAGACTCTGGAGCTTGACAGCGTTATCGGCGCCGTCGGTCAGAGCATCGACTGGGGCACGCTCGACGTCGGCGCAATGAAGACCGGCAAGAAGGGCGCTGCCGAGGCGGACGCACTGACCTATCAGACCGCCCAGCCCGATATTTTTGTCGGCGGCGACTGCTACACCGGTCCCAAGTTTGCCATCGACGCCATTGCCGCCGGTAAGGAGGCCGCTATCTCCCTGCACCGCTACGTCCATCCCGGCCAGACGCTCACCGCAGGGCGTGACCGCCGCGAGTACCGCGCCCTCGACAAGGATCACGCGCTTATCGGAGTCGGCGGCTTTGACAAGGAGCACCGCCAGCTTCCGGGCTACAACGCCGCCAAGGCAAAGAGCTTTGCCGATGCGCGTGTGACCTTCACCGAGGAGCAGGTGCGCAAGGAGTGCGCCCGCTGCCTTGGCTGCGGCGCGACCAAGGTTGACAGCTATCTCTGCATCGGCTGCGGACTGTGCACGACCAAGTGCAAGTTTGACGCGATACATCTCAAGAAGGTGCGCGACTGGCACGCCGCTCCCTTTGAGACCATGCCCATCAAGGTTGCGGAAAACCTCGTCAAGCGCACAAGCGGCATAGTCAAGAAGGCGGTCAAGAAGTAATGCACGAGCTTGGCATCTGCGACGCGCTGCTCAAGATGGTCGATAATATCGCCCGCGATGAGGAGCTTGTCTGCGTGAATAAAATTACCGTCGAGGTCGGCTCGCTCTCGGGCGTTGTCCCGGCGTATCTGGTCGATTGCTGGCAGGCGGTGCGCGAGGGTACGGCGTATGAGAATACGGAGCTTGCGGTCGAGACGCTGGCGGGAAGCGCCCAGTGCATCGACTGCGGCGAAAAGTTCATCGCCGACCTTGATAAGCTTGTCTGCCCAAACTGCGGCGGCAAAAAGCTCACCCCCATATCCGGCCGTGAGCTGACGCTTAAAGAAATAGAAGCGGAATAAAATCAACAGCAGGACGATTTTTCACGTCCTGCTGTTTTTATACGATTAACATCAAATATCGCTTTTGAAGCCCTCGCCGTGTACCTCGGTCGAGTCTATGACAAAGGTAAAGGCCTTGGGGTCTACCTGGTGGATGAGCTTCAGCGTCTGCGCCAGCACATTTCGGCGCGTCACGGTGAGCACGACCTGCTTCTCGCCTCGCGTATAGCCGCCCTGCGCCGGGATTATCGTCGTGCCGCGGTCGGTATAGGTGTTGAGCACGTTCGTTATCTCATCGCCGTGGTCGGTGACGGTATATATGACCTTGGCATAGTCCACGCCCTCGGTGATGGCGTCTATGACCTTCGAGGTCGCAAGAATGGCAATCGTCGAGTAGAGCGCAACGTCAATGTCGCGGAAGATTACGACCGCAAAGGCGACGACGCAGGCATCTATCACCAGCAGCATCGTGCCCGAGGGAAGATTGGGAAAGGGCTTTTTCAGCATCAGCGCCAAGAGATCCGTGCCGCCGGTGCTTATCCCGCGCAAAAACAGCAGACCAACGCCAAGTCCGCTCAACGCTCCGCCAAAAATGGACGCAAGGAGGGCGTTGTTCCGATAGGTCGGCAAAAGCGCCGTCAGGTCGATAAACACCGAGAGCAGCACCGTTGCGATAAGCGTCATGGCGAGGGAGCGCGGTCCGAGCAGCTTCCACGCGCAGAGCATCAGCGGGATGTTCAGGGCAAGGTTCCAGATACTCACGCGGATAGGCGTGATGTAGGCAAGCGCCGTCGAAAGACCGGACACGCCGCCCGGTGCAATGTCGTTCGGGATAGTAAACATCGACAGGCTGAGTCCGACCAGCGCGCTGCCGATAACGCAGTAGATAAGGTCTAACAAAATGTCCTTCCAAGTATATGTGCCGAGTAAGCGCTTCATCAACATACCCCCGCAAATGAATATGCACTTATTTTAGCACGTTTTATTCATTTTTCAATAGACATTTTTCAGCCCCAGAGAAAACGGCATATCCATGCCGAGGACAGGAAGCAGGCAAGGTCGGCGCAGAGCGCGGCGGGGATGGCCCAGCGGCTGTCCCGAAGCCCCGCAGCGCCGAAATAGACCGCGACAACATACAGCGTCGTCTCACTTGAGCCTATCATCACTGCGGCTGTTCGACCGATAAGCGAGTCCGCGCCATTGTTTTTTATAAGCTCGGCGCCGGCGCTGAGCGCCGCGCTGCCGGATATCGGGCGCAGCAGCATGAGAAGCGAGGTCTCCGGCGGTACACCGAGCAGGCGGAAAAGCGGCGAGAGCATATGCTCCAGCAGCTCCGGCAGTCCCGAGGCGCGCAGAAGATATATTGCCGGGAACAGCACGAGCAGAGCCGGGATTATATCAAGAATAACACGAAGCCCCTTTTTCGCGCCCTCCGTCATGGCGGAAAACAGGTCTACACGCCGATACAGCGCCCAGAGGCAGGAGAGCGTGATTATAACGGGCGCCGTCAGGTTTAGCGCCGCCCTCATCGCCAGACGCGTTTTAATAAGCCTGCCGCCGCCATACCGGCAAGGATCGATACTGCGGAGCTGAACCACACGGCGGGCATGATATCGAAGGCAGACTCCGCCCCGTTTGCCGCGCGTATAGCCGCAATGCTCGTTGGCAGGAGCTGAACAGAGGCGGTGTTCAGCACAATGAGCAGGCAAAGCTCATCCGTCACTCCCCCGCCGAGCCTCGCCATGCCCTTTGCAGCACGGATACCGGCAGGCGTGGCGGCATTGCCGAGCCCAAGGAGATTTGCGCCGAGGTTTTCACTCAGCGCGGAGAGTATTTCAGCATCGCCCGAGGCGCGGGGAAAGAGACGGCGCAGCACCGGAGACAAAAGCCGTGACAGCGCGGCCACCGCTCCGGCGCGCTCAAGCAGCTCCATCACCGCGCTCCAGAGGCACACAGCGCCCGTAAGCTCAAGCGTAAAGCTCACGGCAGCCGCCGCGCCCTCGAATACCGCGTTTCCCACCTCGGCGGGTGCGCCGGTGAGCAGAGCGTAAGCTGTGGCAAATGACAACAAGCCCGCTAAAAAATAGTTAATAATCATGAATAAATTGGTAATTATAAGAATAATTCGTAATATTCTGGATTTTTTTGAAAATTAATTGTTAAATTTAAGGCTTTGCAGTAAAATGTCAGTTGACATTCGCAGAATTTGTGCTAAACTTCAAAATGAGGTTTGTGTTAGAGATGTGGAAGGAGCAATCACAATGAAATCTACCGGAATTGTCCGCAAGGTTGATGAGCTGGGCCGCATCGTCCTCCCGATAGAGATGCGCCGCACACTGGACATCGCTGAGAAGGATGCATTAGAGATATATGTTGAGGGAGAGAATATTATTCTCCGCAAGTATCAGGCATCCTGCATTTTCTGCGATAACGTGAAAGGCGTCATTCAGTTCAGAGGAAAGAATGTCTGCCCCGATTGCATCAACAAGCTCAAGGCAAAACTCTAAACACAGAATTCTCCGTCTCAAAAGGACGGAGAATTTTTATGCGTTTATATACGAAATCGCGTGGTAAAAGCCCTCGCCCCGCAGGGCGCCGACGGTTACCGCTGAGCGCGTTTCCTCGCCCCGCAGGGCGCTGCCCCTCTTAGGGGAAGTCCCCAGTGCGCACACTGGGGAAAGGGGTCACCGGAGGCGGATTTGAGCAGGAGGAAAAAGACAGAGCGCAGTACAGACATTTCTTTTCCCTATCGGCACCTTCTCAGCCCCGGAGACCCCTCAGTCTCGCTTGCGCTCGACAGCTCCCCTAAGAGGGGCGCCAAGGGCGTAGACAATACTCAAAGCTTTTTTCGACACCGCGCAATATAGAAATCGGCGTACCCACGCCTCCGTCATTCCCCCTAAAGGGGAAGCCAATTCCGCAAACGAAAAATCCCGCCGGGTCAAGCATGACCCGGCGGGACTATTGATTATTAAGCTTCTGCGCGGAAATTACTTCTTTGCCAGACCCTTCTGGCGAGCATACTCGGCAGCACCGAGAGCGCCCATGAGCTGGGGGTCGGTCTTGAGGTTGACGACCTTGAGCTTGAGAACGTGCTCGATTGCTTCCTTCAGACCGTCGTTCTTTGCACAGCCGCCGGTCAGGGTGATGCTGTCGGTTGCGCCGGCCTTCTTGGCCATGACGAAGCAGCGCTTTGCAACTGCCATCTCGATACCGGCTGCGATCTCGTCCATGGGCTTGCCTTCGCCGACGAGGGTGATGACCTCAGACTCTGCGAAAACGGTGCACTGTGCGGTGATGGGGATAACGTTCTTTGCAGTCAGAGAGAGCTTGGAGAACTCGGGCAGGCTAAGCTCGAAGGAGCGTGCCATTGCCTCGAAGAAGCGGCCGGTACCGGCTGCGCACTTGTCGTTCATTGCAAAGTTCTTGACAGTGCCGTCGGTGTCGATGCTGATGCCCTTAACGTCCTGTCCGCCGATGTCGATGATTGCCTTGACGCTCGGGTCAGTCACGTGAACGCCCATTGCGTGGCAGGAGATCTCGGAGATGTTTTCATCTGCGAAGGGTACCTTGTTGCGGCCGTAGCCGGTACCGATGAGGTAGGAAAGCTCCTTGGAGTCCTTCAGACCCGCCTGCTTGCAGACTTCTTCCATAGCGGCGATTGCGCTCAGCTCGGAGTTTATCTTGCTGCGGATGGTGGTATCGGCTATCATCTTGCCGTTTTCGTCGAGTATAACTGCCTTGGTGTAGGTGGAGCCCACGTCGCAGCCGCCAAAGTATTTCATTATGTATGCCTCCAAATATAATTTAATCTGAATTAAAGCTTAGTACTCGTACTTCGGGTATTTATCCATGTCGTAAGGAGTCTTGAGCGTATCCTTGCGCGGCATATTGTCATAGTGCTTCTTGAGGAACGGCTCGACAACGTTAAAGAGGAGTCTGCCGTCAAGGTCGAAGAAGAACACCACGAACAAAGCAACATTGGCAACGACAGCGATGCCGATGAGCTTGCCGAGGAACTTGCCGAGCTTGCATTTCTTGCACTTTTTCATTAAATCTTCCTCCTAATTACCAAGTCATGGAGTCGTCAAAGTCAAGCAGGGACGGATCGAGCGGCTCTTCGTGCATGACGGTGGTCATGTAGTCGTTGATGATGCGGCGGATCTCCATTCTGGAGACGGTGCGGCTGTCAGGCAGCGCGTGCGGCATCCAGATGGCGGGGATATTTCTGTCGCGGAATTCGTCCTCGAACAGGCCGTGCAGACCCTGAGAGCCCTTGCACTGGAGCTGGTCGTACATCATAACCATGTCGCAGTTGAACTGCTCCTTGTACTCCCACAGCTCGAAGAAGTGCTTCATGCCGCCGACTGCCATACGGCGCATCGGAGCCCACATATGATACTGAGCCATATCCTCGAGGGTATGCTCGTAGCTGTCGGTACGGATGGTCATGTTGAACATGAGGGAGTCCATGTTGATGATAACGTTCAGACCCCAGCAGTTGTAGGCCCAGGTGCACCAGTTGGAGTAGTACAGCGGAGCGCAGGACCATGCGATGACGCGGTGGCGGGTCTGCGGGAAGGAGTTTATCTTCTTTTCTACGCAGCGGTTGAGTATCTTGCGGACCTTGGCGTCGACCTCATGCCAGATGGGGCGATCGCCGTACTGAGACTGATAGATACGGTACAGAGCCTGAGCAACGCCGTTGACGGGGTAGTAGTTGGTGTTGGCTGCAACATCCCACTTCTCCCACTCAAACTCCTGAAGTTTATTCTGAGCCTCAAGACGCTCGACCAGAACGTTCCAGTTGAAGGGAACGCCGGTCTGCTCCTCGATGAACTTCCACAGCTCCTCGATTTCCTTCATGCAGTGCTTCTTGACCAGCGGATCGTCAAACTGCATGGGCATAGGCAGAACGAACAGGGGCTTGTCAAAGAACCAGTCCTGAAGGATGGAGGTGGCGACGGAGGCGTCGCAGGCCTCGTTGCAGGTGACGACCATCGGAGAGTAATCGGGCACGTCGTCCAGAACGAAGATACCGGCCTCGGCCTGGCACATCGGGCAGGGGTCACCGGGCAGACCGATGGACTGAACCGCGTCGATGTAGTTAAGAACGGTGTGGCTGTTGACGTGGCAAGTGACGAAGTAGGGGATCATCTCTATGGGGATGTTCTCAAACTTGTCGGACCAGGGATAGAACACGCCGCCCCAGATAGTCTCATTGTGGGCGATGGTGTGCTTGTATGCCTCATTCTGCTTGTTGCCGTGCAGTCTCGTATCGGCGACAAACATATGCTGGAACTGAGTGATGGTGGCGTTGACCATGGCGCGGTAGTGCCATGCGGAGGCCTTCATCGCCTCGCCGCGCATACCCTCGAGGCCGCGGTCGAACCAGTGAAGAACGGGCAGATAGGTCTGGCCGACCCAGCGGTAGCGCCACACGCCCTTTGCAAAGTTGACGAGGCCGCCGAGCTTGATGACGTCGGCTACCATGTGGATGTAGTTATACATCCAGATATTATAGAAGTAGTACATGGTGTCCTTGACGCCACGCCACTCTCTGTGCTTATACAGGCCGGTCTTGTCCTCGTAGAGCTCGCCCAGACGACGCTCACCATGGGGCTTGCCGTACCAGAAATCTTTCAGCTTTTTCTTGATATCCATAATCACTTGCCCTCCTGGATCTTCTTGATCTCGACGCTCTCAACGAACGCCTGGAAGCGGGTGCGGAGCTGACCGGAAGCGGAGTTTATGTATTCCTTCTCGATGGAGCACACGGGCAGACCGAAGTCACGCGGGAGAATGACGGTGTCGATGACACGCTCATAGCTCCAGTACTCGCAGAACTTGTTGGAGGCGACGATAACGCCGTCGGCATTGTACTCTCTTGCAAGATCCGCGATGCGTTTCTTTCTCAGGCGCATTTCGTCCTGAGGCATAAAGCGCGGGCAGTTGGAGGTCTCAAGGTAGTGGCGTGCGATAACGTAGAGGATATCGTCGCCCTCCTTGATCTCGATGGGCATACGGCTCTCGACAGCGCCGTAGCAGTAGCGGTCGCACACGACCTCAGCGCCGCAGCTCTCGATGAGCTTGGTGAAGTCGGGGTCGTCGTTCTCGGAGCCGGAGAGAAGCACCTTGCAGCGGAAGGGCCACTTCATGTCGGGCTCACGGGTCTTGAGCTCCTCGGCAGTCTCGCGCAGGTAGGGCAGGATAAGCTCCTTGGGACATACCATGGAGACAAGGTTGATGACATGGAACTCATAGCCGGTGATGGTGGGGTTATCGAGCTTACGGTAGTCGCCGATCTCGTTTATGAGGCGGCAGACCTCGTTATGCTGCTCAACAGCCTTCAGCAGCGCCTCGTCGGAGATATCTATGCCGAAGCGCTCGTGCAGCGGCTCAAGCACATGTGCCTGAAGCTGACCGCGGAAATGCTGGTAGCCGTTCTCGTTGTTCTTGAACGGCACGTCGGAGAACTCGCAGAAGAAGTCATCGTTGTCGATGATGCGCATATCCTTGACCGAGTCGATATGCTTCTGCTGGAGATGCTCCTGGAAGCGGCAGGTGCCTGTGCAGGTTTCGGTTGCCATCTGAGCGTCAAGGAAGTTGTAGCCTCCCTCGAGCGCACGCTCCAGCAGACTGCGTGCGTAATGGCAGACACGGGCTGACATATAATAGGTCGCGATGTCGGGAGAAGTGCAGCGCGGCGCTCTCAGACGCACGGAGAAGCAGCCGGGCAGGTCGAGAAGAACTTCAGGCATGAAATAGCAGGTATAGCCGATCGCGCGCTTGCCCTCGGCCTTGGCCTGCTTGACAAGATCGTTGTTGGCTTCCTGAAGCAGATTCTCAAAGTAGATTAGATGCTTGAGATCTTTCACAGATAACCCTCCATATTTTGTTTCCTATTTTGGACGCAGTGCGCCCACTTTCACAGCAATATTCTAACAAGACGTCAGATAATTGTCAATCAATTTTAAAGAAATTATGAACAAAAAGACCTATACAATTTGAGCTTTCATGTCTAAACGTGGGCACTTTCTACAAATTTTTGTACCTTTTCGCGGCTTGCGGAGGTACTGCCCTGTATCATCTCGGGTCTGCCGCCGCCCCTGCCGTCTATGGCGGCGTTTATCTCTCTTGCGGCCCTGCGCAGGTCGCAGTGCCTGCTTCCCATGATATACTTGTAGCCCTTCTCGTCATTGCCGGAGAATACCGCGGCAAAGCCCGTGCATTTATCCATCAAAAGGTTTACAAGCTCACGCTGCGCCGCATCCTCAAGCAGCTCGTCAAAGACACATATATTCCCCTCGGTAAAGCCGTATGCCGCAGCGCGCGCCGCGACAAGCTCCCGGCTCAGCTCACCCATGCGCTCCTTGAGTCTCGCCTGCTCGTCAAGCAGACGCCGCACAGCGGGCGCGATGTCGTTTCTCGGCACGCTCAAGAGCTGTGACACCGCCGCAGCGCCGTCCTGACGGCGGCGGTAATCGTCAAGCGCATCCATGCCGCAAAGCAGCGTCACGCGCACGCCGCCGCGATGCCGCTCGGAGCTGAATAGTTTTATCACGCCTATCTCGCCCGTATATGCAACGTGCGGCGCGCAGCAGGCGCAGAGGTCTACCTCGCCTATTTTTACAAGGCGCAGCGCCTCCGTCACCTCGCACTTACTGCGGTAGCTAAGCCCCGTCAGCTCCTCGGCGGTGGGAAACCACGCTTTCACCGGGAGATTTGCGCGTACCGTCTCGTTTGCAAGGCGCTCCACGTTCATAAGTGCCTCCCAGTCAAGCTCACCGCTGAAATCTATGGTCATGCACTCGGTGCTCATGTGGAAGCCCACGTTTTCAAGCCCGTACTCGTTGTGTACGATGCCGGAGACTATGTGCTCGCCGGAATGATTTTGCATACGGCGCAGACGCTGCTCGGCGTCGATGCGGCAGGCGTAGCGTCCCGGCTCAAGGGGGCTGTCCGCAAAATGCAGTATCTCCCCGCCGCGCTCCTGAACGTCGTTTACGCGCAGCGAGCCGATATAGCCCGTGTCGGCAGCCTGTCCGCCGCCCTCGGGAAAGAAGGCCGTGCGGTCAAGAATAAGCGCATAGCCCGTCTCCAGCGCCCTGCACTCCAGCAACTCCGCCTCAAATTCAAAGATATGACTGTCCTTATGATATAGCTTTTCACTCATGTCCTTCACCTCGGAATAATACTGCTATCAAGAATACCATTCTTTATATTATTAAGCAAGCCTCGCGGCATAAAAGCCCTGAAACAAGCGCTGCTTAAAGCCCGGTCTTAAAAGCCTTGCGCGCCGTCTCCCAAACGCGGCAAAATGTTGCCCGTTCATAAAAAAGCTACAAATATATTGCCCTTTGCACATTGAAAAGTTAGCTGACTATATGCTATACTGATTATGCAGGAAGAGAAGCTGTCCGATAAGCTATGCTTGGAGGCGACGCCATGTATCGTTATAATTACGCCCGGCTTTACCTTGTATCTCGGCGCTATTGCTGCGACTCCCGATTATGGAGAGCTCGTATCAAAATCGCTTCCCTTGGCGCATAAGCCGGACTTGTGCTTAGTCGGCTTGTGCGCGTTTTTTATTAAATATTTTTTGGAGGTGTGCTCTATGTCGTTTTCTAAAAGAATTCGCGGCCTCGCCGCCGTGCTTGCCTTACTCTGCCTTATTTGTACCATTTCCGCCTGCGCCGGCAGTGCGTCTCCGCAGAAGCTGTCGGACTTGGATGACGCTGCCCTCCTTCAGCTCCTTGCTGACCATGGGCTTACCGTTCCTGCGGGGCTTGAAGCAGCTGCAATTCGTGATGCAATTGCAGAGCTTGAGCTTGAGCCCGACAAGCCTGCACCGGTTGTAGGCTGGACGATGCTTTCAGATTTCTATGAGCAATTAAGAGCCTTCGTAAAGGACTATTACGGCATTGCGCCATGACGATGCGTGAAGCGATATAATTCAGAATATTTTTTGAGCTGTAAAGAAACAACAGGCCGCCGAAGCGACCTGTTGTTTCTTTTATATATCATCATTAAATGACCCGCACGCGCAGGACATTGTCCATTGCAAGTATGCTGTCCGCGATATCTAACCCTATGCTCTCGCCGAGGTCAATGAGCGTGTAAGCGTATTCTCCGCGCGGCTTATTTATCATGTGCTCGACGTTTATATTGCGCTCGCTGATAAAATCGAGTATGCGCGTGAGCATACGCGGCACATTCCGGTGTATGACGCAGAGACGGCAGACTCCCATGCGGCTGAGCGAGGTGTCCGGCAGATTGACGGAGTTTTTTATATTGCCGTTTTTGAGATAGTCATATAGCTGGTTTGCCGCCATCACCGCGCAGCGATCCTCACTCTCCGGCGTACAGGCGCCGAGATGCGGCATGGCGATAACGTTCGGCGCCTTTAATATGCGCTCGTTCGGGAAGTCGGTGACGTATTTTGCGACAATGCCGCTTTCCAGAGCGCGGCTCATTGCCTCATCGTCCACCACCTCGGCGCGCGACTCGTTTACGATGCGCACTCCCCTCTTCATTCTCGCAAAGGCTGCGTCGTTTAGCATATGATGCGTCTGCTCCGTGTAGGGTACGTTTACGCTTATATAATCGCTGTTGCAGAATATCTCGTCCGCCGTGTCCGCGCGCTGAACCTCACGCGAAAGCCGCCACGCCGCGTCCACCGACATAAAGGGGTCGTAGCCGTAAACTCTCATCCCCAGCTCAAGCGCGATATTCGCCACCAGCGCTCCGACCGCGCCCAGACCTATAACGCCCAGCGTCTTGCCCATGAGCTCGGGTCCCGAGAAGGCGGACTTGCCCTTTTCCACAAGCTTGGGGATGCTCTCCCCCTCCCCCGCTATGCCGCGCACCCAGCCGATGCTGCCGAGCACATCGCGTGAGGCCATGACGAGTGAGCAGAGCTCCAGCTCCTTTACGGCCTCCGCGTTTGCGCCGGGGCTGTTAAATACGACTATGCCGCGCTCGGTGCAGTCCTCGACCGGGATATTATTATAGCCCGCTCCCGCTCTGCCTATCGCCAGAAGCCCGGAATTAAATTCATATCCGTGCAGGTCCGCACTGCGAAGCAGTATAGCCTCCGGCCTTTCCTCCTCCGCACTGACCGCGCAGCCGCGGCTTTCGAGCACCTCAATGCCCGCGGGAGAAATGCTGTTCATGGTTTTGATTTTATACATGGCTCATCCTCGGCTTTGTCTGATATTTAACTCATATATTACATCAAGCGATTTAATTCGTCAAACAATTTCTCCGAAAAGTGCCTCGTCCTGCGCGATTTCTATTTTTACCCTGCAAATCCTGCCGCGAAGCTCCTCGCCCCGCGCCTTGACGAGCACATATGTGTCGCTATGCCCCGTCCATACGCCGTCCTGCTGAGTTTCAAACAGCACCGGCAGCGTCTGCCCAACGCTTGCGCGCATAAACTCAGCGTGAAGCTCTGCGGCGATTTTCTGCGCCTCATGGGTGCGACGGGACTTGAGCGCGTTTTCGCACTGTCCGGGCATTTTGTCCGCCGGGGTGCCTGGGCGGCGGGAATATGGGAAGATGTGCATATCCTCAAAGCCGCATTTCCTGATAAACTCCAGCGTCGCCGCGTGATCCTCCTCCGTCTCGCCGGGGAAGCCGCAGATGAGATCCGCCGTCAGCGCACAGCCCGGGAAATACTCGCGCAAAAGCTCTACCGCGCGATAAAACTCCGCCGTGTCATATTTTCTGTTCATGGCCTTCAGGGTCTTGTCGCAGCCGGACTGGAGCGACAGATGGAAATGACGGCAGAGCTTCCCCGTCGCTGCAAGGCGGCGGCAGAAGTCCTCGGTTATTACCGTCGGCTCCAGAGAGCCGAGGCGAATACGCATATTGGGCGCAGAGTCCGCAACCGTCTCGATAATATCGGCAAGTCCGGGCTTTCCGGGGAGGTCTACTCCGTATGACGCGACCTCGATACCGGTCAGGACTATCTCTCTGTAGCCCTCCGCGTCGATGCGCGCCGTCTCCTCGGCGGCAGCCTCAAGCGGCAGACTGCGCAGGCGGCCTCGGGTATAGGGAATGATGCAATAGCTGCAAAAATTGACGCAGCCGTCCTGAATTTTCAGCATTGCCCGCGTTCTTCCCGCGACCGCGCCCGCCGGGAGCTGCTCGAATATGCGGCGCTTGAAGGGCTCGTCAATGCTTCTGCTGTGCTCGCCGGTGCCGAGTGCCTTTTCGAGCGCCGCCACCAGCCCGATATGGTCGTTTGAGCCGAAAATCACGTCCGCACCGGTCTTTTCCACGCTCTCCGGGTCAAGCTGAGAATAGCAGCCGCAGACGGCGACGACAGCGCCGGGGTTTTCGTCGCGCAGACGGCGAATGGTCTGCCGCGATTTGCGGCCGCTCTCGGCGGTGACGGCGCAGGTGTTTACTATCACGGCCTCCGCTATCTCGCCGGGGGCGGCAGGCTCGTGCCCGTGCTCGAGCAAAAATGTTTCCATGGCCTGAGTCTCATACTGGTTGACCTTGCAGCCAAGAGTGGATATAATATACTTCATGGTCATCTCCCAAATCACGGTTATCAATACCGGATGATATAATCTTATATATTAAATAATATAGTTTTGAAAACGAGGATTGCCTATATGAACGAGCATTATCTTGACAACGCTGCGACCACGATGGTCTGCCCCGAGGCGCTTGCCGCGGCAAGCGACGCGATGGCGCGCTGCTACGGAAACCCCAGCTCCACCCACACCAAGGGACGCGAGGCGAAAAAGCTTTTGGACTTTTGCCGCAAGCAGGTCGCCGACGCTCTCGGCTGCACTCCCGCAGAGCTTTATTTTACCTCCTGCGGCTCCGAGAGCGACAACTGGGCGCTCTTATCGGGCGCGGAATACATGAAGCGGCGCGGCAAGCATATCATAAGCTCCGCCGTCGAGCATGACGCGGTGCGCAAATCACTTGACGAATTGGAGCGGCGCGGCTTTGAGGTAACGCGCCTGATGCCCGACAAGCATGGCGTGATACCGGTGCAGTCGGTGATGGACGCCCTCCGTGATGATACTATACTCGTATCTCTCATGCTGGTCAACAACGAAACCGGCGCAATTACGGATATTGCCGCCGTTTCGCGGGAATTAAAGCGCGCAGGCTCCAGGGCTCTGCTGCATACTGATGCGGTTCAGGGCTTTATGAAGCTCCCCTTCAGGGCAAAGACTCTGGGCGCCGACATGATAAGCATCAGCGGTCACAAGATACACGCACCGAAGGGCATAGGCGCATTATACATCAAATCGGGGCTGAAGCTCAAGCCGATAATTATGGGCGGCAGTCAGGAAAGCGGACTTCGCGCCGGGACGGAGGCCATGCCGCAGATAGCGGCCTTCGGCGCTGCCTGTGAGCTTGCCGCAAAGTCCATGACGGAAAACATCGAGCGCATGAAGGCTTTGCGTCAGGCGGCGATAACGCGGCTAAGCACGGAGATTCCGGAGCTTCGCGTCATATCCGCGCCGGACGCAGCGCCCCATATTCTCAGCGTCTCCCTCCCCGGCTGGCGCAGCGAGGTTTTGATGAACTTCATGGAGGCGCAGGGCATTTATGTGTCAAAAAGCTCCGCCTGCAAAAAAGGCGGGCGGAGCCATGTGCTTGAGGCTATGGGGCTTGATGCGCGGACGATAGACGGCGCTATTCGTATCGGGCTTTCACGCTACACAACTCAGGAGGACATAGCTCTCCTCTGTGACGCGCTCAAGGCGGCGCACGATACGCTTGCTCATTCCTGAGCCTTTTCCGCCGCTTCCGGCTTTTCCTTCATTATAGGTCGGCGTGTGGCGGGGTCTATATGGTCCATATTCAGATAATCGGAGGTCTCCCACGGGAGATCTCTGTTTTTTAGCTTTTTGTCGATATGCCCGCAGATAATGGCATAAATCACGACGAACACCGGCACGCCGAGCAGCATACCCCAGAAGCCGAACAGACCGCCGCCGAGGATGATGGAGAACATGACCCAGAAGCCGTTGATGCCGATGGAGCTGCCGAGAATTTTCGGTCCGATGATATTGCCGTCCACCTGCTGCAAAACGATGATAAAGATAACGAATATCAGGCACTTGAGCGGGCTTACCAGCAAAATCAGCAGCGCACTCGGGACGGCTCCGATGAAGGGGCCGAAGAAGGGTATGACGTTTGTGATGCCGACGATGACGCTGACGAGCAGAGCATAGGGTATGTTCAGCAGCGCGCAGCCGATGTAGCATATAAGACCGATTATCGCAGAGTCAAGGAGCTTGCCGGTTATAAAGCCCATGAAGGTCTTATCGGTAAAGCTGAGCCCCTCGCGCAGCTTCTCCGCGTTTTCAAGGGAGAATACGGTGTACATGAGCTTCTTGGAGCTTGCCTTGAAGCCCTCGAAATTGCCGAGGATGTAGATGGAGACGATGATGCCGATGACGAGGTTATACAGCGCCTTGACAACGCTTATTATGCCGCTCGTGACGCTTGCGGCAATGTTGCCGATGCCGGGGAGGACGGTATTGGTAAGCCAGTTTTTCAGATCCTCGCTGACGCTGTTGAAGGTATCGAGCACATATTTTTCTATCTCGGGATTATCGCTGAGCAGGTTTTCGATCCATTTGGTGGTATTTGCGATATAGGTCGAGCTGTTTTCGACTATGGTCGTAATGCTGCTTATCAACTGAGGAATTATGAGATAGAATATCGCAACGATGACCGCGACAAAGATTATCTCCGCGACAAGCACGGACATACCGCGGGCAAAGCGCCCAGCCTTTTCCGGCTTTTTCTTATACAGGGACTTACTCAGGGAGCCAAACACGTTATTTTGCAGCGCCTTGACGAGCGGCAGCAGAATATAGGTGATGGCAAGACCCCAGATGAAGGGGCTGAGAATTCCGAACAGGGATTTTATCGCCTTGACGACGCCGGGCATATAATTGAGCGCCATGAAAAAGAGAATTGCACAGGCAATCACGCAGAACGCGGTTATGCCCCAGTAAAGATATTTTTTATCCCATTTGAAATGCCGGTTCATCTTCGCACCCCTTAGCTTTTTATTTATAAAACTTCTACAGGCTGATCTTTACAACATTACCATTTTACTCGTCAACGCGATTTGCGTCAACAAAGATTTTGTAAATAATATATATTATATTCGTGAACACGGAGCGCTTTTTCAAAAGGCGATCTGCCGTTTATATTAGAAGCCGGACTGTAAACATACGTTTTTCTTTCTTTTACACTTTGTAATAATGTTATGTAAACCAAAAATGTGAATAAACCGCGAATATGCAATGTGGAGGCTGTTGAAAACTCTGTTGATAATGTGCAAAACTTTTTTGATTTTCAAGCCTTAGAGATGTTGAGCCAGAAATGCGTATGCAATGAAAGCTGTCGAAATATACATAACTTTGTAAACCGGCGCATAAGCCTCCGCCTATCCGCATAGTGTTTTATAAACATTTTCGGAGGCCGATATGAAACGATTTTTTTACTTTTTCATTCTTTTCTCCCTGCTCCTCTCCCCCGCCGCCCACGCCGAGGCTCTGCGTGACGGAGAGATAGCAATTCAGGCTCCCTCGGCGATACTCATGGAGAAATACACTGGTGAGATATTATACGAGAAAAACGCCCACGAGCGCATTTTTCCCGCCAGCGTCACAAAAATCATGACGATGCTTCTTATAGTCGAGGACATAGAGAGCGGCCACCTTGCGCTTGACGACACGGTCACGGCGAGCGCCCGCGCCGCCTCCTTCGGAGGAAGCTGCGTATATCTTGAGGAGGGCGAGAAAATGAGCGTGGACGATATGCTCAAGTGTATTGCCGTAGTCTCCGCAAACGACTGCGCCGTAGCGATGGCGGAGCATATAAGCGGGACGGAGCAGCTATTTGTCGAGCGCATGAACCGCCGCGCCGCGGAGCTCGGCTTGAGCGACACGCATTTTACCGGCTGCACGGGGCTGTTTGATGACGGGGAGCACTACACAAGTGCCTACGACGTCGCGGTGATGAGCCGTGAGCTTATCCGACACGAGCTTATAAAGGGCTATACGACGATATGGATGGACAGCATACGCGAGGGCAAATTTGAGCTGAGCAATACCAATAAGCTTGTCTACTGGTACGAGGGCTGCACGGGACTGAAGACCGGCTACACCTCGACGGCGATGTATTGCCTCTCGGCGACGGCAGAGCGCGAGGGCGTGGAATATATCGCGGTCATCATGCACGGCGAGAGCATAAATTCCCGCAATAACGACGCGAAAACGCTATTAAACTACGCCTTTGCAAGCTATACGCTCTGTCCGCTGCAAGCCCTTGAGCTGCCGGATATCCCGGTAGAGCTGGGGCGGGCGGCAAGCCTGCGCTGCGCCTATGAGGGGAGCGAGTACGCGCTGAGGGCAAAGAGCGGCGAGATACCAGAGTATAAGCTCACTCTGCCGGAGAGCGTCACAGCGCCGGTCGAGCTCGGAGCAAGGCTCGGCTCGGTGCAGGTCATATTGGGCGGGGAGCTTTTGCGTGAGCTGCCGGTCGTTGCGGCGGAGAGCGTGGCTAAGCTCGGCTATTTCGGGCTTTGGGGGCGGCTTGCGCTGTCGCTGTTCGGGCTTTAGCCTGCGTCAGGAGGAAAGCGGAAAAATAGTGTTGAAGAATAAAAAAATGGGTGTATAATATTTTCAGAATCTACTATGCAGGAGGCTGTATTCTAATGATAAAAGTCGATCTTTCCGGCGTTGAAAAATTCTTTGCCGAGGGCGGCCCCGATTTTGCCAAGGCTGCCGAGGCGCATGAAACGCTTACTTCCCGCAGCGGCGCGGGCGCAGAGTTTACCGGCTGGCTTGAGCTGCCCCGGCGCATACGCGACGGCGAGCTGCCCGCCATTCTGGACGCGGCAAGGCTTATAAGAAGCCGCTCCAAGGCTCTGGTCGTCATCGGCATAGGCGGCTCCTATCTCGGCGCGCGCGGCGCCATAGAGCTTCTCAAGCCCATTCCCGGCAAGGACGATCCGCGTGTGTTCTTTGTCGGCAACGGCCTCTCCCCCGATGCGCTCTGCGATACGCTTGAGCAGCTCGGCGACATGGACTTTGACGTAAACGTCATATCCAAGTCCGGCACGACGCTTGAGCCCGCCGTCTCCTTCCGCATTTTCCGTGAGCTGCTTGCCAAGAAGTACGGCGAGGACGCGGGTAAGCATATCTTCGCAACGACCGACGCACATCGCGGTGTGCTCAAGTCTCTTGCCGATGCAGAGGGCTGGACCAGCTTTGTCGTTCCCGACGACGTGGGCGGGCGCTTTAGTGTGCTCTCCGCCGTCGGTCTGCTGCCGATGGCAGTCGCGGGCATCGACGTTGAGCGCGTAATAAACGCCGCCATTGCCGAGATGCAGGCGCTCGACCTGCGCTCCCCCGAAAACCCCGCATGGCAGTACGCCGCCGCGCGTCAGAAGCTCTACTCTCAGGGCTACGGCGTGGAGATACTGGCCTGCTACGAGCCGAGCTTCCGCTTTATGGCCGAGTGGTGGAAGCAGCTTTACGGTGAGAGCGAGGGTAAGGACGGTATAGGCATCTTCCCCGCCTCCGTTGAGTTTACCGCGGATCTGCACTCCATGGGTCAGTACATTCAGGAGGGGCCGCGTATGCTGATGGAGTCCGTTGTCCGCTTCACCCGCAGCCGCCGCAGCTTCACCGTGCCCTTTGAGAGCGCGAACGCCGACGGGCTCAACTATATAGCGGGGCGTGAGCTTGCCGACGTCTGCCGCACGGCGGCGGATGCGGTCAAGGAGGCGCATATCTCCGGCGGTGTGCCGAACATCGTCATTGAGCTTCCCGAGCGCAATGAGGAGGGCTTTGCTGCTCTCGTGTGCTTCTTCGAGGTCGCCTGCGCGATCTCCGGCTATATGTCCGGCGTGAACCCCTTCAATCAGCCCGGTGTCGAGGCGTATAAGAAGAATATGTTCCGTATGCTCGGTAAGCCCGGAACTTGATTATCTGATATTGGCTTGAACTCCCCCCTGTGCTATCTGCACAGGGGGAGTTTTTGGTTCCATGTCGTCAATAGTTGGGGCAGAGCATAAAAAATCCCGAACGTTTACGGTTCGGGATTGAAGCTAATATGCGATTATTGCTCCTCGAGCACCTCGCCGCCGGAGACCTTTTTCTCGAACTTGGTCATAAGTATCGGGGAGAAGATGCCGACGATGCTCAGGATGATAAGCACCCAGCTTACCGGGGAGGCGAAGAGGCAGCTTATATCGCCGCTGCTGACGCGCAGTGCGCCGCGCAGTCCCTTCTCGCTTATCGGTCCGAGTATCAGCGCCAGAACGACGGCGGCGGTGTTGAGGTCAAACTTGCGCATCAGATAGCCGAGCATACCGAATATGAGCATGATGACCACGTCGCTGAGGTTCTTGTGAATGGCATAGGAGCCGACAAAGCAGAGCACGGTAACGCAGGGGATGAGTATCGCATCAGACAGTCGGGAAATCTGCGCAAAGCCGCGGCAGCCGAGGGTGCCGATGGCAAGCATGAAAAACTGCACGAGCACGAAGCCGGCGAAGAAGGTATAGGTCATGGCGGCGTGCTTTGTAAAGAGCTCCGGTCCCGGGGCAAGACCCTGAATGACCAGACCGCCCATCAAAACCGCAGTGACGGACTCGCCGGGGATACCAAGGGTCAGCATCGGTATCAGGGAGCCGCCGGTGACGGCGTTGTTTGCAGCCTCGGAGCCGCAGACTCCCTCGATGGAGCCGTGACCGAAGTCCTCCTTGTGCTTGGAGAACTGCTTTGCGTTATTATAGCCCATGAAGCAGGCGATGGACGCACCCGCGCCGGGCAGGATGCCGATGATATTACCGATTATCCAGGAGCGGATAACGGTGGGCGCGAGCAGCTTTTTCTCCTCGCGGGTCAGACGGATTTTGTCCGAGAATTTGGCGGCCTTGGCGCGCTGCTTGATGGCCTTTTCGGCAAGGATAAAGACCTGAGACATGGAGAACAGACCGATAAGCGCGCAGGTGACGTTTACGCCCTCGGCAAGAAACGCCTGACCGAACATAAAGCGCTTGGTGCCGTCGATGGGGTCAAGACCGATGCAGGAGATGAGCAGACCGAGCGCGCCGGACATGAGTCCCTTGACGATGCTCTTACTGGAAACGCCCGCAATAATCGTAAGACCGAAGATGCCGAGCCAGAACTTCTCCGCCGACATGAACTTGAGCGCGAGCTGAGCAAGCAGCGGGGAGAAGAAGTACAGCGAGATGCAGCTCAGAAGTCCGCCCCAGAAGGAGCTCCAGCAGGCGGTAGCCAGCGCCTTGCCCGCTTTTCCCTGTAGGGTCATCTGATAGCCCTCGATGGCGGTCGCGGCGGAGGCCGGAGTGCCGGGGGTGTGGATAAGTATAGCGGATATGGAGCCGCCGAAGATTGCGCCGCAGTAAATGGCGCCAAGGACGATAAGCCCCGTGTCGGGGTCCATGGTGAAGGTCAGGGGCAGCATGAGCGCAACGCCCATTGCAGCCGAAAGACCGGGCAGACAGCCGATGACGATACCGAGTGCGACACCGCCTGCCATGGCAAGGAGATTTATCCAAGTCAAGGCGCTGATAAAGCCCTGACCCATTAGCTGTAAGGTTTCAAGCATAATTTATACCCTCCTCAGAACAGCAGCCCGGAGGGCAGCCTGACGCCGAGAAACTTCACGAAGGCCAAGTAGATGAGCAGATTCATCGCAACAACGGTGATTATCATGGGCACGGGGCGCACCTTGAGGTACAAAAGCGAGGCTATCATGAAAACAATCGTTGCGGTGAAGAAGCCTATATACTTCATCATGAAGAAATATACAACAGTAAGGGCGAGCGAAACGAAGAACTGCATGGGCTTGAAGCCGGCAAAAACCTCGTCAGCGCCGCTTTCCACGCCGAACTTGCGCGCGGCAATTATCATCTGGACAAGATACAGGGTCGTAAGGCCGAAGAGCAGAGCTATCGTGAATGTGGGATAGGTCTTGCTCGAGGCAGAGAGCTTGAAGCTGTAGACGTAGAAGAACGCGCAGACGGCGTACATGAACGCTACGACACCTATATCGGTTTTCTTCATTTTCAAGGGACATTCCCTCCTATAAATCGAAAAATCGAATACGCACGGGATTTTTTTGCTATGTCAGCCTGGCAAAGGCAAGTACCCTTTGCCGCATCCATATTGCAGAGCAGCGGGGTAGCTCGAGGTGGGCAAGCCCCGCCTCAAATACAATAAACCGCCGCCCAAAAATTTTGATAGAGAAAGGGCGGGTTTGACCCCGCCCTTTTTATGTCGGGAAATGCTGTGTCAAGTGATTATTCGTACCAGAAGCCGGAGGCCAGACCCTCGGTGAATACCTGCTGCTCCTCGATGAGAGCTGCGGTGGTGGCTGCATCCTTGAAATCGGTTGCAAACTCGGAGGCTGCTGCGAGGTAATCAGGATCCTCCATAGCCTGCTTGAAGGCGTTCTCGTAGAACTTGATGACCTCCTCGCTTACGCCCGCGGGAGCGACGATGCAGCGAGAGGAGCCGAGCCACTTGTCATAGAAGCCCTTTTCGCCCAGAGTCGGGACGTCGGGGTACTCAGCCAGACGCTCTGCGGAGAATACGGCAAGAACCTTAACATCGGTACGGCCGACGATATCGGCAGCCTTGACTACGCACCAGTCAGCCTCGCCGCCCAGCAGAGACAGAATCTCGTCAGCGGTGTTGCCCTGGGGGACGTCGGTGTACTTAAAGCCTGCGGAATTTGCAAAGGCCTGTGCGCCGATGTGGTTGGAGGCCTGAGGACCGTTGGTGGAGGCAACGGTGTCGTTCTCCTTGGCGTATGCTACAAGACCCTCGATGTCGTCAAAGCGAGTCTCGTCAGCGCGGCAGATGACCAGAGAGGTCTCGGTGACGTGGTTGCAGATCGCTGCGAAGTCTGCGGTGGTGTAGGTGCCGAGCTCCTTAACGATGGAGCTGTTGAAGTTGGGCAGGTTCATGAAGCCGATGGTCATGCCGTCGGGATCTGCCGCTGCAAGCTGAGACCAGCCGATGGAGCCGGAGCCGCCGTCAACGTTCTCGATAACGATGGTCTGACCAAGGTACTTCTCGGCGTACTTTGCGAGAATACGAGCGGTATTGTCGGTGCCGCTGCCGGCCTTGTAGGAGACTATCATGGTCACGGGGCCGTTGGGAGCCCAGCCGGTAGCCTCGGGAGCGGCGCTCTCCTCGACTGCGGGAGCAGAGCTTTCCTCGACTGCGGGGGTGTCCTGCTTGGGAGCAGACTCACCGCAGGCGCACAGTGCGAAAACCATGCACAGGGCAAGAATCAGTGCAAAAAACTTTTTCATTTTTACTTTTTCCTCCTGAATAATTTCTGCCATATTTTTTTGGCAGAAACATTATATTATCTTAACAAAAATTTGTCAACGTTTTTATGTTATTTAGCGCAAAATTAACATATCAGGAGTCTCGATATAGTAAAAAGTGCCAAAAGCACATCGTTTATTGAGGGGTATTCAAAGCAGCGCAAGCGGGCGGTTTCCATATAAATTACAATAAAAATCCGCTCAAAGGTTTTTATAGCTCCGGATTTTTCCGGTGTGGCAGTATTTTTATATAATCAAAATACCCGATGAAACAGAACACAGGACTGCAGCTGCAATCCTGTGTTCTGAGAGATAATATATTATTCCTTGGGCTCCTGCGGCGCGTCATCGGACTTTTCCTGCTCGGATTTCTCCTGCTCCGCTTTTTCCCTTGCGGCCTTTTCCTCTGCGTAGCCGTCTATCATGGAAATCTTGCGCGCGGGACGCTCTATCGTAGCATCCTGAACGACGTCCTTCGCCGCCTTCATCGACTCGGGCATGAACTCGTGGTGCTCGAAGTAGTATGCAAACTCCTCCGCCTCCATCGTTTCGTTTACGAGCAGATACTCGGCGATGGCGGTAAGCTCCTCGCTGTGCTCGGTGAGTATATCCTTACAAAGCTTGCTTGCCTCGTCAAATATGCGCTTGACCTCCTCGTCGATAATCGCGGCGGTCTCCTCGGAATAGCTCTTGGTCTGACCGAAGTCGCGGCCGATGAAGATGCTGTGCTCGGAGCTGTCATAGAGTATGGGACCGAGACGGTCGCTCATGCCGTAGCGCATGACCATACTGCGGGCAAGGGAGCTTGCCTGCTGAATGTCCCCGGAGGCGCCGGTGGAGATGTCCTCAAGGAAGAGCTTTTCCGCCATGCGTCCGCCGAGTGCGGTGACTATGCGCTCAAACATCTGAGACTTTGAGGTAAAGTTCTCATAATCCTCGTCGGGACGGTAAAGTGTAAAGCCGCCCGCTCCGCCGCGCGGGATTATCGTGATATAGTGAACGGGGTCGGTATGGGTAAGGAACTTGGAGACGACGGCGTGACCGGACTCGTGGTATGCGGTCAGGCGGCGCGCCTTGTCGCTCATCTTACGGCTCTTCTTCTCCGGCCCCATCTGAACCTTGAGTATGGCCTCATCCACGTCCGCCATGGCGATAAATCTATGGCGGCGGCGAACGGCAAGAAGCGCGGCCTCGTTCATAAGGTTTTCAAGGTCGGCTCCCGAGAAGCCGGGAGTGCCCTTTGCAACGGAATTGAGGCTCACATCCTCTGCCAGCGGCTTTCCGCGCGCGTGTATCTTCAGTATTGCCTCTCGTCCCTTGACATCGGGGAGCCCGACGTATATCTGACGGTCAAAGCGGCCGGGACGCAGCAGCGCGTTATCCAGGATATCCGCACGGTTTGTCGCCGCCATGACGATAACGCCCTCGTTGCGGCCAAAGCCGTCCATCTCGACAAGAAGCTGGTTCAGCGTCTGCTCACGCTCATCGTGACCGCCGCCGAGACCACTGCCGCGCTGACGGCCGACAGCGTCGATCTCGTCGATAAATACTATCGCCGGGGCTGCCTTCTTGGCCTGCTCAAAGAGGTCGCGCACACGTCCCGCGCCGACGCCGACATACATTTCAACAAAATCGGAGCCGGAGATGGAAAGGAACTGCACTCCCGCCTCGCCCGCGACTGCCTTTGCAAGCAGGGTCTTACCGGTTCCCGGAGGGCCTACGAGCAGCACGCCCTTGGGGATGCGCGCACCCATATTCGTATATGCCTTCGGGTCACGCAGGAAATCGACTATCTCGGCAAGATCCTCCTTCTCCTCGTCGCAGCCCGCAACGTCGGCAAAGGTCTTTTTGTCCTTCTCGTCCGCGCCGAGTCTGGTGCGCGCCTTGCTGAACTTGGAGATGCCGCTGGTCATGTCGCCGCTGCCGGCCTTCTTCATGATGAAATACCATGCGGCCATGGAAACGACTATTATAAGAATATAAGGCAGGAAGCTCGTGAGGAAGAGGGGCAGAGAGGAGCCCTCGGTATAGTTATAGTCCTCAATGATGCCGTCAACCTTCTGCTGCCATATAAGCTCCTTGAAGTCCTCATAAAAGACGGAGAAGCTATATACCTTGCAGCGCAGGGTCTTTGTGCCGTCCTTGTTCTCGGGGGTATTTGCAAGAAGCGCGCTTATGGTATCCCCCTCGGCGCTTTCGGTCTTTTCACCGTCGGTCTTTTCGCCTTCGGTCGCGGGGCGTACCTTCATGCTTATCTGGTTGCCCTTAAGTTCAAAGGACTGCACCCGTTCCTCGGTGAAAAGCTCCACAAGGTCTGAATATTTAAGAGCCTTACTCTGCGTATCGTTTGTAAACGAGAGAATGACGGCGATAAAAATCACTATCATTATCACATAGAAGCCGAGGTCTCTTGTTCTGTTGCGGTTAGGTTTCAAACGTCAGTCACATCCTTTTCACAAGCCGTGCTCATGAATATATTTCGGGTTTAAGAATGCCGATATACGGCAGGTTGCGGTAGCGCTCATTATAGTCAAGGCCGTAGCCGACCACAAATGCATCGGGAATTTCAAAGCAAGAGTAGTCCGCATAGATGTCGGCCTTGCGGCGCGCGGGCTTATCCATGAGAGTGGCGATGGTGATGGACGCAGGCTTTCTGACGGAAAGGTAATTCTTCAGATAGTTGAGCGTGACGCCGGAGTCCAGAATGTCCTCGACCAGTATCAGGTGGCGACCCTCGATATTCTCGCTGAGATCCTTGTTTATCTTGACGGCGCCGGTGGAGCTGGTGCCGTTATAGGAGGAAACGGACATAAAGTCCATAGAGCAGTTTATCGTCACGTGGCGCATAAGGTCAGCCATAAAAATAAAGCAGCCCTTCAAAACGCCGACAAAAATCGGGTCCTTGCCCTCAAAATCAGCCGAAATGCGGCGGCCTATCTCCGCAACGTGACGCTCTATCTCAGCTTCGCTTATCAGAACGCCTTCAATATCTTTTTGCATAGGTTTTATTATCTCCCTGTTTCTATTTCTATCCTCAATATTTTATCCCCGATTTTCGGGGTAAAACGCTCATCGGGGGCAAGACCGAGCACGGCCATAATGCCCTTATCGTCCCGCAGTATCACGGCGCTCTCACGCTCACGGGCGCTCATACCCGCCTCGGCAAACAGCGCCTTTAGCTTTTTTGTGCAGCCTCTGCCGCGCGGACGCATCCGGTCTCCCTCACGGCGGCCGGAGCAGACGACGGCACCACATATATTCTCATATTTAAAGCAATAAGTTTTTAACGGGATGTTAATTTCTTGCGAGTAAACCGTTAAAGAGGGAATTATTTTTATCCCCGCCTCGGGTATCTCCAGCTCAGTGCCGGGAATGAGCCGCCTTTCCGGTATTTTTACCGTCTTTTCCTCTGACGTAAACCAGAGCCTGCCTCCCTCGCGGCGCACACGCAGACCGGGAAGGTCGGCATAGCCGAGTCCCTCACCGTAGAGCAGCGAGGTCAGCGCCTCGACATGGACGGCGCTCAGGCGCTCGGGGCACATCCGGCGAAGCACACGCGAGGAAAGCGCCCTCGGCAAGTCTCTCAGCTTATCCATCGGCAGACTGCCCTTACTGATATTATCCTTGATAAAGCTCTCGGCGAGACTATCGAGGCAGGCCTCATCCTCACGCAAAAGCTCCGCCGTGCGGAGCATGGCGGCGTCAAGCTCGTGATTTATGCGGCGCAGCGTGGGACAGACGTGATGGCGGATGAGATTGCGGCTGTAGTTGTCGCTCTCATTAGTGCTGTCCTCGACGTGGGCTATGCCCTGCTGCCTGAGATAGGCTTCTATCTCGCTGCGGCTTGTGCCGAGCAGCGGGCGGATTATCTCCCCGCGCACCGGCGGGATGCCGCGTAGCCCCGCGCTGCCAGTGCCGCGGGCAAGATTAAAGAGCATTGTCTCGGCGTTATCTCCCGCGTTGTGGGCGGTGGCGATTTTATCACAGCCAAGCTCCCTTGCCGCACGGTGAAGAAAAGCGTAGCGCAGCTCACGCGCCGCCTCCTCGGTGCTCATGCCCTTTTCGGAAGCGAATTTATTCACGTCCCCATGCTCGACGGCACATTCTATGCCGCGCTCACGGCAAAAGGCCTCGACAAAGGCGCAGTCGCGCAGAGACTCCTCTCCGCGCAGTCCATGCTCAAAATGCGCGGCGCACACGCTGATCGAAAGCGACTCGGCGCTGCTCCACAGCCAGTGCAGCAGGCACATCGAGTCCGCCCCGCCGGAGACGGCGCAGAGCACGCGGCTGCCGGGCGGGAGCATGGCGTATTTCTCCAGAAGCTTAGTATTCATCGTCGCGGCGCTTCTCAACGGAGGCGAAGCTCGTGTACTCCGGAAGCCATGAAAGCTCCACGGTGCCGGTCGAGCCCTTGCGGTTTTTGAGCACTATGGCCTCGGCAAGGTTCGGGTTCTCGCACTCCTTATTATAATACCCGTCACGGTATAGACCTATGACAACGTCCGCATCCTGCTCGATGGCGCCGGACTCGCGCAGGTCCGAGAGCATGGGGCGCTTGTCCTGACGGCTCTCGTTTGCACGCGAGAGCTGCGACAGGCAGATGACCGGGACGTTGAGCTCCTTTGCCATTATCTTCAGCATACGGCTTATATCGCTGACCGCCTGTGTGCGGCTCTCATTTGACCATGAATGTCCGCTGCCCGCCGACTGCATGAGCTGCAAATAGTCTATGACCACAAGCCCGAGGTCGGGCACACGGCGGCATTGGGCGTTCATCTCCGAAACGGTCAGGGTGGGGTTGTCGTCTATCCTGATGTCGGAGGCGCTGAGCGTCTGCGCGGCGTCTGCAATGTCGCGCCACTGCTGCTCGGAGAGCTGACCGGTCAAAAGATTTTGCGAGGGGATGAGAGATGCGCGGGACAAAAGACGCGAGGTGAGCTGCTCACGCGACATTTCCAGCGAGAACACGGCTATGGCCTTTTTGAGCACCATGCCGACGTGCAGCGCGATGTTGAGCGCTATACTCGTTTTACCCATGCCGGGACGCGCCGCAATGAGTATGAGCTCGGACTTATTAAGACCGAGTATCATATTATCAAGGTCGGGAAGCCCTGTGGACAGACCCGGTATCCTGCTGCCGGAGCTTGCCGCCTCGCTGAGCTGGTCGAACACGGTCTGCACGACCATGGATACCGGCATAAGTCCGCCGACGGTTCTGCCCTGACGCAGAGCGTATATCTTGCGCTCCGCCGCCTCGAGCATTGTCTCCGCCTCGCCGGAGCCCTCATAGACCATGCTGTTTATCTCGTCCGCCGTCTCACCGAGACGGCGCAGCAGGGCGCGGTCACGCACGATGGCGGCGTATTCAAGCACGTTTGCGGCGGTGGGAGTGATGCGCATTATCTCGGCGATATACTTTTCGTTGTCCTCCTGATACACGCCGCGCACCTTCATCTGGTCGAGCACGGTGACGGGGTCAATGGTCTGCCCGTAGGAGAACATATAGTACATCGTCTCATATATGTCACGGTTGAGCTTTATATAAAACTCGTCCGCCTTTAGCTTTTCAAGTACCTCCGGCACACACCTCGGGTCGATGAGCATAGAGCCGATAACGGCCTGCTCCGCGGGGGCGGAATGGGGCGTTTTTCTGCCCAGCAGCTCCTCCAACTTGACTCACCTCGGAAAAAAGAATGTTTATGCCTCAACTACCAGCACGTTTATCGTGCCGCTGACCTCATAGCCGAGCTTTGCCTTGACGCTGAACGCGCCGAAGGTCTTGATGGGCTCGGACTGGACTATCTTGTTCTTCTCTATCTCGATGCCGAACTGCTCACGCAGAGCGTCGCTTATCTCCTGAGAGGTGACAGCGCCGAAGAGCTTGCCGCCCGCGCCGGCCTTTGCACGAATGACCGCCTGCACGGAGCCGAGCTTCTTTGCGTTTTCCTCGGCCTGCGCCTTTTCGCGGGCTATCTGCGCCTGACGCGCCTTTTCCTTGAGCTTCATGGCGTTTATATTGTCGGCAGTGGCCTCGGTAGCAAGCTTGCGGGGAAGAAGATAGTTTCTCGCGTAGCCGTCGGAAACCTCCTTCATCTCGCCCTTCTTGCCCTGTCCTCTTACGTCAACATTGAAAATAACCTTCATTATATATACCTCCTTGTTACTTATCCCATTATCCCAGATAATCGTCTATGGCCGCGTATATCTTCTTTACGGCCGTATTCACATCGGTTCCGGCAAACTGCGCCGCAGCAGCGCTTCTGTTGCCGCCGCCGCCGACCTTTTCCATGATGAGCTGCACATTGAGCTCGCCTATGGAGCGCGCCGAGGCGAAGGAGCCGCCGTTTCCGTCCGGCGCTACGACTATGGACGCATCCACGCCCGAGATGTTCAAAAGCTCATCGGCAGCCGAGGCCGCGACAACACGGTTTTGCGGGCTGTCCTGCACGGCGATGGCAAGGTCGCGGTAGAGCTTTGCGCTTTGCAGTATCTTGTACTTTGCAACGGTGTCGTCCATGTCGGTCTGGAGTAGCTTTTTAACGTCTGTCGTATCCGCTCCGGCACGGCGCAGATAGGCGGCGGCGTCAAAGGTGCGCTCTCCTGTGCGCAGGGTAAAGCTCTTGGTATCAAGCACTATGCCCGCCAAAAGCGCCTCGGCCTCGCAGCGGAGTATGTCGTTTTGGTCAACGACCTCCTGCAAAACCTCGGTTATAAGCTCGCTCACGGACGAGGCATAGGGCTCGATAAAGCCGAGAGCGGCGTTGTGGATATAGGTCGCGGCGACACGGTGATGGTCAATGACCGCAACACGGTTGCAGGCCATGAGAAGATCCGCGTCCTCCACCTGCTCGGGGCGGTTTGTATCTACTACGACGAGCAGCGTATGTCCGTCCGCCTTGAGCATCGCCTCCTGCGGAGTGATAAAGGCGTCCTGATACTCCGGCTGGCGGCGAACCATATTTATAAGCGGCAGGGCGTAGTTCTTGTTCATGTCGATGACGATATTGGCGCGGACCCCGAGAAGCCTTGCCAGGGCGCACACGCCGACTGCGCTTCCCACGCTGTCAAGGTCTGCAAACTTATGCCCCATGACCAGCACTCTGGAGGAGTCGCGCACAAGCTCGGCAAGCGTATTTGCCATGACGCGGGACTTGACCTTTGTGCGCTTTTCGACCTCGCTGCCGCGTCCGCCGAAGAACTCAAAGTTGAGCCGGTTTTTTATCACCGCCTGGTCGCCGCCTCGGGACAGCGCAAGCTCTATTGCAACCGTCGCATATTGCAGCGCCTCACTCAGCGAGGGCGCGTCCACGCCGAGGCCGAAGCTTATGGAGGCGTTTACCCCGGTCGGGCTTTCGACCTGATGTACCTCCTGAATGATGGAGAATTTCTCCGCCTTCAGCTGCTCAAGGCAGCGGCTCTCGAACATGATGAGGTATCTGTCGCGCTCGTAGCGGCGGATGATGGCCTTGTTATCCTCGCACCACTTGTTGAGCTTGTCCTCGATGGCGTCGCGGATATCGTTTTTGATGCGGTCGGGCTGATTTTTCACAAGCTCGTCCATGTTGTCAATGACAAGGACGCCGGCGACGATGCGGGAGTTTTCGTACTCCATGCGGATATCGTCATACTCCGTCATGTCCACCCAGTAGGTGATGCCCATGAAGGCGTTATCATCGTCCCCATCCTCGGAGCGGATGATATTGCCGTGTATCTGGTACTTGCGGCCGTTTACGTTCAGCAGGCTCGGGTACTGGGTCTTGCCCTCCAAAAGCCACTTGCCGTTGAAGCCCTGCACGAGGTCGGAGACTCTTGCGTCAAGCCGCGTCCCGGTGCTGCCGCTCATGGTGAAGAACATCTCGTTGCCCCAGATTATGCGCGTATCGTCCAGCCGGAAGGCGGCGATAGGCAGGGGGAAATTCATAAGAGTGTTGTTCTTCGCGTTTTCCGTGTCGTAGGTCACGGACTCAATATAGCTCTCAAGCTGCTTTGCGCGCCTGCGCCGGGAGAAGAAGGAATACACCATCAGGACGAGTATGATAACGCCCTCTGCCGCCGCCAGCTCGTACAGCTTGAAAAACAGAGCCGCCGCCGCGAACAGGACGAGGAATATGAGATACAGTCTCCCGCCCGGCTCCGCCAGTCTCTGTAGATTTTTATTCATCGGCGCACCTCCATGCCATAATGCAAGAATGCGTATTATAATAGTATTATATTATTATATCAAAGCTCGGCATATTTGACAACATAAATAATTCTATTTTGTGCGGGAATAATAGCATTACTGCGCTTCCCGGCGGGAGCGGGAAAGGAGATTATAATATGAAGGCGGTCATAATGGCGGGCGGCGAGGGTCGGCGACTCAAGTGCATAACCGGGGCGCTGCCAAAGCCCATGGTCCCGCTTCTCGGGCGGCCGATGCTGGAGCACATTCTGCGTCTGCTCAAAAAGCACGGCTTTGACGAGGTCTGCGCGGCGGTGAAGTACCGTGCGGAGGACATAATGGATTATTTCGGCGACGGCTCGGCGCTCGGCATAAGCCTTGAATACCGCGTAGAGCGCGAGGCGCTGGGCACGGCGGGCGGCGTAAAAAACTGCGCCGACTTCTACGGCGCAGAGGATTTCCTTGTGATCAGCGGTGACGCTGCCTGCGATTTTGACCTTTCGCGGCTCATGCACTCTCATCGTGAGTCCGGTGCGGGCGTGACTATAGCGCTGTGCCGCAGTGCAGAGCCCTTGAGCTATGGGCTTGCGGTGACGGACGGCGAAGGACGGATAAAAAGCTTTATCGAAAAGCCCACATGGCCGCGCGTTGTGACCGATTTTGTCAACACCGGCATATATATCGTCTCGCCGCGTGTTATGACTCTCGTTCCGCCCGGTCAGCCCTTCGATTTCGGCAGAGAGCTTTTTCCGCTGCTGCTGCGCCGCTCGGAGCTGCTGCGCGGCGAAGTCATGCAGGGCTACTGGTGCGACGTGGGAACGCCGCTTTCATATTATCAGTGCTGCGTCGATGCGCTCAGCGGAAGGCTCGACATCTCCCCCGCTCCGGAGTTTTCACTGCCGCGTGATACGGCGGCAGATGAGGATGAGAGTACGGACTCAAGCGGCATTATCTGTCCCTGCCGCGACCGTGCGGAGCTGATGGGGACACTGTCCGAGCTGTTTATGGAGATGGACGCGGACTACTCGGAGGGACTTCGCGTCAGGGGCGAGGGCTACGAAATGCACATTGCACCGCTGGCAAGCCTCAGTGCCGTGCGCGTTGCGGTGGAGTCTGAGCGAGAGGAGTTTGCCCGTGAGCTTAGCGCGGCGGCGCAGGAGCTTATTCGTGCGCTTGACAAATAGGCTCAATGCGGTAAAATATACTCAGATTTTGCCGCAAGGAGAGATGAGCATGATAAGAAGAAAGCACGAGCGCATACACGATTCCAAGCAGGCCTTCGGCGGTCAGGGCATCATGGAGGCCGACCGCATACTCAACGACACGCAGGAGCTTCAGGGCAAGGGGCGGCTGTTCAATCACGTCTATCTTGCGAAAAACTGCGAGATAGGCTGGCACGTCCACCAGGGTGAGGGCGAGGTATATTACGTTCTCAGCGGCCGCGGGGAGTACAGCGACAACGGCAATATAGTCACGCTTGAGGCGGGCGACGTTGCATTTTGTCCGGGCGGCGAGGGGCACGGCATAATAAATCGCAGCGACGAAATGCTGGAGCTAATAGCGCTGATAATCTATATGTGATGTGATTAAATCGCAAAAGGCGTGACTCTCGGGTCACGCCTTTGGTTTATCCTTTTTTCGGGGCAAGCAGCAGTACAAGGGTCACTGTCGCATACACGGCGTATATCAGCCAAGTGACGGTATTGCTCCACGGGAAGCTGCCCTCCGGATGCCGCAGGGCATAGGCTATGAAGGCTATGGCGAGTATAAGCATTGATAGACCTATCGTTCGTGAGACCTTTCTGCTCATTTGCACTTCCTCCTATTGGGATTTGGTTCGATAGTATTCATGTAGGGGGGTGGAGCTTTGCCGACCGGGCTTTTCACTATCGGCGCTCATTGAGGACGAGAAAACCCCTCAGGCGCTTCGCGCCAGCTCCCCTTTCAGGGGAGCCAAGGGCAGATTATACTCTGCCGCGCCGATTTATATTCTTTGCGGCAGGAATAATGGACGAAACGATGCAATCCGTCTCTCTTTGTGGCGGTGTGTGGTCTTGCCGCGGCGTAAGGGGATGCGGATTGCCACAGCCAGTGCGCGCACTGGCTTCGCAATGACAGCTAAGTTAAGACCTATGCGCCGATTTCGGCAATGCCGTATTTCTTCGCCTCGCAGAGTGCAGAGGGCGTAGTCTGCGGCTCTTTGCCTTGATTTGCAGCTTTCTCAAATCACAGCCACCACAGCGGAAAACCGCTGTGGTGGCTGCAATATTATTCACTTACACGGTTTCTTCCGAGGCTTCTGCCTTTTTGCTCTTTTTGCGCAGTCTCGGCAGGACTATCACCGCCGCCGCAACGACCACGGCGCCGACAACTACCCAAATCCACACTGCGGCGCTGCCGTGGCTTTCGACCGCCGCGAACACCACCGTGTCGCTGCTGCAATCAAAGACCGCATAGCTGCCGCTGCTGCGGGTCTGAGCCTTGCTCCACTCGCCGTCCGCATAGGTGTATATCTCAAGCTTATGCGTCTTGCGCTCAAGCGCGGGACGCAGGAAGCGCACGGAATAGCTGTCAGGAGTGCCGTCGTCCAAATCGTCGATACGAAGCACCCACTTCTCAAGCACGCTGCCCTCCGTCTCCGGGTCGTTTCCGACATACTCGTTGAGCATGGCCTTTGCGCCGTCCTCAAAGCTGCCCTCGACAAGCACTATCGACATGGGCGAGCCCTCGCGGGTATTTTCAACGGCAAGCGTTGCGCGCTTATAGCTATATTCCGCCTCGATAACGTCACTGAAATACAGCGCGCTGTAATCATAATCCGCCCAGCGTCCGCTGTAGCCCTCCTTCTCGGGCACGGCGGGTATCTCGCTCTTGTCAACGGACTCACCGTATCTGAAGCTCAGCTCCTTGACGGTCTCCCCGTCGGCTACAAAGCGCAGGGTCAGGGTCCTGAACTCATCCGGAAGCTCGGGCACGGAGAGAAGCTGCTCGTATGTAATGGGCGTGGCGCGGCCGTTATAGCTTATGCCGTCCACGGCGCCCATTGACTCATGCACAAAGCTGTTGCCGTCAATTATGCCCTCGCCGTTCATATCTGCATAGCCCGCTATCGCGCCGCCGCAGGCGGTAGCGCCGCTCACGCCGACCAGCGTATGGCAGTCGGTTATCTCGGTGCCGTAGCCCGCTATACCGCCGACATACTCGGAGCCTGCAAGCTTACACATCGCGTAGCTGTCGCGGACATTGGTGTAGGAGTAGCCCACGATGCCGCCGACGTAGCCGCCGTTGCTGCTCTCGACGCTGCCGTAGCCCTCGCAGTCGATGATGGTTCCCATTTCGGTAACGCCCGCTATGCCGCCGACGTTATTCTTCTTCGCCGTGACGCTGCCGCGATTGACGCAGCGGCGAGCAACGCATTTTATCATATAGGTCTTGGAGAGAATTCTGTTCACGCTCAGACCGCTTGTCAGCTCGCCCTCGATGTCGAACTCAAACTCTATCGCCATCGCGCCCGCTATGCCGCCGACGTCAACATCGCCGCTGACCTCGCCGTAGTTTACGCAGGAGAGGAGCTTGCCCTCGATGCTCTGGTCGTTATCCGGCTCCGAAACATCGTCATAGACGTTATTCTCAAGGTTTCCGCTCAGGGCGTTTGCAAGAAGCTGCATGACGACGTTAAACTGGTCGTTTACGCGCATGAGATTTATCGTGAGCACGTCGGAGGTGGAGTCCATGGCGCTGTTTAGAGCGCTCATGCCGCTTGCAACGCCGGTAAGACCGTTAAAGAGCGTATCCGAATACTCATAATACTTGCTGCCGAGGTTCGGGTACTGCACCTTGTCGAGCGATGCGAGATACTTATTGAGCTCGTCCAGCCCGCCGGTTGCGCTGGCAAGATAATTGGAGGCGGCGGTAAAGTTATCGCGCGCCATGCCGCCCTCGTCGTTTGCGTACTCAAGGCGGCTCTTATCGGGAATACCGTCCCCGTCGGTGTCGTATATCGGGGTGAGGTAATAGTCGTCAAGTATATTGAGCACAGCGCCCGTCGCCTTGGAGAGCTTGGCGGTATCGGCTATGAGGTCGGAGACGACCTGTATCATTGCCTTTTTCAGCTTTGAGGTGGAGCTGTTTGCGTCCAGACCATAGTCATAGCCGTACTTCTGCTTTATCTCATCGGCATTTTCCGGGCGCAGCTGGTCGAGGTCAACATTGCCGTCGCCCTTCTTATTGAAGTATGCGGAGGCGATATACGCCAGATACTCAAGCTCGACATTGATGCGCTCCAGAGACTCCGACATCTGGTCGAGATTGCGGTGGAGCTCCGCCAGCGTTTCGGGGTCCATCTCAAGATTATCCAGAGCCTTGTCCATATGCTCCATACCGAGGGCGAAGTTGACCGCCGCCTGGTTTAGGTCGGACATTATCGGCTCCATTGCCTTCACCGAGTAGTCGATGCGGTTTAATATCTCGTTTGTCGCGTTTATCGCTTCGTCCGCAACGTTGCCGACATGATCTGCGAGGTTAGACGCGCCCTGTGCGGCGGAGTAGGCGTTGCTCTGCATATGCACGAGCGCGGCGTTCACATCGTCGCTTTGAACGTTCGTATCGCTGAGCGTGAGGGTGATGAGGTCATGGAGGGTCTGAAGCTCGGTCGCAAGGTCCGCCGACAGAGCAAGCTCCATATACGGCTCCATCTGACCGACTATGCCGCCGACGTCCTTTCTGCCGTAGACGCGGCCGCGGTTTTCGCAGCCCTCCATATAGCCGGACTGCCGCCCCGCCACGCCGCCGACATTATAGCCGTAATGCTGATAGCCGACAGTGCCGTAGTTTACGCAGTTATACATAAGCCCGGTGCTGCCGCCGACGATGCCGCCGCTGTCGGAGACTATGTTGGAGTCGTCAACCGAGGTGAGGTCAAGATTTGTGACGTCGCTGAGGCTGAGACTGTCAAGCTCAAGCTCACTTGCGGTGATGCTGGTATTGACCTCGGCTCGGTTCTCGGCGGAGTCTATGCTGCCCTCGTTAAAGCCGACCACACCGCCGGTAAAGCGTCTGCCGCTGACCTTGCCGCTGACGGTGCAGTCCTTGACCGTGCCGTAGTTCTCTCCCGCGATGCCGCCGACGTTCGTAAGGCCGGAGACCGTGCCGTCAAAGCTGCAGCCTGAGACGCTGCCCCGGTTCGTGCCGACAAGACCGCCCACGTTCTCGCGTGAGCCGTCGGGCGTGACCGTGCCGGAGAGCTTGAGGTTTATGACCCTTGCGCCCGCCTCGATATAGCGGAAGAAGCCCTGATGTGAGCCGTCGGTCGCAAGGCTGAAATTCGTTATACTGTGTCCGTTGCCGTTAAAGGCTCCGCTGAATGAGGGTATCGGCTGTATGGCCTCGCCGCCAAGGTCGATATCCGCATCGAGCAGCACCGTAAGACCGACGGAATAGCTGTCAAGCTGGCAATTGCGCGCAAAGTCCCGCAGCTCCTCCGCCGTCGAGATATGCACGACCTGATTGTCTGCCGACGCTGCCGGTATCGCCACCCCCGCGGCGAGCACGACGGCAAGCAGCAGCGCCATGACTCTTTTCTTGTTCATTGTTCTTCTCCTCCGCCGCTATCCGGCTCCGGTAAAATTATTTCGGGTATTTTTTCCACGCTGCCCATGTCGATGACGGCGTTCAGCGTCCCCCTGAATACCCCGTGTATCTCCGCGTCTACAATGCCGTCCAGACTGCCGCGCACCCGTCCGTTGATGCGGATGATGCCGGTATGCGTCGTGGTTTCGGCACCGTGTGATATGCTGAACTTCGTTTTTCTTATGAGAATGTCGCCGAGAAGAAGTATCTGCGGCAGCACAAACAAGACCAGAGCTATCGAGATAGCCGTGCCCATGCCGAGATATACGCCGATGGCGGATACCGTCTCGTCCGAGGTGACAAGACCGATAACAAGCCCCGCCGAGGCGAGCATTGTGCCTGATGTAACAATGGTCGGGAAGGCCAGATTCATCGACTCGATAATAGCCTTTTTTAGCGGCAGAGACTCGCGCAGCTCCATAAAGCGGCTTGAGATGACTATGGCGTAGTCGATGTTCGCGCCCATCTGGATGGCGCTTATTATAAGATATGTAAGGAAAAACAGGTTTTTCCCCTCAAGATAGGGCACGGAGAAGTTAAGCCAGATACTGCCCTGAATGACCAGAATGAGCAGCACGGGAAGCCCCGCGGACTTAAAGGTAAAGAGCAAAACCGATATGACGAACACGACCGAGAGGACGCTTATCAGCAGGTTATCCTTTTCAAAGGACGCGCGCAGATCCTTACAGCTTGTCGTATCGCCGACGACGTATGCCGTATCATAGTAGCGCGCGAGGATGCCGTGAAGTATCTCAAGATAGCTGTAGCTCTCCTTGCCCTCTGTCGGGATATCGGCATTTATGACGATGCGGCTCCAGCCCTCGCTCTTTAGCTGAAGCTTTGCGTCGTTTATCTGCTGCTCCAGCTCGTCAAGCTTTTCCTCGGTATCTTCCGGGATATTGACCTCGACCTCGCCGCGCTTTTCGCAGAGATAGCCGAACATATCCAATAGCGGTACACTGTAATTATCAAGATTTGTGACGACCTGACCGTATTCGCTCGTCTCCATAGCGTAGCCTGTATATAGCACCTGCGCCACCTCATAGTCAAGGTCTGCAAGCTCCGCAAACTGTCTCGGCGTAAGCTCGGAGGTCAGGCGGTAGTCGTCCGTCGCCTCGATATTGGCAAGCCCCGTGACACTCACGGTTTTGCCCAGCTCCTCGACCTCGGAGATAAGCCTTGCCTCCTTCTCATAGTCCCCTGCCGGGACGATTATCGCCATCTGGTTATCAATGCCGAAAAGCTCCTCAATGCGCTGGTAGGCGAGCTGGTTTTCGTTATGGCGGATGGAGTCGACCGAATTGTGCGAATAGACGTAGTTGACTTTATTGGAGCATATAAGCCCCAGCACAAGCAGAATCGCAAACACGGGCGGCATGACGAAGCGCGTCTTATACGCGAAGCGGCCAAGCCAGCTGACCTTCGGGATAAAGCTCTTGTGATGCGTGCGATCGATAAGCCCGGAGAAGGTGACAAGAAGCCCCGGCATGAGCAGGAACACGGAGCACAGGCTCAAAAGTATGGCCTTTATCATGACTACGCCGATATCGTAGCCGAGGCGATACTGCATAAAGGTCAGAGCCAGAAGGCCGGACACGGTCGTCAGGCTGCTGGCGGATATCTCCGGGATGGCCTTGCTGAGCGCGGCGATGGCCGCCTCACGCGCCGTCTTATCCTCATGCTCCTCCATATATCGGTGGCATAGGATGATGGCGTAGTCGATGGCCATGGCGAGCTGGAGGACAATCGCAACGGAGTCCGTAACAAAGGATATCTCGCCCATGAGATAGTTTGTGCCCATGTTGAGAAGCGCCGCCGCGCCGAAGGTGATGAGAAGCACCGGTATTTCGGCGTAGGTTCTCGATGTAAACAGAAGCACGACAAAAATTATTATCGCCGCGATGCCGTCAACTATAAGCAGCTCCTTGTTGATAATCGCCTTCAAGGGATTGCCGACGTTAGTATATACATAGAGGTCATATACGCCGAGAAGCTCTCTGAGCTCGTCCATGGCGCGCATGCTGACCTCGTCCTCGTCCTTGCCGTCAAAGGTAAGCTCAAAGAGGGCGGCGGCCTCGCTGTAATGCTCCGGGCTATCGTCAAAGGCAACCGATTTCACGCCCTCGACGGCTTTTATCTTCTCGCATATCTCTTCCGCCTGCTCGTAGCTCACGTTCTCGACGACGATGCGGGCCGTAGAAAAGGTCGTAAACTCCTTGTTCATAAGCTCCAGCCCATGCTGCGTCTCGGTATTCTCCGGCAGGTATTTGGTCAGGCTGTCGCTAACCTCGACCCAGCCGGACGAAAAGGCGCAGAAGATTGCGGCGGCAATGAATATGAGATATATAATATTTCGTTTATCTACAATAAAGGCAGCCACACGCTCCATGAGGCTTGCTTTTCTTGATTTCATCGGCATTCTCTCCCCCGAAAAGACGATGAACTGTTTGTTTTTTATGCTTTCCAGCCAAAATATGCGTTTCTATTCTTTCGCATACTTCTACAATTTAGAATTATAACAAAAAAACACGCAGAAAGCAATTGCTTTCTGCGTGTTCAAGAATTAAGTTGACTGAAAAATCAGACGAGCTCGATGACTGCGACCTCAGCAGCATCGCCGCGGCGGGTGCCGATGCGGGTGATGCGGGTGTAGCCGCCGTTGCGCTCTGCGTACTTGGGAGCGATCTCATCGAAAACCTTCTTGGCAACATCCTCGCGGGTGATGAAGGCGAGAGCCTGACGATAGGAAGCCAGATCCTTTGCCTTGCCAAGAGTTATCATCTTCTCGGCCATGGGAGCGATCTCCTTGGCGCGGGTAACAGTGGTCTCCATGCGGCCGAGGTCAAGAAAATCCGTGACCTGCTGACGGAGCATTGCCATACGTGCGTCGGTCGCCTTGCCGAGCTTTCTAGTTCCGGGCATAATTGCATTTCCTCCTTCTTGAGAGCTTACTGATTGTCCTCGTCCGCCAGAGACAGACCCATCATGGTGAGCTTATGCTCAACCTCTTCAAGGGACTTGCGGCCGAGGTTGCGGACCTTGATCATCTCATCCTGAGTCTTGTTGACCAGATCCTCAACGGTATTGATATTTGCGCGTTTGAGGCAGTTGAAGCTCCTCACGGACAGATCCAGCTCTTCGATTGTCATCTTGAGCACGGTATCCGGCTCCTTCTCGACCTTGTCAACAACGGTAGAGTTGCTGCCGATGGTGTCGGAGAGATCCGTAAAGAGAGTGAAGTGGTCGCAGAGTATCTTTGCACCCAGGGAGAGAGCATCGCGGGCAGTCATGGTCTTGTCCGTCCAGACCTCGATGGTCAGCTTGTCAAAGTCGGTCTGATTACCTACACGGGTATTCTCGACCGTATAATTGACCTTGAGAACCGGGGTATAGATGGAGTCGACCGGGATGGTGCCGATAGGAGTCTGGGGGTTCTTGTTCTGCGCGGCGGAGACATAGCCTCTGCCGTGGTCAAGCACCAGCTCCATGTTCAGCGCACCATCGGGACCAAGGGTCGCAATAGGCTGCTCAGGATTGAGTATCTCCACCTCAGCGTCCGCCTTGATGTCGCCGGCGGTGACAATGCCCTCGCCGGAGGCCTCGATATAGACGGTCTTGGGGCCGGTGGAGTGGAGGCGGGCAATAATGCTCTTGACATTGAGGACTATCTCAGTGACGTCCTCCTTCACACCGGGAATAGTGGAAAACTCATGCTGGACGCCTGCAATCCTGATGCTGGTGCAGGCGGTACCGGGGAGAGATGACAGGAGTACCCTGCGCAGAGAGTTACCAAGTGTTGTTCCGTAGCCGCGTTCCAGAGGCTCGATAACGTACTTGCCGTACGAGCTGTCTGCGGGTGTTTCGATGCACTCAATGCGCGGCTTTTTAATTTCGATCATAAGTGTTTTATAACCCTCCTTTTAAGTGTTGTGCCGTCGGCACATGCGGTGATTCAGCTTACCAATTTGAGGGTGTCTTTATTACTTGGAGTACAACTCGACGATGAGGCGCTCTTCGATGGGCATGTCAATGTCATCGCGTGCGGGAACTGCAACTATCTTTGCAGTCAGGTTATTCTTGTCATACTCGATCCACTTGGGAGCGGCGCGGAAAGCGTTATCCTCAATGTTCTCCTTGATCTTCTGCATGCTCTTGCCCTTCTCGGTGAGGGAAATGACCATGCCGGGCTTGACCTGGTAGCTGGGGATATTGACCTTGCGGCCATTGACGGTGACGTGACCATGGTTGACAAGCTGACGAGCCTCGCGGCGGGTCATGGCGAAGCCAAGTCTGAACACGACGTTGTCAAGGCGCTGCTCAAGGATGGCAAGAAGGTTCTCACCGGTGATGCCGGGCATCTTCTCGGCTCTCTCATAGTAGAGACGGAACTGCTTTTCCAGCACGCCATAGATGAACTTGACCTTCTGCTTCTCGTTGAGCTGCAGGCCGTACTCGCTCTGCTTTTTGCGGACCTGAGCCTTGGGATTGCGTATGGTTTCGATCTTGCTCTTGCCGGTGTAACCCAGGGAAGCCGGGGTAACGCCCAGAGCCTTTGCACGCTTAACTACGGGCTGTGTATTCTTTGCCATTATCTGTACCCTCCTTCAATTAGACGCGGCGACGTTTCGGGGGACGGCAGCCATTGTGGGGGATGGGGGTAACGTCCTTGATCATCGTCACTTCGAGACCTGCGGTCTGCAGGGCGCGAATTGCAGCCTCACGGCCGGAGCCGGGACCCTTGACAAATACTTCGACGGTCTTGAGGCCGTGCTCCATGGCTGCCTTGGCGGCAGTCTCAGCTGCGGTCTGTGCGGCGAAGGGGGTAGACTTCTTGCTGCCACGGAAACCGAGTCCGCCGGCGGACGCCCAAGAAATGGCGTTGCCCTGGGTATCGGTTATGGTGACCATGGTGTTATTGAAGGAAGAGCTGATATGAACCTGACCCTTTTCAATGTTCTTGCGCTCTCTTCTGCGGGTTCTGACTTTCTTCTTTGCGTTGTTAGCAGCCATAATTCATATCCCTCCTTACTTCTTCTTATTTGCGATGGTGCGCTTCGGGCCCTTGCGGGTACGAGCGTTGGTCTTGCTGCGCTGGCCACGAACAGGCAGGCCACGGCGATGACGCATGCCGCTGTAGCAGCCGATCTCGGTCAGACGCTTGATATCAAGCGCGGTCTGGCGGCGCAGGTCGCCCTCCACGATGTAGTGGTGGTCGATGCACTCACGCAGCTTTGCTTCTTCCTCTTCGGTGAGGTCTTTGACTCTGGTGTCGGGGTTAATTCCGGTTGCCTCGAGAATCTTGGTTGCGCTGGTTCTGCCGATACCGTAGACATAGGTGAGACCGATCTCGATTCTCTTGTCCTTGGGCAGGTCAACGCCGGCTATACGTGCCATATTATACGATCATCCTTTCGAATAATTGTTCCGCATTGTTTAACACGGAGACTTGTTCCCGCCGGAGGGGAGTCCCCCGTTTTATGCGGATGTTGTTTATAAGGACAGGCTTTTAACCTTGTCGCTGAGTTCATCCGGGGCTTGCGCCCCTATCTGCTTAGCCCTGACGCTGCTTGTGCTTCGGGTTCTCGCAGATGACCATGACTTTACCCTTGCGCTTGATGATCTTGCACTTTTCGCACATGGGCTTCACGGAAGGTCTTACTTTCATTTGTTATACCTCCTACTTGCTTCTCCAGGTGATCCTGCCGCGGGTGACGTCATAGGGAGACATCTGCACCGTGACCTTGTCACCGGGGAGGATCTTGATAAAGTTCATCCGGAGCTTTCCGGAAATATGAGCCAGAATGGTGTGACCGTTGCCGATATCCACCTGGAACATGGTGTTGGGCAGGGATTCGACTACCGTGCCCTCGAGTTCGATTACATCGTCTTTTGCCAAAGTAAATTTCCTCCAAAGTCGGTGTTGACGTTCTGTCAGATATCCTCTGCCATTGTGAGTATTTCCGGCTCGCCATCCGTAATGAGAATGGTGTTTTCATAGTGAGCCGAGAGGGATCCGTCTGCCGTTACGACCGTCCAGCCGTTGGGCATCTCCTTTATCTCATAGCCGCCCGCATTTACCATCGGCTCGACCGCAATGGTCATGCCGCGTACAAGGCGGGGGTCGGGTCTGCGTCCCATGCGGCGGTCAGGCCGATAGTTCGGGACCTCAGGCGCTTCATGGAGCTTGCGCCCCACGCCGTGGCCGACATAGTCGCGGACGACGGAATAGCCGTGGCTTTCCACATAGTCCTGAACCGCAGCGCCTATATCAGAGATGCGGTAGCCCTCCTTGGCGAACTTGATGCCCTCGAAGAAGCTCTGTCTCGTTACCTCGATGAGTCTTCTTGCCTCGTCGCTTATCTCACCGCAGGGGAAGGTGCCGGCACAGTCGCCGACAAAGCCCTTAAAGGTCGCGCCGAGGTCAAGGGAAACAATGTCACCGTCTCGGATCACTCGCTTGCCGGGGATACCGTGAATAATCTCATCGTTTACCGAGATGCACGCGCTTGCCGGAAATCCGCAGTAATTGAGGAAGGTCGGGTAAGCGCCACTCTTGACGATGAATTCATGCACATGTTTGTCAATCTGTTTTGTGGTCACGCCGTCAGCTATCGCCTGCCTTGCGATAGAGCGCGCCGCGGCGGTTATCCTGCCTGCCTGACGCATGAGCTCTATGTCTCTGGCGGACTTGATAGTTATTGTTTCAGCCATTTTCAGATACCCAGCGCTTTTCTGATAGCGTCTGTCGTAGCCTCAATGCTCGGCTGATTTTCCACAGTCTTGAGCTTGCCGCGTGCGGCATAGTAATCCTTGAGAGGCTCCGTATCCCTGTGATAGGTCTCAAGGCGAGCCTTGACCGTCTCGGGTGCGTCGTCCTTGCGGACATGAAGCTCACCGCCGCAGAAATCGCATACGCCCTCCGTCCTGGGAGGATTGTTCTCCACATGGAAGGTCTGGCTGCAATTCTTGCAGGTGCGGCGGCCGCCCATGCGATTGACGATGACCTCATCCTCAATCTCAATGGCAAGCACACAGTCAACGCCTATGCCCCTCTCCTCCATGGCCTCGGCCTGGGGGATGGTGCGGGGTACGCCGTCAAGGATATAGCCGTTGGCGCAGTCGGGCTGGGCGAGGCGCTCCTCGATGATGCCGATGACGACATCGTCGGGAACGAGCTTGCCGGAGTCGACATATGCCTTGGCCTGAAGCCCTACGGGCGTGCCATTTTTCATGGCAGCCCGCAGGATATTGCCTGTGGAAATGGTCGGGACCTTGAGCAGTCTGCTCAAAATTTCTGCCTGAGTACCTTTGCCTGCGCCGGGAGCGCCCAAAAGTATAAGTCTCATAGCGTTACTCCTTTATCATGACAGGAAGCCCTTGTAGTTGCGCATAAGCATCTGTGCTTCAAGTGCGCGGACGGTCTCAAGTGCGACGCCTACTACGATGATAATGGAGGTGCCGCCGAGGGACAGACCGGTCAGAGCAGCAGCGTTACTGAAGTGAGAGATGAGGATGGGTACGATGGCGATGATGCCCAGATAGATCGCGCCGAACAGGGTTATCTTGTTCAGAACCTTCTGGATAAACTCGCTCGTCGGCTTACCGGGACGGAAGCCGGGGATGTACCCGCCGTTCTTCTTCAGATTATTCGCAACTTCCACGGGGTTGAACTGAATGGTGGAATAGAAGTATGCGAAGAAAATTATCAGCAGGAAGTAGATTATTGCATAGGGGATGGAGTTGTTGGCAAACCAAGTGTTGACCCAGCCGTCAGTCTTGCCTGCGAAGGCCGCGAAGGTTGCGGGAACGGAGGCGATGGACTGAGCGAAGATTATGGGCATGACGCCGGACATATTCACCTTCATGGGGAGGTGAGTGCTCTGGCCGCCGTACATCTTGCGTCCGACAACTCTCTTTGCGTACTGGACGGGAATCCTGCGCTCTGCATCGTTGACGAAAACGATGAGGACGATCATTGCGACCGCACCGATGAGCATCAGAACCGCGAGCCACCACTGGAGGTTTCCGGCGGCGATGTTGCGAACGGTGGTGATGAGGCTGGTCGGGAGGCGGGAAATGATGCTTGCAAACAGGATCATGGAAATGCCGTTGCCGATGCCGAACTCGGTGATCTGCTCGCCGAGCCACATGATCAGAGCGGAGCCGGAGGTAAAGGTCAGGATAATGACTATCGCCGACCACAGACCCTGAGCGTCTGCGTTGAGCATGTTGTTGTTCTTTATCAGCATGTAGTATGCGAAGCCCTGAAGCAGGCCAATCGCAACGGTTGCGTAACGGGTGATGGAGGCGATCTTCTTTCTGCCTTCCTCGCCGCCCTCCTTGCTCAGACGCTCAAGTGCGGGGATAGCAATGCACAGAAGCTGAATGATAATGGAGGCGTTAATGTAGGGCTGGATGGACAGAGCAAAGATTGTCGCGTTGGAGAACGCGCCGCCGCTCATTACGTCAAGCAGGCCAAGTATGGTGCTCTGCTGCTGAGCAAAGTATGCGTTGAGCAGGGCAATGTTGACATCGGGAACAGGGATGGCGTTGCCAAGACGGTAAAGGAGGATGATGACCAGCGTGAAGAGAATCTTCTTGCGGAGCTCTTCTATCCTCCAAGCATTACGCAGTGTCTGAAGCACTTAGACCACCTCTGCCTTTCCGCCGGCCGCCTCAATCTTCTGTTTCGCGGTTTCGGAGAAAGCAGCAGCTTTGACAGTCAGCTTCTTGGAAACTTCACCGTTGCCAAGGAACTTTACGCCATACTTGCACTTGGAAAGGATGCCTGCGTCGAGCAGAGCCTGAACGTCAACAACTGCGCCGTCCTCGAACTTGTCAAGAACTGCAACGTTGACGGAGGTGAGGGGCTTTGCAAAGATATTGTTGAAGCCTCTCTTCGGGATGCGGCGAGCCAGAGGCATCTGGCCGCCTTCAAAGCCGATGCGGGTACCGCCGCCGGAGCGAGCCTTCTGACCCTTGTGGCCGCGACCTGCGGTCTTGCCGTTACCGGTGGCATGGCCTCTGCCCTTGCGCTTGTCGACATGGGTGGAGCCGGCTACGGGAGAAAGTTCATTGATATACATTCTCTTGCCCTCCTTATTCTTCGGTTACCTTGACAAGATAGCCGATCTTCGCGATCTTGCCGCGGGTCTGGGGGTTGTCGGGCTGTACGGTCTCGTTGCCGATCTTGTGCAGGCCGAGGGAGTAGGCAGTTGCGATGTGCTTATCGTGTCTGCCGTTGAGGCTCTTAACGAGCTTAATTCTGAGATTAGCCATGTTTCGCCCTCCTTAACCCTGAATTTCTTCAGGAGTCTTGCCTCTGACGGCTGCGACCTGAGCCGCGTCACGCAGAGACTTGAGGCCTTCCATAGTGGCTGCGACGACGTTTGCGGGGTTGTTGGTGCGCAGGCACTTGGTACGGATATTCTTGATGCCGGCTGCCTCAACGACTGCACGGACAGCGCCGCCGGCGATAACGCCGGTGCCTTCGGGTGCGGGCTTGAGCAGAACGCGGCCGGCGCCGAATGCGCCGATGACCTCGTGAGGAATGGAGGTTCCGGCCAGGGTGATGGTGGTGATGTTCTTCTTTGCATCCTCAAGACCCTTGCGGATAGCCTCGGAAACTTCGTTCGCCTTGCCCATGCCGTAGCCGACGCGGCCCTTGCCGTCGCCGACAACGCAGAGTGCGGAGAACTTCATAACGCGGCCGCCCTTGACGGTCTTGCTGACGCGGTTGAGGGAAACTACCTTCTCGATGAACTCGGAGGGAGCCTCGTCTTTACGACGGTCTCTTCTGTCATTATTGTATGCCATTTCGTTTTCCCCCTTCCTTAGAACTTCAGGCCGCTCTCGCGAGCGCCCTCAGCCAGTGCCTTGACGCGGCCGTGATAAATGTAGCCGCCGCGGTCAAACACGACTTCCTCGATGCCCTTCTGCAGAGCGCGCTCTGCGATGGTGGCACCGATCTTCTTTGCGGCCTCGCAGTTGCCGCCGTTGCCTTCAAATGCCTTCTCGACGGAGGAAGCGGAAACGAGGGTGTTGCCTGCAACGTCGTCGATTATCTGGGCATAGATGTTATTTTCGCTGCGGAATACGCACAGACGGGGTCTCTCAGCGGTGCCGGAGATCTTGCCGCGTACTCTGTTGTGGCGCTTGATGCGCTGTCCTCTGGTATCAGGTCTTTTAATCATTCAGGCACACCTCCGTTTACTTAGCACCGGTCTTGCCTTCTTTGCGGCGGATGACTTCGTAGTCGTACTTGATGCCCTTGCCCTTGTAGGGTTCGGGAGGTCTCTTACCACGAACTTCTGCTGCAAACTGGCCGACCTTCTGCTTGTCGATACCCTTGATAACGACATGGTTTGCATCGGGAACGTCGATCTGGATGTCCTCGGTCTCGGAAACTACGACATTGTGGGAGTAACCGATGTTGAGAACGAGATTCTTGCCTTCCTTGGATGCACGGTAACCAACGCCGTTGATCTCCAGCTTTTTCTCAAAGCCGTGAGTCACGCCCACTACCATGTTGTCGACCAGAGTTCTGGTCAGACCATGGAGGGAACGGTTCTCCTTGGTATCGTCGGGACGGGAAACGTGGATGACGCCTGCGTCGACGTCGATCTTCATCTGAGGAACGAGGTCACGCTCAAGAGTGCCCTTGGGACCCTTGACCGTGATGTGATTGTGCTCGTTGACGGATACTTCAACGCCAGCGGGAACGGTGATGGGTGCTCTACCTATTCTAGACATTCTGCTACCTCCTTACCATACGAACGCAAGGACTTCGCCGCCAACGTGCTCTTTACGAGCCTGCTTGTCGGTCATGACGCCCTTGGAGGTGGAGATGATGGCAATGCCCAGTCCCTTGAGGACGCGGGGCAGCTCGTCGGCGCCGGCGTAAACGCGCAGGCCGGGCTTGCTGACGCGGCGAAGACCCTGGATGGCCTTCTCCTTACCGGGAAGGTACTTGAGAGTGACGCGAATGACACCCTGAGTGCCGTCGTCGATGAACTGGTAGTTCTTGATGTAGCCTTCGTTGAGAAGGATCTCAGCAATGGACTTCTTCATCTTGGAAGCGGGGATGTCAACGGTTTCATGCTTAGCGCTGCCGGCGTTGCGGATGCGGGTAAGCATATCTGCAATGGGGTCGGTGATCTGCATTTGGTTTTCCTCCTATATTAGAGTTACCGCAGCCTTTGGCTGTCGGTTCAGGCGACGAGGTTCCATGCCAATGCATGATTGGCCATGGCCTTTCGTCATCCTCAGACTGGGCTTGCTCCATTCCGCTTTCACGGTTTGCGTAAGAGCCGTTAAAGCTCCATATCCGCGCCCCCAGTCTTCGTCCACAAATCGAACCCACTTCGTTGGGCTTCGATTTGTAAGGGGACGGGGGATGCGTCGGGCTTGCTCCATTCCGCTTTCACGGTTTGCGTAAGAGCCGTTAAAGCTCCATATCCGCGCCCCCAGTCTTCGTCCA
>CAKTMC010000008.1 GCA_934573735.1 uncultured Oscillospiraceae bacterium | reverse complement strand
ATGGCACACAAGCTGGAGCTTTCCGAGCTGAAGGATCTTATCAATCTGACCTTCTGTTGTCAGGAGACCACAGTCATCACAGATTTCTCTGACCTCGCCGCTGTTGGCCGTGACCACTACATGAACCTGCATGGCGGCTGTGCAACTGTTGCTGAGTTGGAGATGTTGGACGGTGAGGGAACGGCAAGACAGCTCATTGAGGGCAGCAGCGGCACAGTCACGCCCTACGGTGTGGTCTACGACAATGGCATGAAGCTGGAGCAGGTCTATGACGGGCAGTTTTTCCCCTACTATTACTATGAGCCGCGTGCCACTATGGTTGCGGCGACTCCCAAATCCGAGCCGGAGAATACCGACAATATTACATGGCCGTACCTTCCTATGGCACAGGAGGAGATTTGGGTGTTGCGCTTACGCCCCGTCATATTACGGAATTGTTCTGCGAATTGGTGGATTTGAAACCTACCGATGTTATATTTGACCCATGCTGCGACAAAAGTGATATGACACGCGGAAGCAAGCCTTTCATCGGGGCAACAGATAATAACAACGGTTTTACTGAGTTTGTGTCTCATACAAAGGCTACACCCTGACCGTTTCCGGCTCCTCGTACACGATACGCGACAAAGGTAACAACACTCTCGGCTTTGACTCAAGCGGCAGACTTGTAAGCATCAACGACGGCAAGATATCTGCCAACAAGGTCAGCATAAGCTACGTTTCCAGCGACGCTTCCAATCTCCGCATCGACACGGTTACGGACGGATCCGGGCGCAAATACTCCTACAGCTACTCCGGAGGACAGCTTGCGTCTGTATCCTATCTCGGAGCTGGCTCCAGTGCGCTGGAGACCGTCTCCTATTCCTATTCCGACGGCAATCTGACGCAGGTCAGCTTTGCCGACGGCAAGACGGCGGAATACTCATGGTCAGGCCATATAATGACTGCCGCGAAGGACATTGCCCGCAGCGACGGCAGCCGCGACACACTGACCTTCTCCTACATCCAGAACCCCGCAGCATCCACCTTCCCCGTGCGCATTTCTTCTCTGGCTTACACATCCTGCGGGACAAACATTTCTTCGCTTGCATTTGAGTACGCAACGAATTATACTAAGGTTACGGACAACACCGGGCGCTGGATGGCATACCAGTTCAACAACAACGGCAATACGACCTCGGTCTACAATAACGAAGGTCAGGCGCTGTACGGTCGTTATGCCAAGGACGAGAACAGCAGCGGCCGCGCAAACCAGCTCGTCGCAAGCTCACGTCTTCAGATAACAGATGCATGGGATGACGCCGTAAGCGTCACAACCTCTGACGGTGAAACATTGCCCCTTGTCAGTCATAGGAATCTAATTTCCAATAGCAACCTTAGTTCCGGACTGAGCGGCTGGACAGGTCATGGCACCGGAGGTAATGATGGTGTTTCGTCGACTCCCGGCATAGTTTCCTCTGACAACATATCTGCGCTTTGCATCAACGGCAACAGCATGACCTCCAAGTCCTATGTCTATTGGATAGATCACCCCGGCGGCAAGGCCGGTGATGTATTTACTTTTGGCGCATGGATAAAGTCTGCAAGTGCCCCTGTGAGCAATAAGCCCGACCCGAACGGGTCTTATTCGCGTGGTAACTGCATTGCACTGTCATTTGAAAAGGGCGGCGTATGGCAGTTCAATAAGTATGTCTACGCAAATGACAACTGCGAGGACTGGCAGTTCCTCTCCGGCAGCGTCACCGCCTCGAAGGAATACGACACGATCTATTTCCACTGCATGTACACCTACAACGTCAACGCGGCATATTTCACAGGGGCACAGGTGTTCGAGGAACCGTTTGAGGCGAAATACGAATACGATTCGAACGGCAACGTCACCAAAATTACCGACATCGACGGGCGCGTCACCAGCTACGCTTACAACAGCAATAACGACGTCACGAGCATTACCATGCCGGGCGGCGGGCAGTACAGCTACAGCTATGACAGCAACAGGCTCCTGACCGAGACGGTCAGCGCCACGGGAGTTCACACGAGCTACGGCTATGACTCCTACGGCAACAGTACCTCAGCAAGTATCAGTTGAAAACCATTTATATATGAAGTAGGAGCGCTATTACATATGGACGAACTGATAGAATTTCTTGAAAACTTTGACTTTGCCAGCGATGTGCGGGCAGATTACGCTTCCTTTCATGAAGAAATGGGGCTTACTGCCACAATTCGACGTCTCAGAGAGGAGTACAGCGAGCCGCTTGAAGACCCTGACGATTCGCAAATTTTCTGGCCGGCACTGGCCTGCGCAATGGCGCAAAACGACGAGCTGAACGAAGAGGTGCTTCGTCGCGCAATGAAATGCCTGCGGAGTGACGCGCTGCGGGATTACGCCGGGGAACTGCGGATATTTTCAGATAACGATGTGCAGTCGATTGAGGAAAGCATGAGACCGCATATCCACCCGCCGAAACGCCGCAAGGTAAAACGGTACAAAAAGTATGTGACAGACTGGAAGCCGGGCGACGTCTATGCAATGGAAATCAAATCGGAGCTTGCACGGGAAAAGAATATGTACGGCAAATATTTTTTGTTCCGCATGATATACGGGCAGGAATTCAATGGTGATATAATCCCTGTCGTGTATGTTTCATACACACCGGACACTTCTTTGCCGACAAACATGGAGCAACTGAAAAAGTGCCCATTTATCATAGTAAAGATGCCTCATAAAAAGCCATTGTACAGGCGCATGATAGGCGGCAGGAAGTATCTTGACTGTGACGATTTCAGAAATCTAAGATACATAGGCAATTTCCCGGATTACGCCCCGGAGGCCGAATGGGTTCCACACGATCCGATATATAATTCATATAAGACATGGGATACCGTGTCAGATATTTTGCTTATACAAAGTTTTTAAGAGTCTTAAATGCTGATATGTAAGGTAATGTAACTAAGATATTGGACGCTTTCCTCTCAGACCTACGGCAACGGGGACTACTGGAAGTATTTCTACGACAATATGGACACCCTCACCAGTCGGTTCACGAACTGCTCGGACAACGAGGGCATAGGCTTCTACTACACCTATAACGGCAAAGGAAAGCTTGTCCGTATCGAGATGAAGTCCGTCACGATAGCAGACGGGGCAGTAACCGGCGGGGCTCTGCTATCGTCCGAGAACTATCTGTACGACAGTTCCGACCGGCTTATCCGCGTGGTCGAGACTGACGGCGACAATGTTGTTCTCCATGATTTCAGCTGGACATATGATGCAAAGGACAATGTCACGGCGCTGACCGAGAGCATAGGCGGCAAGAGCTTCAGCTATACATACGCCTATGACGATGACAGCCGTCCGACCTCCTTCGGCTACGGTGACGTCACCAAGCAGGTAACCTATGACGGCCATGGCCGCAGCTCCGGGACGACGGTCAAGAACGGCAGCAGCACCGTTCTCGGCACCGGCTACGCCTACCGCGACGTTGACAGCACATATACCACCACTCAGGTCAAGTCTGTCACCAATTCCTACGGCGGCAAGACCGCAAACTTCAACTACACTTACGACGCCAACGGGAATATACTCTCCGTCTCCGGCGACCAGACCGTAACATATGAGTATGACGATCTCGGCCAGCTGGTATGGGAAAAGAATGCGACGGCGGGAAAAGCGTGGAATTACACCTACGACAACGGCGGCAATATCCTCAGCCGCACAGAGTACGCCTGCTCTGGCAACGGCACGGTCAGCGGCAGCGGAACGACTACTTCCTACACCTACGGCGACGCTGAATGGGGCGACCTGCTGACCGCGTACAACGGCGAGGAGATAACATACGACGGCATAGGCAACCCCTTGAGCTACCGCGGTTGGACTATGTCTTGGCAGGGCGGCAGACAGCTGGCCTCCATGACCAAAGGCAGCGACACACTGAGCTTCGCCTACAATGAGTCCGGCCTGCGCACAAGCAAGACTGTTAACGGCGTAGCTCACAGCTACGTCTGGCAGGGTTCAAAGCTTGCCGCGGACATTACTGATGCCTACGCGCTGTATTTCCACTACGATTCTTCCGGCGATGTGATAGGCTTCACCCGAACCGCGAGTGGCACTGACACAGAATACTTCTACGTCAAGAACCTTCAGGGGGATATTCTCAAGGTCATAACCGCAACCGGCACAGAAGCTGCCGCCTACACTTACGACGCGTGGGGTAAGCTACTCACTTCGGCGGGCGACATGGCTGAGGCCAATCCCATCCGCTATCGTGGTTATTACTACGATACCGAAACTGGCCTGTACTACCTCAAGTCTCGGTATTATGACCCGGAAGTCAGCAGGTTCATAAACCCAGACGCATATGCAAGCACCGGCCAAGGCATCCTTGGCGCAAACATGTTTACTTATTGTGATAACAATCCGATAATTTATGCGGATTTCTCTGGTACTATAAGTGAGCTTGTTATTCTACCGGTGGGTACTACTCTTGCTTCAATAGTATCAACTGCAGTCATTGCTGTCGCGGCTGTGGTAGCAGTTGTTGCGGTCGTATACTTGGTATACACTGCAGCCGACTATGTAGTTGACAATATAAACGAATATAATAGTCAACATAGCACTGCTAATATTGGGACAGCCGCTATACCTTCAGCTAAAACAACAACCGACAGTTCGCTAGAAAAATCACAAGACAAAACGCGAGAAAAAATCAAAAAAAGTGACCCCCGGATTCATTATTGGGTTGCACTTTACATAGATTATGGCGGCAACCGAGGTACATATATCCCTGCGCAACCACTTCAGTATTTTCAAGCTATTGCTTATGTAAAATCCGGCGGAAGTGTTTTTGCCGATTCCCGTCATAATGCTTATAAATTAGCAATTGCGGTTGGACAAGGAAACCCTTATGTAAGGAAAGAGATTCACGGAGCTGAATATGATAATATTGGTTTCTGGAGTCATTATCATGCCGGTGGGCACAAAGGAGGGCATATTTTCTATGTGTAAAAAAGCCAAGATAGGCTACAATGTATTAACTGAAAATTATAGAACAATTATTCGTTATGCCGCAAAAACATCTGATAGTTTTTCGGTTGTTACAGAGCAAGTTAAACCTTTCAGCATAGTCCCGCCAAAATGCAAGCATGATGAAATTCTAAATTCAATATCTGACTATCTTATAAAACAGGTTGTAGGGGTAAAAAGCTGGCCCGGAACAAAAACATCTGCAAATCATATGGTTCTGAATATTTATCGTATGGTAAAATCAACGAGAAATTGGTTGAACGAGAGTCCAAACCTGTTTGTATATCGAGAAGATTTGCCGGAAGATATTTGCTTTTACCGTGATGGGAAGCCGTGGATGTATGCTACAACCCATGAACACGATATGACTATAATAAATCCGACTAACGAAGATATGGCTTTCTTTAAAACTATTGAAACGGCAATGTCATCGGGGGGCGGTAAGTCGTAATTTATTTTTTGGGCATTATGCGAACCACTAACCTTCCCGTGAGTCCATGCTTCTAATCTCACGATTGATGAATAGAAATCTACACAGAGATTTGCTCCTTCTTTTGAAACACAGGTGTGGGATGCAATTATATCGTTTTATGCCAGTTGGTATGGGAGAAGAACGCGACGGCGGGAAAGGCGTGGAACTACACATACGACAACGGCGGCAATATCCTCAGCCGCACGGAGTACACCTGCTCTGGCAGCGGCACAGTCAGCGGCAGCGGAACGACTACTTCCTATACCTACGGTGACGCGGAATGGGGAGACCTGCTGACCGCGTATGACGGCGAGGAGATAACTTACGACGGCATAGGCAACCCGCTTAGCTACCGCGGCTGGACGATGAGCTGGCAGGGCGGCAGACAACTGGCCTCTATGACAAATGGCAGCGACACGCTGAACTTTATCTATAACGAGTCCGGTCTGCGTACGAGCAAAACCGTCAACGGCGTAGCTCACAGCTACGTCTGGCAGGGCAGCAAGCTAGCGGCGGACATAACCGACGCCTACGCCCTTTACTTCCACTATGATTCCTCCGGAGAGGTCATAGGCTTCACCCGAACTGCAAACGGCACTGACACAGAATACTTCTACGTCAAGAACCTTCAGGGTGATATTCTCAAGGTCATAACCGCAACCGGCACTGAAGCGGCCACATACACTTACGACGCGTGGGGCAGAGTTCTCACATCCACTGGCAATCTCGCCGACATAAACCCGCTGCGCTACAGGGGCTATTACTACGACGCAGAAACAAACCTGTACTATCTCCAGAGTAGATACTATGACCCCGAAGTTGGCAGGTTCATAAGCAGCGACAAAGTTGCAAGCACCGGCCAAGGTATCCTCGGCGCAAATATGTTTGCGTATTGCCTCAACAATCCGATGATGTTCACAGATATCAATGGTTGTGAACCTAAGCCGTGGCAGTGGGCTATTAGCGGAGCCATGGTAGTTGGAGGAATTGTTTTAATTAGTACAGGTGTAGGTGGCTTTTGGGGAGGAACTTTGCTCTGCGCAGGAGCAAACTCTATTATTGGTAGCTATACTGCCGAAAATTCCGGATATTCTTCTGATGCAGGATGGACAGGCGGACTTGTTATGGGGGCAGCTTGTGGATTTGGAGCAGGGTATGCAGGACAAGCTTATATGATGGCCACCAATTCAGTGGGAACCGCTTGCCTTTCCAATTTGTCGTTATCCATAGCGGCTTCCTTTGGGTCAGGATTTGGAGGGGCAGTTGCAGGACAAGTGGTTTCCAACTTGGTTGACGGGAAAAAACCTTTTTCAAATCTGCAGTATACTGCTGCTGCATTGACAGGTGTAGCCAATACTGTTGCAGGATGCTTTTCAGCAGTTGGCGAGGCACTCAGACAGATGCCTGCAATTAGCACCACCACAAAGGCGTTAGCGGATGCTATAACTGCAGGATGGACATATTTTTCAGAAGGGGCATGTGACTTTCTGGGGAATTTGTCTAATGTTCGTATTCCATGGTAATAAAAAGACAAGGTGGTGAATGTGGATGACCTTCAGAAAGATGGCATTAACAACCCGAGCATTTGAAATTTCAAGCGCTTTTTTTGCTATGTTGTCAGCAACTCTGTTCCGCATTAGCGGGATGTGGATTTGCTTTTTTAGCGTAATAGTGTTTATAATAGCAATTTTTGAAGTTCCAATTCAAAACAATGAGTTGATTACAATAAACGAAAATGGCATAGTATGCAAAAAGTCAGGAAAACAGATTTGGGCGTATAGTTGGGATGAAATAGACAGGTTGGAGCGAAGTAATCGATTCTGTCGCCCATCTATAGAAATCGTAACATTGGATGACCCGTACCAGCCTGCCAGATCAAACCATTTCTTTGAACTGTGTAGAAAAGCGGAAGAAGCAATGAGACTATATTACAAAACATGAATAATGTCTCTGGCAGCCGCGACACTTTGACCTTCTCCTACATCCAGAACCCGGCATAGTTTCCTCTGACAACATATCTGCGCATCAACGGCAACAGCAAGACGGCCAAATCCTAAGGCAGCAACACGCTGAGCTTTGCCTATAACGAGTCCGGTCTGCGCACGAGCAAAACCGTCAACGGCGTGACTCACAGCTACGTCTGGCAGGGCAGCAAGCTGGCCGCGGACATTACCGATGCATACACCCTGTACTTCCACTATGACAGCACAGGCGATGTGATAGGCTTCACCAGAACCGCGAACGGCGCTGACACCGAATACTTCTACGTCAAGAACCTTCAGGGTGATATTCTCAAGGTCATAACCGCCGACGGCACTGAAGCGGCCACATACACCTACGACGCGTGGGGTAAACTGCTTACTTCGTCGGGTGATATGGCAGATGTAAACCCGCTGCGGTATAGAGGCTACTTCTATGATGCCGAGACCAGTTTGTATTATCTCAAGTCTCGGTACTATGATCCAGAAGTCGGCAGGTTTATAAGTAGCGACGAAGTCACAAGCACCGGTCAAGGCATTCTGGGTACAAATATGTTTGCATATTGTCTCAACAATCCTGCCTGCGTTGGTGACACTGAAGGGAAGTTTGGAAATTGGTTGATTGGCGGCGTTGTAGGCGCAGCAGTCGGCGCAGTTTCGGCACTCATAAAAGGCGAAAATGTTCTCGCAGCTGCTGCGCAGGGGGCAGTGTCCGGCGCTATTGTCGGTGTGGGCGTTGATATTGCTATTGTTACCGTGGCAACAGGCGGTATTGCAGCAATTGGAATTGCATTCCTAAGTGGGGCTCTCGGAAGTGTAGCTGGAGAGGTTACTAGTGCCATCATTTCAGGTAAAAATTTTAATATGGATGCTGGAGTAATAAAACGCGCAATAATTTCGGGTGGCGTAAACCTACTTTCTTTTGGCATCGGCACATTGATGAAATATGTGCAGACCAATTCACTGCCGCAATCAAACGGTTTTAAAGAAGCAATGCAGAATGCCTTTCAGGGAACAACAAAAGCGACGGTGGTAAAGGGCGTAAAAGAAATTGGATATGACGTAATGTCTGTGTTCCAAGCAACGCATCTTTCGGCAATAGGGGGGCTTTCGTATGAAATGGTTTCTTAATTACAACAAAGAAAACGTGCCGAAGAAATACGTTGTGTCTAGGCACCATATAAATATGGCTATTTTAGGCATTTGCAGTCTGTTTTTTTTCGTGACACCGCTGTGGAAACTTGCAATGTACTTTGGGGCAACTCCTGATGCATTGAGGCTCCTTCCTATCTTTTACACAATTGGATGTATATGTGTGCTGGCATTTGTTGTGGTTCTGCTCTTCGACGTGCCATCGTTTCGTTTCTCCGTTTCTGAGGAGGGAATAACAATGTACATTCGTCACAAGAAGTATCTTATTTATTGGGATAATATTGTTCACTGGGATATGCTTGGTTTTGAAGTGTCGATTAAGAATCCCAACAGAATTTATTGGTTGTGCTTTTCGACACGTCACCTGATGCAAAAGGAAATGAACGGTTTTACAAAAATTCAGCTTGTAGGCAGTGGAATAGGAAAAGCGCTCCTGAAAAACCGTGGGACGCTCGCAATGTTTCAATGTGGAGCGAAAACGTACTCTGAAATACGGCAGTACTTCCCCGCTGATATACGTGATGAATTTGACCAGAATTTCTGCATACTTGACGGCGTGATGACAAGAAAAGAACGCCGGTTGAATAAATAAACACATAGGACTTTACCTACACCTACGACGCCAACGGCAACATAGCGACCGCCGGGATTGACGGGAAGACACCGACATATGAGTATGACGATCTCGGCCAGCTGGTATGGGAGAAGAACGCGGCGGCGGGAAAGTCGTGGAACTGCGCCTACGTAACGGCAGCAATATTCTCAGCCGGGCGGAGTACACCTGCTCAAGCAGTGCTAAGGAAATCATCGAGAAGTTTTCACGAAAAAATTAGTTCTGAACGGATATGCAATTAAAAATTTAACTTCGCAGCACAAGGCCGCAGAATTTTCCTGCGGCCTTGTGCTATATACGCTTTGACTTAAAATCATATCTCTGCCCAAAACTGCGCGGATTTCGCCTTTTTGCAAATGAGCCATTGGACAAGGTAAAACAAATCGCGGAAATGGGGAAAGAGGAAGTAAATTATATTCCGCCTAAATCAGCAGAATATGCTGCAATATATTTCAAAACAATTTTGCCATATATGACAATTTGGCCGTTTTTTGCCTCTATTACCCCGTTTTTGCCCAGAAAATTGCATTTAGCGCTGAAGCCGTAGAAATCTAAAGAACATGAATTTATAATTAGCATATCCCACGAGGAGAGATTCAAAAGGAGGTCAAACATATGACTAAAATCAGATCCATGTACTATTCTGTTGCGGCTTTTGCGGCGATCGTACTGAATGCAATTCTGTTCGTTTGCGCAAACACGAACTCCTGCTGGATGGTTTATCAGCCGGAGGCTCCGAAGGCTCTTGAGCGCTTCAGTCGGGTAAAATGATAAGGAAAGCATCAATAGCGATCTCAAAATGGCTCCTGAAAACAGGAGCCATTTCTGAGGATGACAAAGAACTGTACGAATATGCAGCATACAGCTTTCTGTTCAGTTTACTGCCGCTTTGCCTTGTAATAATCATCGGGTGTGCTGTCAACATGGTTATCGAGGGGATTCTAATGGTCATCCCGTTCATGCTTATCAGAAAGTTCAGCGGCGGGTTCCATCTCAATTCGTCGGCTGTGTGTTTCGTGTCCTCGACGGCGCTTCTTTCGCTCTTCATATTCATAGTCAAATTCGTTACGATAAGTGCACAGATTCCTCTGTTTACGGGCGGCGTGGTGATTGCCGCAATACAGATTTTCTTATGCAGCCCGATTGATAATGAAGCCCGGAAGCTCAGTGAAAAGGAAACTGTCACGTTCAGGACAGTGGCAAGAGTAATGGTTATCGTGTTCTTGGCCATATATGTAATCCTGACATGCGTGAAGCAGTGGCGGTTTTCCGTTCCCGTCGGAGCCGGTATCATTATTACAGCACTGCTGCAACTTCCCTGTCTGTTTACCAGAAAACGCAGCGCTACCTGACTTTATAATTAAAGCTCTTAATCCGCATAACACAACCTCATATTTATTTTTGGGTTCCGGCATATCTCATGCAGGGGAGCCAAAACGAACTTCTCATTCCTTATATCAACAGAATTACGGCCTCCGCTCCCCTGCAATGTACGTTGCAGGGGTTTTTAATGTTATGGTTCTCGACATCTATCACATAAAACGTGACGATACTATACGATGCACTGTTGAACAAAACTGCCCATATTTATAGTATAATTTAATCACATTAAAGGGGTCATAGAACATTTATGTGCTCTTACTTAGAAGCCGAGCAATAACTCTGCGCAAGCCTCACGACCTGTTTTCGCGTTGCCGTTCTCCTCCTTTTCTGGCTTTTCGGTATCATAGATAAGAAGGAGATTCCAATCACCGCTGACCGGATCCTCAGAAGTCTTGGGGCGTCCGGTCGATACACCGGTTTCGACTATGCAGTATACATGATAGAGCAGGTCATAAGCTCCGGCGAAAGTATCCAGCTAATAACGAAACGGTTATATCCCGAAACGGCAAAGCACTTCGGTGTAAAACCGCACTCGGTAGAATATGCCCTGCGCACGCTGTTCGGCACCTGCTGGGCACATGGAGACAGAGACGCGCTGAACGAGATTGCGCGGGCAGGGTGCTCACCCACGCCCCCAGCAACGCGGAATTCATAGATATGATAGCAGCACACAATAATGACCATGGCATAAAGAAGGGCGAGTTTATCGTCCTTCTGCCAAGTAAGCTTGATTTGTTTCACCGTGAAACGGATTTTGAGAAAGGATACCTAACTATGCATATATTTACCTAATGCTTTGACGCCGGTGACCATTTCACGACAACAGCAAAATCATAAAGCTGCCACGAAAGATGCTGACCGCATCGGTCACAAAACCGCTGATAATCTCTATCTAACGTTCGAAGACATCTTGGACAAATCGGGAAAATATCGCCATTTGGAATCTTAAGTATCTTTTTCACTCTCATAGGAACCCGATAGCTATATGCAGTAAGTGCAGAAAATTTATGCGGCTTTATTGCCGCTGGCTTCAATCGCATCGCGGAGCTTTCTGAGAAATTCAGATGCATCCGGGCACACATAGATTAGGAACAACGCCAGTGTTAGTCCGCTGCATCCGTTATTGCCATTTTTCAAGTCTGCATAGCTTCGGGTCGACATTTCCAAATGCTCTGCCATCTTATCTAACGTAAGCTGCTGAGCTTCCTGACACTCAGAAAGGCTTTCGCAAAAGAGGCTCTTCAATATCTTTGTATATTCTGCTCTCACGGCTGTAAACTCCTGTGATGCTAATTATTTATTGATATTTTAGCAAGTACATGAGCTGTACACCATGAGGCATACCTCATACAGCTTTATTTAGTTTTCAAATTTGGCTTCTGCTCTACTCACATCCACCCATACTTATTATTTTATTACAAGTCGCGGTTCTTTGCGCCGGATTTGCCATGGAGACGTGATGCCTTTCTCTGGTTTTCCACGGAATGCTGACCTATCTCCCGAGCTAAATGGTCATGTTTCTGCAAGACAATCCTATGGATTTCATCGACATTTCTTTAGACAGGTTCAAATTATGAACTGTCCTTACAAACAAAATCAAATAGTGATTTCTTTCTGTCCTCAAAATTGGCTGACCCTGCCACGAAATGCGGTAGTCCATGATACAATGGGCTACCGTACTTTTTTATTTTCCCATTGATGACAGACGTGATTTTTGCGCAGCTTGAGTTGTGGTAAGCACGCTTGTCGTATGAAAACACTGCGATTGGCAAATAAAAATCACAAAATTCAAGCGCCGGGGCGTTGGTTTTGCAGAATCAACGACCCGGCGCTTTTGTCATATCCGGATGTGAGTTAAAACAGCAGAATCGGAGAAATTAGATTGTGAGGAAACGGTACGGCAGCTCATCGAGAGCGGCAGCGTATGGCGTTCGCCACTATGTTTTCCTCCGTTATTCAGGCTTTTCCATGCTTTATCGCGCCGGTGCGGTAGGCCTCCAGCAGCTTTTCGAGATCCTCTATCTGCGCTGCTATCTCGCGTCCGTCGTCCGTATCGGCGATCTTGACGCGGTTGGGATAGGTCTTGACCGGTATCATCCGCGAATGCATATCGTGGTTATTGCATATCGACTCCCGCAGCGATGTAAAGGGTTCATGTTCGGAAAGATACATCTGGTGTGAATTTGAAACCAGTGTATATCCCGCGATTCCGGTGACGGACTGGTAGGCTCTGGAGAGCCCGCCGTCAATGATGAGCAGCTTCTCCTCGACCTTTATCGGGCTCTCGCCCTTCTTTATCTTGACCGGGATATGCCCGTTCACGATGACGGCATCCTTGTCCGTTATCCGGAACTCCTCCAGTATCTTATCCGCCATCTCGCGGGTGTAGGCCAGCTTGAAGTACGCCCCGGAGACCTCCTTGTGCGTCTGCTTGTCGTCGAGGAAATAGCGTTCAAAGGTCGCCATCTTATCCTTGCCGAACAGCGGCGACTTTGCCCCGCACCAGAGGTACCACATGAAGTCGCAGCCGCGCCGCCGCTCCTCCGAACCCTCCCCGCCGTAGCGTCCTTGACGGGCAAGGCGCTCGCAGCAGTCGAACAGCGACTTGCCCGAGCATTCATCCCCGTAAATGTTCAGCGTCATGAAGCTGCCGTCCTTCTCCATCGGGATGCAGCCGTGGAACATCAGGCAGTTGTTGTAATACTTATACATTGAGCCCTTTTTATACAGAAACTCAATATGCCGCTGGAGCTTCTCGCAGTTGACGAATGAACTGACAAGCCCCTCGATGACCTTTTCCTCCTCCGGACTGAGCACGTAAGGCGCCGCGGGATCGACGGTCGGGAAATTCGTATCCAGGAGCGGATATTCCTGACCGCCAAGCTTCAGCACTCCGCGCTCAAGATCGAGCTTATCAAGCAGCAGCCTGTCCTTCATCTCATACTCCGGGTGCGCAAGGATATCCTGCCCCTCGAGCTTAAACTGTATGATGCTTATCGCCTTGTGCATCTTCGCTATGACCACGTCGCTGTGAGCCTCATAGCCGTCCGGGTTTGAACGCTTCGGCGCAAAGCACTCGCAGGGGTCGTTCTCATAGGCGCGCATGGCAAACATAGCCAGCGGCCTGATATTTATCCCGTAGCCGTCCTCAAGGAAGTCATAGTTGTTGTAGCGCAGGCAGATACGCACAGCATTTGCGATGCAGCTCCGGTTTCCCGCCGCCGCGCCCATCCAGAGGATGTCGTGGTTGCCCCACTGGATGTCGACATAGCGCTGCTTTTCCAGCTCGTCTATCACCAGATGCGGGCTGTCGCCGCGGTCAAATATATCGCCGACAATGTGCAGCTTATCGATCACCGAGTTCTGAACAAGGTGGCACAGCGCAACAATGAACTTATCCGCCCGGCCTATGTCTATGATAGAATTTATTATCTGGCTGTAATATTCCTCTTTGTTGAAATCCTTGCTGCCGGTGGTCATAAGCTCGGTTATGACGTACTCGAAGTCCTTCGGCAGCATCTTCCTGACCTTTGACTGGGTGTATTTCGACGTCGTTATCTTGCACACGGATACAAGCTGCCGCAGCGTAATGGTGTACCATTCGCGCATCGCCTTTCCGGTCTCCTTTATTTCCTGCAGCTTCAGCTCCGGATAATATATAAGCGTCGCGAGATTGTCCCTGTCGCTTGAGGACACAAAGTCTCCCAGCGCCTGATCGATCTTTCGGCGCACCGAGCCCGAGGCGTTGCGCAGGATGTGCCTGAAGCCCTCGTACTCTCCGTGGATGTCGCTTATGAAGTGCTCTGTCCCCTTCGGCAGATTCAGTATCGCCCGGAGGTTGATTATCTCCGTGCTGACCGCCTGAATGGTCGGATAGGTTTGGGATAAAAGCCTGAGATATTTCATTTCTTCGCTGCTCAGTTCCATGTCCTTCATGCCAGCCTCCTTAGTACAAAAATTTTTCGGTCTTTGTAAAATCAGTATACCTTTATTCCCCCGAAAACTCAACCTTTGTTTAGTCTGTGTCAATAACGGCTTTGGTCAATAGCGCCGCTTTCCCGCACGGCGATAATTTCCGCTTTTTCGCTGCAAAAGAATACATAATAACAGACACAAAGCTGACGATTTATGATATAATCAATTCGATGCTGAAAAACGGAGGGCTTGCGCGGACTGCGTGAGCCCTGCCGCAGTTTATGCCGAGCGTCTTGCCGAGATGATAAAATGCAAAACCGTGCGGTCGATTTTTACAAGTCGCTGCTCCGTAATTACAAGTAATATTATAAGCTTGAAACCGGGTGATTTTTGAAAAATCGCCCGGTTTTTCAGCAGAATTAAGAAAGCTTAAGAAATGCCCCGCCTTTTGCTATTGCCGGGCAGCGCCGGAAATGATATAATAATTATTGTATAATCGGCTTTTAATAAGCCGACCGGAGGTAATCATGGACAAAAGAAGCATAAGATTTTTTGCAATATTGCTGTGTCTCGTCCTTTCGCTCAGCCTCTGCGCCTGCGGCGGGAACGTGAAGAACGTCCAAATTGAATCCGTCCCGTCCGAAATATACTCCGAAAAGGATATTGACGCTGCCATCAGGGTCATTGTCAGGGAGTTTGACCGGAGCTGGAAGGGCTGCACGCTCACGAGCATCGCCTACGCCGGGGACGAGAAAACACAGCGCGAGAGCAGCTACTATCTGGATAAGTGCGACGATGCCTCGGAGCTTATCGTTCTCACGTCAAGCTTTGAGGTGGACGGCAGCGGCGGCGACGGCTCGCTGAACCCGAACAGCACATACAATGCATGGAGCTGGATATTGGTACGCAGTCCCGGCGGCAGCTGGCGGCACATTGACCACGGCTACGGCTGAGCGCAAGGCGGGGCAGCAAGGCAAGCGTCATAATCGGCACGACCCGCTCACTCCCTGCCATTGCGAGACCGGTACAAAGTCTCAGAGCGGAGACAAGGAGAACGGCTTCCCACGTCGCTTCGCTACCCGGAATGACAGCTTAGTTGACTTGGCTGCATTGTTTTTGACCTTATGTGTGTCGTAGACAGTATAAAACAACTTACTCGCGGCAAGACTGCGCCCTTGGCGCCCCATCCCATTCTCCCTTCATCGCAACTATTATCGACAAACAAAAAGGAGCACTGAATAAATGCTATTCAGTGCCCTTTTACTATAATACTATTACTATTATCCTGTTCCTCCGGCTCATTCCGGTATAGCTTTTTCATGCCGAAGCCAAAGACCGTCATAACAATGCTGACAAAGAAGTTCATCCAGCAGAATACCGCGTAGGGAATAAATCTCAAATCCGTCAGCCCGAACAGGGACGAATAGTAGTGGAAGCTGGAGTGCCACGGTATCAGCGGCGTTGTTATCGTCGTCGCCTCCTCAATGGACCTTGAAAGCACACCGAACTTCAGCTTTCTTTCGTCGTATATATCTCTGAAGAACTCTCCCAGCATTATGCCGGAAACATAGAGCGAGGAGAAGAAAAGCACCATGAGCAGACCGCTGAAAAGCGTTGCAAGTATAAGTCCCTTGTCGGACTTCACATGATCCTTTATATACTTCATAGGAGCGTCGAGCAGGTGCAGGCTCCTGACTATGCTGCTCATCATCACGCACAGCACGATGATAATGATGACCGTTGACATTGACGTGATGCCGCCTCGGTTAAGAACGGTATCCGCAAGCTGACTGCCGGTAGAGGCGGTGTTGCCGAAATAGAGTGCGTTCAGCACCACGGGCAGAGAATTCCCCTGCAGGAAGATGGAGAACAGAGCTCCGAGCACGGTGGAAAGTGTGAGCGCAATAAGCGGATCCACCTTTTTAATGCTCAAGGCAAGCACGACAACAGGGATGAGCAGCAGCCATGGAGAGAAAACAAAATTTTCAAGCAGTATCCTGTCCATCTCGTACGAGGCCGAAAAATCGGCGCCGACGGCGGTGAACTTGGTTCCGAGCCAGATATAAGCGATGCAGGTAAGGATAAACGAGGGGAAGGTCGTCGGTAACATGACGCCGATATGCTCATATACGCTGCACCCGGCGATGCTTGCCGCAACGACAGTAGTATCGGAAAAGGGAGATATCTTATCGCCCAGCGTGGCGCCGGATATCGCAACGCCCGCCATGATATAAAACGGTATTCCCATACTGGCGCCGATGGCGGCGCAGGCGATGCCCACCGTGCCGCAGGTTCCCCACGAGGAGCCGGTGCATATCGAAAGCAGGCAGCAGAGAAGGAAGGTCGCAATGAGAAGCGTGTTTGCGTTCAGCCATTTGATGCCGTAGTAGACTATCAGCGGAACAAGACCGCACTGTATCCACATGCTTATCATTGCGCCCACGATGAGAACTATTAAAATCGCGGGCGCAACGCGCATAAGACCGTCGTTGATAAGCTCCTGAAGCTCTGCGGTATTTACTCCGTAAATCACCGCGGCAAACAGCAGGATGGCTATGTTTACAAACAGGAGCGATGAAGTATTAACGCCGAACTTCGTGCCTATGAACAAGACCAAGGCCACTGTCGCCAAAAGTAATACTGATACAAATGTACTGGGATGACGCTTACACATAGGTATAACACTCCTCAACGCTTAATGCTTGCCTGAATCAGGCGGTAACCTCCTGCTCCTGAAGCTCTCCTTCCTCAAGCTTTACAAGACCGATGCCCAGATAGCCGAAGATGATGTTGGCAATGATGGGGACCCAGCTTATAAATATGTAGGGAGCATAATCGAGAACCTCAACGCCCATAACACCCGCGGTGTAGACGGCAGTGCCCATCCACGGTATCATTAGAGCGGCAAGGTTAGAGCAGATTTGACATACGGTGACAATATTGCGGCGGCTGAGACCAACACGCTGATAGGTGGTCTGGAACATTTCGGTAACCAGAGCGGGGGTTGCGGTGATGCTGCCGGTCGCACAGGTAAGGATAAAGGTCACGACGGAGCTGAGCGCAATGAGGTTGCCGCGATGCTTGACGTTGCCGAGGAGCATACCGGAGATAACCTTGATAACACCGATTTCGGTTATTATACCAATAAAGGCCATAATCAGCAATATGGTAATCAGGAAGCTTGTCATAGAAGCGCAGCCGCCTCTGGTGATAATGCTCTTAAACTCGCTCATGAGCTCGACGCCCTCGGCGGTGTTGAGCATATTGGCATTGAAGCCGGAATAAGCGGACATGAAGCCGTCCTTGAAGGTGAAGCCCTGATAGAACTTACCTACGAGTATTGCGGCAAAGCCGGAGGCAAACAGCGTAGGAATGGTGTCTATCTTCAAAACGAGCATTGCGAAGAGGACTACGACGGGGAGAAGAATGACGACGGAGCCCTTGAAGTTAGTGAAAACGTTCTGGACAAGGATATCTATGCTGCCGACGTCTGCGGTGCCGGATACACGGAAGCCGTAGATGAGGTAGAAGCCGACCGCGACTACGATACCGACTATCTCACTGGGCAGGACGAGACGAATACCCTGGGAGGTGGTGTTGCCGGTCAGTGCGGAGCTGTAGTTGACCATGTCGGCCAGCGGAGAGAGAACCTGTCCTATGTAGGAGCCGCAGATTATGGCAGATGCGGCGATAGGAGCGGGGATGCCCTGAACGGTGGAAACGCCGAGCATTATAACGCCGATGGTACCGAGCGTGGCGCTCGAGGTGCCGATTATAAGCGCGATTATCGCACAGAAGATAAACGAGAGAATAAGCACAAACTTGGGGTCGATTATCTGAGCAAGCCAGCCTATCATAACGGGAACGGTGCCGCTGTAGACCCATGTTCCGATAACGAAGCCGATGCCCATGAGGGTCAGCATCAGAGGTGCGACCTTGGATATCTGGCGTACATAGGCCTTCTGCATATCCGACCAGTTGTATCCGCAGCGGATGCCGATTATTCCGGCGACGAAGGCGCTGAGGACAAAGAATATCTCCATTTTCAGCTTGCCGATGACGGAGCCGCATACGATGGATACAAACAGGAACGAGATTGCAATTACAGCCTCGATTTTATTGGGGAGCCTGTGCCCGCTGTTTTCTTTAACACTCATATTTTCCCTTCCTTTTCGATTACTTCCTTTTCTTTTGCTTCCAAACTTTACTTGTCCAAAAGTCCCTCTCCGGGACTTTTGGACTCAGCTTTCCGCCGGGAGCTTTGATTTGTCAAGGTCCCGGCCCGCTCCGAGGCCTCGGAGCGTCAGGGGCTGCTATCTTATGGCGCCCTTTGCCTTAAGGACTGCCGTTTCCTCCTCGCTGTAGCCGAGGGAAGAAAATATCTCGTCGGTATTTTCGCCTATGCTGCCGGTCGGGATGATGTCACGACGACAGTAGTCGCTGAAGAAGATGGGAGGACAGGGAAGGGTCACGGTCGAGCCGTCGCCGAAGGTTACCGGCTCAACATAGTTGTTGGCCAGAGCCTGCGGATCGCCGGAGACGTCCATGGTGCGCTGCATCACCTCGCAGGAGACATTGTTGCTCACCAGAAACTCTCTCCATTCCTTGCTGCTTCGCGTTTTGAATATCTTCGCCACGCGGGTCACGGCCTCGACTATCGCGTCGGTTTCGGCGAGAGAATCCAGAGTCTCATAACGGGGATCCGTCAGGATATCCTCCATGCCGAGCATTTTTGCAAACTTCTCTTTTTCTCTGCCGTATTCGTTTATGTACATTCCTATCCACTTCTCATCCGAGCACTGGTAGCACCAGGCGAAGGGATTTCGCGGACGCAGCGGCTCCGGGTTGAGCTTTTTGCGCTCAAACTGCGTAGAAACGACTCCCACGGCGTTGCACCATATTCCGCTTGCCATGAGCGAGGTCTCCACCTTTGTTCCGCAGCCGCTTACGCTGCGTCCGATGAGCGCCATCAGAATTCCGGACAGAAGCACCGAGCTTGTCGCCATGTCCCCGAAGGCGTAGGTAGGCTTGAAGGGAAATGCGCCTTCCTCCTGCCAGTCGGCCATAGGCCCGTTTCTGAGCCAGAAGGCCGTGCTGTCAAAGCCGGGGCTGTTGGCCTCCGGTCCCTTCGGACCGAAGCCGGAAAAGTGGGCGTATATAAGTCCGGGGAACATCGGCTTTAGAGTCTCGTAATCCAAGCCGAGCCTTTTCAGGGATTGCTCTCGCACGTTCGACACAAAGACGTCGGCGCTTTCGAGCAGCTTAAGAAATGCTTCCTTCCCCTGCGGGTCCTTGATGTTTATCGAGGTCAATTTTTTGTTGCTGTTGTGTACGGTGAAGAGGGGGTTTACCTGGTCGGTATAGGGGGTAAGCTCCGTGCTTCCCGCGCGGCGCATTTCATCGCCGTAGCTCGTCTCGACCTTTATGACCTCCGCCCCGTAAGCGCACAGCATCCGGCACGTTGTGGGCGCCGCAACAACCGTTGCAAGCTCAATGACCCGTATGCCCTCCAGAGGCATTCTCTTTTCATTATTCATAGCTTGTACCTGCCAGTGGTCAAGGCGCTCAGGGTCAATGGACTACCTTGTTGCGCATCACATTGACCTTGTCATACTCGCCGTTGTAGGCGTGCAGGCCGTTATCCACGGACAGCTTGTGAACCAGATACTCCGAGGTGTCGGAGAAGTAGCCGCAGTGCGGAGTGACAATGACATTCTCACGGCCGAGAAGCTTGCACTGGGTGAGATCCGGGCTTTCGGACTCAAGCATATCCAGGCCTGCCGCTCTGACCAGACCCTCATCGAGCGCCCAGACGAGATCGTCCTCGGAGATCATCGGGCCGCGACCCTCATTGATGATGATGGGACGCTTCTTCATCTTGGCAAAGGTCTCACGGTTGAACATATGGTAGTTCTCTTCGGTCAGGTTCATGTGGATGGAGATAACGTCGGACTCGGCAAGAATGGTGTCGAAATCGACAAGCTCCACGCCCAGATTTTCCGCGATGTGGGGCGGGAGGAAGGGGTCGTAAGCGATGACCTTCATGTCAAAGCCCTTGGCCTTTCTCGCCACGGACTGACCGATTCTGCCCAGACCCACGATGCCCATGGTCTGTCCCTCGATGCGCTGGAGGTGGTTTGCATCGGAGTAGTTCCATCTCTTCTTGACCTGAACGTTGTAGTCATAAATTCTGAGCGCTCTCTGCAGGCAGAGCATAAGGGCGAAGGCATTCTCTGCGGTCTCCTGAGTGCAGTAGTCGAGGATGGAGCAGACGTCGATGCCCTTCTCGGTGGCGTAGTCGAGGTCGATTTCGTTGAAGCCCGTGCACTGGAAGGAGATGACCTTGCACTTTTTCAGCGCGTCTATCTTTTCCTTGTCGAAGTAGACGTAGGTATTGATGATGATGTCGGCATCGGAGATGTCCTTGAAGAACTGCTCATTGTCGCCGTCCTTGTCGTAAACGGTCACGAGGAATTCGGATCCCGGAGGGCAGGCTTCTCTTTCGATGGTCCACTTCTTGTCTTTTCTCTCAAGCTGGAAAGGTACGATTGTAAGAACTATTTTCATGATAATACCTCTTTCCTTTTTTATTCGCCCAATTCTTCGGCGGCGTATTTAACTCCTGCGTCAAAGCAGAGTGCGTTTTTCGGATTGAACTTACCCTTTTTGGCAAAGTAGTGGTCAATGGCGCTGCGCATATAATCGACGTCGAAGTCGGTGGAGGCATGAGCCAAAGCGCCGAGCATGACGATGTTGGTGCCTCTGACGTTGTTTATTTCCTTGGCAACGTCCGTCGCCGGGACCTTGACAACGACGATATCATCGCGGTACTTGCGGTCCGGGCTTGTCAGCGAGCTGTTGACCAGCAGCAGTCCGCCGGGACGAATCTTGTGCTCAAATTTATCTATGGAGGTCTCGTTGAGGGTGTAGAGCACGTCAAGCGCGTCGCAGTAAGGACTGGATATTTCCTCATCGCTTATTTTGACGCTGCAGTTGGCAGTGCCGCCGCGCATCTCTGCGCCGTAGGACGGGTACCAGGTAATGTTCTTACCCTGCTCCATACCGGCGTCCGCCAGTATCATACCGGCAACCAGAACGCCCTGACCGCCAAAGCCCGAGCATATAATCTCCGTCATTACTTGTCCCCTCCTTTATCAACAAACTCTCCCAGAGGATACTGCTGCTCGACTCTCTCCTGAATGAACTTCACGGAGTCAACCGGAGTCATGCCCCAGTTGGTCGGGCAGGGGCTGAGAATTTCGACAAGGCAGAAGCCCTCGCCGTTTCTTTGCTTCTCCAGAGCCTTCTTGAGATACTTACCGGTCTTAATAATGTCCTTGGGCGTTGCGACCGAGCCTCTTGCCAGATATGCTATATCATACTGTCCGATGGTCTTTTCCACGTTGAAGGGATAGCCGTTTTTCTCGATGTCGCGTCCCTTCGGCGAGGAGGTCGTTTTCTGCCCCGGCAGCGTCGCCGGAGACATCTGACCGCCGGTCATACCGAAAACGTTGTTGTTGACGACGATGGCCAGAATGTTCTCGTTGCGCAGAGCGCAGTGAATGGTGCTCTCGATGCCGATGCTGTATGCCGAGCCGTCGCCCGAGTGCGAAATAACGATTTGATCCGGTCTTGCGCGCTTAACGCCTGCCGCCGTCACCATGGGGCGTCCATGCGCCGTTACGAGGTTATTGAAGTCAGTCCAGCGGTCAAACATAGAGCCGCAGGCCACGTCCTTTACCATCACGGTGTCCTCGGTCATCCCGAGCTCCTCCAAGGCCTCGGCAAGCAGCCGAATAACTATGCCATGGCCGCAGCCCGGACACCAGCCGGAGGTCTTTTCTCTACAAATAATTTTTGGTGCACTTAATTTCACGATTGACCCCCCTTACTCTTCGAGAAGCTGCTTTGCGCGGTCGATTATGATGCTGGTCGACGGCACATTGGCAAACTCACCATAGCTGACGATTTTGTATTTATCGTTGACTGCCAGCCTGACATCGTCAACCATCTGTCCGAGGATGTTCATTTCCACGCAAACAATACCCTTAACGTCGGGACGAAGCTCCTTAAACGCCTGTGTGGGGAAGGGCCAAAGCGTAATCGGACGGATAAGACCAAGCTTCATGCCTTCACGTCTTGCGATTTTAACCGCTTCCTTTGCAACTCTGGAGCTGATGCCGTAGGCCACGAGAACAACGTCCGCGTCCTCGACCATGATGGACTCCCAGCGCTGCTCGGTGTCCTCGATGCCCTTATAGAGCTCGCGCAGATAATTGCTGTAGTTTTCGGCGCCCATGGCGTAGTAGCTGTTTTCGATGACTCTGTGTGCCTCGCCGTTCTTTCTGCCGCGCATGACCCAATCGTACTGGTCGATGTTATGCTCACGCATCTCGGGAAGCTCGACGACCTCTACCATCTGCCCTATTGCGGCGTCGGAGGCGACGATAACGGGCTGTCTGTATTTCTCTGCCAGGTCAAAGGCCTCATACGCGAGGTTTGCACTCTCCTGAACGCTCGCCGGGGCAAGAACTATCGTGCGGTAGTCGCCGTGTCCGCCGCCGCGGGTAAGCTGCCAGTAGTCGCCCTGTCCCTGGAAAATGTTGCCGAGGGCGCTGCCGATACGCATGACGTCCGAGAGAACGGCCGGGATATTGTTGCCGCAAAGATAAGAAATGCCCTCCTGCATCAGCGAGTAGCCCGGTCCCGAGGAGGTGCTGAGCGCTCTCGCTCCGGCAGCGGCGGCGCCGTAAAGCATATAAATACCTGCGATTTCCGATTCGGTCTGGATGAATGCTCCGTTTACCTGTTCCATACGCCAAGACATATATTCCAATATCTCGGTCTGCGGAGTAATGGGGTAGCCGCTGAAGAATCTGCATCCGGCTCTGATACAGGCTTCGGCAAAGGCCTCATTACCCTTCATCAATTCTTTTGCCATAATAAACTCCTCACTCTAAAACTTCAATAACGCAGTCAGGGCAAATCCTGTAGCAGGTGCCGCACTTGATGCATTTGTCTTCGTCGACCTTTACGACCTCGTACCCCAACTCTCCCAAACTACCGGAGGGTGAGATAGCCTGCGTCGGGCAGACGCTCACGCAGAGAAAGCAGCCTTTACAGTGTTTGGTGTCGAACAATACTTTTGGCATTTGTATTATCCTCCTTTCTGCATTTTTTGTTCTGCAATACAGAACGCCATTCTGTATTATCGTCTTAAAAAAAGACGTTAGTTTCTAACTCCACTATCAATTTAGCACAAATGTTTTGCAAATTCAACCTATAATATCAACAAATCGTCAAGCCGAAATTTGTAACAGTTTACAAACAGGAGTTGAAAATCGGGCTTTGTCTGCAAAATCTTTGTCAATTATGCACTTGATTTTGCATATTCAAAATGAACTCAAGCTCTTGATTCTGCTCGTTATTCTCACTCTCTGCGGCGCATTTTCACCACGCCGGACGCCGCGAATTAAGCTCTCCGAATACGCCTTTGCTCGGTCTGAGTCTTACAGTTTTTTGATGTTTTGCTAAATTGCCTGTTGACCATTGCGCTCTTCTACTGTACACTGTTCTTAAATGAATCTTTTCTCAAGCAGAAAATCAGCCGAAGCCGGAGCGGATCTTCTGCAATTTTCTGTAAATAACCGGGAGTCTCGGGGGGCTGCTGCTTAGTAATTTTTGTCTTTTTCTCCTCGTCCCTTTTGCCCCGAATACAGTATGCTTCCGGCACTCACGGAGGTGAATTTCGCTCTAACATGAGCACAATGCACTTCATGATGAAATGCACGCAGATTTAATCGTTTTCGCAGAAGCGCGCGATATTTCTTGCCAATTTGCACGCGGTACGATACAGCACCATGCTCAACCGCGTGAAAATGCGCAGGCGCTTTTAACGCTCATCCTTACGCCATGCAAAAGTTTGTAAATAATGAAAAAATATGAATTCAGAGGTAAAAATGAGCAATAATAATGATGCAAAAATAAAAAACAAGAGTTTGCAGAAGGCGCTGAAAACTCTCAACTGCTTTATCGAAAAGCAGCCCCTCGGAATAACCGAGATAAGCGAAGCTCTCGGGCTATACAAGAGCAATGTATATGACATTTTAAGCACGCTGAGCGCCATGGGCTATGTTCAGCAAAACCCGGAAACCGGCAAGTATTCCCTCGGCTTTTCTTGCCTCCGTCTTGGTCGAGCGGCGCGGGAAAGCTTTGGCTTCAACCAGCTTGCCGCCTCCCATATCCGCGAGATTTCCAGAGAGACCGGCGAGATATGCTCTCTGACCATCCCGCAGGACGATAAAATTTTCTATCTCGACGTCGCCACCCCGGCGGACAACACCTTCATGCAGTTTTACCTCAACAACACCATGGAGAGTATGCACTGCACGAGCTGCGGAAAGTCAATGCTCGCCTTCATGCCGCAGAGCTATGTTGACGAGTATCTCACAAAGCCCATGGAGAAAAAGACCGTCCATACCATCACCGACCCCGATGTCATGCGCGCCGAGCTTGAAAAAATACGGCTTTACGGCTACGCAATAGACGACGAGGAGCATTCCATCGGGCTTCGCTGTGTCGCCGCGCCCATTCTCAACCACGCCTCCGAGCCCGTTGCCGCCATCAGCGTCAGCGGTCCCTCGCCGAGATTTACCGACGAGAAAACGGAGCAGTTTGCAAAGCTTTTACGCCGCCACGCAAAGGAGCTTTCCTCGGTTTTTGAGCTTTCACCGGTATAATTATTTATAAAAACAGAGTGTGAGATAACTTCCCACACTCTGTTTTATTATATCCTCCTCACACCGCGTCGTGAGCTTGCTGCTTTTTTTCATAGCACAGCGCCGACTGCACGGAGGCGAACACGAGCGCAAAGAGCGCCGTATAAAGAAGCCCGCGCCCGAGAGAGATGCTTATTATCTCCGCAAGCAGTGCGCATAGTGCGCAGAGCGCTGCCGTTTTCCACAGCGTCAAGCTATGACCGAGCTTCTCGAACACCTGCAAAAGCGACATTATTCCGAACGCGGCGGCCGCCAGCATCAGCACATTCATGACTATTCTCAGCGCAAAGCGCAATATATAGCCCGCCTTCATCGACCGGGCAAGCTCATGCGCCGCGTCAAACAGCTCCGCACCGCCCACAAGCTTATCGGAAATCTCATCGTATGCCAGCAGCGCCTGACGTGCATTTTTATAATCAGCCTGAAGCTGCTCATACTCGCCCACCGAGGTCTGCATCCCGCTTATCTTATCAAAGGAGGCAAGAAGCTCCTCCTTCTCGTCCTTGAGCTTTTGCTCGGTGTCGCTGAGACCGGCGCGCATGGCGGCAAGCTGCGACATGGCGGCCTTGAGCTGTGACTCGCCCTGCTCAAGCTGCGCCTTCACCGCGTCAAGCTGCTCACGCCCCGCGTCTATCTGTGCCTTCGCCTCAAGCAGCGCAGGCTCGTTCTTTTTAAGCTCCGCCTCGCCCTGCTCAAGCTGTGCGCGCACCGCCGGGAGCATTTTTTCGCTCTCGGTAAGCTTTTCCTCGCCCGCGTCCAGCTCCGCCTTGAGCTGTGCAAGCTGTGCCTCGCCCTCGTCAAGCTGCTTTTCGGCGGCGGCAAGCTGTGCGGGAGCCTCGGCTATCAGCTTTTTAGTCGCCTCAAGCTGCTGCTTGCCCTCGTTATAGCGCTGCTCCGCGGCGGCAAGCTCCGACTCCGCTGCCCGAAGCTGCTCACCGGCAGCGTCAAGCTCGGCGCGCTTACTGTTCCAGTCGCTGCGTATCTCCTCAAAGTTGCGCCCGAAAAGCGCCTTTATGCTCCTGTCGGCAATCTCATATATGAGCTCGCCCCCCGGCATATCCTCCTTGAGCTTATCTATTATCGCCTGCGCCTGCTTATATACGGCGTCCGCCGCGTTATATGCCGCAAGCGATATCTCATACTTGCGCTTTGCCTCGGAAAGCTGCGCCTGCGCCTCGTCGAGCCGTTTTCTCGCCTCGGCAAGCTCCGCCTCGTACTGCGGCAGCGCAGCCTCAGCCTCGGCAAGCTGCTGACGGCGCGCTGCAAGCTCTGCCCGGCCGGCCTCTATCCCCTGCATACCGGCGTCATACTGCGCGCGCCCCTCGGCGATGGCGGCCTTGCCCGCCTCTATCTCGGCAAGACCCTTATTATACTCCTGCCAGCCCGCGTCTATCTGTGCCTTGGCAGCCAGATACTTGTCATAGCCGAGCCTGAACTCCGCCTCCAGCGCGTCAAACTGCTCACGCGCCGCATTGTACTGCGCCCAGCCCTCCTCAAGAGTACCGGCAGCGGCGCCGAGTCCGCCCACCATCTCAAGCCCGGCATTCGTCGCCGTGTACTCCGTCAGCTCCTCGCGGTGCTTTGCGGAGTCCTCGTCGTACTGCGCCTTCTCATCCTTGAGCTCTGCGGCAGTTTTTTCATATTCATATCTGCCGCCGTTGAGCTGCGCGTCCAGCTCCTCGGCCTCGTCAATTTTATTGCGGAGCTTTATATACTCGCCGCGCTCCTGCGAGAAATCCCTGCCCGCCTTGACGGCGCCCACGCCGCCGCTTATGAGCGTCAGCAGGCACATTATCGCAAGCGCCACGGCAACGACCCTGCTCAGTGCCGGATGTCTCATGTATCATTCCTCCCTATCGGGTAAAATCTATATCCTGACATGATATTATATAATATAATTATTAAGTTTCCAAGTACGGCGAAAAATTTTTCTTCCATTTCAGGCGAAAATACGCTATATTTCAAGGTGTCGATAAAGCTCGACACCTTGAAAGCTTATTCAGGAGTGTTTTGAATACATTCTGAGCTTTATGTCTTTTTATTATATTTCCGGAGAGTCAACATGAAGCTGTATCTTGCCCCGATGGAGGGGCTCACCACCCACATATACCGCCGTGTCTATGCAAAATTCTTCCCCGCCGCCGACAAATACTTTGCGCCCTTTATCGCGCCGGACGGCGAGGGCAATTTCCGCACCGCCTCCGCGAGGGACATTCTCCCCGAGAATAACCCCGGTCAAAATCTCGTCCCGCAGATCCTGTGCAACCGCCCCGAGCCTTTTCTCGCGGCTGCGCGGCAGCTTGCCGACATGGGCTATAGCGAGCTCAATCTGAACTTGGGCTGTCCCTCGGGCACGGTCGTTGCAAAGCACAAGGGCAGCGGCGCGTTCGCGGATCTGCGCTCGCTTGACGATATGCTGGCGGATATCTACGCCCGCACTCCCCTCCCCATCTCGATAAAGACGCGCATGGGGCTTGAGAGCGCCGAGGAATTTGCCGCGATAGTCGAAATTTATAATAAATATCCCGTCTCGGAGCTGATAATCCATGCCCGCGCCCGCGCCGGGATGTATTCCGCCCCAGCAGAGCCTGCCGCATTTCTTCGCGCCGCCCCGCTATGCCGCGCAGAGCTATGCTACAACGGCGATATCTTCCGCCCCGAGGACGCCTCCGCGCTGCCGGATACCGATTGCTTTATGCTTGCGCGAGGCGCTATGGCAAACCCGGCGCTGCTGCGTGAGCTTCGCGGCGGAGCCGCGCTTGAGCGCGCCGAGCTTCAGGCCTTTCACGATGCGCTCTTAGCAGAGCATCTTTCCTCCGGCTTTGACCCGCGCAGCGCCTGCTCCCGCATGAAGGAGCTGTGGTCATATATGCGCTGCCTTTTCCCCGGCAGTGAGCGCGAAATCAAGGCGCTGAACAAATCGCGCACGCTCGAGGACTACGTCTCCGCCGCAAACACGATATTCAGCGCCTGTGCCTTTGAGCCCACAGCCCGCTTCGGCTATATTAAATAGGCTCAGATCTTATATTTTTCGGTGTACTCCTCGTAGTACCTGTCAAAGCTGTGCGAATGAAGCTCCTTGAGGTTTATAACGTACTCGTGCGCATCCAGACTGTCGGAGCGCAGCTCTATAGTCGCTATGGCGAGGTTTGAGCTGTGGTCGGCGACACGCTCAAAGTTTGCAAGCAGGTCGTTGAACACAAAGCCGTTTGCAAGCGAGCACTCGCCGCTTTGCAGTCTCTCGACGTGCTGCAGCTTCATTTCATCGCAGAGGACGTCAATGCGCTCCTCAAGCGGCTCCACGCGGTAGGCAAGCTCCACGTCGTTTGCAAAAAACGCGCGCGAGGCGATGTCCAGCACCTCAAGCACCGCCGCGCTGAGCACCTCAAGCTCACGCTCCGCAGCGCCGGTCAGTCTCAGCCGCTTCTGGCTGATCTCACGCGCGGTCTCGGCGACGTTCATCGCGTGGTCGCTGATACGCTCAAAGTCGCTGAGCGTGTGCAGATATTTCGACACGCTCTCGTTCTCACTGCGCGAAAGCTCGTGCTCCGTCACGCGCATGAGATAGGTCCCGAGCTTGTCCTCGTAGAGGTCTACCCTGTCCTCTCGGCTCTCGATGCGGCTGTACTCCGCGTCGTCATAGCTTTTCAGGAGCTTGACGGCAGCAGTGAGATTTTCCTGCGCCATGCGCCCCATCTCCTCCATCGTCAGGCGGCTCTGCTCTACCGCAAGCGCCGGATGCTCAAGAAAACGCGCATCGAGTCTGTCAAGCGCGTCGGAGCTCTCGCTGCCGCCCTTTATCAGCAGGCAGGCAAGGCGCTCAAGCAAACCTATCATCGGCAGCAGCGCAACGGCGGTGACAAATCGAAACGCCGTATTTACAAACGCGACGCTCACCGCGCTCATAGTCATGCTCATAAACTCGAAGCCAAAAATCGCATTAGCCGCATAGAACAGCCCGCCACAGAGCAGCACGCCCAGCACCTCGATTTCAAAATATGCGAAGGCTGTGCGCCGTCCGTCGATTTTTGCCCCCAGTGCCGACAGCAGCACCGGCAGCGCCGCGCCTATTGCGATACCGAGTATGACCGGGTAGGCGGCGGCAAAGCTCAGCGCTCCGGTCAGGGACAGCGCCTGCAAAATACCGACAGCGGCGCTTGCGCTCTGCAAAATGCAGGTAAAAAGCGCGCCCGCAAGTATGCCGAACAGCGGATTTGAAAACGCGGTGAGAAGCCCTATAAAGCTCTCGCTCTCGCGCAGCGGAGACACCGCGCCGCTCATCGCCTGCATACCGAACATAAGCACCGCAAAGCCCAGCAGTATGTCGCCGACATGGCGCTTCTGCTGGTTTTTGCTGAACATACGGAGAATTATGCCCACGACCGCGACCACGGCGCTCAGGCTTGAGGTGGATAGCAGCGCCGTCCAGCCGCTGCCCTCAAGCGTTGAGAGGCAGACTATCCAGCCCGTGACGCTTGTGCCGAGGAGCGCGCCGAGTATGACGGCGATGGCCTGACGCAGCTTCATCATGCCTGAGTTTACAAAGCCGACGACCATGACGGAGGTGGCGGAGGAGGACTGAATGACTGCGGTAACGCCGGTGCCGAGCAAAAGCCCGCGCAGCGGAGTCCCGGACAGGCGGTAGAGTACCAGCTCAAGGCGGCTGCCCGCGACCTTTTTCAGTCCGTCTCCCATCAGCGTCATGCCGAACAGGAACAGCGCCACACCGCCGAGAAGTGATATAATATCGCTAAGCTTCATGTTTTTTCTCCGGTAATAGTAATTTGTGGTGATTTGTGGGAAGCTCGCCGCTAATAATAAAATAGGCGCGACGGTCCCTGATTACGCCCTTGGCGCCCCTTTTAGGGGAGCTGTCGAGCATTAGCGAGACTGAGGGGTCGCCAGAGCTGAGAGACTGCCAATGGGGAAAAGATTTTTCTGCATTGCGTACTGTCTTTTTCCACCTGCCCCGGTCTACACTTCGGCGACCCCTTTCCCCAGTGTGCGCACTGGGGACTTCCCCTAAAAGGGGCAGCGCCCAGCGGGGCAAGGGTCGGCACCTCACGCCCCACACACAAGCAATTATACTCTCACGATAATATTATATTATATGCCGAGCGCCGGGGCAAGCCGTAAATGCCGACAAATAATCACATTATTAACGCCGCAGTATAGACATTTTCATCACAGCAATATAATAAATTATAATAGAATAATAATTTTCGATGCAAAACTGTCGTCTGTTTTCATTATTTTACCCCAATTATACCCAACAAAATATATAAAAACCCGCCGAAAACTATCTATTCATACAAAAATTTGCAGACAAAGTTAAATGTTAAAAAAATCACTTGACTTTGTCTGCCGGGTGTGTTATTTTTTTATCAGTCAGCAGATGCTTGAATCCGCTCATCCCCCCGAGCGGCAACATTCGCTTTCTCACTTTCTTTTCTTTCAAACTTTCCAACCGAACGGGAACTCATTGCAGGCAGGCTTTGAGTTCCCGTTTGGCATTTTCTCTGGACAATTCACGCAAAGCCGTGTAAAATGATAAAAATTATAATTATTTAAGGAGAATTACTATGCGTTGGATAGAGGTCAGCGTTGACACTCCGGCCGAGCTTATAGACGAGCGCTGCCAGCAGATGGCGGACATGGGCGCGGGCGGCTTCGTCATCGAAAACGAGGAGGATTTTCAGGATTTTCTCGAAAACAATCACCAGTATTGGGACTATGTGGACGACGAGCTTGAGCAGAAATTCGCCGGTGTCAGCCGCATAAAGTGCTATTTGAGCGACGACGCGGAGGGCAAGGCCATTCTCGCCGCGATACGCGCAGCGTTCTCAAATAATAATATCAGCACCTCGTTTATCGAGGACAGCGACTGGGAAAACAACTGGCGCGAGTATTATAAGCCCATCGAGGTCGGCGAAAAGCTGGTCGTTGTGCCCGAGTGGGAGGAGATACCCGAAAACGGGCGGCTCCCGCTGCGGCTCGATCCCGGTCTGATTTTCGGCACCGGCAGTCACGCGACGACCCGTATGTGCCTCGCCGCGCTCGAAAAATACTGCACTGACGAGACAAGAGTCCTTGACCTCGGCTGCGGGAGCGGAATTCTCGGCATAGGCAGTCTCGTTCTGGGCAGCAAGTGCTGCGTCGGCTGCGATATCGACCCCAAGGCGCCCGACGTCGCGATGGCAAACGCCGCTCTCAACGGCATAGGCGCAGAGCGCTTCAAGGTCTACGCGGGCGATATCATATCCGACGCCTCCCTCCGCCGTGAGCTCGGCAGCGGCTACGGCCTTGTGCTGGCAAACATCGTTTCCGACGTTATCATTCCCCTCTCCGCCTATGTGCGTCAGTTCATGGCCGAGGGCGCGGTGTTTATATGCTCGGGCATCATCGAGGGGCGGCAGGATGAGGTTTGCGCCGCGCTCGAGAAAAACAGCTTTGAGATACTCGCCCGGCACTGCGAGGACGAGTGGCATTGCTTTGAGTGCAGGTGACTATCTAAACGACAAAAACCTCTGATTTTTATGAAATCAGAGGTTTTTCTTATCAAAACGGCCAGGTCGGAAGCCATTTCAGTACCCGGCTTGCGGCGGCGTTATCTACGCTTATGCCGCTGAGCGCGGGATAAAACATCGCAAAGACCAGAACGCAAAGCGCCGAGATGCCGACGGCATAAAGCCTCCAGCGCGGATTCCACTGCCGCATGAGCTCTATGACGTAGCCGAGCGCGAGGACGAGGAAAACAGTACAGGCAAAATAGTGATACTCAAAGGTGATGCGCGTGATAAACACCCACGGCAAAAGCTGCGCAAGATAGCCGATGAGGATAAAGGCTGCGCGGCGCTCCCTCCGTGCTATCGCCTCATAGCCGAGGACAAAGAGCGCGATAAGTCCCGCCCAGCAGAGTATGGGATTGACAAAGGCGCCGAAGCTCTGCCGCGTACCGTCCGCGCCGTATTCCAGATAGTATAGTATCGGGCGTATATCCAACACCCACTGATACCAGCGCGAGGAATAGGGATGGGAGGCGGTAACGCCGGAATGATAGCTGAACATGAAGCTCTGATTGTCCAGAACTATCTGCGCGTATTCCTTTGTGAAGAATGCGCCGAGCCCGGTGAGGCCCTTGGCAGCGCCGTATTTATAATACGAAACGTAATATATTATTGCCGGGATGAGCACGAAGAAAATCACGCAGAAGCCGCAGTTTTTCGCAAATTCCGGGAATAGCCTATCCTGCTTTTCACGCCTTGCATTGCGCGCATGAATTATCCAGTGCAGCGCCCAAATGCAGGCAAGCCCCGCGCCCGCATAGATGCAGGTCCATTTGCTCGCAGCGCCTATGCCGAAAAACACGCCCGAAAGCGCAAGATAACGCTTTTTCCCCTCCGAGCACCAGAGATACATAAACAGGTACATCAGAAGGATAAAGAACACGGCGTAGGTATCTATCGTGGCGATGCGAGTCTGAACATAGTGCATGAAATCGGCGGCAAAAATCACGGTTCCGACCACGGGCGCGGCTTTTCCGCCGAAAAGCTTTTTCAAAAATACATACATCACCGGCAGCATGAGCACACCGAACAGCGTACCCATAAAGCGCCAGCCGAAGGGCGTCGTACCGAAAAGCGCAATGCCTATGCCGATTATCAGCTTGCCGAGCGGCGGATGGCTTATCTCATACGGCCAGATGTTCTCGCGGTGCTCTATCGCGGTGCGGACGTGATATATCTCGTCAAAGAAGCTCGAATTCATATAGCTTGCCGCCTCCGGGACAAGCTCCTGCTCGTCGCAGAGCTCCGGGGCATTCTCCGAGCTTATGCCGAGCATATCGCCGTAGAGATTATATACGGCGATCTCATTTAAATACAAATCGTTATCAGCCGTGATGCGGATATATCTCACCGGCTCCGTCTTGGCGCTCTCGCTGAGCTCAAGCTCCTTCCATTTGAGCACCGCGACGTAATTCTGCTCAAGCTCACCGGCATAGCCCCAGCTCTCGCCGTCCTTTGAATACTCGACGTAATAATTTCCGACGTTTATGCCGCAGAACAAGCGCACACGGCTAAGCTGCGTCTCGCCCTCAAGCTCGATGACTGCGGGCTGCTCCGGGTCAAATACATGGGGATTTTGCGCCGCCTCCCTGTCGCCGAGTCCAATAAAGGCGACCACGGCATAGCAGAGCGTGATGCACAGAGCGGCAAGCCAGTCCCCGCGCGTCATTTTCTTTGCCTCAGCCTCGGCGGGCTGAAGCGGACAGTCGCGCAGTGAGGGAAGCCCCACATAAAATAAAACTATCAAAAGCGCCGCGATGATGGGCAGCAAAACGGTAATCGTCATATCAAATCAGCCTGCTTCAGATTATATGCATAGCCTGCATACACCGAAAATATAAGCCAATGCAGCGAAAATGTCAAGCGCCGGGCCTTATACCTTTGACTCCGCCGCGCGCCGCGCCGAGCTATCCGAGACGACACGGATCATAACGGTTATGGCCGTCATATATGCAAGCAGTATGAGAAGTCCGGGCAGCAGATATACATAGGCTTTGGGGATAAAGCTCCAGAGAAGATTGAGTATGCTGATATCTGCGCCGAAGGTGAAGAAGTAATTCGCCTGCGGGCATACGCTGTGGCGCAGTACGATATTGACCAGATGCGCGCCGAGCGAGAGCACGATGAAGGCGGCAACGATGCCGGGGAAATCCTTGAAATCAGGACGGTAGAAGCCGAGGGTGAAAAGGCTCAGCCCACAAATTACTATCAGAAGATGAGTTATATAGTAGCCGAGTATGCGCGGCTGACTCAGAGAATAGCCCGTAAAGGCTATCTCCGGGAACAAAAGTGCAAGCATGGCGGCAAGCGGCGCGATAAAGAAGGAAAAGCCGAGCACGCCGCGCTTTTTCGTCATGACTCCGAGCGGAATAAGGAAAAGATTGATATTGCAAAGCTGCAGGGGCAGCTCGTTGAACCAGTTGAAGCTCTCAAGCCCCGATATCTCCAAAAACTCCGCGTCTACGGACAAAAAGCCCTTATATACGAAGTAAAACACGATGTTCAGCGCGCAGATGATGACGAGAACGCGCTTGCGCGTAGTCTCCGGCTTATCGCGCAGAGTGTGCCATATGAGCATCAGCGTTGCCGCGCCGAGGAGCATCAGGAAAATGTAAACGATGTTAAAGGGATATATCTGCATGGGCAGCTTCCTTTCTGTATTTAAGATCAAAAATGGACTTCATAATGAGGTAGACGACGACTGCAAGCGCACAGCCCGAGACAAAGTCGAGCACCGAATGCTGCTTGACGAACAGCGTCGATAGGCAGATGAGAACACCCAGCAGCCCGGATACCGCGCAAAGGAGCTTATGTCTCCGCCATGCCCCGCCGAAGGCCGCGAGGAAAACCGCGCAGGTCTCATAACAATGCAGACTCGGAAATACGTTGAGCGGTCGGTCGCCCGCGTAGACGATGCGGCAGAGCGCCAGCAGCAGTCCATCGCCATCCGCGTCCGGGCGAAAGTCGATGCGGCTCGGGTAGATAACGAAGATAGCGAGACAGATAAACGCGCCCGAAAACAGCGCTGCACTCTGGAGCACAAAGCGACGGCGGTCACGCGGGTAGACGGCAAGCATCAGGCCGGGGACGTAGACGTACCAAAGAATGTAGGGGATTATAAATGCCGGGACGAAGGGTATCTTGTCGTCAAGGGCAGTGTGTATGCTGTGGTGGTGCAGCGGAAGATATTGCAGGGAAAAATACGCGCCCGCAACGACGGCAAAGAACAGCAGCCAAAGCAGCTCTCGGTTTGTTTTGAAAAATCGTTTCATATTTTGAAGTATATCACAGCCCACTGCTCCCGTCAATAAACGACAGGCTCTGCGGGATAAAGAATTGGATTAAATTTATTTAAGATTTGTCAAAGATATGAGCTTGGGGTTATTTTTATATACTTGGCTTCCCCCTGAAGGGGTAAGCTTTTGGGTAGCATTGTCGAAATCGGCGCTTTGCCTTAGCCCACGCCCTTGGCGCCCCTTTTAGGGGAGCTGTCACGAAGTGACTGAGGGGTCTCCATGGCTGAGAGAGTGCCAATAGGGAAAAGAATGGTCGGGGTGCGTCCTGTCTTTTCCGTCCTGTTCCGGTCTATAATCCGGTGACCCCTTTCCCCAGTGTGCGCACTGGGGACTTCCCCTAAGAGGGGCAGCGCCCTGCGGGGCGAGGGCTTGGCGGGGTAAAAATCGGCGCGGGAGACTAAACTACGCTGTCATTCTCCCTAAAGGGACTAGGCGGCAAAGCCGCCGTCGCGAACCAGTTCTCAAACTGGTCGTGGGAATCCGTTCTCCTTTACGCCGCAGTTGGTATTAGTGCGTATCAAAGGGGATGCGGATTGCCGCGTCGGGCGCTGCCCTCCTCGCAATGACGGTGGTGGGGGTAGGCGCTTTGCCTTCGTCCAAGCCCTTGGCGCCCCTAAAGGGGGAAGCTAAAAAAACGGCGGGCAAGGCCCGCCGCATATAATCCAAAATATCTAAAATTATCAGTCCAAGTCTATATCCTCGTCGAAAATTTCTCCGACGCATACCAGATTTGTCGGCCCCGTGAGGTATATGTCCCGGACGCTGCCCGCGCACTCCGACAGCTCCACGCGCAGCTCGCCGCCGGGCATCACGACCTCCACGCTCTCGCCGCCGAGTCCGAGCAGGCGCAGCGAGGTGGCTATCGCTCCGCAGCCCGTGCCGCAGGCCAGCGTAAAGTCCTCGACCCCGCGCTCATAGGTTATCGCCTTTACCCGCTCCGCGCCGAGCGGCTTTACAAAGCTGACGTTTGCGCCGCGCGGAAACTCCCCGGCAAAGCGCAGCGCCCTGCCGAGCTCACGCAGCTTATCCCGCTCCCACTCGTCCCAGTCCGGCAGGCGCAGCACCGCATGCGGAATACCCGGCTCACCGAGCTCCACATAGGCGCAGTCATACTCCGCGCCTCCGACGCTGACTATCCGGTGCGCCTCCGCTATGCTCGGGTCGTTGAGGCGAATTCTGTAAAGCCTTTTCGTCACGCGCTGACCCACGACAAGCCCCGCATGAGTCTCTATCCTCTGCGTCTCGCCCGCAAGCCCATTTTCATAGCCGTAGCGCGCGATGCAGCGCGCCCCGTTGCCGCACATTTCGCCTATGCTGCCGTCGGAGTTATAAAAAATCATCCTGTAATCCCCGCCGCAGACAGGCCGCGCGACGACCATAAGCCCGTCAGCGCCGACCGAACGGTGCTGCGCGCAAAGCCCCGCCGCAAGCGCCGGAAGCCGCGGCTCGGGAATTGCGCCGTCCATATTGTTTATAATAATGAAGTCGTTTCCGGCTCCGTGCATCTTTGTAAATTTCATATCCGCTTAACCCCACATCGCCGTCAGCATCGGTATTATCTGCTTTTTGCGCGACATGACCTTGGGAAGGAACATATGCTTATCCTTCGGAACGGTCGAATACGCCTCCTGCATCACCTCGTCGCTGCCGGCATAGAAAAGGTGCGAGCCGTCGAGCAGCACATCCGTGAGCATAAGTATCACAAGGTCAAGGGAATTACGCTGCTTGAGCTGTTCCATCGCGGACATAAACTCCTCGCGCCGCTCCAAGAGCTTTGACGAGTCAACACAGGTTATCTGGCCGACGCCGATGGTCTGCCCGGATATATGAAACTCCTTATAGTCCGTCATCAACAGCTCCTCGGCGCTCTTGCCGTCGGAATTGGTCGAAAAAAGCTGCCGCCCCAGCTCCTCAAGCGAGATGCGCGCAATGCGGGCAAGGCGCTCCGCCATGGCGATATCCTTCTTGGTGCAGGTCGGGGACTTGAACATCACGGTATCCGAGAGTATGGCCGAGGCCATAAGTCCCGCCATCTTTGGCGAGGGCATAACGCCGTGCTCCTGATACATGGAGGTTATAATAGTATTCGTGCTGCCGACCGGCTCATTGCGCACGGAAATCGGCTGCCCGGTCTGGATATCCGCAAGACGGTGATGGTCGATTATCTCAAGTATCTCGACCTGCTCTAGCCCGTGTACGGACTGCGCCGCCTCGTTATGATCGACAAGCACAACGCGCTTGCGCTTTGGGCGCAGCAGGTGGAAGCGCGAGAGCGTACCCACCACGCGGTCATTCTCATCGAGCACCGGATAGCAGCGGTAGCGGCTTTTGAGCATGATCTCGCGCACATCGTCCAGATAATCCGTGAGATGGAAGCATATTATATCCCCGGTCTTGCTGACGTGCTCCACGGGCATGGCCTGGAATATCAGGCGCTCGGCGCGGCGCGCATCCAGCGGCGTGGAGATTATGCAGGTATCTCCCTCGTATTCGGCAAGCCTTGCGTCAACGTCCGCCTGACATATTATCAGGCAGCGGACTCCGGCCTTGAGCGCCGCGTCAATAACCTCCGGCTGGTCGCCGCAGACGACGACGCTTTCCGGGTCGCTGAGCTGCGGGTTGCCGTAGGTCTGCGGCAGGGCAAGCACGACCTCGCCCGTCACGCTTTCCGCCTTGTTGCCAAACTCGTTTACAAGCTGACCCTCGAGCACGCTCAGGAGATTGAATATGGGCAGAGCGTCAATATGGCTGTCATATATGGTCTGCATATCGTAGGACGCGATATCTCCGGCGGAGAGCATCCCATGCAGCGTTCCGTCCTCACGGACTATGGGTATCGTGGCGATTTTCCCGTCGCGCATGATGCGCCATGCCAGATCCATCGCAACGCCGCAGTTGAGCTCCGGCGGCGTGTCGTACTCGATATCGCTGACCTGAGTGCGCATGGTCTTGACGAACATCGGCGGCTCAAAGCCGAAGCGCTCAAGCACGGCGCGTGTCTCGTCGTTTATCGAGCCGATGCGTATGGCCTTATATTCGCGGTCGCCGAGGGCGTTGCGCAGATTTGCATATGCCATGGCGGCGACAATGGCGTCTGTGTCCGGGTTGAGGTGTCCGGTAACGTATATATCATTCAAAGAGAAATACCCCCTTTTCGTCTTGATTATAGGCGATTTAATGCCCGATTTCAAGCCGTGAATTGCTTTTTTAATATTCTTAACGCATTTTAACGGAAAAGCGCCGACTTTTTGCCCTCGGCGAATACTTCCTCTTGTTAAGGCACGGTATAATATGATAGAATATATATAAGTATATAAATATAAATCGAAATCTGCCGAAAGAGGTGCCTCATGAAAAAGAAGCTGACCCGAATTATCGCCATGCTGCTGTCGCTGCTGCTGCTCAGCGGCTGCTCCGCCGAGTACCTTGCCGACTTCGTTGAGGATTATTTCAGCGAGCTTATAAGCAGCGTCCGGCACAGCATAATTTCCATGAGCAGCGGAGTTGAAAAGTTCAGCGATATAGAATATGTCCGCCCGGATATCGGGCAGATCTCCGCGGATTTCAAGGCCGTGACCGAGGCGCTTGAGCTTGGCGCAGATATTGACGAGCTTGGGGAGCTGCTCGACACCTGCTACACAAACTATTTCAGCTTTGAGACGATGTACACCGTTGCCGACATCCGCTCCTGCCAGAACGTCTATGATACTTATTATGCCGAGGAGCTCAGCTGGTGCAGCGAGAATTATTCCCTCGTGCAGCAGCAGCTTGAAAACGTGCTTTATGCCTGCGCCGCCTCGGAGCTTGCCGAAGAGCTGGAGGAGCAGTATTTCTGGGAGGGCTTCACCGAGGACTACGCCGATGCAAGCGACTCATATTATAATGATGAGGCGGTCGCGCTGATGCAGCAGGAGAGCCTGCTTCTGTCCGAATACCGCGCCCTCGCCGCCGACTCCGCAGCCGAGCTTGCCGCCCTCCCCTACGGCGGCGACAGCTACAGCCTCACCTGTGAGGTCTATGCGCGCTATAACGAGGATTTTGCGCGGATATACATTGAGCTTGTGCGTGTGCGCGAGGCGCTTGCGGAGCTCTACGGGCTGGACTACGAGCATATGCAGTATATCTATTTCTTTGAGCGCGACTACACGCCCGAGGACGCGGCTGCATACCTTGAGGATATTCGCCGCTGCATGGTCCCGGTATATACGGAGATAATGGCGCAAAATCCCTACTCCGAGGTGTATTTTGACTATCTCAGCGAAAACGAGCTTCTCAATACGCTTGACGCGGTGACGGAGCTAATGGGCGGCGAGATACGCGACGCCTTCGAGTTTATGACGGATTATGAGATGTATGACATCGCCTACAGCCAGAGCAAGGCCGCCATGTCCTTCCAGACCTATCTCTCCGACTACGAGGCTCCCTTTCTCTTCCTCGACCCCTACGGAGACACGGAGGATATCCTCACGCTCTCGCATGAGTTCGGGCACTACACGGACGCATTTGTAAATTATAATGCCTCCGAGACGATAGATATGTCCGAATGCTATTCTCAGGCGATGGAATATCTCGCGCTGAGCTACTATGACGAGGTGATGAGCGCCGAGGACGCGGCAAATCTTCGCCGTATAAAGCTTTTGGATACGCTGGAGCTATATGTGCAGCAGGCCTCCTTTGCGGAGTTTGAGAGCAGAGTTTACGCCATGGGCGCGGACGCGCTTTCGGCGGAGGTGCTTAACAATCTCTCTCTTGAGCTTGCGCGCGATTACGGCTATCTCGGCGAGGGGCAGGAGGAGTATTACGCTATGAGCTGGTCGGATATCACGCACTTTTTCGACTATCCCTTCTATATAATAACATACCCCGTCTCAAACGATATCGCCATGCAGGTCTATGAGCTTGCGCAGAGCGGCGGCACGGCGGGGCTTGAGAAATACAAGGAGCTTCTGAGCCGCGAGTACGAGGGCTTTTTGGATAATATCGAGGAGGCGGGCTTCAAGAGTCCCTTTGCACCGGGGCGCATTGAGCGCGTCGCCGAGGATATGCGCTATCTCATGCGCAGCGCCAAGGCAGCATAATATCAGCTTGTAAAAAGTCCCCCGAGGGGGACTTTTTTGCTCCCATTTTTTATCTGAGCGTATATATTCCCTCCGTGCAGGCAAGAATAGGGACGTAAACCTATTATTGCAACGGAGGTTGATACTATGAGCAGCAATGGCTCCGGCAGGAAGCTGGAGGGATTTTTCACGGGCAAGGGCTTTTACATAGTCCTTTTCCTGTGCGCCGCAGTCATCGGAGTTTCCGCGTGGATGATGGCGGCAGGAGATGTGGCTATGAAAAAAGATGCTCCGGTAAGAAATAATGTCAGCATGGGCAGCAAGCGCGTCGAGACGGTCATCGTCCCCGCCGAGACTCTGCCCCCGGCTCCGAGCGTGCCGGTGTTCAGTCCGTCCGAGGAGGATATTATCGAGAGCGCCCCGGTATTTGACGAGGCGCCGGAGATAAGCGCCGAGGGCATAAACGAGACGGTGAGCGATGAGGACTTTGAGGCGGTCGAGGTCTGGCGCGAGGGCGACGTTATGGAGGTCGCAGCTCCCATGTACGTCTGGCCGCTCAGCGGTGAGCTTGAGCGTATGTACAGCGTCGATGAGCTGAGCTATGACGTGACCATGCGCGACTGGCGCACTCACGCGGGGCTTGATATCATGGCTCCGCTCGGCAGCACCGTGGTCGCAGCGCGCGAGGGCAGCGTTGAGAGCATCACCGCAGACCCGCTTTTCGGCACGGTGGTGACCATCGACCATGGCGACGGCGTAAAGACGATATACGCAAATCTTGCCGACGTACCCGCCGTAAATGTCGGCGACTGGGTCGCGGCGGGCGCAGTTATCGGCTCCGTTGGCACGACTGCCATATGTGAGATCGGTCAGGGCACTCACCTGCACTTTGCGATAAGCGTCAGCGGAGTGCCGGTAGATCCGATAGGATATCTGCCCGCATAAAAATCAAAAAATAACGAAAAATAAATTAAAAATTTCTGTTGACAACTGAGCATTGTTTTGCTATAATTCTTATTGCTGTTTGAAGCATATGGCGGCATAGCTCAGTTGGCCAGAGCATTCGGTTCATACCCGAAGTGTCCCCGGTTCGAATCCAGGTGCCGCTACCAAACGAGGCGCAGCGAAACATTTCACTGCGCCTTTAATATAAGGCCCGTTGGTCAAGCGGTTAAGACACCGCCCTTTCACGGCGGTAACATGGGTTCGATTCCCGTACGGGTCACCACCTCGTCGCAAGCGATACAAAGCTTGCGGCGATTTTTTACGTCTTTTATACTGCAAAGGAATGACCGCCGGCTGAGCCGGCGGTCATCAAGGCATCGACAAAGTTCGACGCCTTGAAAACTTATTCAGGAGTATTCAAAAACACTCCTGAATAAGGTCGTATTGAACGCAGAAAGGGGACTCCCGTCCCCTCTCTGCACTCTCCCCATGTGAATTTTATACACTGCCGACAGCTTTGTCTACAGGCTGATGACCGCCGGCTGAGCCGACGGTCATGTTTTAGCTTTTTATCTGTTGAGCCAGCCGTAGGGAACTGCGGGGTAATTGGTGATTATGCCCTCAACGCCCCACTCCACAAGCTTTTCAAAGGAGTCGAGGTCATTGACCGTCCAGACGTTTATGCCGACGCCGTGCTCCTTGCACTCCTCGACGGCCTCCTTGCTGAGCAGGCAGAAGTCCGGATGATAAAACTGTATATCGTTCTGCTGGCAGTAGTATCCGGCATACATAAGCCCCTCTATCTCGACAAGAGCGCCTCTCGGTATCTCGGGAGCAAGCTCCTTGACGCGCAGCATGGAGATGTGATTGAAGGACGAGAAGAGAATTTTATTCTCAACACCGTGCTTGCGAATTATCTCAACGCACTTGCGCTCGATCTCGGGATAGTAAATAATGCTGGTTTTAAGCTCCACGTTTGCAACGATATCAACGCTTGCAAGCCATTCGCAGAACTCGTCAAAGCTGGGTATCTCCTGTGCGCCCCACTCGCCGGGTCTGACCTTGGAGGCGTCGAGCTTCTTGAGCTCCTCCAGAGTATTGAAGCGAGCTTCCCTCGCAGCTTTTGCACACGTCAACTCCGTATGCCGAGAGCGAGGGTATCATTTTTTCGGGGTATCTGCACGGCTCGTCAACGAGCTTTGTACACTCGGGGCACAGCCGGCAGGAGCCGCCCAGATGCAGAAAGGGCTTTGCGAAAAGCTCTCGAAGGCGGACGTGCAGCCCTTGCGAAAGGTCCGAAAAGCTTGCTCCCGCGGCGTCCATGCTCTCCGCGTCCGAGTAGTCCTTGACCTGCGATATTTGCTGGTAAAGCAGAATATGCTCATAGCGCCTGAGCTCCGCCTGCAAGGCCTCGATATCGCCTATGTCCGGTGGGCACGACCAGCACTTGCCGTAAAAGCCGCAGACATTATCCTCGCAGTATGAGCGAAAGACCGCCGAGGTAACGAGCCGCGAGGGCTCGATGTGCTCTGCCCTGCTTGCACCGCATTCTATTGCTATATCGACAAGTGAAGCGTTTATCATGTGTTCCTCCTAAATTCTCTTGTGTGTACGCTTAGTATGCAATATTTTGCTTCAAATGTACAGTCTTTTTTTGCTTGAGCCCGCATAGCGGGCTTTTCATTTCCCCGCTCTTGTGATAAAGCGGGCAGGAATAGCGAAAAATACCCGCATTCAGCAAGTTTTTTCTTGATTTTTCGGCTTAGTCTGATAAAATTAAATATAGAGATATATTATACAACACAAATCACCCGCCTAATGCTCGAAAATAAAATATGAGGTGCTGAAATGGGAATTTTGGATTGTGCAAGCGCGGCTTCCCGGTGGAGAGGCTACAGCTATTATACGGAAAATCGGGTCATTAAGCTTGAGAAGCAGGATGAGAACGTTTTCACCTCGGAGGTTCGCGGCAACTCAGCGCACGCTTATTCTGTCGAGCTCCATATTGACCATCCGAGAAGCTCAAGGTGCAATTGTCCCCATGCAGCGGGGAAGAGAATTATCTGCAAGCATCTTGTGGCGACCTACTTTGCCGCCCTTCCGCAGGTGGCTGAGAATTTTTATGAGAATGTAGTAAAGCCTCAGGAGGAAGAGGAGAGACTTGAGGAAGAAATATATGACAAGGTGTGCGATTTCGTAGATAATTTGAGTGAGGACGATTTGAAGAGCGCGCTCTTGAGACTCTTGTTTGACGGCCCTGATTGGCAGTACGAAAAATTCGTCGTGGAAAACGGACTGTACGACTATTATTGAGCCAGCTTACGTTATGTAAACCTGCCCTCGCCCTTAAATAGACATTTTTGACCCCGAATTATGACATTCGGGGTCGTTTTGTGAAAAGTGCAAAAAAATGAGCTTGATTTTCCGTTAACAATCACGATAAGAATGTGTTTGGAAACCGGTTGACAAACTGCAAAATTCGTGCTAAATTTTATTACAGAAATATGAATTAAGTGATAAGTAATGGATAGCCAATCTGAAAAGAAATTAACCATCAATCAGGTCGCAAGCTACTGCGGCGTTTCAAAAACTACAATATCGCGTTTCCTGAACGGAAAGTACGAGAACATGTCGGCGGAGACGAAGGAGAAGATCGCAGCGGCGATAAAGGAGCTCAACTATCACCCCGACCGTTCGGCGCAGCGGCTCAAGTCCAGCAGGACGATGCTTATCGGCTGTGTTATCGGAGATGTGAGCAGCCCCTTCTCGGCGCTGCTGCTCAAGGGTATTACCTCGGTGTGCGAGGAGTCCGGATACCAGGTTCTCTTTGCCGACAGCCGCGAGTCCCCCCGCAGGGAGAAAAGGGCGCTTCGAGGCTTCCTTGACAACCGGGTGGACGGGCTTATAGTCAACACCTGCGGCGGCAATGACGAGTATCTCCTGGAGCTTCAGGCTCGCGGCGTTCCGCTGGTTCTGGCGGACAGACCGCTGATGAAGTCGGGGCTTATAGATACGGTATGCAGCGAAAGTCAGAAGATGGCGGCAGAATGTACGCGCCTTCTGTTCTCACGAGGCTACAAGCATGTGGCCTTCTTCTCGGAGACGATGGGGGAGATATCGCCCAGAAAGCTCCGTTGTCTCGGCTACACCGAGGCCGTCAGGGAGCTTGGCATGGAGCCGGAGATTTACGAGATAGACTGCGAGTCCTCCAAAAGCGGCGTTGAGGGGCTGAAGGTCTTCCGAGCAAAGCACCCTGAGGAGCGCATCGCAGTGCTCACCTCAAACGGTACCACCGCTCAGCGCATACTCACCTCGATGAAGGCACTCGGCATCAGGCCCGGCAGAGACTTCGGACTCTGCACCTTCGACGACTGGGACTGGCTGCAAATATCCGATCCGGGAATAACCGCAGTCGTATTTGACTCGGTGGATATCGGCGCAAGGTCTGCAAGACTGCTGCTCAGAAAAATGAACGGCGACGCCGACGAGACTCCGGCTGAGGAGCTTGTGTCCTCTTCTATTATAATCAGAGATTCTACCCCCGCCGAAACGGATAGCTAAAATAATTCCTCGCTTTAGAGGAATTATTTTAGGGGAAAAAACTAAACCGGTTAACGAAACCGTTACCTTGACGAATGCTCCAAGGGCTTGACTCAGGAAAGTGAAAAAGCCGCTGCACCGGCAGCAGTTTCACGATAATCCGTATTACCGGCAGCAATATCTGCCTGTATATAATTAAAAATCATTATGGAGGGAAAATAATGAAAAACATGAAATCCGTCATCGCAATGCTCCTCGCTCTCTGCATGGTATTCGCACTGTGCGCCTGCGGCGGCATTGCAAACGACAACGCAAACGGCAGCACCCCCGCAGAAAACAAGCAGCCTGCTGACAACGCAGCAGAAAACGACGGCGCAAAGGTCGGCAAGACCGTTCTCAAGTGCGCATTCAACCAGACCATCGACAACCCTGAGGCAAAGACCCTGCAGAAGCTCAGCGATGACCTGTACGATGCTACCGAAGGCCGTTACTCCATCGAGGTTTACCCCGATGCTCAGCTCGGCGACCAGCAGCAGACTCTTGAGCAGTGCACCATGGACGCTCTCGACATGACCCTCGTTGCAAACCCCATCATCGAGACCTACTGCCCTGACTTCGCTATCCTCGGCACCCCCTACGTTTACGACAGCATCGAGCACCAGCAGAAGGTTTTCGAGTCCGGTAAGCTGGATGACCTCTTCGCCACCACCCGTGACCACGGCTTCGTCGTTCTCTCCGCATACTCCCTCGGCGCACGCAACCTCTACACCCGTGACAAGGCTGTCACCACTCCCGAAGAGCTCAAGGGCATGAAGATCCGCGTTATGGGCTCCGACACCTGCATCTCCATGCTTAACGCAATGGGCGGCGTTGGCCTTGCAATGGCTCAGGGCGACGTTTACTCCGCAATCCAGACCGGTACCCTTGACGGTGCTGAGAACAACATCATCACCTACGTTGACCTCGTTCAGTACGAAGTTGCTCCCTACTACAACAGAACCGGCCACCTCATGATCCCCGATGAGCTCTGCATCAACGCAAAGGTCTTTGACTCCATGTCCCCCGAGGATCAGGCTGCTCTCAAGAAGTGCGCTGCCGACTCCATCGCTTACATGTTCGACCTCTGCGCACAGCTCCGCTCCGACTATGAAGCAAAGGCAGCCGAGAAGGGCGTTATCTTCTCCGACGCTGACGTCCCCGCATTCCAGGCTCTCTGCCAGGATCTCATCAACTCCGTCGCTAACAAGACCGACATGACCAAGTCCGTCTACGAGGCAATCGTTTCCGAGCGCTAATTTATAAGTTCCGCATTATAACGGTCCACAGCAAGTCTGTGGACCGTTTTCAAAAAGCCAGAGGGAGGCTACTCCGTGAGAATATTTGATAAAATAAAATTTGTCGTTGACAAAGTCCTTGAGGTTCTTGGCACCGTTACCCTCGGCGTGATGAGCGTGCTCGTCTGCTATCAGGTAATCACCAGATATCTTTTCCATTCCCCCAGCGCCATTTCCGAGCCCCTTTCCCAGTATCTTTTCGTTTGGATGATCATGTTCGGCAGCGCCTACGTTTACGGCAGCCGCGAGCATCTCACTATTGATATATTTAAAGACCACTTTTCCCCCAAGATGTACATGATCGTCGAGGTCATCACCAACATCTGCCTTTTCGCCTTCATCGTCCTCATCTGCGTATGGGGCGGCTGGCTCTACACCGCAAAGCAGGCGCTTCAGGTAGACCCGTCTCTGCACGTTTCCAAGGCAGTCCTTTACGCCTCCGTTCCCTTCACCGGAATTATCACCCTCTACTACGCGGTATATAACTGTGCCCGTGCCATAAGCAACTACACCAAGGGCACGAGAACCCACGGTGATGAGCTGTCCGGAACCGCATGACAGGAGGTAGAAAGACATGACAGTTACAGCAATCGCAGGCATCTTGATGATCGCCATTATCTTTGTTACTCTCGCATTCGGATTTCCCATCGGTCTCAGCATCGGTCTCGGCAGCGCCGCGGCACTGTTCGTTATCATGCCTAACCAGGGCTTCCTCACCATCTCCGCACAGAAGATGTTCCAGAGCGTCAACTCCTTCTCGCTGCTGGCCATACCATTCTTCGTCCTCGCCGGCAATATCATGAACTCCGGCGGTATAGCGCGCCGTCTGGTCGGCTGCGCAAAGCTCGTCGCTCACCGTCTCCCCGGTGCGCTCGCTCAGACCAACATCGTTGCCAATATGCTCTTCGGCGCAATGTCCGGCTCCGGCGTTGCAGCTGCCGTTGCAATGGGCGGCATCCTCGGACCTCTGGAGAAGGAGGATGGCTACTCCGATGAATACATCGCCGTCTGCAACATCGCCTCCGGCCCGACCGGCATGATGATACCCCCCAGCAACATCATGATAGTCTACTCCACCGTCGCAGGCTCCGTCTCCATCGCCGCGCTCTTCATGGCAGGCTACATCCCCGGCATCATCTGGGGTCTCGGCTGCATGATAGTCGCCGGCATCATGGCAAAGAGACGCGGCTACGTCAGCACCGAGCACTATAACTTCAAGTTCGTCATGAAGACCCTCTGGGACGGCATCCCGAGCCTGCTTATGATAGTCGTCGTTATCGGCGGTATCCTCGGCGGCATCTTCACCGCGACCGAGGGCTCCGCTATCGCAGTGCTCTACTCCCTGGTCATAAGCCTTATCTACCGCAACATCACCGTTAAGGATCTGCCCAAGATCCTCTGGAGCAGCGTCAAGACCACTGCCGTTATCGAGTATCTGGTCTGCGTCTCCGGTATCATGGGCTACGTCATGAGCTACACCCATATCCCCGCACTCGTTGCAAACGCACTGCTTGGCTTCACAAGCAACAAGTACATCATCCTGCTCATCATGAACATCATCCTGCTCATCGTCGGCTGCTTCATGGACCCGACCCCCGCAGTGCTGATATTCACCCCGATATTCCTGCCCATCGTCCAGACCTGGGGCATGAGCGCGGTTCACTTCGGCCTTATGATGGTCATGAACCTCTGCGTCGGTACCCTGACTCCCCCGGTCGGCGCTATCCTGTTTGCCGGCTGCCGCGTACAGCAGGTCAAGATAGAGCAGATCATCAAAATGCTGATGCCCTTCTTCATCGTCATTCTCATAGCCCTGCTGCTTGTCACCTATGTGCCTTGGCTCACCATGTGCATTCCCCAGGCGCTCGGCCTTGTCGCATAATATTCAGGAGGAAACAAAATGGATATCCGCTATTCCGCAAATCCCGAAGACGTAAAGCGTTATACCACGGAGGAGCTGAGAAAAGAGTTCCTTATAGAGAACCTCTATCAGCCTGACACCGTGCAGACCGTTTATTCCCATGTTGACCGCATGGTCGTGCTCGGCATCATGCCCGTAAACGAGGCTCTGCCCATAGATAAGGGCATCGACGTCTGGGCAAACTTCGGCACGAAGTTCTTCCTTGAGCGCCGTGAGGCCGGTGTATTCAACCTCGGCGGCGCAGGCTGGATAGAGGCTGACGGCGTAAAGTACGAGCTGGACTTTGAGGACTGCCTGTACATCTCCCGCAGCACCAGGAGCGTCGTATTCGGCAGCAACGATAAGGAAAACCCCGCACGCTTCTACCTCGTCTCCGCTCCCGCGCACAGAGACTGCAAGACCACCTTCATCTCCATCAAGGACGCAAACAAGCGCCCCTGCGGCAGCAGAGAAAACGCAAACGAGCGCGTTATCAACCAGTTCATCCACCCCGACGTGCTTGAGACCTGCCAGCTTTCCATGGGTCTTACCCAGCTTGCTCCCGGCAGCGTCTGGAACTCCGTCCCGCCTCACACCCACGAGCGCAGAATGGAGGTCTACACCTACTTCAATCTCCCCGAGGGCGGCATAGTCATGCATCTCATGGGTCAGCCCCAGCAGACCCGCCACATCGTCATGCAGAACTTTGACGCGGTCATCTCCCCGTCCTGGTCCATTCATGCCGGCTGCGGCTCCTCCAACTATACCTTTATATGGGCAATGGGCGGAGAAAATCAGGACTTTGACGACATGGACACCTTCGGCGTAAACGAGCTCAGATAAAAAAATACACCCTCCCGCATAAGGGAGGGTGAAGCAAAATCCAAGCGTATTCAGGCTATTATAAGCCGTTACAGCAGCCCCTTGATTTTCAGCATCGGCGAGGTCTTGAAGATATGCAGAAACTGCTTTAGCTCCTCGTCCTTGACCTTCGTATAGTTCTCTTTTATGATGCAGTAGTCCATGAGGAAGAGATACAGGCAAAGCTCGAAGGGCGTTGCAAGAAACGCGGGGACGTAATCGGTGTTTATCAGGAATACCGAGAGCCGCGATTTCAAAAATGCGTTAAAGCGCCCATCGACCCACTTGTTCCCGTAGACTATCTGAAGCCGCGCCGGAAGCTCCGGCATTGCAGCGGCGATAATGTTCCGGTTTTCCTCGTTGAGCATGGGCTCCGGCGCATCGGGCGAGTAGCTGCATACATACTCATGGTAGCGCAGTCCTCTGCTGTCGTGCTTGAGCTTTTGAGGCTTAAAGACGATGTGCTTCTTCTGACCGAGCTCCTGCCGGTACCAGTCGGCGATTTTGAGCTGGTCAAAGTGAAATACCGTCTCGATGCCCGCAAAGCTGTGCTCAACGGAGAAAACGGAGTCCGACTCTATATCAAAATATGCCTCTCCGCTCTCGGCGGCGCGGCGCAGCAGAGCCTCCCACCGGCGGCGAAACTCGGGATAATAGCTCCTGTCGCGTATGGCGGAGTCCTGAAAGCTCTTGAGCACCTGCTGCAAAACTATTTCATTGTTCATATACTGCACCTCGTAAACCGGTTTACAATCCGGCAATATCAACGTATCCGTGCAAGTATTATATTGTACTTCCCTAAAAAAAGCAATAACAATCATTACAGGAGGAACGAAAAATGGATGTATTAAAAAGACTGGCTCAGTCCGGCGTAGTCCCCGTGGTTGTCCTTGAGGACGCTAAGGATGCCGTCCCCACCGCAAAGGCCATGCTCGCCGGCGGTATCGACGTTATGGAGATCACCTTCCGCACCGCCGCCGCTGCCGACTCCATTAAGGCGGTCGCCCAGGAATGCCCCGAGATGCTCGTAGGCGCAGGCACCGTCGTCACTCTCGATCAGTGCAAGCTCGCCGTCGAGTGCGGCGCAAAGTTCATCGTCGCCCCCGGCTATGACGAAGAGGTTGTCTCCTGGTGCTGCGATAACGGCGTAGCCATCACTCCGGGCTGCGTGACCCCGACCGAGATTATGATGGCTCTCAAGCACAATCTCAAGGTTCTCAAGTTCTTCCCCGCAAACGTCTACGGCGGTCTCGGCGCACTCAAGGCGCTGGCGGGTCCCTTCGGCGGCGTTAAGTTCATCCCGACCGGCGGCGTAAACGCGCAGAATCTGGCCGAGTTCATCTCCTCTCCCGTTGTCCACGCTGTCGGCGGAAGCTGGATATGCCCCAAGGCCGATATCGCGGCAGGCAACTTTGAAAAGATAACCGCACTGTGCAAGGACGCAAGAAAGAGCCTCCTCGGCTTCGAGGTCGCCCATGTCGGCATCAACACCCCGAGCGGCGACTGCGCAATGGAGGTCTGCAACGCCTTCAACAATGCCTTTGATTTCAGCATCAAGCAGGGCAACTCCTCCAACTTCGCCTCCACCGGCGTTGAGGTCATGAAGACCATGTTCAAGGGCGCAAACGGTCATATCGCCATCCGCACCAACAAGATGACCCCGGCGATCGCCGAGATGGAGCGCCGCGGCTACGAGCTTGACTGGGACTCCGTCAAGGACAAGGAGAACGTCAAGGCTGTTTACTTCAAAAACGAGATCGGCGGCTTTGCCGTGCATCTTCTTCAGAAATAAATAGGAGGATAATCTAATGAAGGTTCTTACTTTCGGCGAAATAATGCTCAGACTCAAGGCTCCCGGACAGGAGCGCTTCTTCCAGACCCCGATGCTCGAGGCCACTTTCGGCGGCGGCGAGGCAAACGTTGCGGTCTCTCTTGCAAACTACGGCATGGACGTCAGCTTCCTGACCCTGCTGCCGAAAAACGCCATTGCCGACGAGTGCGTCAAGGATCTGCGCAAGTTCGGCGTTGATGTGAGCCGTATCATCCGCGGCGCAGGCCGTATGGGCATCTACTTCCTTGAGCCGGGCGCAAACCAGCTCCCGAGCAAGGTCGTCTATGACCGCGAGTATTCCTCCATCGCCATGGCAAAGCCCGGCGATATCGACTGGGACAAGGCCTTTGAGGGCGTTGACTGGTTCCACATCACCGGCATCACCCCGGCGATCTCCGAGAGCGCCAAGGAGCTCTCCCTCGAGTCCGTCAAGGAAGCAAAGAAGCGCGGCATCACCGTTTCCTGCGACCTCAACTACCGCAAGAACCTCTGGAAGTACGGCGTTCGCGCTGCCGAGGTCATGCGTGAGATAGCAAACTACGTCGATGTTGCCATCGCAAACGAGGAGGACGTTCAGAAGTCCCTCGAGATAAGCGTTGACGTCGATGTCGAGTCCGGCGAGCTTGACCGCAGCAAGTACAAGGCTCTCGGCGACAAGGTCCTTGCTCAGTACCCCAACATGAAGATGATAGCCATCACCCTGCGTGAGAGCAAGAGCGCCGACTGGAACGGCTGGGCAGCCTGCCTCAATGACGGCGAGACCTTCTACGAGTCCAAGCACTACGAGATCCGCGACATCGTTGACCGCGTCGGCGGCGGCGACAGCTTCGCGGGCGGCCTTATCTACGGTCTGAATAACTACGAGAGCAAGCAGTCCGCACTTGAGTTTGCAGTCGCGGCCTCCTGCCTCAAGCACAGCATCCTCGGCGACTTCAACCGCGTGGGCGTTTCCGACGTTGAAAAGCTCATGGGCGGCGACGGCACCGGCAGAGTCCAGAGATAATCAAGCCTCGAAAGCCGTCTGCCGATTTCCGTGCGCGGGCGGTTTTCCCGTATAATATATTTGCCCCGTTAAAAGGGCACAGATAATTTAAAAGGAGATAATTATTATGGATATGATGAAGCAGTTTTCCCTCGAGGGCAAGGTTGCACTTATCACCGGCGCAGCCTACGGCATCGGCTTTGCTATAGCCGAGGCATACGCAAACTGCGGCGCTAAGATAGCCTTTAACTGCCGCGGCGAGAAGCACATGGAGGAGGCTCTCAAGGCATATGCCGAGAAGGGCATCGACGCTAAGGGCTACTACTGCGACGTTACCGACGAAGAGGACGTTGTCAAGATGGTTTCCGACATCGAGCGCGACCTCGGCACCATTGACATTCTCGTCAACAACGCCGGCATCATCAAGCGCGTTCCCATGCTCGAGATGGAGGCAAAGGACTTCCGTCAGGTCGTCGATATCGACCTCGTCGCCCCCTACATCGTCTCCAAGGCAGTCATCCCCGGCATGATCAAGAAGGGTCACGGCAAGATAATCAACATCTGCTCCATGATGAGCGAGCTCGGCCGTGAGACCGTCTCCGCCTACGCCGCTGCAAAGGGCGGTCTGAAGATGCTCACCCGCAACATCTGCTCCGAGTACGGCGAGTACAACATCCAGTGCAACGGCATCGGACCCGGCTACATTGCTACCCCGCAGACCGCTCCTCTGCGTGAGCGTCAGCCCGACGGCAGCCGTCATCCCTTCGACCAGTTCATCGTCGCCAAGACTCCCGCAGCCCGCTGGGGCACCACCGAGGATCTTATGGGTCCTGCCGTGTTCCTCGCCTCCGACGCCTCCGACTTTGTCAACGGTCACGTCCTCTATGTTGACGGCGGCATCCTTGCTTACATCGGCAAGCAGCCCTGAGGTCACAGCGGCATGAAGGCAGCAGTATTAAAGAATTGGCTCGATCTCGAGCTCTGCGATATCCCCGTTCCCGTCCCGAACGAGAATGAGGCGCTTATCAAGGTCAAGCTCGCGGGCGTATGCGGCTCCGATATCACCGTTTACCGCGGCAAGCACATGACCGCCACCGTTCCCACCGTCCTCAGCCATGAAATACTCGGCACCATCGAGAGCCTGCCCGAGGGCTACGAGGGCAAGTTCAAGCTCGGTCAGCGCGTGCTCATGAACCCCATCATCTCCTGCGGACACTGCGCCGCCTGCGAGCGCGGGCTTCCTTGGGTCTGCGAGAACCTGAAGCTTCTCGGCATCCATGTTGACGGCGGCTTTGCCGAATACACCAAGGTCGGCGTTGACAAGCTTGTCGCGCTCGATGAGGATATTCCCGACGATGTTGCCATCCTCGGCGAACCCTTTGCCGTCGGTCAGCACATCATGGTAAACTCCCGGATAGAGAAGGGCGACACGATATTTATCTCCGGCGGCGCTACCGTCGGTCTCTACATCGCGGTGTTTGCAAAGGCCGCGGGCGCAGGGCGTGTCATCATCTCCGAGATAAACGAGCCGCGCCGCAAGTTTGTCGAGTCCATGGGCATCGAGACGATAAACCCCACCGAGACGGACGCAATGGAGCTCATGCGCGAGGTCACCGGCGGACACGGCTTTGACATCGTGTACGACACCTCCGGCGCTCCCGCCTGCATACTCCAGATGCCCGACCTCTGCCGCTGCGGCGGTAAGCTGCTGAGTCTCGGCCTTTCCGGCGACGCATATCCCTTCATCATCGGCAAGGTCTCCTTCAAGGAGATAAAGCTCATCGGCAACCGCCTGTACAGTCAGGAGGACTTTGAGCAGGGCGTGCGCTTCCTTGAGGACAACTGGCGCGAGATGGGTCTTGACCGCATGGTCACCGACCGCCTCGGTCTCAGCGAGATAAACAAGGCAGTTCAGATGATGCTTGACGGAACGAATATCTGCAAGATAATCATCGACCCCGAAAAGTAATATATTATAAACTTGACCCCTCTCTCGGCTGTTCGCCAAGAGAGGGGTTTAGACCGCAGACAAAGCTGTCGGCAAAGTATAGAATTGCATGGGTAAGTCCCCTCCTGTGTTCAATCCAAGCTCACTCAGGAGTGTTTTTAAATGCCCTCTCAGAATATCCGAGAGGGCGTTATTATATCCAATTCAATTACCTAGTCTTATCTCTTGCTGCGAAGCATAGCAAAGGGGTCTGCCCCGTTGCCGGACAGGGTCGTAAAATTCAGGCTCGCATCGACATGATCCGCCATCGAGCTGCGCGCAAGCTCCGGCAGGCGCATACGAATCGCGGAGACGACCGCCGTATGATGATATCTCATGCTCGGCATCCATGGGTTATTCTCATTGCCGCTGCGCCCTATGAACTCCAGCATCGACGACTGGTACATCGTGAGCTTCGGCAAGAGATAGTTATAGCTCTGGATGATATAGGGGTTGCCGCAGGAGTCGATAAGCATACGGTGGAAGGGCATATCGGTATCCTTCATGCCGCGGATATCGCGCCGCAGAACGCTTTCCTTAAATGCGTCGGCCAATGCGCCGAGCTCGCGCACCGTAGCGTCGTCGGCAGTATGCGCGCACAGCGCCGCCGCCTCGCACTCGATGGCACTGCGGACGCGGTAAAGATTTATCATATCGGGCAAGCTGAGGTCGAGCACAAAGTTGCCGCTCTGACCGGGATGTGAGATGACGAAGCCAACCTCGGTAAGCTTTATTATCGCCTCCGCAACGGGAGTTCGTGAGATGCCGAGAGACGCGGCTATCTGGTTGACATTGAGCTTTGAGCCGGGAGTGATGCGCAGCTCAACGATATCATCGTAAAGCAGCCTTGTGACAAGGTCGCGCAGCTTTGCGTCGGGGTTTGCGGAAATATATTCCTTGAGTCTGTATTGATCCATAACGCAGCCTCCAAGTCTTAATTTGATTTTATTATAACGTACACTATCAGAATTTACAAGCTTTTGATGCTATAGTAGTTATTTTATCAATAATTTTGATGAAAAATATATACCATCGCTTGACAAGGGCAAACACGGTTTTGACGGGAGGAAATGCGCTCATACTTCGTCAAGCCCCTTGACAATACGGCAGTATTCCCTGCGGGTCTTTTCTCGTCTGAACACATTTCCGCTCCGGCAAAACTGCTTCGCACCTGACGGCGATGGATTTTCGAGTGATTTTTGTTTTTTGAGATGCAGGCGGGCTGGCGACCGCCAAGGCGAAAAGGGTAAAAAGCGCCGAAAAGGCGCACTGTCAGGCGTGTCTGCCCTTATCAAGCGATGGTAAAAATCGAGCAAAAATACTGTGAAAGGCGCTGTTGCAGTTCAGCGAAGAATATTATAACACCGTATAAAGCTTTAAGCGCTCCGTATGCAAGCATACGGAGCGCTTAACTCCCCTGCTTTCGCAGGGGAGCTTGCCGGGTCAAAGAGATTTTTTTGCCGAGGGTGAGGTTTGTGTTCGGCGGAAAATCTCCGTGTATTTTCTAAGCTTTTTCGTGAGCCTTGAGTTGATCGCATCGGGCAGCATACGCCAGACCCAGTTGCCGCACTGCGTGCCGGGTGTATTCATGCGGCACTCGCCGCCAAGCTCCAGCACATCCTGCATCTGCATCACGAACAGGTCGGACGCGGTGCCCATGCCGGTGCGGATAAGTCCCCAGCACCAGCCCTCGTCGTCCGTGATATGCATATACCGCTTCGCAAACTCCTTATCCGCCTTGCCGATACCCTTGAGCCAGCCGTTGACCGTCTCGTTATCGTGCGTACCGACATAACAGACGCTGTTGCGCTCACAGCGGTACGGAAGATAGTCCGACTCGCCGTGCGGGTCAAAGGCGAACATGAGTATTTTCATGCCGGGAAGCCCGGAGTCCGACAGCAGCTTTCTGACCTCGGGGGTGGTATAGCCCAGATCCTCCGCGATAAGGCGCAGGTCACGGAACCAGCCGAGCAGCACGCCGACAAGATCCATGCCGGGGCCGGGACGCCAGCGGCCGTTCTTCGCGGTCGTATCGCCGTAGGGCACTGCCCAATAGCTCTCAAAGCCGCGGAAATGGTCTATTCTGATAATATCATAAAGCTTTTTTGCCCCGTCAATGCGGCGTATCCACCAGCCGTAGCCGTCCGCCTTCATCGCGTCCCAGTCATAGAGGGGATTGCCCCAGAGCTGACCCTCCGCGGTGAAGTCATCGGGCGGGACGCCGGCGACCTCGACGGGGACGTTATCCTCGTCAAGCTGGAAAAAGCCTGACTCGCTCCAGACGTCGGCGGAGTCGAGCGCGACATAAATCGGCACATCGCCGATAAACTCCACGCCCTGCTCATGCGCATAGTCGCGCAGTGCGTTCCACTGACGGAAGAAGGTAAACTGCATGAAAACCTGAAAATCTATCTCGTCTGCAAGAGCCTCGCTGTATTTCTCGACGGCCTCCGGCTCATGCTTTCTTATATCCGCCTCCGGCCACTCCGTCCAGCTCAGCATACCGAAATGCGCCTTGAGCGCCATGAACAGCGCATAGTTTTCAAGCCATGCGTTCTCGCGGCGGAAAGCTTCAAGCTCGGCGGCGTATTTCTTTTTGCCGCGCCCATAGGCGATGCGCAGCACCTCGAAGCGGTGCTCGTATATCTTGCCGTAGTCCACCCGCGCCGGGTCGCTGCCCCAGTCTATATCCGCAAACTCTGCCGTTTTCAGGAGCTTATCCTTGACAAGCAGGTCAAGGTCTATAAGATAGGGGTTCCCGGCAAAGGTCGAGAAGGAGAAATAGGGGCTGTCGCCGTAGCTCGTCGGGCAGAGAGGCAGGAGCTGCCAGTATTTTTGCCCGGAGTCGCGGAGAAAATCAACAAATTTATACGCATTTTTGCCCATGCTGCCTATGCCGTAATTGCCGGGCAGGCTGCTCATGGCCATGAGGACGCCGCTGCTGCGGTCCATAAGAATCACTCGCTTTTTGTAAATAGATTAGATAATTAGATTTAATTATATCGCTCGTATCAGCCCTTGACCGCGCCTGCGGCAACGCCCTTTATGATGTGCTTCTGGCAGGTCAGGTAGAATACGATGACCGGGACGATGCTCAGCATGATAAGCGCCATAGTCGCGCCCATATCGACCGAGCCGTAGCTTCCCTTGAGGTACTGGATGTGGATGGGTATCGTCATGTAGTGCTTTCTGTCGAGCACGAGGTAGGGCAGAAGGTAGTCGTTCCATACCCACATTATCTCAAGCACGCCCACGGAGATGAGCGTCGGCTTGAGCATGGGCAGCACTACGGAGAAGAAGGTGCGCAGCGGTCCGCAGCCGTCTATCGCGGCAGCCTCCTCTATCTCGAGCGGTATGCTCTTGACAAAGCCCGAGAACATGAACACCGCAAGCCCCGCTCCGAAGCCGAGATATATAACGGGTATCGTCCACGGCGCGTTTAGCTTTAGCGTATCGGCGGTCTTTGCGAGGTTGAACATGACCATCTGGAAGGGTACGACCATGGAGAACACGCAGAGGTAGAACACTATCTTGCTGAAAAGCGTCCCCACGCGGGAGATGTACCACGCCGCCATAGAGGTGCACAGCAGGATAATCCCCGTCGAAACGATGGTTATGAGCAAGCTGAAGCACACGGATTTGATAAAGGGATAGCTGCCGAAGGTCATGCCCTTGGTATAGTTTGCAAAGCCGACAAAGCTCTTTTCGTTCGGCATGGCAAAGGTATCTGTGTTGACATAGGCATTTGCCTTGAAGGAGTTTATCAGAACGAGGAATATCGGCATGAGGTAGAACAGCGCAATAAACGCGAACACTACCGTCAGCACGAGCTTTTTCTTATCGCCCTTGTTGAGCCGCTTGGGCTGCTTTTTTACCATGTTCGCCATTACTGCTGAACCTCCTTTTTTCTGCTCGAGGAGAGCTGAAGAATACTTATCGCCGCGACCAGCACAAAGAATATAACGGCCTTTGCCTGACCGACGCCGCGGTTAGTTGTGCTTGCGTAGAAGGAGCTATAGATATTGAGCGCAAGCATTTCCGTGGTCTTTACGGTTTCACCCGCATTCTGTATGAAGGGACGCCCAGCCGTCAGCGCAAGGTTCTGGTCAAAGAGCTTAAAGGAGTTTGTGAGCGTGAGGAAGGTGCAAATGGTTATCGAAGGCATGACGTTCGGTATCGTGACCTTCCAGAGCGTCTGCCATGCGTTTGCGCCGTCTATCCTCGCAGCCTCAAGTATATCCTCCGGCACGGCCTGTAGACCCGCGATGTAAATTATCATCATGTAGCCTATCTGCTGCCACGCCATGAGTATCTGCAAGCCCCAGTAGCCGTACTGACTCTTGAGCAGTATGGACGTACCGTAGCGCGAGAGCACGCCGTCGAATATCATTGCCCAGATATAGCCCAGCACGATGCCGCCGATGAGGTTCGGCATAAAGAACACGGTGCGGAATATATTTGTTCCGCGTATGCCGCGCGTCAGAGCGTATGCCACGGCGAAGGACAGGACGTTAATCAAAATGAGCGAGGTGACGGCAAAAATCGCCGTGTACCAGAAGGCTTGCATGAAGCTCGGGTCATTGAAGGCGCTGACATAGTTATCAAAGCCCACCCATGTCCACTTGCTCGTCGTCTTGAAGCGGCAGAAGGACAGGAATATGCCCTTGACGAAGGGGTAGAGAAAGCCGAGGCAGAAGGCGGCAAAGGTCGGAGCCAGGAACACAAGGTAGAGCCGCTGCACGGGGCGGCGGATAAGCTTTGAGTTCAGCGCCGCGTTGTCGCGCTTTTTCACGTCGATGCCGTTGAGCACGCCGCCGATGAGCAGCAGACCCACGAGCGCAAGCGTGGTATTATTCCACACCGGCAGCTTCTCCATCGTTTTGGCAAAGCTGAGCAGTCCCCCGCCGACGCCGATACCCTCAAGTATCTTATCCATGTCGCCGGAGGCGCTGAGCATACCGACAAGTGTCATCAGCGCGCCGATTATGGCAGCCAAGACCCGAAGTGCCTTGCTGCCGCCTGTTTTTCTTTTGTTTTGCATAAGCCATCTCCTCCCAGTTTTATTGTGCAAGAGGGACCTGCGGCTGCTCCCGTGCCGTCGGAAGCACCCGCAGAGCCTTCTTTTACACCGGCTCTTATCACGCTTTATCACATGGGGGCGAGCGATACCGCTCGCCCCTAACTGTCGAAGGATTATACTCCAACGCCGATTTTATAGAGCAGCGGGGGAGCTTGAGGGGGTCAAGACCCGCCTCAAATACAATAAACCGCCGTCCGAAAATTTTGATGCTTCAAGATTTTCGGGGCGAAGCAGTATTTTGATATATCAAAATACTCGGCGGAAAGGTTTTTCAAAAAAGTCCGCTATTGGACTTTTTTGAAAAACCGGGCGAGCGGTAAAGCTCGCCCTTGTGCTTAATTGTGTCTAATTATGCTAAGAGCTTCCCGAAATAATCAGGTGTGCTCTGCTGCGTACTGAGCTGCCCAGCCGTCAACGAAGGATGCGACGACAGCGTCCCAATCGCCGGTGCCGGCGGTGTACTGACCGAGAGCGTCAACAACGGCTGCGCGCCAGTCATCGACTGCGGGAGTGTAGTTGAATACCCAGGTGACAACGTACTTGCCCTCTGCGGTGAGTGCGTTAGCATCGGCAAAGAACACGTTTGCAGGAGTCTTGGCTGCATTGAAGGGGCAGGGACCGAACTGCTCTGCGAGCATGGTGGTGCCTTCCTCGGAGGTGACGACCCACTTCATGAAGTCGAGTGTGGCCTGAATGTCAGCCTCGGAGGCCTCGGCGTTGACTGCCCAGCAGTTCTCGGTGCCGGAGCAGAGACCTGCCTCTTCCTCGCCCTCAACGCCGCAGTAGATGGGTATCATCTGCAGGTCCTCGGCCTTCATGCCGTACTTCTCGGTGAGTGCGGAGTACTCCCAGGAGCCGTTCTGATAGAAGACGGCCTCGCCGTTGCCGAACTCTGCCTCGGAAGCGTCGCCGGTGGCGGCGAGGAGGTCAGCGCCGGTGGTAGCGGAATCGGTGATGTAGAGATCCCAGATAGCCTTGAAGTTGTCAAGGTAAGCGCCGGTGATGGTGGCGGGCTGAGAATGCACGTCGTCATCGCGGAACTCATAGAAGAGAGGCATATTGGCAAGGTGGCCGGAGAAACGCCAGCTGGAGGAGCCGTCCAGACCTGCGGAGGAGAATGCGTCAAAGCCGAGCTCTGCTGCGCGGGCGTGGATATCGTCTGCAACTGCCTTGAGAGAGTCAAAATTGCTTATCTCGTCGATGCTGTGACCGGCCTTCTCCAGAAGAGCCTTGTTGACGATGATGCCGAAGCACTCGTAGCAGTAGCCGATGGAGTAGGTGAAGCCGTCCTCATTGGTGAGGTCGAAGGCGTGAGTGGTCATCTCATTCCAGACGTCGGTGTTGGTGAGGTCGTAGCAGTACTCGCCCCAGGTATTAACGGCGCCCTGGTTGCCAACCTGGAACATGGTGGGAGCCTCGCTCTTGTCCATCTCGGCGGTGAGGGTCTCCTGATAGGTGCCGGAGGCGGCGGTGACTACCTTCACGGGAACGCCGGTCTGCTCGGTGTAGGCGGCGGCAACCTTCTGCCATGCCTCATCTGCCTCGGGCTTGAAGTTGAGGTAGTAAACGGAGCCCTCCGCGCTGCTTGCAGCGGGGGTCTCTTCTGCGGGAGCCTTGGATTCTTCGGCAGGAGTATTGTCTGCTGCGGGCTGGTCGCCGCAAGCGCACAGAGCAAATACCATCACGACTGCCAAAAGCATTGCAATGATCTTTTTCATTTGTTTGCGATCTCCTTATTAAAAATTTCCCTCATATCGGGGGTGGTATCTTCATGCCTTTCGGCAGGAAAATCAAAGTCTTTTGACCGAAGCGCCCTCACGAAGCGGAGCATCAAGCCGAATGTGGCGCGTCTGCGCGCCGTTTTCCAGAATGTCGAGCAGGATGCGAACGCTCTCGCGCCCCATCTCCTCCGAGGGCTGAACCATGGTGGTCAGCGTCGGCGTAATGTACTCGGACACGCTGAGCCCGTCTATCGCTATGACGGACACGTCCTCCGGAACGCGCAGTCCCCTGTCCTGAAGCGCCTTCATTGCGGCAATGCCCGTCGTATCCGAGAGCGTAAACACCGCGTCAAAGCCGACGCCTCTTTCGATAAGCCTGCACATTCCCTCATAGGTCGCCGCCATCTCAAAGCAGCCGCCCGTCTCCATCACAAGCTCGGGGTCAGGCTCTATACCGTGGTCGCGCAAGGCCGCAAGATAGCCCCTGTAGCGAAGCTCGCTTATCGAGCGGTCACAGCAGCTCGGCACAAGCGCCGCAATGCGCCGGTGCCCGAGACTTATAAGCCGCTCCACCGCGCGGTACGCCGTCTGATGGTCGTCTATCGAGACGGAGGAATAGTCCCCGTCGCCGAGGGTGCCGAAGCAGTTTGTATATGAGCAGCAGACATAGGGCACGCCCACCGGCGAAAGCTCCGCCGGGGTATAATCAAAGCGCCCGCCGAGGAAGATGAGCCCCTTGAGCTTTTTCTCGCGCTCCAAAATGGCGCCCGCCTTGACCTCGTCCGCATCGGAGTCTATCTGATGCAGAACCATCGTATAGCCGCTGCGCTCTATTTCCGCGGAAACGGTCTTTATCATGTCGGCAAAAAAGAGGTTGCCCGTGCCGCGCACGACAACGCCTATATTATCCGACTGGCTGCGCACCAGATCGCGCGCGCTGTTATTCGGTATGTATCCGTACTGCTCCACGGCCTCGAGCACCCGGCTGCGAACCTCCTCGCTGACGTCCGGACGGCTGTTCAGGACGCGGGAAACCGTACTGACGCTTACGCCGCATACCTTTGCGATATCCTTGATCGTCACTTTGCCATAGTTCTCCCAAATATACCGAATTTTCACGAAAACCGCCCCGGCAACGATGCCGGTAACGTTCCCGGAAGCTTGTGACATAACTATAACAATTAGACAAACGAAAGTCAATATACTTGCTTGCGCGAATATAAACTTTGGAGCATTAGCCAAATTGTGCCGGGGCTTTTTGAACAAAATCACAAGGGAAAAAGCATCCCCGGCGCTCGGAGCCGTCTCAAAGCGTCGGGGATATTATTATTATTCTATTCAGACCTCGTCCGCCGCGTCTTCGGCTGCGGCGTCCCGCCTGGTCTTTACCATGAGGTCGGTGCATATGGCGGCGACGGCGCAGAGCACAAGCCCCGCCGCGAAGGCAAGACTCCCGTCCGCGGGGCAGCGCGTATGCCAGAGCACTCCGCAGACAAGCGCCGCGACAGCCGCGATACCGGCAAGCATCGCCGCCGCTCCGCTGCTTTTCGCCCACTGCCACAAAAGCAGCGCCACGAGCGCAAGCACGACAGTGAGCGCGAGGGCAAGGCTCAGAATATTCGCCCAGCGCTCCTCGCCGCGAGCCGCCTCTATCTGCGCCGTAAAGTATTCCTGCGCCGCGTCGCATAGCTCGGCATATGTCGCAGTGCTGCCGGAGAGTCTCTTGACGTTTTCATCCGCCATCAAGAGCTTCATGCCCGCCTCAAGCCGCTCCTGCCCGTCACTGTATTCATCAAGCGCGTCCAGATCCTCCTGAAGTCTCTCACGCGCGGCGGCAAGCTGATTTCTTCCCGCCTGTAGCTGCTGACCCGCTTCATCAAGTCTCGCGTAGCCCGCGTCAAGCTCCGCCTTGCCTGCCGCAAGCTGCTGCTCCGCCTCGGCAAGCCTTGCATAGCCGGCGTCAAGCTCCGCCTTACCCGCTGCAAGCTCCGCCTCCGCCGCCTCTATCTGCGCCGCGCCCTCGGCAAGCTGCTGCTGACCCGCCTGATACTCCGCGATTATGCCGGAGAGCGAATAGCCTGAGCCTGCAAGCTGCGTTTCAAAGGCGACACGCGCCGCCTCAAGTCTCGGCCATATGAGCATCGCCCTGACCGTGTCGCCGTCTGCGACTGCGGCGTCATACTCCGACTGGAGACTCTGATAATTGTTATACAGCGGCAGTATCGCGTCATACAGCGGCTTTATCGCGTTGAGCCTTGCCTCGCCCTCGGCGTACTGCTGCTTTGCCGCGGCAAGCTGCTGCTGTCCTGCGTCATAGCGCGCCTGACCCTCGGCAAGCTGCTGCTTGCCCGCCTCATATTCGGCAAGCGCGGAGTCGTACTGCGCCTGTCCCGCCTCAAGCTGAGCCTTGCCCGCATTGTACTGCGCCTCGCCGCCGGCCAGCATATCGCTGCCCACGGTATCGGTCACAAGATTTTCGGCAAAGCTGTAGCGAAGCTCGTCAAAGCGCGTCTGCTCCATGCTCAGCTCCTCGGCAAGCCGGTGCAGCGCCTTTGTCCGGCGCAGAAGCTCCTTATTCTCGGCTACGGTATTGTCGCTCCACTCGCGCACCCGCGCTCCGCAAAGCGGCGCCGCCACGAGCGCAAGCACGCAGGCCCCGGCAAGCAGCGCGTTAAACGCAAGCCTTGCCGCACGGCGCGGATTTTTGACGCGCAGACCGCGAAGCCTCAGCGTCGTTGCCTGAACAAAGCCGTCCCCCAAGAGCAAAAGCTGTGGAAGCACAAAATTTACAAGTATAATCGTGATTATCGTGCCCACGCCGACATACTGCCCTATGCCCGCAATGACGACCTGCGACACCCGCTCCGAAATGACAAGCCCCGCAATGACCATCATCGTGCCCGAGGTGATGACCGTCGGGAAGGAGAAATTCAGCGTCTCGATTATCGCCTCGCGCCTCGGCAGCTTCCCGCGCAGCTCGTTGTAGCGCGAGGAGATGACTATGGCGTAGTCGATGTTCGCGCCCATCTGTATGGCGCTGACGATGAGGTAGCACATGAAAAAGACGTAGCTGCCGCGCAGGACGGGAATGGAGAAGTTTATCCATATGCTGCCCTGAATGACAAGTATCAAAAGCAGCGGCATACCGAGAGAGCGGAAGGTAAAGAGAAGTATAAGCATGACAAGACCGAGCGACATAAGGCTTACGGTCATATTGTCGTTTACAAAGGTGTCGTTAAAGTCGCTGGCTGCAACGGCGTTGCCGGTGAGATACACGCCGTGGTCATAATACTGCGAGGCGATGAGCCGGACACGCTGCAAAAACGCAAAGGTGTCGTCCCCCTGCATCGGAAGGTCTACATATAATAAGAAGCGGCTGTAATCCTCGCTTTGAAGCTGCACCGTCGCCACCTCAAGCTGACTGTACAGCGACTCGATAAGAGCTATCTGCTCCTCGCCGAGCGGTATCGGGCTGTCGTTGCGCATATCGTACAAAAACAGGAAGATATCCACAAGCGGAACACGGTAGCCGCTCAGATCCTCGCTTGCGTCGTGATACTCATCCTGACTTGCCGCGTAGTAGGCAAAGAGCGCCTGACCCGTGATATCGTCCACCCCGGCAAGCTGCGCAAACTCCGCGCTGTCCACCGTATCGCCCAGCTTATAGCCCTCCACCGCGTCAATATTAGCAATGCCGAGAGCATAGTTTACCTCAGGGCTTGCCTCAAGCTCGGAGATGAGCGCCGCCTCCTTCGCGTAATCGCCCGAGGGGACGATGACGACCACGAGGTTATTCTCGCCGAAGCGCTCATGTATGGCGCTTGCGGCAATGTCCTGCTCGTTCTGCCGCTTAGTGTGGACAAGATCCATCGAGTATGCGTAATTGCAGTGGCTGAAGGTGAGATACGCGCCGACGACCGCAAGTATAAACAGCGGCGGGACAACAAAGCGCGTCGCATAGGCGAATTTCCCGGCGAAGTTGATTTTCGGGACAAAGCTCTTATGCCGCGTCTTGTCCATGAGCCTGCCGAAGGCGACGATGAGCGCGGGCATGAGCAGGAACACGGTCAAAAGGCTGCACACAATGGATTTGATAAGCGTAACGCCCATGTCGAAGCCGAGTCTGAACTCCATGAAGGTCATGGCGGTAAGACCCGCAATAGTCGTAAGGCTGCTTGCCGCTATCTCCGGGATGGACATGGCGAGCGCGTCCACAGCCGCCTGACGTATCGGCTTTGTGCGGTGCTCCTCCTTATAGCGGTTGCAGTATATTATCGCGTAGTCCACGCTCAGCGCAAGCTGTAGGACTATCGCAACGGCGTTTGATACAAAGGATATCTTCCCCATGAGGAAGTTTGTGCCCATGTTGATTATCGCGGCGGTGATGAAGGTCGCAAGCATGACGATGACCTCGGCATAGGTGCTCGAGGTGAAAATCAGGACCGCAATGACGACCAGCGCGACGATGACGACAACGCCCTTCATCTCGTTTACGATTATCTCGGTGAGGTTGCTGAAGGCGTCGGAATATATATAGTAGTCATAGCCGCCGAGCATTTCCTCCACGCTCTTCATCGCGGCCGTACACTCCGGACTCTCGGATACGCCGTTAAAGGTGACGGAATAGAGGGCGGCGGAGTCCTTATAGTGCGCCTCGCTCAAATCGAAGTTTACAAGCACAACGTCGTCACGCGCCGCGAGCCTGTCATATATGCTCTGCGCCTCCGCCGCCGTGATGTTCTCGACCATGATATCCGCCGTGCCGTAGGTCACAAACTCCGACAGCATGATATCAAGCCCCTGCTTTGCCTCGGAGCTGTCGGGCAGGTAGGCCTTTATGTCGTTTTCGACCTGTATCCAGCGCACGGAGAAGGCGGAGAATACTATTGCCGCAATAAATATGACTATGAACACCCATCGAAGCTTCACGATAAGCTCCGATACAGAGTGCATAAAGCCCTTGTCCCGCATAGTCAGTCAATGCTCCTTATCACATGAATTTTAAGCTTGAGATCCGCGCGGATTTTTGTATTGAATAAGGGCGCAAGGCCCCATGAAATAAGCAAAAATCGTCTTGTAAATTATATCACAAAGCTCACCCCTGCGGCAATGGTTATTTGCCCGATATTTGTCTAATTTCCCGCCTTGAAATTTACGCGCGTTTATACGATAATATAGGCATAGAGAATCTATTGGAAAGGCAGGAATTTTTGTGAACAAACCGACAAGAGTTGCACTGGTCACAAGCGGCGGCGACTGTCAGGGTCTCAATGCGGCAATGCGCGGCGTTGCAAAATCGCTGTTCGAGCATATCGACAATCTTGAGATTTACGGCATGTATGACGGCTACCGCGGACTTATTGAGCGCGACTACAAGTTTATGGAGTCAAAGGACTTCTCCGGAATTCTGACTCAGGGCGGCACGATTCTGGGCACCTCGCGGCAGAGGTACATTCCCGGTAAGGACATCGTTGACGACGCGGGCAACAGCCTCATCCCCGCCATGCTCGACACCTATAACCGTCTCAATCTCGACTGTCTTGTCGTCATGGGCGGCAACGGCACTCAGAAGAGCGCAAAGCTCTTGATGGATGCGGGCATGAACGTCATCACCCTCCCGAAAACCATTGATAACGATATCTACGGCACCGACACCACCTTCGGCTTCCAGAGCGCGGTCGATATCGCAACGAACGTCATCGACTATATCCACTCCACCGCAAGCTCGCACGGGCGCACCTTCGTCGTGGAGCTTATGGGGCGTGACGCGGGCTGGCTGACGCTTCAGGCAGGCATCGGCAGCGGCGCGGACGTTATTCTCATCCCCGAGATACCCTATGATATCAATAAGGTCGCGGAGCTTATCGAGAAGCGCCGCCGCAGCGGGCGTCACTTCTCCATCGTAGCCTGCGCGGAGGGTGCGGTCGCCCAGACCGACGCCGTGCTCGACGAGGAGACAAAGCGCCGTGTCCGCGAAAATGCCAGCTATCCCACGGTTTCCTATGAGATAGCGGCAAAGCTTGAGGCGCTTACCGGGCTTGAGACTCGCGTCACCGTGCCGGGTCACTATCAGCGCGGCGGTCCTCCCTGCCCCTATGACCGTGTGCTTGCAACGCAGTTCGGCACGGCGGCGGCGGAGCTTATAATCAACAGGCAGTACGGCCGCATGGTCGCAATTCAGGGCGGCAATATCTGCTCCATCCCGCTTGAGGAGGCTGCAAGCCGCACAAAGTTCTTGCCGGTGGATCATCCGCTGATAAAGGTCGCGCGCGACATCGGCATTTCCTTCGGCGATTGAGTTTAATATTATTTACTTGGAGGACGCTCTGCGTCCTCCGCTTGTCAAGAAAATCCGCAAGCGGCCTTTCTTGACGGCGCTTTCCGCCGAGTATTTTGATAATATCAAAATACTGCTTTGCTCTAAAAATCTTGAAATATCAAGATTTTTAGACGGCGGTTTATTGTATTTGAGGAGGGTCTTTTCTCGCTTCGGCTCGGTCACGGCGCGGCTCTGACATGCCACCGGCATGTCATTCACTACCGCGCCGCCGCTACGCTACCCCTCAAGCTCCCCCGCTGCTCTATATAATCAGCAACGGAGCATATTAATTTTGCAGCCCGAGGACGCTCTGCGTCCTCTTTTTTTGTTGGGTTTGAGGCGGTGACGCAAAAAAGACTCCCCTGTCCGGGGAGTCTTTTTTGCATATGCCTTATTTGCCTTACATCAGGTGACGCAGTAGATAGTCAGCTCCTTGGTCTGACCGAAGACGGTGCAGATGAGCTTACCGTGACCGTTGCCGACATAGGAGACAAGGCAGGCCTTGGGGTTCTCGGGGTCGGGCGTGACGCTGATGATACTGTCATCCGCAACGCTCCATGTGACGACCGGGTTCTGGATATCCAGCGGGTACACGTCCGCGATGACCTTTACGGGCTCCTCGGTGGAGTGCAGAGTGAACTCGTTATTTTCCCAGGGCTTGGTGTTCCATGAGGAGTGCAGCTCAATCTTCTGCACGGCCGGGGTGGGGCTGGGAGTCGGCGTGGGGGGTGCTTCGGGGGTCGGGACGTTTTCTGTCTCCGTCACCGGAGTATTTTTCGGCTTTTTGTTTCCGCCGGCACCGTCACCACCGTTGAGACTGGTGCTGACCATAACTATCACCGCGAGGATGACCGCAACGACAAGTATCAGACCGAAAATCATCTGCCACTTGGTATTGGCGGCGGCGCGGCTATGAGCCGGCGTCCCCTGCACCGTGCCGGGAGTGGCGCCGGGGCTGCGAGTGCTCTGGCTGACCACGCGGGTGCCGCAGTTCGGGCAGGTTCTGCGCAGCGCGGAGAAGGTCTCTCCGCAGCGGCGGCATTTTACCTCAGGTATCAAACTCATTTGTGTTCCTCCATTCTATGTAGAATAGAAATAGGCATTATTACGCCTTATAATAATACAACTTATTGCCCCTTTCGTCAAGTAAAATGATTGTCGAAAGGGGTCAAATTACGGCTTTTTGCGGCTCAAATCCCCCACTCAGCCCCCAAATACTCTTTTTTTTGAGCTTTGCGGCGAATAATATCGCAAAAATTTGAAATAATTATCCACTTTTGCTCATAGCCCGCATTAACGAAATTTAAGAAAATAAATACTTTTTTCTTCAAATTGACAGCGGCACTCAAAAATGTTATAGTACCGTATCAATAAATTAGCGGAGAGAAGTGCATCCGGCCGTTCCGAGTCCCTGTCCCGGAGCATATTCTCTGGAAATGAGGGGTATTTTTGCTTTCGGTACAATTTATCGTCATCGTTCTCTACTTTGCGCTGACCGTAGCGGTGGGACTGCTTGCAGCGCGCAAATCCAAGACCTCGGACGACTTCCACGGCGCGGAGATGGGGCTTTTCGCCATCATCTGCGCCTCCACCGGCGAATGGCTCGGCGGCACGGCGACGAGCGGCGTGGCGGAGTACGGCTTTCTCTACGGCCTGTCCGGCGCGTGGTACACCATTGCAAACGGCGTCGGAGTAATGTTTCTCGCGCTCTGCTTTGCAAAGCTGTACCGCAGTCTTGAGCAGGTGACCATCCCCGGCATTGTCGAGAAATTCTTCGGCGTTCAGGCTCGCACGGTGTCGAGCATACTGCTCACGCTCGTCATGCTTGCCGTCGGGCTTTCGCAGATGGTTGCGGCGGGTAAGCTGGGTCAGAGTCTTATGGGCTATGACTTTACGGCGACCTGCATAGTTTTCGCGCTCATATTCATCGTTTACACTCTCGCCGGAGGCATGAAGGCCGTTGCAGCGACAAGTGAGGTGCATCTCTTTGCGATGTACGGCGGCATGGTGCTTGCCATGTTCGTGGCGCTGCAAAAGGTCGGCGGCGTGGCGGCGTTTCGGGACGGCATGGCGCAGGTCGAGGCGGCGGATGGCGGCAAATTCTTCAGCATGAGCTCCATCGGCTTTTCCAAGGTCAGCTCGTGGCTCATAGCAAGCCTTCTCGGCGCCTGCACGGCGCAGGCCGGCATTCAGCCCGTTCTCGCCGCAAAGGACATAAAAACAGCGAAAAAGGCCTGCATACTCACAGCCTTTGTCGTCGCGCCCTTCGGCTTTTTCAGCGCGCTGCTCGGCATGATAGGTCGTGTAATGTATAATCAGGGGACGCTGCTTGAAAACGTGGACAGTGTGGCACAGGGCGCAAAGCTTGCCCTGCCCTCGCTGATGATGAGCATAAACCCAGTTGCGGGCGGTCTTATTCTGGCGGCGATACTCGCCGCGATACTCTCCACCGTCTCCCCGATAATCCTTGCCGCGGGCACGATGCTCACCAAGGATATATATCAGCGCGACATAAACCCCAATGCAAGCGATGAGCAGATACTCCGCGTCAGCCGCATCACGACCGCGCTTTCCGGCGTGATATGCTGCGTTGCGGCGATACTGCTTGTGGATGCAAGCGCGGTGCTCGATATCGTCTATTCCGCCTATTCGCTGCGCGGAGCGATATTCATTGTGATACTGCTGGGCATTTACTGGAACAAGGCCTCGGAAAGAGGCGCCTGCTTCAGCATGATCTGCACCTGCTTTGCGGCGGTGTTCTGGGTGGTGTGGAAGCTGAAATTCGGCAGCTATCCCATTGCCCCATGGTTTACGGAGACCTACGCCGCTGTCCTCGTTGCACTTGTTACAATGGTCGGCTTTAGTCTCATGTTCCATGTCGGACGCATTGAGGAGGAAAACCGTGAGCATACGCACGAGGAGCTGGAGTATCTTGAGGAGCACCCGGAGTGCCTTGAGGAGGCTCCGGAGTACCTGTTCTGAGAGCATATAAGGCTGAGAGCGCCGGGCAGAGGGTAATTCCTGCCCGGCGCTCACGTTTTCCGCGCTTGACTAATTGCCCGTGTAGTGGTAAATTATATTCATTCCACGCCGGTGTGGTGGAATGGTAGACACAAGGGACTTAAAATCCCTCGTTGGCAACAACGTACCGGTTCGAGTCCGGTTACCGGCACCAAAAATGGGCATCCCGTAGGATGCCCTTTTTTGGTACCGACAGTCGATTGACTCAATCGCGCCCCGGCGACGGCGGCGCAAGCCGCCTAGTCCCCGAAGGGGATTCGAGTCCGGCCTGAGATTTTATCTTATTCTTATCAATGGGGCTGGCTCAAAGCAAACTCCGTAACCCTCAGCATTCGGATTATGCGCCGCGCCGAGCAGGACATTATTGCTCGGCTTGACGAGGTGGACAGCAAGGCGGGCTACATTAAGCGGCTTATCCGGGAGGATATCTCCCGGCAGGAAAAAAGTGAGGGTTAAGCCCTCGCTTTTTCTGTGCCCTGTGCAAGATAGGCGGTGATGTATGCCGGTATGGCTTTAAGCTGCCGCAGCTCTGCTGTCTCGATAAGCTGAGCTATGAGCGCCCGGTATAGCTCTTCCGATGTCAAGTCCACGTTAAGTTACTCTCGTTTCGTTGGCAAGATTTACTTTAGGTGGTAGGCTGACATCAAGGCTTGAGTGGCGGCGCGGCGTGATAATTTCTGCGAAAAAATCCGGGAGAAACCCGGATTTTTTTAGGCTGTAGTTTCAATGACTACGGTCTTTTTCACTTTTTATGCTGTTTTCCTCCGTGCTTCTCCTGTGCGGCTTTCATAGCGTACAAAATGCATCTGTTACACGGCCATCCTCTTGCCGTAAAACACTGCTTCCGGAGCATCAAGAAAATCGATGCTTGAGAAGCAAGCCCCGGGCAGAAACCACGTTCGTAACGGAGCGCCATACAATAATGAACTATCGTTGCTGACCAGCTTGCCAATTTTGTGTTTCACGCAAGGGAGAAAAACACAAAAAAGATGTTGATTATTCGAAATATATTTAGTATAATATTACCAATTTCAGTCTTGCGTTGATAATCAGTAAAAGGAAGCTGTGATGTCGTATGAAAATTGCATAGTATCATTTCAACAAATGTACAAAAGCCCTGCTTTGGAGCGTTATCTTGAACACAATTGGAAGGGCGCAAACGATTGAGTCTGCCATTATTTACTTGGTATTGACTTTCGCATATACCCTTGTGTCTCTCGCTGCCCACAAGGACAATGAAAAGTGTTCGTTCAACGCACGGCGAGGAAAATCGGCGGCATATCATGCATGAGTTTTAATTTCAAGGAGGATATAAAATATGAAAATGCCGGATAAAGAATATAATAGTGTTAAAGAACTAATCTCTAATTGGGACGGAACAAAGGATGCGCTTCAAAGACTCTACGACAAAGTTGCGCTGACCTATGACGACGGCTCGGAAGTACTCCACTGGCTGGATAGATATCAGACCAAGTGGACCATGAATCTGCATTGAGAGACGTAAAAGATACGGGCGCTTATTTTTCCAAGCAATAGTTATAATAAGCATTTGACGGTAAATAATACTGCCAACGATATGCAGCGTGAACGAGTGAAGAGATTGTTGCGCGGATTTTATTTGCAGATTATATCTCAAAGTGGTGTGGATAATAGTAACGCAGTTTCCCTGTAGAGAACTCCGTTGATTTATTTTATTTTGCGCGAAGAAAAGCAGAGCCTTGGGCGTGATTTTGGTCCAAGGCTCTTTTTTTAGCTTCTCGCAGTTGCTTTGATTTCCTCATCGCTGCTGATTGTTCTCATAAAACCGGACTGCATATTCTGCCGTGAGCATATAAATACTTTTACATATTTTTTGACTTTCTCAATTATGCACAGCATCGCAGCTTACTCAGCACTAAATATAATATAAATCGTACAAATTCTCTAAGTCTATTGGTTGACCTTCTTAACTCTTTGGTGTATCATAAAATCTGGATGATAATTTCGACCAATTTACTCATCTTTGAAGGGAGAGGCTTTGTAATGAGACTACTGTTGTGCGCCGATGTGAGACTTGCCGCAAGCTGTACTGAAAATCTGGATGTCAAGCTTGCACACAAATGGCAGACTGCCAGAAATGAAAAGCTTGCCGAGCTTGTAGATTTGGCGGCTCAGAATAACGCTGCCTATATCGCGCTCTTTGGAAGTATGTTTGGCAGGGAAAGAGTATCCGAGTCCGTTATAGACAGCCTCTTCTCCGCAATTAACGAGGACAAGCATATTCAGGTGCTGACATTCCTTTCTGCCGATGAGTTTAACCGCATCAACTACCGCAACGATCTCCCCGATAATCTGCATTTAATCTGTATACAAACACCCGACACCTACACCGACGACAATATTGCCCTGCGCATCGACAAGGGCTGCGTAGAAATTCAGCTTGCCGACAATGCGCCCATTTATATAAAGCGCAACTCAAACGGGAGCTATTGTATTAACGGCATTGGTAAAGAACGGGCAATTCCCTCATTTGAGCCTATCGGCTTTGAGGATGCGGAGGGGCAGCGCTTTGGATACGGAGTTATTGAATGGACAAATGAATCGCTTTGCGGCTATACCACGGTCAAGATGCAGAGGTATGCTTATAAATCCGTAGACTTAAAAATCCTTCCCGGCGACGGTGAGAAGGATATTGTACGGAAAATCAGCAAGGCAACAAAAGCCATAGACAGTGACAGCTTTCTTCGCCTTACTCTTGTGGGCAGCTCCGCCTTTGGCTTAACGTTAAATGCGAATGCCCTTGAAGAAAAGCTCAAAACCAAGATATTCTTTGTCGAGGTTTACGATAACACAATTATGAGCATAGATGAGGAAGCATTTGAAAACGACATATCATTGCGCAGCGAGTTTGTCAGACTTGCCTTGCAGGATGATTCCCTGAGCGAGTCGGAGAGAAACCGCCTTATCAGCTGTGGTTGGAATGCCTTAAACGGCGGGGAGGTGTCTGAGGAATGAAGCTTTTAAGCATGCATATTGACAACTTTGGCGGGCTTCACAACTATGATTATACTTTTTCTGAGGGCTTAAACATTGTTCTTCAGGATAACGGCTGGGGCAAGACGACAATGGCGGCCTTCCTGAAGGCGATGCTGTATGGCTTTGACTCAAAGCGAAGCCGGGATATCACCGAAAACGAAAGAAAAAGATACATTCCATGGCAGGGCGGAGCATACGGCGGCTCCTTGGATTTTGAAGCTGAGGGGCAGGCTTATCGTATTTATAGGAGCTTTGGTGAGACGCCGCGCTTTGACAAGGTGAAAATACTCAAGCTTGATACCAAGACAACGGCTAAAATCGACCCGGACAAAATCGGTGAGACCTTGTTTCGTCTGGACGCAAGTGCCTTTCAGCGCAGTGTGTTCATCAACCAAAACGGGCTCTCCATCGACGGTGCGGCCAGCAGTATTCATACGAGACTTAACGCCTTAGTCAGTCAGGCCAATGATGTAGCAGCCTTTGATGAGGCTATAGCAAAGCTGACGGCTCAAATCAAAATATATGAAAAAAAGGGTGCTAAGGGAAAAATCGGCGATATTGCGCGCGAGATTTCCGGCTTGGAGGCGCAGCGGGATAAGCTTGAGACCGATATCTTGGCACAAGATGCCGCCCGTGAGCGTATAACTCAAATAGATTTTTTCCTCGCCGCAATAAACGAGGACATAGAACAGAAGAAAAAGAAGCTGGACGAGGTTTCAGGCGAGGCCAAAAAACGCGAGGCATCAAAAAAGCTGCTTGAGGACATAAACGGACAGATAGCGGAGCTTCAGGCACAAATAGCTGCGCTGAAGACAGATTTCGGCGGTCATGTGCCGGGGCAGAATGAAGTAGACGCGGCTAAGGCTCAGCAGCAGACGCTAAAGAGTCTGATGACGCAGCTTGCCGAGCTTGAGGCCGGACATGAAAAGCTTGCGGCTGATTATGCGGCACTGATTGAAAAGTATATGGGAAGCTTGCCGAGTGCGGCACAGTTGGACGAGCTGCAAGGGATTTACGGTGAGCTTCAGGGCATATTGTCCACCCGGAATGAAGAGGAGTCCGCCGAGGAGCGCACAGCAGCCGGATACGACACCGTAAAAGCGGCAGCGGACGCGGACACGGATTATATCAGTAAATTAAAAATCACACTGGGCTCTCAGCTTATGCTGCAGCAGCTACAGCGTGAGCTGGAAGCGCAGGAAAGAAGCCTTGCGCAGGAAGCGGACTCTTGGTCCGAAAAGCAGAGAAGATATGCTGCGCTCAGGGCGAATGTCGAAGCGCGGCAGGCAGAGACAGACGCACAGAGTATGTATGCCCCTGCGGTGATAGAGCCGGTTATTGAGAAGCTGGAGCAGCAGCAAAAAAGGCAGACGGAGCTTAGCCGGGAGAAGGCAGAGCAAGAGGCCGCCATTGAGCGTGCGGTCTCAGACTGGAGCGGCAAAAAGGCGCGCTTTGCGGCCTTAAAGGCGGAGTCGGAGAAGCTCTATTCCGCTGTAACGGCTGCACGGCGTTACAGCACGGAGAAGATCTCGCCCGCAGTAAAAACGCTGGAGGAAATTCAAAAAAGCACGCAGACCGTTTCCGCAAAAATGGAATCTCTCGAAAGCTTTGAGCTCAGCCCGGAGCAGGAACGCCTATTGTCCGATAATTCCGGAGAGCTTCCGGACGCGGATGAGGCACGAGAAATCCTGAAAAAACAAAGAAGTGCCGCTGCGCATCAATCCGAAATTCAAGGGCTATCTGCGAGACTTGAGGGCGAAAAGACCAAGGCCGAGAGCTTAAAGGCATCCATTGAGCAGCTTGAAAGTGCCTCCGGCAACGAAGAAGCGCCTCTGGACGAGCCGAAGAAGTCGGCAGCGAGGGCCATGCTTGGCATCGGAGCGGTTTTGACTCTGCTCGGCGCGATATCAAGCTTTGCGCTCACGCCTCTTGTCTCTGTTGTTGCAGCCATCGGCTTGCTGCTGATGCTCCTCGGCGCGGTCAGCAGGAAAAACTACAAGCTAAAGCTTCAGGCTTATGAAAAAAACAAGGCTCAGGCGGCCAAGCTGCGTGAGAACAGCAGGAGAAAGCTTGAGCTGCAAGGCCAGCTTGAGGCTGTACTTACTGCTGCCGCAGGCATAGAAGGAGAAATTGCCGAGCACAAGCGTCAAATGACGGAGGAACGTGAGGCTGTTTTGACATGGCTCAATAAGTGGGCGGCAGACTCCGAGCCTGCTGAGGCAACAATTACCGAGCTTATCGACAACGCCGAGGAGCTTGGGCGGCTTAGAAAGAAAAAGCAGGAGATTTCGCAGTTGCAGAGCTTTATTGCAGAGCAGACGGAAGCAGCGGAGAGAGACAGAGCGGCGATTGATCTGCAATATCCAGAACTTACCGGAAAATCCGTGGATGAGGCATTGACTCTGCTGCGCTCCGCCGAGACGGATTATAAAATCAAAGCAGACAAACTCAAAAGCGCGAATGAAGGCCTTGAGAGCTTCCTCGCCGAGACAATGATGTCCGAGACAAATTATGCGGCAGATGAAGCGCCGGGGCTTGATATGCTTAATGCAAGGCTCAAGGCAACGGAGAATGAGCTTGAAATGCTTGAGACAGCGCGAAAAGCCATAGACGAGCAGTATCCGGAGCTTGTGGGGAAAGCCTATGAGGCGGCGCTGTCGCAGCTCCGCTGGAAGCTGAGTGCGTATAGGGTCTCCGAGGGACAGCTTCAGGCAGCACTCCGAGCGGAAAGCTCTTTTGTCGATGAGGAAAAGCTTAATCACGAGGCGCTTAAATTGCCACAGTCCCCGCGCATTGCAAAAATGCGTGAGGCGAGAAACAAAACCGCAGAGGCTCTGACCTTGGCATTGGCCGAGGCAAACGAGCAGCTTTCAGCAATCGGGCTCAGAATTACTGCCGAAAACGCCCAGACCGTGCTGCGAAAGGCTGAGCAGATGTTTACTGCATATGAGCAGCAGGCAGCCCGACTCAGTGAGCGTGCCGAGCGCCGGGAAAAAAAGCAGCAGCAAATCAAGGAGCTTCAAAATAAGCTTGACTCAAAGCTTCCTGCCTTGCAGGGCTGCTATCCGGACTTGAAGCTGCCGGAGCGTCTTGCACTGATACGCGAAAATGTTGCGGAGGCAGCAAAGCTTCGAGAAAAGCTTGCAGCGTCAGAGGAAAATCAGCGCAAACTGGAGCTCAAGCGCGAGGAAGCTTCCGATGCACTTGAAAAATTTACCGCGGCATATGGACACTTTGAAGCCGAGGGCACGGATGTCCCCGCCGCAATATACGCAAAGGCGGCTTCATATTCAGCGCTATTGACCGCAATGCAGCAGCTTGAAAAGCAGCGCGACGCCATAGGTGATGGGCAAAGCACGGAGGCACATCATGCTGGCGTCGAGGAAACGGAGCTTAAAGCTCAAATTGCGGAAGCGGAGGCGCGCCGCGACGCTCTTTTGATAGAATACACCCAGAAAAGTGATTTTATCCGACAAGCAGACGAGTCCCTTGAAAAGTATCCGGACGTTTCGACAGAGATACGCCGGCTTTATGAGCAGAAGCGAAGGGCGCAGAATACGCTTATTATGCTCAAGAAAACGATACTGCTCATCAGCCAAGCAAAGGAAAATTTGGCAAATCGCTATTTAAGCAAGGTGGAGCAGCGCTTCAATAACTATATGCATATCTGGCTTAACAGCGACGCGGTCAGGGGTATTTTGGATCTGGACTTCAATATAAGCATCGAAGAAAATGAAAAGCAGCATGTAGCCGAGGGATACAGCACCGGCTATTGCGACCTGATAGACTTTTGTATGCGTCTGGCGCTGATCGATACTCTGTTTGAAAGTGAGCAGCCATTCCTGATTTTGGACGATCCCTTTGTCAATCTTGACGTCGAACGCCTGGATAAGGCGCTGGAGCTTTTGAACGTTATGGCTGCCAGCAAGCAAATAATTTACTTTGTCTGTCACCCGATTCGTGCCGTTGAGGTCGATGAGAATTCCGCATCAAGGGCTGAGTTTGTTCAGCTTGCGGAGGCAACGCGAAAGACGCTTGTGGCGCGAAAGAGCAGCGGCGCGGTACGCAAGAAACCCGTTCGCAAGTCCCCGAGGGAGCTTTACAAGCTTGCAGATAAGGGTGCTGCACCGGCGTTTAGGCCCGCTAAGCCAAGCTACACGATTACTAATAATATTTTCAGCCTGAGCTTTGTAATGGATGAGAGAAGCAGCCAGAAGGATAGTTCCTATGAGCTTTTCTTTATTGATGCCAACGGTCACGTTTTGAATGAGCGTCAGCTCATCGAAATCAAGGGAGGCAAGCTTTCTACGGAGCGGGTGCAGTTTTGCTTGAACAGCCGCGATGACAGCGGTGAGCAGTACGAGCTGATGATTCGTGAGAGCGGTCAGGAGGACTATGAGGTAGTTGCGCGCATTCCGTTTAAGGCCAAGCTGGCGTTTACCGGTACAGACAGCTTTGACTTTTGAGTGGGCGATGCTTAAACTAAGCATGCACTCTGCGCGAAGCTTGCAGAAAAAATCTCTGGCAGCGTACTGCTGCCAGAGGTCAGACCGTAGATAAAGCTTGGACAGCCTTTGCTGTCCAAGCTTCAAGGCGTCGACAAAGTTCGACGCCTTGAAAACTTATTCAGGAGTATTCAAAAACACTCCTGAATAAGCTTGGATTGAACGCAGAAAGGGGACTCCCGTCCCCTCTCTGCACTCTCCCCATGCAATTCTATACATTGCCGACAGCTTTGTCTACAGGCTCAAGCTTGGACAGCCTTTGCTGTCCAAGCTTTTTATAGATATAAAATTATAATCAGGGTCTGCGGCCGTTGCAGAGGTAGAATATCGTCAGCAGACCGGGGCCGCAGTGCGCGCCGATGACAACGCCGAGGCTGGTTATAGTAATCTCGCCGACATCGGGGTAAGCAGCCTTTATCTCGTCGCGGACAAACTCGGCATCCTCGCGGCAGTCGGCCTGAAGAATGTGGATGGTCAGGCCCTTGGTATCGACCTCGGCAAGGTCTGCCTTGACGCTGTCGCTGATGGACTTGAGCGCCGCCTTGCGTCCGCGAATTTTCTTCGCAACGTCAAGTGTGCCGCCGTCGGGAACGTAGAGCACCGGCTTTATCGCCAGCATACCGCCGACAAGCGCCGCCGCGTTCGACACGCGTCCGCCCGCCTTGAGGTAGTTCAGGTCGTCCACGGTGAAGCGGTGGGCAATTTTCAGCTTGTTATCCTCACCCCAGGCAATGACCTCGTCGTAGCTCGCGCCGCTTTCCGCAAGCGTGACCATGTTATCGACCAGAGTGCCGAGACCGCCGGAGATGCACAGAGTATCCATGACGTAGAGCCTGCGCTCGGGGTACTTATCCAGCGCCATCTTCGCGCCGATTATGGACTTCTCGTAAGAAACGGACATCTTCTGCGACATATCGAGGAAGATAACGTCCTTGCCCTGCGCAAGCAGAGCTTCAAAAAACTCGTCATAAATATACTCGTTTATCATCGAGGTTTTAAGCCTGTCGCCCTTGCGCATACCCTCGTAGACCTTCTGGCGGGTCTCCTCGCGGCAATCGTCCTCATAGAGCTCGTTACCGATGGTGTAGGTGTATGGGATGAAGGGAATGTTGTGCGCCTCAAGATAGGTCCTCGGCAGGTCCGAGGTGGACGAGGTGGCTATAATATAATCGTACATATACCCGCTCCTTATTTTCGTTGTTAATCGCAAATTGCGACATATACAGAATACTATAAAATCAAGAAAAAAACAACAAAAATTTTAACCAAAAATCAGGACTGTTGACAGCGTGCGGCTGAGTGAATATAATAATGTTTAGACGGATTTACAAAATATGATACATGAAAAGCATTATATGTGAAAATTTTGTCTATTTACAAAAGCGCCTTTTTGCATTAGAATATACACAAATAAACAGGGTGGTGCAAATATGTATAAGTTCGACACTAAGGTACAGCATTTGAAATACAAGGTTCTGCGCACGGTTGCAAAGCATGCCTGGGACGGCGATTTTGAGCAGACCGTGCTGGATATCCCCAAGGAGATAATCCCCGGCAAGGTGCCGACTATGCGCTGCTGCGTATATAAGGAGCGCGCGATACTGGGCGAGCGCATCAAGCTTGCCGCCGGCGGCGACAGAAACAACCCCAACATAATAGAAGCGCTCGACATAGCCTGCGACGACTGTCCGACCGGCGGCTACACCGTCACGGATAACTGCCGCGGCTGCATTGCGCATCGCTGCGAGGACGTATGCCCGCGCGGCGCGATAAGCCACGATGAGCACCACCACGCGCATATCGACAAGAGCAAGTGCATCAACTGCGGCAAGTGCGCCGAGGCCTGCCCCTATTCCGCGATATTCAACCGCCGCCGCCCCTGTCAGAACGCCTGCAAGATAGGCGCTATCACAATGAACGAAGACGGAACCGTTAAAATCGACAACTCAAAGTGCATCTCCTGCGGCGCCTGCGTATATCGCTGCCCCTTCGGTGCGCTGTCCGATAAATCGTTTATTCTCGATATAATCAAGCTTTTGAAGGGCGAGAGTCATGTCTATGCGATAGTCGCGCCCGCCATCGCCAGCCAGTTTACCTATGCAAAGCTCGGTCAGGTCGTCACCGGCATCAAGAAGCTCGGCTTTTACGATGTGGTCGAGGCCGCTCTCGGCGCGGACATGGTCGCCTATGCCGAGGCAAAGGAGCTTGCGGAGAAGGGCTTTTTGACAAGCTCCTGCTGCCCGGCCTTCGTGAGCTTTATACACAAGCAGTTCCCGATGCTCTCCGATAACGTATCGCACAATATGTCCCCGATGGCGACGGTCGCCCGCTTCATAAAGTCTGCGGATAAGGACGCTAAGACCGTGTTTATCGGCCCCTGCACCGCCAAGAAGGGCGAGGCACAGCTTCCCGGCGTGCGTGAGTATGTGGACAGCGTCATGACCTTTGAGGAGCTTCAGGCGATGCTTGACAGCCGCGATATTGACCTGACCACGCTGGAGGAGACGGATCTGGATAACGCCTCCGGCTTCGGGCGCAGCTTTGCGCGCTGCGGCGGTCTTGCCGAGGCCGCGGCGGAGGCGCTCAAGGAGCTGGGCATAGACTTTGAGGTCAAGCCCGTGAGCTGCAGCGGCATCGAGGAATGTAAGCTTGCGCTGCTCAAGGCCTCCAAGGGACGCGCTGACGGCAATTTCATTGAGGGCATGGCCTGTGTCGGCGGCTGCATCAACGGCGCCGGCTGCATGACGCACGGCGACAGGAACAAGCTCAAGGTCGATGCGCATAGCCGTCAGGCTACGGATAAGACCATAGGCGAGTCTCTTAAAACCGCCTCCAGCAACTTCGACGCTCCGACGGAGTAAATAGGATAATTCAACAGCGTAAGCTTCGCTGCGGAGTATAAGCAAATATAATCAAAAACACCTGATTTCGTATGAAGTCAGGTGTTTTTTGATAGAGTGAATTTCAGATTATGTAAACCAATCGTGCCATACGGTCAGCTCCCCTTTCATGGGAGTCATGGGCGTGGACTAAGCCGAAGCGCCGATTTCGACAACGCCGCGAAGCGCTGCCCCTTTTAGGGGAAGTGGCGCAACGCGCCGAAGGGGTCGCCGGGGTATAGACCGGAGCATGGCGGAAAAGACAGGGCGCACTGCTGCCATTCTTTTCCCTATTGGCACTTACTCAGCCATGGGCTAAATCCATTACCCCACCACCGCAACCCCCCGGTATGGGCAAAGTCCATACCGGGGGCTTATAATAATATATATTCTTATCTAATTGAGAAGAATGCGTCGAGACCGGGGTATTCGGCGGCATCGAACAGCTCCTCCTCTATGCGCAGAAGCTGATTATACTTCGCAACGCGGTCGGTGCGGGAGGGCGCGCCGGTCTTTATCTGCCCCGCGTTTACGGCGACGGAGATATCGGCTATGGTCGTGTCCTCCGTCTCGCCCGAGCGGTGCGAAACGACCGCAGTCCAGCCCGCGCGGTGCGCCGCCTGAATTGCGTCAAGCGTCTCGGTCAGAGTGCCTATCTGGTTGAGCTTTATGAGCACGGAATTTGCAGCGCCGAGAGCTATGCCCTTCCTGATGCGCTCCACGTTCGTGACAAAGAGGTCGTCGCCGACTATCTGGATGCGATGACCGAGGCGCTGAGTCATAAGCTGCCAGCCCTCCCAGTCATTCTCGCCCATGCCATCCTCAATGGAGATAATGGGATACTTGTTGACAAAGTCCTCCCACATATCGACCATCTCGGCGCTCGTCATGACCGTGCCGCGCTTGGGAAGATGATAGCACTTGTCCTCCTCGCTGTACCAGTCGGAAACTGCGCCGTCTATCGCAATGCGGAAATCCTCGCCGGGCTTATAGCCTGCCTTTTCTATCGCCGCGACAAGCGCCCTCAGCGCGTCCTCGTCACTGTCAAGATTGGGGGCATAGCCGCCCTCATCGCCGACGCCGGAGGCGGGAACAAGCTTTTTCAGCGCATGGAACACCTCCGCGCACATACGCAGCGCCTCATGGAAGCTCTGCGCGCCGACGGGCATTACCATAAACTCCTGAATGTCCACATTCGAGCCGCTTGCGTGCTGCCCGCCGTTGAGCACATTCATCATCGGCACGGGCAGGGTCTTTGCGTTTACGCCGCCTATATAATTATACAGGCTCACGCCCGTAGCGGCGGCGGCAGCCTTTGCGCAGGCGAGGGACACGCCGAGTATCGCATTTGCGCCGAGACGGGTCTTGTTCGGGGTGCCGTCGATATCAATGAGCATTTTATCAATAGAGGTCTGATCGAGCACGTTCATGCCGAGCAGCGCCTCGGCCAGCTCGTGATTGACGTTCTCCACCGCAAGCAGCACGCCCTTGCCGTTATAGCGGCTCTTGTCGCCGTCGCGCAGCTCGCAGGCCTCATACATACCGGTGGACGCGCCGGAGGGCACCGCCGCACGTCCCACGGTCCCGTCATCGAGCGTGACCTCGACCTCAACGGTGGGATTGCCGCGGGAATCGAGTATCTCACGTGCCATAACGTCCACAATTTCAAAATACTGCTTCATGTTCAGTCCTCCTTTTGGGCTTATATCGGGATTATACCCCATTTGCGCAGAAAAATAAAGAGCGACTTCGGGAAGAATTACTGCCCCAAGCATAAAAAATACAGTGTGAAACGAAAAATCACGGCCTATTATGAGGCTTTTTGCATATTCTTATAGAGATATTCAACAAAAAATAAACTATTGTTGAATATTCCTCTTGTAATATTGGGGTGAAACCTGTATAATGTCAATGCTTAAATAATTTAAAGCTTTATTATGGAGGAATATATATGAGCAGTTACAAGCGTCGCTTTGGCGACCGCAGTGATGGCCGCCTGCTTCGGTCCTTGCCTGCGTTTTCAAAATTTATACCCTTCATCATGCCGACGCGCAACGACGCCTGCAATCAGTATGAGGAGGCATTTGAGGTCACTGCCATTGACCGCCGCCTGCGCAAGATGCGCGTGGATGGCTATAAGGGCATAGGCTTTCTTCATTTTATCATCGCCGCCTACATACGCTGCGTGTCGCGGCTGCCGGGTATAAACCGCTTTGTCGCCGGCCGACATATCTATGCGCGCAATAATATCGAGGTCGTCATGGTCGTAAAGCGCAGTCTTGCCATTGACGCCACGGAGACGAGCATCAAGGTCGTTTTTGAGCCTACGGATACGATTTTTGACGTTTACCGCAAGATGAACGCCGCCATAGATGAGATAAAGACCGACGAGAGCGGCAACAACACCGAGGCGGTCGCCGAGGCACTGTGCAAGGCTCCGCGCTTCCTGCTGCGTTTTGCGTTGCTCATCATCCGTATTCTTGACTATTTCGGCTGGCTGCCGCAGAAGCTTATCGACGCGAGTCCCTTCCATGGCTCCATGATAATCACCGACCTCGGTTCCCTGCGCATCGGGCCCATTTATCATCATATTTATAATTTTGGTACTCTGCCGGTCTTTATCGCCTTCGGTGCAAAGCGTCGCTCCTATGAGCTTGACCGTCACGGCAACATGGTTGACCGCAAGTACGTTGACTGCAAGTTTGTGATGGATGAGCGCACCGTTGACGGGCACTACTACGCACAGTTTTTGCAGGCCTTCCGCACGATTTGCCAGCATCCCGAGATAGTGGAGGCTCCGCCCACCAAGGTCACCGAGGATGTAAGATAAAAGCTTATACTATTCCCCCGATATGCCGTAATGTCATATCGGGGGATTTTTCATTGCGTTTCATTTTGGGTAAGCCAAGGGCGCAAGCAAAAGCTATCAGAATGGCTTTGCTATTCCCCTTACCTTCCCGCTTCGGGCATACAGTGCATTTGCACCGCGGTGAGAGTGCGGAAGCCCTCCGCCTTGCCCTTGAGACTGCGCAGACCGAAGTCTGCGGCGCGTATTTTAAGATACTGCGCTATCGCCCGCGCCTCGGCGGAGCCCTCGGGAAACTGAGTCTTATGGCAGCCAAACAGCGCCTCAAGCTGGAGCTTCATATATCCTGCGCTCGAAACATAGCAGTTCGGCCGCGCGGTCATATAATACGCCAGCGCCTTGACAGGGGCAGACTCTGCCTCAAGCCCCGCCATTATGCCCTCATACGGCGCAAAGCAGGCTATCTGCCGTGCGCAGCGGCCGACATTCAGATGATCCGCGTGGCACTCGCTGTCCACATCCGGGTCGGGCGCAAAAATCACGTCGGGCTTGAAATCACCCACCGTGCGGGCAATGCCGCGCAAAAGCTCGTCATTGTCATAGCCCGCTCCGTCGCGCAGCCCCATAAATCGGACATCCTCCACGCCGAGCATCTTCGCCGAGCGCAGAGCCTCGCGGCGGCGCTCCTCCGAAAGCTCGTCTCCGCGCAGACTTGTCGCGCCGTCACCGAAGCGCCCGTCAATGCATATCAAAAAGCATATTCTTTTGCCCTCGGCGGCAAGCCTTGCGGCCGTCGCCCCGGCGCCTATCTCGATATCGTCCGGGTGAGGTCCGATAAAGAGATAGCGCTCATAGCTCTCAAGCCGAGTCTTCGGCAGGGCAAAACGCAGCGCCAGACTCGTCAGGCTCATTGTCTCTCCTCCCGGAGCCGGAGCTCGACGCATATGCGCTCATACTCCTCCTCGTCAAGCCTATACTTTTTCCGGTACAGAACATAGGACGCAAGCATAAACGCGCAGGGGATGACCGTCATGCAAAACAGCAGTCCCGCAGTCTGACCGTGCTGTACGCCGGCGAGCACGGCATCTATACGGCTCAGCTTCTCAGCCTCGCTTATCATGCCGAGGGAGCAGACCTGCTCAAGCTCGGAGATTTGATTTGTAAAGCCCGTTATGCCGAAGATAAGATAGCTTGCGGAGGTTATCGCAACCGTGAGAGCCGAGGCAAGCTTTGTCATAAAGGGGCGGAGCGAGGCGATTATTGCCTCGTCACGGCTGCCGGTCTCAAGCTCGTTATACTCGACAGTATTCAAAATGGATATCATCATTACAAGATAAAAGCAATACTGGCCGAAGTTTGCAAGCATATAGCCGACAGTCAAAACAATGAACTTGAGCTTACTCGCGCCCATGACAAGCCCCGGCACGAGCATCACGGCATAGCCGAAGGCCGAGACCGCCATCATAATGCTCATAAGCCTTTTGCGGGCGATTTTGCGCGAGATCGCGGGGTAGAATATCATCAAAAACGCCGTCGCCGCAAGACCGACCGTTGCAAACAGCGAATAGAGCCCGCCCTCATAGCCGAAGTCGAAGTAGATATAGGTCGAGCCGAGTCCGCCCGCGACGATGCCGTTGCCGATTTGATGGATTAAGAAAATAATGGATATCCACATAAGCTGCTCGTTATGCGTGAAGGTGCTGATTATTTTCTTGAAGCTGATGGGTGGGGCCGCCTCGCGCATATCGTCGCGCCGCTCACGCACTCCGAAGATGGTGAAGCACAGGAAGGCCGGGGCGATTATCGCAATGGCAAGCGCGACAAAGCCGTATGCCGTCGCTGTGCTGCCTCCGATGGCGTTTTTGCCGGTGGTGAATATCGGGATGAGCATACCCGCGATCGCGCCGCCGATGCCCGCAAAGAGCGTTGCACGGGAGGCAAACTGATTGCGCGCGTCCGCATCCGAGCTAAGCGCCGGAACCATGCCCCAATATGAAATATCGTGCATGGTATAGGTGATGCTGAACAGAAAATACATCACGCCGAAGAACCACACGAAGCGCCAGCCCTGAAGCGTGGTATTGAAAAACAGGTACACGACAACGGAGGTCGTAAGTATGCCGATGACGAGCCACGGCTTGAATTTGCCCCAGCGCGTGCGGGTGCGCTCGATGATATTGCCCATAATGGGGTCGTTGAGCGCGTCAAACACTCTCGCGCCGACCATGATGGCGCTTATCGCGGCAAGCTGGGCGGCTGTAAGTGCGCGGGTAAAGAGTACATAGGTGAGCAGGTAGCTTGTGATGAGATTGTAAACCATGTCGCGCCCGACGGTGCCGAGCGGGAACATTATCAGGTTCTTTTTTCTCTGTTTAATATCCTCGTTCATGTCCTTCTCCGTTTCTTATGTTTTTCCGTGCGATTTATTTTATTTTACCAGTATCGGACTTCAATAGCAAGCCTTATGAGCGATAGTGTAATTTATCACATAAACAGCCGCATTATCTTCACCGCGTTGAGCGCCGCGCCACGGCGTATCTGGTCGCCGCAGCACCAGAGCGAAATGCCGCGCTCTGAGCATATATCCTCGCGTATGCGCCCGACCCAGACCGTGTCCTGCCCGCTCAGGTCAAGCGGCGTGGGGTAGTCGCGCCCCGAGATATTCTCCGCGACCCGGCAGCCGGGGAAGGCGGATATCGCGGCGGCGGCCTCGGCGGGCGTGATTTTCCTTTTTGTGCGCAGGGTCATTGCTATCGAGTGAGAGCGCGGTACCGGCACTCGCACACAGGTGCAGCCGACGCGCAGCCTTGGGCAGTGGAGTATGCGCCGCCCCTCAAGCTGCATTTTCATTTCCTCGTCCGTGCAGCCGCCGGGAAGCGCCTCGCCGATGAAGGGGATGACATTGCAGGCTATCTGCACCGGGAATACCCGCGCCTCCGTCTGTCTCCCCGCCGCAAGGTCCGCCGTCTGCCGCCTCAACTCCGCAAGTCCCGCCTGTCCCGCGCCGGACACTGCCTGATAGGTGCAGGCGTGTATCGTCTCTATCTCCGACAGCCTGTGCAGCGGGGCTGCCGCCATGAGCGCTATTATCGTCGAGCAGTTGGGGTTTGATATAATGCCGCGGTGAGAGTATGCGTCCTCGCCGTTTATCTCCGGCACGACGAGGGGGACCTCCTCAGCAAGCCGAAAGGCCGAGCTGTTGTCGATAAAGAGCGCGCCGCTCTCGGCTATGGCAGGCGCAAATCGGCGCGAAATGGCCGAGTCCACTGCCCCAAGTACAAAATCAGCCCCTAAAAAGCTGTCGCCCCTCGCCGCACGCACGGTCAGGGGCTTGCCGTGAAAGTCTATCGCAGTCCCGGCGCTGCGCTCACTGCCGAGCGGCACTATCTCCGCCGGGATTGCGCTTTTTTCGATGATGTCTATCATCTCGCGCCCGACCACGCCCGTCGCGCCGAGTACGGCTATGCGGTAATGCTTCATTTTATGTCCCTCCTGTGCATCGGGAATAATAATTGCCGAAAATTTTGTGTCCGCGCACTAAAAGCGCTTGTATTATTCTCACGGACAGTGTATATTTATATATACAAATCTTAGCAGGAGAATATGACCATGCTGGAAAATTATCTTTTGATACACAAGGACATACTGCCGGATTACTACGAGAAGGTGCTGACGGCACGGCGTATGCTGGAAAACGGCAGACTCAAGGACGTCAGCAATGCGGTCAGGTATGTTGGCATTTCGCGCAGCACTTATTATAAGTATAAGGATTTTATTCTTGAGCCGACGGAGCTGGACAGCGGGCGTAAGGCGGTGCTGTCGATGCTGCTCGACCATGAGACGGGTGTTCTGAGTACGCTGCTTACCCGCATCTCCGAGGCGGGCGGGAGCGTACTGACGATAAACCAGAATATGCCCATCCACGGCAAGGCGAGCGTCACGATAGGTCTGGACGTGAGCGCGATGGAGGGCACGGACGAGCTTGTCGCTGCCCTCGCAGAGGTTCCGGGCGTAGATAATCCGCGCCTCGTCGCAATTGAGTAAGCGGCGGGGCAACATCATAAAACATCATAAAAAAAGCGTCTGTGATTATTTAACAGACGCTTTTTTCGTTCATTATATCCGTAAGTAATATCCACCGTGAGCCTTCGCGCTTAACTCATTGCTGTTGGCTTTGGCGTGTTTCTTGCCACTTTGTTGCGATGTCCCTGTACAGCTCCTCGGAGCTTTCAAGCCAGATTATCATTTTGGGGCACTCGACAGGTTCATCTATTTTATATAGCTTTTCTTTGATCCACTCGTTGTAGCGTTTAAGATGCTTTTCACAGAAGATCAGCACTCGTATTTCGCCGGCTCCGGCTTTTGTAAGTAGACTCCTTGAAAAGCTGCCGCATACTATGCATACACAGTCGGCAGGAATCGGGATATCTTCTCTGTAGACCATCAAGGGAGCCTTGCACACCTCGGTTATACTTTCCCATGATATGCGGTCTTTTAATAAGAATCCGCACTCGACACCCTGTTGAGTGAATTTTACAGGTCGGCAGAACGCTTCGGTAGCTGCAACTGCTGCACAAATGACAAGAGCTGCTATTATCATTATAAGAGATAGCACAACAAGAATGAAAATTCCTTCGCCTATGTTCTTAGAAAGGGTAAAGCTTATATCTTTAATTTTCTCAACAAAGTAAGCGGTTATCTCATGCATAGCGGCAACGACAAGTACATCAAAAATTACCATGAGCACAGCAAGTCGATGGTGAGGGATATAATACTTGTTATATTTCATATTATTGTACCTTGCTTTTCTTATATAAACTTTACTTGCGTATATACCTATGCTTTTCTGTTACAAAAAGCAAGAAAATTGATTGCCTCTTGTATTTCTGTGCCGCATGCGTTTTCCGCATAATTTGCGTCCAAACCGGCGTAGGCATATACATCCCCCAAATAATCTATTATATGTTCACACAACTGACCATTACCGTAAAGCTCAGATGCCACAACAGGAAAATATCGACGAATATTTGTCCCGTGGGCACGTTGTAAATATTTATTGATAATTCCTATTGCCTTTTCTTCACTCACCATACATTATATTCTCCGTCACTTTGAGCTATTGTTTTTGAAAATCTCCCCAAATCATAAATTATTCTTGCAACATCTACCGAATTTCTAACGGCATCAAAAAATCGCAGAAGACGCAACTCCAACGTCATTTCTTACAATTACTTAGTTTAGTCGCTGCTTTGTACATCCGGTAACAGCATTTGCAGTTAACTTTGATGCATTTAACGATGCAGCAACACTCGCTTTCTTTGCAGCAACTCCAATGGCTGTAGCTAAAGTCAGTGCAAGAGAACCTACGCCGATAGCAACTGTCGCACAATTGGCAGTAAAAATTATCTGCGCCACTCTGCTCATACTATCATAAGAATAGCAATGTTCCCGGATGTCGAAACATCCGCCTCGCATTAGCTCACAAAAAAGGCAAAATAACCCCCGCATATTAAATTGAGTCTCAAAGACTTCGTCGGTGACTTTAGCTCCAATTTACCGCCATGGGCATGTGCGGTCTTTGTATTAGCTTACAGCCTTTGATAGACTATTCCCAGAGAGAATTCATTTTCCCAATTGCTTGCCGGCGGCGTTAATTTTGACTTTATTTCCACAATTTGCCCCCCCCTGCCACCTACTACACTGCAAACTAAGCCGCCATCTCCATCAAGTAGCATATCGCCTACATCAAATTTTGTGTTTCCTAGTTTTGTTTAGGGCAAGATGATTCACTGAAGTTAGTAATCTCAACAATTACTTCTTTTGATACGATATGCAATTCATCTCCAGACAACATTTGAAACAGCAGGTAAAGGGCATCTTCCATATATTCGTTAGCCTTTAAAAGAGATTTTTGCAAGTATGAAAGATTTTTTTCCACGCTTAGGGAAATGAGTGTTGCACGATTTCCGGGCCAGTCACCTTTAATTGAGAGCGTAATTACTATATCCAGAAAGGTTAAGTCAATCTTAACATCAAAAATCGGATTATATAATTCGATTTTAATTCTATCATCTTTACAGCTATATTCAACATACCCCAAATTTGCATCATGAACATAACTGTCGTACAAAAAAGCTTTTAACTCTTCAATGTTGCTTTTGGTGTATTTTGGCATGGCGTCCTCCGTGTTATTGGGATGGGAAATATTCTATCGCACAAGGTTCTATCATGATCAGGTTGTTGAATCGGTATGCCATCCAGCGTCCGGTCTAGTCCGTGACATTAGTATAATTCGTTGTATACTTAAATGCAAGCTAAAAGGAAAGAAGCGCAGAGAGCTGCACTTCTTTCCTTTTGACTATTCTTGTTTTCCTCTACCCCAGCTATTGATATAGCGCAAAAACAAAACAGCTCAATTTTGTCTTACGGCAAAGTTGAGCTGTTTCATGGCAGGGGAAGAAGGCTTCGAACCCTCGGCCTACGGTTTTGGAGACCGCCGCTCTACCAACTGAGCTATTCCCCTATTTAATTGGTGGACCGTCAGGGACTCGAACCCCGGACCGACCGGTTATGAGCCGGTTGCTCTACCAACTGAGCTAACGGTCCATGTCTCACTAAAAATATTGCCGTCACGATATCGTGACGGCAATACCGTTAAGTGGCGCCCCCTGTAGGATTCGAACCTACGACCCTGCGGTTAACAGCCGCATGCTCTACCTGTTGAGCTAAGGAGGCAAAAGTTCAAAGGGTTTGACTTGCGCCAAACCCTTTGTGTTGGCATTGACCTATCTTCCCGGTCCGTCTCCAGACAAGTATTGTCGGCACTGGTGAGCTTAACTTCTGTGTTCGGAATGGGAACAGGTGGACCCTCACCGTTAAAAACACCAACTGCATTTGGAACATACCAAATACTACACTATTTAATTCCCTTTGTCAAGGGGTTTCCTTGAGGATGAATAATCATCCTCAAGGATGGTACACCTTCAGGGACTCGAACCCTGGACACCCTGATTAAGAGTCAGGTGCTCTACCAGCTGAGCTAAAGGTGCATATGGTGACCCGTGGGAGAGTCGAACTCCCGATTGGGGCGTGAGAGGCCCCCGTCTTGACCACTTGACCAACGGGCCATGTCAAGGCATATTGTACCCTGAAAACTAAACAGAGGAGAAGTAAGCAAGGGGTTTGCCTGCAAAATATAGGTCAAGCCCTCGGGTTATT
>CAKTMC010000007.1 GCA_934573735.1 uncultured Oscillospiraceae bacterium | reverse complement strand
GCCGACAGTGTGCCGTGCATATAGAGAAGGCAGCCCACCGGCAAGATGCCGAGAAGTGTCGAAGGGAGTATCGCCATTCCGGCCACCTGTCCGAAGAGGCTGCCCCGCATCCAGTCGATGAAGCAGTCCGCACCCTCTTTTGCGGCGGAGACGAACTTTGCGTAGCTGGTCTTAGACTGCCCGAAGGCCTTGATGACCTCAATGCCGCTGATGTATTCCACAGCCGTGTCGTTCAGTGTCTTTGTCGCGGTGACCGTGCGCTGAAACTTCTCGTGATAGCCGCTGAACATGGACATAAAGCAGAGAACGCCCAGCGGCACGACGATCAGCATGGAAAGCCCCATGCGCCAGTCCTCGATAAACAGCAGCACCAGCACCGCCAGCGCGCCTACAATGTTGGCAGTCATCTCCGGCAGCAAATGGGCAAGGGTGGTTTCAATGGAGTCCACGCGCTCGACGATAATGTTCTTGTACGAGCCGGAGGAACGGTCCAGTACCGTGCCAAGGGGCAGCGTGACCAGCTTATTCAGCAGCCGTATGCGGGTATTGGCTAACACATGGAAGGTGGCATGGTGGGAAAGGGATGTGGACACGCTGTGCAGCACATAGCGCAGCACCCAGAAGCCCGCCATCCACGCGCAGAGCGTCAGGCAGTATGTCAGCTCCGCCGTGCCGTTTACCAGTGCGGTGATGAGCCGGATGATGATGAAATACGGAATAAGCGAGCAGGCGACGCCCAGCAGCGCCGTAAGGACGCTCAAAGCGTACTCGCCGTACCGCCCTTTTGCCAGCTCTGCCAGCCACGAGGCGGCGGAGCGATTTGGCTCAATTTCTTTCATGGTGAACTCCTTTCGACTGCATTACGCAGCAAGGTGCTTTTTCACGATCCGCTTGCCGATCATTGCGCCGATAAAGGCCGCCACGATCACACCGGCCACCAGCGCCACGGATACCCAGGACTGCAGCATCTGGGACGCGGCAAGGATGGCGTCCTGACGGCCATCGGTGACCATCTGATCCGCCATCGCTTTCGCAGCAATCGCATAGGGAATGATGGTGCTGCCGAAGGCGGCCATCACCTGATTGATGACATAACTGACGGTCAGCGCCTTCGCATTGCCGTAGCCCATCTTCCACAGCAGCAGCTCGGCAATGACACCGGAGAGAATAAAGAGGATGATGTACGGCAGGTATCCGCCCATAATGGCACGGACGATACTGTAAATGAGGATCGCACCGGGCTTTTTCACCTTCGTGCCGATGATGAAGTAGACGATGCCCTCCAGCAGGGCGAAAAATACCGGCATCAGAATGATGGTAATGGGCGTTGCGTACAGGACGGAGCTGGCGAAGAAAATGACCACATTGATCAGAGCCAGCAGGACAACGGTGATGATGTCCTTGACTTTCAGTTTATTGGGGTTTGCAGTACTCATGGTAAAGACTCCTTTTTGAATGAAATATGGTTGAACGTCGCAGAGACGGCGATCACAGGATAAGGCCGGCGGCGATCGATGCTGCCAGCAGGACGCAGAACACAACATCCCACGCAGAAAACCGAAGCGACAGATAGTTGCTTTTGCGGCGGGTTAAGTCGATGCCCCGTGTTTCGGCGGAGGCGGACAGCGTCTCGGCGATGCGGATAACGCGCAAAGCCATCGGCACGGTCAGTATTTCAATATAGGATGGCAGCGCTCGCAGCTTCTGAAGTGGTGTTGCAAATGCGCCCCGCGTGCGGATGGACTGCCGCAGTAGCTTCCTGTCTCCTGACAGCACAGGGAAGAAGCGGAAGATTACAGCGACGATCATAATGAGCCGCTCCGGCAGGTGCAGATTACGCAGTGCTGCCAGGGTGCGGCTGGCTTCATTTCGCCCAATCAGCGTCCGCATGGAAATGCCGATAGCGATGATCCGCGGGAACAACACCAGCATGAAGGAAAACACCGTGCCCGGCACCAGGGCGTTAGCTATCCACAGCACCCCAAAGCTCATCCCGCCTGCCAGCGCCGTTCCGAACCAGCCGTCAGCTGCGGTCAGCAGGATCAGTGCGGCATATGCGGCATAAACCAAGTGGTTGTTGGATGTGGAGATCACGACCAGCAGGGTCAGCCAGTAAAGCAGCTTTGTCACCGGGTGGAATTGTTCTTTATGCTGTTTTTTCGCCGGAGCATCGGAAGGATGAAAGCCCTCCATATATCGCTGGGTTGCTTGCAAATCTCGTTCCGAATAAACGGGTAATTCTATTTCTGCATGCCCATCCGACAGCCCAATGCAGCGGTCACACGCACCTGCAATTAGCTCAGGGTCGTGAGTGATGATGAGAACAGTCTTTTCTTTCCGCATCTCCCGGATCAGCGCTGCGCACCGCTCCAGACTTTCCGCGTCCTGTCCTGCTGTCGGCTCGTCCAGTATGACGATCGGCTTGTCGGATAGATACGCCATCATCAGCGTCAGACGCTGCATCTGCCCGCCGGAGAGGGAAAAGGGATGCCGGTCGCGGCAGTCCCACATATCCATACTTTTCAGCAGCGCTTCCGTTTTTGCTTCAAACTCCGGTGTCACCGCATGGCCGTATTGCAGTTCGTGCAGGACGGAGCCTGTGAAGAACTGGAACTCCGACTCCTGAAGGATGAACAGCACTTGCTTTTGCAGCTGCTTTGGATTTTGCGGCTTTCCGAAAAGCATTATCCTGCCGCCGGAGGGGCGGTAAAGCCCTGCAATCAGCTTGCCGATGGTCGTTTTGCCGCAGCCGTTTGCGCCCACGAGACCAACGATCTCATGCTCACGGACGGAAAAACTGACACCGGAGAGGGTATCTCCGGCCTTCCTGCCGTATGTATAGCGGACATCTGAGACGGCAAGCGCCGTCGGCGCGGTTTTCGGCAGCGGCTCTTTCTCCGGCACGGTGATCTCCGCAAGGTCAAGTGTGCGCAGAGAAAGTGTTTGTCTCTGCTCCGCCGAGAACGCCTTTGCCTCTGCGGCAGTGTATTTTCCTTTGATTTCGCCGTCTGCCATGACCCAATATTCATCGGCAATGTCGGCAAGATAGTAGAGTCGGTGCTCGCTGAGCAGCAGGGTTTTTCCCTGCCTTTTCAGGGCAAGCAGAATCTCCTTTAACTGCTGCGTGGCTGCGAAGTCCAGATTGGCCGTTGGCTCGTCAAGGAGAAAAATATCTGTGTCCATGGCCCACGCGGACAAGATGGAGATGAGCTGTCGCTCGCCGCTGGACAGTTCGTAGACATTGCGATTCTTCAGCCGCTCCAGATGGAAGATCCGGAAGGCCGCATCTACCCGCTGCCGGATTTCATCATGCGGCAGACCGTGATTTTCAAGACCGAAGGCCACTTCATTGGAACTGTTCACAGTAAAAAACTGACTTCGCGGATCCTGAAATACCGATGCTGCCAGCTCGCCGATCTCGCCGATACGCAGCCCGGCGGTGTCCTGCCCGTTCAGGCGGCAAAAGCCCTTCAGCTCTCCCTCGTAAAATTGTGGGATTAGTCCGTTGATGCACCGCAGCAGCGTAGATTTTCCGCATCCGCTGCCTCCGCAAAGCACCACACAGCGTCCCGCCGGAATACTTCCGGAAGTTCGTCGAAGCACCGGGGCTTTTTCCTCCGCATATTGAAATTCAAATTCAAAATCTATCATTGTAAACTCTTCTCCCCGAGTTAGCCACCTCTAACTGATGCCCGTAAGAAATGGGCGTCCGCACCGCCCAATTCCTTTGCCAATTTAATTCAGGCTGTCACATAGCTGCCGCCAGCCAGCGTTGGTGAAATCAAGGACTGTCTGTAAGCAGGTAAGCATTCTGCCTTCATCCATATGCTGATCCAGCAGCTGGCGGAAGTACCAGAACTGTGAGCCCATCAAAAGACGGATTGCATCGGCATTTGGCGCTTTTCCATAGATATGTGAAAAGAACTCTACCGTTTGTTCCGCTTTACGGTTCATCAGTTCATGCAGCATGGCTTCCATGGAGCTGCCATCACTGCGGCAGAAAAATAAAGTGCAGTCATTGCAGTGCTCGGTCAGCAGTTGAAAATATACCTGTTCTTCGGCGTTTATAGCGCGGAGGATATCTTCCGGTTGTGCGCTGCACTTTGCTTTTTCGTATTCTTCCGCGACGGGGGCAAAGAGAACCTGCATCGTCTCAAAAAAATCCTGAAGCAGACTGGCAAACAACGCGTCTTTATTCTTGTATCTTGTGTAGATTGCCCCCGTAGTAACACCGGCTTTTTCGGCGATCTTGTGCAGAGAGGCTTTCTGAAAGCCGTAAGCAAGAAACTCCGAATAAGCAGCCTGAATGATCCCATCATCCAAGGAATGATCCCTATTGGCCATGTCTTCACTCCTCTGCACCTAAATAATAACGTCATTATCGATAACGACATTATTATAGCGTTCTTTTTGCTTCTTGTCAATGCGAATTGCACACTCCGTTATAAAAACATACCTTGACAAATCTCGTCTCAAAAAATCATTTTGATGGATTGCGCCAAGAAGCACGGCTACCTACACCGGCAATATTTTGAAGATGACGGGATCAGCGGTACGACCTTTGAGCGTCCGGGCTTTCGGGAAATGGAGGCACTGATTGAAGCCGGGAAAGTATCAGCGGTTATCGTCAAGGACATGTCCCGTTTCGGGCGTGAGCACGTGGAAACTAGCAGGTATTTAGAAATCATCTATCCAACTTTAGGTGTGAAATTTGTCGCCATTCAGGAGCGTGTGGATACCGAAACCGGCGAGGGCACGGAGATGATGCCATTCCACAACATTTTTAACGAGTGGTATGCAGCGCAGACCAGCAAAAAAGTGCGGGCTGTGTGGGCAATGAAGGCGGCCAACGGTAAAAGAAGCAACTTCCGGGTACCATACGGCTACAAGCGTGACGAGCTTGATAAAGAAAAGTGGCTTGTTGATGAGGCTGCCGCCGAGGTAGTACGAAGGATTTACCACCTTTGTCTTGAAGGAAAAGGCCCGGAGCAAATTGCGAGGCTTCTGCAAAAGGAGAAGGTTCTTACCCCTACCGCATATTACTATTCGGTCGGTTCTTCTTCCGCCAATCGTCCGATGCCGAGCGATCCGTATTTATGGAAGGACAGCACCATTGACGCCATCTTGAGCAATCGAAAATACACCGGCTGTATGGTTAATCTGAAAACGACTACCGTCAGCTACAAGGTACACAAACTGATTCGCAAGCCGGAGGAGGAATGGAGCATCGTGCCGAACGCACAGGAAGCGATCATTGACGAAAACACTTGGCTCCGAGTGCAGGAGCTGCGCAAAAATAAGCGCCGCCCGACTGCAACGGGGAAAACAAGCATGTTTTCCGGATTGGTTTTTTGTGCAGACTGCGGTTCAAAGCTCCACTTTTGTGCGGCTAAGAGTTTGAAAGCAAATCAGGAATTTTTTCGCTGTGCCAATTACAAGTCCGGTCGAGGAGAATGCACAATTCACTATATCCGGAATGTCGCGCTGGAACAAATCGTCTCAGTGGCGGTCAGCGATCTTACAGATTTCGTCACCTGTCACGAATCATTCTTTCTGCAAATGATTGGAAAGCAACAATCTGCGGGGACAGATCAGAATATCCGATCTGTCAAATCGGACATCGCTGCCGGAAAACACCGCATCGATGAAATCGACCGGCTGATTGCCAAACTCTATGAGAATAATTTTGCGGGCAAACTATCTGACGAGCGTTATTCCCGTATGGCAGCAAAGTACGAAAAAGAGCAGGCAGAGCTACTGCAATCCGTCAGCACGAAGGAAAAAGAGCTGGCCGAACTCGAACGGGAGAGCGTGGATATTCGACTTTTGCTGGCAGGACTCAGGGAGTACTCCAGTATGGAAACACTCACGCTGGAGGTGGTCAATAAGATCATCAAGCGAATCGAGGTTCACAACAGTGAAATGGTGAACGGACATAAGCGGGTGGGTATTGACATCTACTTTACCGGTGTCGGACTTGTAGACCTTGCAACCATAAAGAAGATGCTTGCTATCGCAGAATCATCAAGGCCGTGATCTACCGCAGAAAGAGAAAAGGCCGCAGCCTCCATAGCAGAGGTTGCGACCAATCTCTCATAAGAAAATACATCCTTATGAACGGAAACGGTTACGAAATCAGGTGTTTTTCATGGTGGAGATAAGCGGGATCGAACCGCTGACCTCTTGAATGCCATTCAAGCGCTCTCGCAAGCCATCATTTACATACCCCCATTCGTGTCGAATGGGAAAGAAACAGGATCATGCAACAAGCTCAATGGTGTTGAGAAACTGCTCGATGTTGATATTCAGCGTAATTCTGATCTCATAATCCCGGTACATGTCCACGCGGTCGATGATCCGGGAAACGATCATTTTCTTTGCCGCAATATCGGCGTTATCGTACAGGTATGCCCATTGGAGCATATCATCAAACTTCTCTGATAAGGCAAGGAGATTGTTTTCGCTGTCGTGCAGATCGGCCTCAGCTTCCTTGCACTCGGTCATAAGGGCAGCGTATTTGCGTTCCTGCGCTTCTATGGCTGGCCGGAGCATTTCCGGCGTGAAAGCGCTTTCCCCGATAAGGGCCCTTTACGATCTCGCCCTGTAGGCGCTGCAGCTCGTTCTCGGCCTTTGTAGCGGCTTGGAACAGCTGATTAACATGATTCCTCCGGGAAAGAATATCGGCTTGATTTCACGCTCTGATAAGCTCTCCGCGGTCAACCGCTTTCACCCTTGCCAGGATGTTCCGCACAAAAGCGTCGATGGTATCATCCACTTTATATACAGTATAGCCGGTCTGCCCGTCACATTCACCATGCTTGCGGGTCTTGGTCTGGCAGCAATACCGAGTCCTGATTGTGTCGGTTCCATCTGCTTTTGGACGGCCTTTTCCGTTGGTCGTGATGCACAGACGCGCTCCACAATGGCCGCAAAAGATATTCCCGGCCAGAAGTGAATTTCCGCGGGTATTCAACGGGGCAGATCGCGTGTCCTGGTATTGCCGTGACCGGGTTTCCAACATAGCCTTTACTTCGTAAAAGGTCTTATCGTCCACGATGCGAAGGCGCTCTTGGATGGGAGATTGGGATTCACCGCAGCGCAGGATTCCGATATACACGACATTTCTCAATATAGATTGAATCGTGGCAGGGTGCTAGTTTTCGCCTGCCCGATTTTTATATCCAAGCTCATGCAGCCGGTTAGCGATCCGTTGAGCACCGTATCCGTAAACATAGGCAAGACGGAACATTTCACGGACAACAGCGGCCTCGTCCTCGCAGATTGTAAGGTCGTGTACCTCATGCTTTCGTTTGTTCATGCGCCAGGATTTCACAAGCTCGTATCCATAGGGACAGATACGCCCGGTAAAAAAGCCTTGCTCGTTTAATATATGCAAGCTGTTCGCCGTGCGGATAGAGGTCTTTTGGCTTTCGCCGTCAGCCTGCCAAAAGCGGATGTAATTCATCAGCCTGTCGGTATGGGATTCTATGCGCTGTTCTCCTTCTTCTGACGCCCATACTCTGATCCCGTGGCTGATAAGCCATTCCACGACAAAAGGTGTTTCATCTGAAATACGACCGATACGGTCAAACATAAAAACGAGAAGAATATCGAACTTCTGCATGAGGGCATAGTCTTTAATCATCTGTACCTTGTCGCGGTTTTCCGCTCTGACTTTATGGCCGGAGATACCTTCCTCTTGAAGCTCACATACAATCGTCCAGCCGTTTTGCTCGGCAAAGGCACGGCAGCGGAGGCGCTGCATGGGAATGTCCGCCTCGTTATTCGCATCATGATATAACTGCTTGGCCGTAGATACGCGGTAAAGGAACAGTACGCGAGTACCCGGCTCTATGTACAAGGGGAGGTCTGTGCGCCAGCCTGTTTCTTTATCGAAAGTATAACTTGCGAGCGTGCTTGTTTCTGTCATTTCAATACCGTCCTTTCAACGGGATGGTATTGGCACGTTCACATTTACTTATGAACTTTTCAAGGTACATAGTGCCAACTTCCTATTCATATTTTCTCATATATGTCTAATCGTGTCAAATTTCCGGACACTCATATTAGCCTTATTCAATGGCGCTCTGGATCAATATTCCCTTTATGCTCTCATATATATCCGGGTTGCTTTTCTCCCGGCATACTGCGGTGATACTGCAGCCGTTGATTTGTGCATGAATGGTTCGTGCTTCATCATCAACGGAAATGATGTGTAATTCATTGTCGCGGCATTCTCTTTTTCTCTTCGGCAATGTCTGAGGATTTGCCTTGCTCAAACAATCATCTCACTCTATTTCTGCTTTCTTTGTGACAGGTTCTTTGTCCTGGTCACTGCGGTTGCCAACCTGCATAACACAAATAATGGAAATGCCAAAAAACCGCCTGCCATAAGGCCAAGAAAAAACTGCAGCATAATGTTTCCCTCCCAAATGCGTTTCATGGTGAAACGAATAAAAACGACAAAATCCGCACTCTTGCGTAGTGCGGATCGAAGATATCACGGTGTTTTCAAAGGCAAAGGACAGACGGCGGCGAGGCAGGCCGCTCCGTAGGATATGTGTTTCGTGCCTCCCTCCATGCTTATGGCGGGACGTTTGACTCTGTGACGTGCCATCAACGTAGGTATCATTATGCCCGCTTGCGGATCGTGGCAGGCAGCCGTGCCATTGGCTGCATACAGCGGTGGTGTTGTTCGCTCTGCCGTCGGTGATTTCACCTCCTCACCGACTGACGATCCTGGCGCACCCGCTGCCTGGCTTCCCGCAAGCAGAACGTATCTGCTTGCCCTATTCACTTGTCTGAGCCTTCCGGCTCACAGAAACGCGCCATCTGTGGTGCGCTTCTGTGAACGGGAAGATCCGTTCACTTATTTCTATTACCTTTCGTATGCTCCGTAGCGCAGATAGGCGACAAGAATGTCTATAAACTCGCTGTTTGTAGGCATGTTTTCCAGCTCAATTCCTGCAACGCGGTTAAGGTCAGAATGGTCATAGCGATCCCAGCAGGAAGCAATCACCGTCTGGATCGCGTGTTCTACAGAAGCTGGCCGCACCTGAAAATACTTCGCGGTATCGGGATAGGCGCACTTGGTGATCCAGTAGTGCTCGTCCGGCTTTTGCAGGATGTTATACACGATGTAAACGACATAATTAAACCCAACAAGCCGACCGGAAGCGCCAATGCTCCGAAGCAATTTAGCAATCTCCTCCGGCGGGATGGTGGTATTGCTTTTCTCTTGATGGAAGCTATACATTCTCTTTCTCCTATGTTTTAGTTTCTGATCAGTGTCTATATTTTACCGCAACCGGCAGCATTTGTGGTGTTCCTTCGCTCGACTTATACCTATATCGACACACCGAAAAACAATCAAAATCACTCATTGTCGACAAATTATGTAAACCGCCCACGTTTCGAGAACCTATATTATCTTTTCGGTAAAATCGAAAAGATGACAAATTCCAACATCAAAACCGATACTGTACAATCGGTTTGAGGTGAATAAAGATGACGGAATTCTCAAAATACTTGGGCGAGAGCATTTATCGGAATAGAAAGCGTCAGAAAATGACCCAGGCGGAACTTGCAGAGAAAGCGGGCGTCACGGAACAGACGATCCGCAAAATCGAGCACGGCGAGGGAAATCCGCAGTTGGATGTGCTGTGCGCGCTTGTAACAACGCTGATGATAGATCCCGCAGAAATCTTTTATCCCCAGGTAGATCCTGAAGATCCGGCCAGAAAGCAGCTTGAGATCCTGCTGGGCGATTGCAGCGATAATCAGATCCGCAATCTGCTTCCTGTTGTCGAAGCCGCACTTGGGATCGTAAAGGGCCGGAGCTTTACTCCCGCAAAATAAGAAAAGAGCCTGCTTCTCCACTCATGGAGTAGCAGGCTCTGCGCTTTAAGCGTCTGGCTCGTCGCTAACTACGATCTTGAATTTTATTACGCCGAGTTTGTTTTCATTCTTGCATTTGGTACAGTACAATGGAAAATTCAGAAGGACGGTGTCCTCGTAGATTTTGATCTTCGTCCTGACCCACACTTGGGGCACGGGAGCCATAGGGATTCTTTCGGTTGTGCATCGCTCATTATTCAGTCACCTCGAATCAATAATGAGTTGATCTTGAGAAAGGCATTATCCGCGCTCTGCGTTGTAGATTTTCAGTCGCTTCGCAATATCGTCAGCGGCCTGCTCCAAAGGCTTATCCCCGGAGAAATAGGCATTGGCGGTAGTCATGACTGCATCAAAAATCTCATCTCCGTCGCGGCAGATCCCGTCCACTTGGTCAAGCAGAGACAAGAAGAGTGCTTTGCAGTTGTCCGCGTCATAAGCAAGCTCATAGTCAGCGCCGTTGATGCTTCCGGAGAGTTTTCCGTCCATCCAGGTCCAATACTGGCCGATCTCACGGTCATAAGCCGACCGAGTGATAGGAATACCATAGCGGAAACCGCCGGAAAAGGGAGTGACGAGATAGCGGTCGTTGAGAAGGAAGGCCAGAAACGCCCATGCCCCCTCCTTGTGCTGGGCAGCGCTTGGCATCATCAACTCCTGATCGGGCGAGAGATAGACGCCGCTGCCCTTGGCACCCGGCAGCCCGATGGCAGTGAGGCGTTCCCCGAACCATCCCTCTGCCTCGGGGATGCAGGCGGCGTCCTGAAGCTCTGTTCGTCCGAGTGGATCGGCGATCCAGGCAAGCTCAAAAAGCTGTTGACACTCACAGATCGGCCCATAGTCAAGGGGAAAAACATCTCCATGTTCCAGGGATTCCTTCAGTTCCTGTTCCGTCAGTCCATAGGGATTCTGTGTTGCATCATCCGGAAGCGCTGCGGCAAAGGTAAGATAATCAGCTACCTGCTCGGCGCTGTAATCTCGATGATTGCCAGCAAATACCCACTTCATAAAGGTCTCCCGGTCTACACTGCGATAAAACACTTGCTCCGCGCCTCCGGCAAGAGCGGCAAGCTCCGAAAAGCTCTCAATGCTCTGCCCCTCCAGCAGCGAAGCCGGGCCGAGGATCGCCGTCAGCGAGAAGCTCGGCATCAGGCTCAGGAGCTTTCCATCTGTTTCAATGGCCGCGAGTGGTCCCGGCAGAAAAGCGTCTGTTCCGAGATCGCGTTCCACATACGGCAGCAGATCCTCCGCTGTTGCGGTCGAGCAGATCGCGCCGCCAAAGCCTCGCACATCGATCAGATCCGGCGAGTTGCCGCCCGCCATATCCGCGGAGAGTGCGAGGAAAGGATCGGGGCTCTCCGCGTAGTTGCGCACGACGATCTCATACTCCCGATTGACGGTGTTGAAATCTGTGATCTGATCGTGATAGCTGCCGTATCCCCGAATCGCCTGCTCCGGTATTTCTTCGTTAATGGCAAGGGTGATGATGGTTTTCTCCGCAGGAAGAGAGTTTTTATCAACAGGGTATGCCACACGGTAGGGGCTTGACCAGTTGCTGTAGTCCCTGAAGAAAAAGCTGTCTGTCCCTCCGATGGGAACCGGTGCCGCCGTGTCATTCAGAAACATCCGGTCATAGCGAAACAGTGCCTCGCTTTCGCCGCCGCCCAGCTTGTGGCGGTAGAGATAGATGTTGTCTGTCAGATAGAGCGTATCGCCCGCTATGCCGCAGGTGCGGCAGCCATCGGGGACGCTGTCCACTTTATTCAGCGAAAAGCTCGCCGGGTCATAGCGGAGAATATCGTAGCTGTCACGCCCGAGGAAGTAGATGCCCGTATCCGTCCGGTAGATCTCCATCCACTCGGAAAGTTCCTGCGAGTGCAGCAGCTCGGCGTTGCGGCTATAGCTCTCAAGGACAAAATGCCCCGCGTTGCTTTCGTCCCACCAGACATGATAGAGCAAAAAGAAGTTCTCGCCGCCGACGAACCCCGTTGTGCCGTGCTCGGCGCGGAAGCTCATGATTTCCGTCTCCTGGCCGTCCTGCACATAAAGTACACGGTAGTCAATGGACTGATTGTAATAATCCTCCTTGTTTTCGTGCATCTCGATCCTCCAGCCATCGGAGGCCCCGCCGCTGAGCGCATTGAAGTCATCCCAATCGGCATCCCATTCCTTCAGGCAATGGCCCGCCGGGTCAAACTCATAGAGGGTTTCGGCTAAATCGTCATAGGCATAGAGGCCGTTGGGCGAAGTCTTGAACTGGCAGATCGCACCCAAACTGCGGTCAAATTCCATGATTCCAGGAACATAGACAGTCTCAAAGGGCGTTCCGTCCGGGGCAACATTTTCTCCGGCGCCATAAGTGCTTACGCCCTCGCGGGCGGGTGCGTTTTCTTTTCTTGATTCCGTTTTGGGTATGCAGCCGCACAGCCCCAGCGTCAGCGCAATGCAAAGCGCAAGTACCGCGGCCAAAAGCCGTATTCTTTTGTTCATGTCAAATCCTTTCTTACGGGAACACTGTATAGTCCAGCGTGTCAGCGTAGTATTCCAGCTCGTAGGCACTGTGAACCAAGCCGCCCTGTCCGATCAGCCAGCCCTTTCCTGTGCGATAGATGATCACATGCGTGCGTTCTGTTTCGGGAAGATCGGCGGCAATCAGCACCACAGCGCCGCAGTTTGTGCGATAAAACCACTGTTGCGAGTAATCGGCGGCGATCGGCGCTGTCAGGAAGGGGCAAAAGGCCCCATTTGGAATATAGCGCCATTCCATGCCGGTGGCACCGCAGATCAGGCCATTGTTGTAGCAATCAAAGCCCTCGTAAAACTGCTCACATATTTGCTTGTCATAACCCAGCGCGGCAAAGGATTCCTGAGAAATGAGGTCGACATCTATATCGTCATACATCCCGGAGTCGATGTTTTCCTGCGAATAGACCAGACTGTGCGTTTGGGTGTACGTCAGGCCGTATTTTTCAGCCACTGTCGGCTGTAGCTCTATCAGCCGTTGATTGCCTTCGACTGTTCCGCGCAACTCTCCCTGAAGGCGTACGTACTCGTTGGCCGCTTGCCCCTCCGGAGAAGATAGGAAGTCTGCCAGCGTCGCCGCCTCTCCCGGGTCGGTGCAGATCGTCGGACCATGCTGTACAGATGCAATGTTTACTTCGGTCTTCAGCAACTCATGGAAAATGATCTTGTCTGCAAGCGCTTCGCAGTCTGCCCGGCTAACGGGTTCATCTCCGTAAAAAATGGCATGAGCCATGATAAAAACGCCGTCCATGTCAAAGAAAATGCGTAGGTCAGCAATGCTCTCGCTAATGTCCTCGCGGTGTTCATTGAAGGTCATTAGTACTGTGTCCCTGTGGATGTTGGTATACTCCCACTCCTGATAATTCTCAGGCTTGTCCATGCCGCTGGAAAGTGGCAAAATCTTTCCAGAAAGGTTTTTGAGAATGGAAAGGTTGTATTTGCCCAGTTCGCCCCAAGTTTCCGTCTTAAAAGAGCCGTCCTCATAGATATAGCCGCCGCCGTCGCCCTCGGTCAGAAATGCTCCTGTTCCCGCTGCACAGTAAAAATCCTCTAAGGTGAGAGGCGTTACCTGATGCGTATGCAGGCGCAGGCCGTACTGCTCTGCCAGAGCATTCAGCTCATCCAGCATGTTCCGATCATAGACACCGTAATAGTGGCATGTGTTGACCGTCTCCTCATCTAACCCGTTCATCCACGAATTGTCGTTGGTGATGGTATGGGAAGCCAGATATTCCTCCCGGAAGCGCAGCCATTCGGCGTTGGCCAAGTATTCCGGGGATTCCGCGTAGCCATTGAGCGAGACCCAGCGCTTCGGCTCGGCTGTAGGTACAGGAGCAGCAGTCTCGGTTGAACCGCTTTCTGTAACAGCGGGTTTCGATTCAGGGACGGATTCAATCATGCGTTCCCGCAGGCCGAACCATCCCATGGCATAGGCGGTCATAGTGAAGAGGGAAATAACAATAGCTGCTACAAGCAATGTGCTCCATAGTTTCCGGTTGAAGTGTCGGGTTTTCGAGCGCTCCACAGTATCGGTATAACCAAGCGCCTTTGCCGCATCTATGACATACTCATCTCGAATACCACACATGGCACTTAGTAAGGCAAAAGTATCTAACATAAGCCTTCCTCCTGTAAGTATGCACGCAGCTTGCCTCTAGACCGATATAAGGACGATTTCACCTTGCTCTGGCTATAGCCGAGCTTTTTTGATATTTCTGCAATAGACTCCAGGAACCAGTAGCGGGCAATAAATAGTCTACGATCCGTTTCGGGTAATGTGCTGACAAACGCATCAATCGCAGCCTCCAGTTCCTTTTCTTCATAAAACTGCTCTATGTCGATTACTGTTGGGATGCACTCTTCCAATTCACTCAAGGCAAGGGGCGTTTCACCGCCGCCGCGCTTTTTACTGGTTCTTGCTTTATACCGATTAAGGGCAAAATTGCGAGTAATATACCCCAAAAAGGTTGAAAGAACGGAAGGCCTCTTATCGGGCATCAAGTTCCAAGCACTAAACCATGTATCATTCACACACTCCTCCGCATCTTCATTGCTCGCGCAAATATTGTACGCGATGGTATGACAATACCTGCCATACTTACGATCCGTTTCCGATATGGCCTGATCGGAACGCTGCCAGTATAGATCAACAATCGCTGCGTCTTCCATACTGATCCTCCTTCGTGTAAGAGCTCTCATAAATATATTACAAAAATTGTCGTGGTTGGTCGCAAAATAGATAATTCTTTTTCGCCTGAAGCAACAGCATGTTTTCTATCGCAAATTATAACAGCTGGCGAGGAGAATGCAAATGATAGCTATGCACAGATAATCCATTTCACCGTGAAACGGATTAAGTGACCATTGGTACGCTGAACAATTCACACCACATAGCTTGGAGCATTGAACTGTTGAGAAACAGCTTAAAATGTGATATCCTTGAGTCAGTATTTTGACGAAAAGAGGATGCAGCATGGGGATTGTTGTTGACTACCTTAGTAACATTGGATTAGACGTAGTTAGAGATCGTATAAAGGATTCCGCTATGGAGTCTGCTGCCCGCGACCGGCTAAGGGACTATTTAGCAAGACAGAAAAGAATTAACGAAGTCTGCACAAGAGAAGAAGAGCTTGACTTTGAGAGGCTTGCAAGCTATATCCAAGAAGAACTGATCGAAGATGTTAAGGTTCGCCTTTTTGGAGAGTCCGAAGAACGCGCAAGAGCGAGGCAGACGATACTAAGCAAAGCAACTTCATATTGTGGAACACCTTTACATGCTGCTTGAAACTGGCAAGTATGAAGGTAGTTGGACAAACATGGATTTTGAATTTATAGTTACTAGTCTTACAAAGCAACGTGTCTCCGAACTAACGGATGCAAGTTATACTCTTTGGTATCTCTGCTCTGCTACAGTTGACCTTTTTGGGACAGAACTTCGGTTTCCAATAAGGCGAAATATCAAATGTGCACAAGTTTATGACCTGGAGAAAACCAAGCGGAAAGCGGAAGTGCTCGATGATGAAGACTTAATTAAGATAAGATACATTCCCGGCAACGGAAACAAAACTGGAGTGTACTATGATTACATTTCCCCAGATGAGAACGACAGTTCCGTCGTATACGCAGATATAGATCAATAGTTCAAGAAGTTAAGCCGCGGCTCAAATGAGTCGCGGCTTATATTAATACAAAGGCAGGCCGAAGCCGTACACAGGAGCTGAACCCAGCGTATAGCGCCGCTCCGCACATACATCGCCGGTGTTGCCTTCTACGGTATAGATTAGGCCGTTTTCCACCTTCTCCACGATCCCGACGTGATCGGCCAGGCCGTCGCTCTCCCAGTCGAAAAAGATAATATCGCCGGGGCTTGGTTCGTAGTCCCGGCCTTGCCATTGGCCGCGCTCTATAAACCAGTCCACATAGGGATGCGCACCTTCCATCTTTGGCAACACTCCGGCGTCCAGATAACCGCATTGATCGGCGCACCAGCTCACGAAGATCGCGCACCACTCCACACGGTAGTCCAAGCCCCACCAACTCCAATAAGGCTCACCTCCAATGTTGCCGATCTGAGATTGTGCTACGGCGACCATAGCGGCGTTGCCCTCGCCCATGAAGGATCGCCCGATGGGATAGTAGCGGAGAACATGAGACACATAGGCTTTGTCCCCATAGCCGGAGGAGCCGCTGCGGGCAGCCATCATGTCGGAGAACTCGATGGCGTTCAGCTCGGAATAGCCGCCATAGTTGGTCAGCGCCCAACCTATGTAACCGCTGCCGTAGTTGTAGCCCTGCAGAGCAAGAGAGATGTGGTCAAGGTCTATGGGGCTTTGCACATTGGATAATTGCAGGCAATCCGCAAGGTTTTGGCTGCCAACATCAATGGAGTATTCGGGATCGGTGATTCCATTGGGATAATGCGGGTATCGGGTGTTGAAGCCGCACTCGGAGCATTGCATGGGATCGGTGCCTTGCCCGCCGCTCTCCTGCATCATGACCGCGGCGATCAAGTCCTCGTATTCCGGGATGCCGTGCTGGGCGGCGTAGAGCCGGATAAGTGGGCGGTACGCCTCCACCTCTGCGCTGACAGGGATATAGGCACTGCGACTCTCGCCGCTGCTCGTCAACATGGAGGCGACGCCCATAATCACAACAAAGGGAATAAGGATCAACACCAGAGCCCCTGCTGCGTATAATAGGGTTTCCCGGCTGGGCGTGACGGCCTTTGTGACCGCTGCGCCAAGCTTTTTGAATACCCCACCGCTTGCCTTTGCCGCTTTCTCGGACAGGCTTTTCGCCGTATTGGTTTTGATCTCTTGGATTGCCTGGTTGCGAGCATACCTGCGGCCTTGCTCCTTGACGAGCTGCGCCTTTGAAGTGGAGGCCGAGGAAGTGTTACGGGGCAGCGCCATCTGACGCTGCCCCGCAGTCTGAACGGAGGGCGAAGCCTTTTCGTTTGAACTTCTGTACCCCGTGGTATTCTTTTGCGCCGTGGCGTTGATGCCTCGGCGCTTTGCTATGCAGTCTGCTTTTTCTGAGACGGCGAGGTTTATAGCTTCTCGCTGTTCCAGGGGCAGCTCAAAATGCGTTTCACCGTGATACGCATTTTGCTGCTCCTCTGTTCTGCGCTGCTTGAACTCCTTGACCGCCTCCCGGCGCATACGATCTTTTGGCGCGGGCTTGTTATTCTTATGCGCTGTTCCAGAGTCCGTTTCATCGTGAAACGGATTATCTGATCGCTGCTTGCTCTTTGGTGTAGCAGGAAGGGATTGCAGTAACTCATGGGCGGCGTTGGCGGAATAGGCTTCCACCTTGTCCACAGCGGTATAGTGCTGCTGTTCCTGATCGGGGGAGACGGCCTGTCGAGCTTCGACTAGCTGCTTCTTGGCTGTCTCGATCGCCCGGTATCGCCCAGCCTGCTTCATGACCGTACAGGCCGGGGCTTTCCGGGGAGGCTTCTCTTTCAGAGCGTTGGCTTTCTCCCGTATAACCTTCCTGCGCCCGGTCTCTTTTGCTTTGCTGCGCTCCATATCAGCCCCGACCCGGCGTGGTATTCATGAGCCTGTAAAGCTCCGTATCCTGCGGAATCGTGCAGTCAAACGGAATTACCGCGCCGGACACACGCATCAGGCCGTGTCCCGGCTCCACGTCCGTCACATAGCCCATTTGCGTGTCAGAGATATGCAGCAGAGCAGAAAGCTCGGCCCGGTCGGTGGCCGCCTGGTTGAACAGCATGAGAAACTCGCTGTTTGCGAACATGAGTCGCGCCGTATCAGAGGTCAGACATTCCTCCACGTTCTGCGTGGCAGCGGTCAGAATACCGCCGTATTTACGAAAACGCTTCCATGCCTTGTACAAAACTTCGGCGGAGTAATGGTACTTGAAGTACAGATACACCTCGTCGATGAATACCCAGGTAAACTTGCCCCGCTTCCGGTTTTCCATGACACGGTTTTGAATGGCCTCCAGCGTGACCACAAGCGCCGTCTTGCGCAGAGAGTCGCCCATTTCGTAGAGGTCAAGAACGATGATCCGGTTGCCCATATCCACGTCCGAGGCGTGGGCAAATACATTCAAGCTGCCCTCGGTGATCAGTTCGGCAGTCAAGGCCAGCTCCCGGGCCTCCGGCTCCGGTTGACGCATGACCTCGTTGCGCCAGTCGGACAGGAGCGGCGCGGGGGCTTTTCCTCGCAGATAGGGCTTGTAGATGTTTGCTGTACAGCGGTCAATGATGGACTTGTAGCTGCCGCTGATCGAGCTGGTTCCCATCTGCTGTTCCAGAATACTCATGATCAGCTCGGACTTCTGAGCCACGGGGTTTTCATCCTCGTATCCGGCGGGAATTTCCAGCGGATTCAGATGGTGATTGCTGTTCGGGCTGATCTCCACGACCTCGCCGCCGAAGGCGCGGGCCAGGGTGCCGTACTCGCGCTCGGCGTCCACGATAATAATATCGTCGTCGGTGCCTAGGGCGACATTCATAATGGTGGACTTCATACCCATGGACTTGCCGGAGCCGGAAATACCGAGATAAAAAGCATGGGGAGAGGAAAGCAGCTTGCGGTCACAGACAATGGGATTCTTGCTGACCTCGTTGATTCCGTAGGACAAGCCGCTGGGGTCTTGGATCTCCTGCGCCCGGAACGGGATCGCCACGGCGCAGCTCTCCGTGGTGAGAGTGTTAAGCGCGTGGATGCGGCGCAGGCCGTAGGGCAAAGCCGTGTTCAAGCCGTCCTCCTGCTGGAAACGCGCCGGGGATATATCGCAAAGATGCTCCTTTCCGATGGCGATCAGACTTTCCGTGTCGGCGTCCAGATCCTCCATACTGTCGGCGGTGTGGACAATGGTAATGAGGGAGAAGATCATGCGCTGGTCATTCTGCGTCAGATCGTCCATGAAGCCTCGGCTGTTTTCCCGCTTCTGCTCCATTGTGCGGTGGACTTCGGCGGTAAAATTGTTCTTGCTGTTCTGTCGCTGTTGCCAGCGGGTAATGTCTGTCTCCACGCCGAGGATGATGGATTCAACTTCCTTGACCGCTTCATCGGTAGGCACCGGGATCATGTCGATGGACAGAATTAGATTGCGGGCATACTCGGTCAGATCAGAAATGAGGTCGTCTGTCAGGAAGGACGCATAGGTGCGCAGAAACAGGACGCGCCCAAACTTGTCCCCAAACTCAAAGTGATTGCGCTTGAAGCTGATGCTGTCCGGGCAAATGAGATCGCGGAAGTCCTTACCCGTTCTCATAAAGAGATAGTCGTCATAGTCGAAATACTGCTCATAGCCGGGACGGAAGAAGTCGTGCAGCACACGGAGCCGGTCATAGTTTCTGGCAGGGGTGATACCCGAGTCCAGGCGGGCAAAGGTCTTTTGCAGATTTGCTCCGGCGCGGCGGAAATAGGTTTTGCTTTCCTCGATCTTTCTTTTGGGAATGGAGAGCGTTACAAAGCGCTCCTGGACAAGATTATTGCTCTGTGCCGCCCGGCCTTTCATAATGCTATTGGCTTCCTCCCGGTAGTGGTCGAGCCAGTCATCCTTGTATGGGAAAAGGATACGGCGCTCAAACTCCGCAGGGTTGAGCCGATGGTTGACGATGGTGATCTTGGCGGTGGCGTCGGTAGGCATCGAATTAAGCGCCCCACAGTAGGCGCTGAAAATGCTCTCCCGCGTCTCCTGCGAGGCGGCAATGTAGTTTACATCAGTGAGTTTCCAGCTGCGGGAGTGCTTGTTGCCGACCTCCCAAATGCCGTTGGTGTAGATGCGCTTGATCGGGATGCTCTGCTGGACAGAGCGCGGCACCTTCACTTTCACGCGCTCGCTCTTGTTGGCGGCTGCAAGGGTTTTAATCAAAGTCTCCACGCCCCTTTCTGTTGAAGCTGTTATAGCAGAGGTTTTCTCCGATGTACTTGCGATCTCCGGCAAACAGGAACTCGGTCTTGATGACCGCCCAAAGGAATTGCTCAAAGTTCATGCCGTTGTAATTGAAAAAGCCCGCCATGGCAGCGGGCGCAGCCAGGACGATACAGAGCCAGCTTGCAGTTTCCTTGATGATCACATCACCCAGAAGCAGATACGCGCCTGCGGCAATGCCGACGGCAAATATCGCGCAGAAAAATTGACGGGCAGACAGACCAAAGAAAATGCTCTCCTTGTACTGCCGTATCTCTTTCGGGATTTTTACTTCTTTAATGGCTTTTACCTCCAATTCGTGCGAAAATTTGACAGGTATTTGCGATTGATGGATAATATTAGCAGAAAAATGTTTGAAAGGAGTTTGCGAATATGAGCATGATACAACAGCTTTTGATCGTCGCCGGGGCGCTGATCGCGCTGCCGTTTGTGGTAATACTCTTGTGGAGGCTTTACCTGTTCCCGCTGGGGTGCTGGCTGGTGGCAACGCGCCTGTTCTGGCCGAAGTGGGCGGCGGCCAACGAAACGCTCTCCGGGATTCTTCTCGCGGCGAGCATCCTTGTTTTCGTCGTGGCCTGGGCGCTGCGCTATGCGGCCAAAAAGCGCCGGGAGAAGGAATGGCTCGATCATGTGCTGGCGACAGCGCCGGTGCTGGACTACGGACAGATTGCGTTTCACGGTGAAACGGATTAAGACAAAGCGGTGGGATCACACGATCTCACCGCTATTCTCATAAGCTGAACATTTCGCGGACGATTCGATCCGCGCCTTTTACAAGCCCGGTCAACACCAGCATATTGAAAACAAGCTCTCCGATGTATTCCCAGGCCATTGTCACAGCGGGCAGGCTGCTGTCTACAACAGGGGACCCGCTGGACAAGAAGGCCGAGTAGATCAAGCAGGCCAACACGATCACGGCACCCTCCAGACACACGCCGATGTAGGACTTCACAAAGGCTTTCCCGATCCCCGCGGTACTCTCTCCGGCAAAGGACGCAAAGGGCAACGGGGAGATCGCCGTATAGATATATAGCTTGAAAAACCGTCCGTACACCGTGAGGATCAGAATAAAGGACAGAACGGTAATGAGCAGGCTCCCAAGAAAGGACACCAGCCATAGCGGGATGCTCTGTAGAAAGCCCACGTCCTCAATGGCGCTGACGATCTCGGCGGGAAGTGCTGCTGTGGTCGTAACACCGCCGCCGATGCTGTTCATGGATGCGGATACGACGCTGCCGCAGATGGAAAAGATCGCGGTCATCAGCTCCATGCCTCGGCCAACCGCCACTTTTGCCAGCACAAAGCGGATGAAATGCCGCAGCGCAAACTCTGGCCTCTGCAGTTCCCGGAAGGACGCTGCCGAAGAAAAAATACCGATAGCAAAGAACAGCACCAGCAGACCATAGCCGATCCCGACCAGAGCGGAGTTGATATTGAGGATCACACCCCAGATCTGCCCGCCTTTGAAGGCCTCTGGGGTTTGCGTAATCAATGTCCACAACTCGGCCAGTTTATCGTTCCAGGTGGCAATAGCATTTTCGAGGTTTCTTATGACCCAGTTATCACTTATGGTTTACACCTCACATTCACAAAAAGTTTCCAGAGAAAAATCGTACGATTCTATTGCTAAAATCGTACGATTGGCATATAATATGGATGAACCTAATCTTGACGAAAAGGAGGAGTCCTATATGTCCATTACCGCAACAGAGTTGAAGCAGAACCTAAGCAAGTATCTCTTAATGGCGGAACGGGAGGATGTATTCATCACCCGAAACGGCAAAGTCGTTGCCAAACTCACGAATCCTTATCAGGACAGAGTTGACATGGCAAAATCTTTGTTCGGCATCATCCCCGGCGACATGACCATTGAGCAGGCACATAGGGAGCGGTTAGAGACGGTATGAATGTTCTGATTGATACCTGTATCATCATTGACGCGCTGCAAAGCAGAGAACCGTTTAACAAGGACGCCGAGGCTGTATTTTTGTCCGTGGCAAATCGGCGGTGTGTAGGGTTCCTCACCGCCAATTCCATAACGGATATTTACTACCTGATGCATAAGGCGCTGCACAGCGCCGAAGAGACAAAGAAGGTTCTCGGCGTCCTGTTCAACTTGTTTGAGATCCTGGACACCTGTGGAATCGACTGCCGGAGGGCGCTGACAAGCGACATTTCCGACTATGAGGATGCGGTGATGATCGAGGCTGCAGCCCGCGCTGAGATCGACTGCATCGTTACGCGCAATCTCAAGGATTATGCAGGCGCTCCCATGCCGGTTTATTCTCCCGCGCAGTTCGTCGAACTCCTGTACGCTGACGAAGATTGATCCATCTGCCAAAGTGGGTAATGCGTTTCACCGTGAAACGCATTACCCACTTTCTTTTATACTGCGCCGATGGCGGCAAGGATCTCCTTTGCAAAGACAATCACAAGCCCGCCGAACAGGCACAGGAAGCCCTGGGAACGCTGGCTTGCGTCATGGCTCTGGATCGACATACCAACCTGGACAATGCCCCAGCCGAGGATAATAATGCCGATGGCCTTGATCGCGGAAAAGATGAAATCAGACAGGTTGTTGACCACCGTAATCGGGTCGCCGCCGGTGGCAAAGGCGGTGGTACTGAAGCAGACAACGCAGAGCGTGAGGACGCTCCATACAGACATAAAAATCTTGGCGTGTTTGGAAGCGGGTTTCTTCATTCGGTTTCCTCCATTGTAGATAGTAGATACCGCATATCATAGAGACAATGCGGGCTGTGGACGTATGGCGCAGCGCCTCCGTCCTCGGTGTATTGAACATTGGGATGCTTCATCAGATCGTATTTCTCGTCAATGACCGGCCTCTCGCCTCGGATGAACACGATAGCATTTTTATTATCCAAAAGGCGGACTTCATCGGGGGTCATAAGGTCGCGGCCTGTCTGCTGGAAGCTCTGCGAGAATGATCCGTTGCGCCCCTTGCTATGGCTGCTGGACTTGGTATCAATGGTTTCCTTGCCGAGCTGTTCGGAAATGTACTTGTGAGTGCTCTGCTCATTGCCGCCGAGATAGACAAAGGTATCGGCGTTGCCGATGATGCCCTCCCAGTCGTCTTTGAACAGGGCTTTGAGCTGGGATATGTTTTGCAGGATGATGGTAGCCATGATGTTACGGGAGCGCATGGTCGCCTGCAACCGGGCGTAGCCGTCCGGGAGAGCGACGTTGGCAAACTCGTCGAACATGAGGCGTACCGGCACAGGCAGGCCGCCCATGTGTACCTTGTCCGCTTGGTAGTACAGCTCTTGAAACGCCTGAGTATAGAGCATACCGACAAGGAAATTGAGGCTCACGTCGTTGCTGTCCGGGATGACACAAAAGATAGCCTGCTTGCGCTCTCCCAGCTTGGAAAGCTCCAAGTTGTCCTCGTCGGTAATGTCCTGGATCTCCCGCAGCGTGAAGGAGGCCAGCCGGACAGCGGCAGACACAAGGATGCTTTTTGCCGTCTTGCCCGCCGCCTGCTTGAAAATGTGATACTGCCGCACGGCGATATGATCCGGCTGTTCTTCCTCCAACGCCTCGAAAAGCAGATCCAGCGCGGATTGGAAATCGTCGTCGTCCTCTTTCGCCCCGCCGTACTCGATCATAGTGAGCATCATTTCCATGGTCTGCTCATAGGGCGGCGACTCATGGAGAAGGTAAAGCATAAGGGCGGAGTCGAGGGCAATTTCGGATTTCTCCCAAAAGGGGTCATTCTGGCTTGCGTTCTTCGGCGTGGTGTTCTGAATGAAATTGTTGATGAGCCGGAACACGTCGGAGTCCTTGCGGATATAGCGGAACGGGTTATAGCTGTCGGAATGGCTCGGCTCGATCAGATCGAACACCTTGACGATATAACCTTGCTGTAAAAGGAATGGGGCGACAGTGCGAACAAGCTCGCCCTTTGGATCGGTACAGATAAAGCTGGCATTGGCAAGGAGCAAATTCGGCTTTACGACAAAGCGAGTCTTGCCCGCGCCGCTGCCGCCGACCACGATCTGAAGCAGGTTTCTCATGTGCTGCCGTCCATTGAGGCTCATGCACAGGTGCTTGGTGAGGATCACGTTCCTGGCCGGGTCTTTGTCGCTGTATTTCTTGTTCAGCTCCCGGACGCTGCCCCATTTCGCAGAGCTGTGTTCTTCACCGGGGCGTCTGTTCATGCGCGAGGAATAGTAAAGGGAGATCCCGCCCGCATAAAGGATCATACTGTCCAGCATGAATTTAACGGTGTGCGGCGTCCAGCGCAGGGCAAAGGGCCTGTTCATGGCGTCGGGAAAGACAGCCATAAACTGAAAAAGATTCATGCCGTCCTCATACACGCCCGCAGCCAGCACAGCCAAATACAGCACGGCCAGGGAAAACGCCGCCCACAGTGGGGCGGCGTCCCGGAAAGACTTTTGACTTATATAGGTATCCCTCCTAAATTCGTTTCATGGTGAAACGGATTAGCGTACCCGATCGGTCTGGCGGTCAGGAGTGCGCTTCTTTTTCTGCTTTGCCACAGTGTCCAGCTCGGCCAGCTTCTGACGGGTGGAGGGCTTTTCATCCCTCTGCGGTTGATTCAAGCCAGTCCCGCGCTCTTCGGAGGATCTCTCTTGTGGAGCGCGGGCTTTCGCTTTTTTTGCTGCCTGTTCCTCCTGCTTCACTTCCGGCAACGGGTAGCCCATCGCCTCCATAACGGCGTTAAGCTGGGCGCTGTAGTTCACGTTGGAAATGATGTGCAGGACGCCGGTTTCCTTGTTCTCGTGCTTGGCGGCTGCGTACAGGACGCCGAACTGCTTGGCAATCTTCTGGAACTTCTCATAGTCCGCGGCCTTGATCGGGATGATAACGGATTCAGCGTTGCTGTCTTTCATCAACCGTTCAATGCCGACCTTTCCGACCACCTTGTAATTCTGCTTGACCATAGCGGCAAGCAGCGCCGCCACATGGACGAGTCCTTTGGCGGAAAGCTCGGTAGCGATCTTGGCGGCCTCCAGTCCTTCCTTGACCATCAGATCGGCCACTTCGCCGCTTACTTCCATAGGTCATGCCTCCTTTCTTTGGGTTTTGATTTTTCTCTCTCGGCCTGTACCTCAGCCTTCCGATCGAGCCGTATATGCTCTTGAAGCTGCGGTATTCTGTCCGCGACCTGTTGGCAGCATTTCAGCTCCCGGCGGACTGGGCGCAGGGCAAGGGAGATTTCTTTGATCTCGGCGCTCACGTCCTCGCCGCGCCGTTGGCGGCGGTACAGCTCGCGCCGGGAAAAAACAAGAGAGTCAATATCCGCTTGCAGGGCGTCCTCAAGCATGGATAGCTGACTCTCGCTGTTGATACGGTATTTTTGTAGCAGCGCAAACTGCCGCTTGTATTGGTCGAGCTTTCTGACCTCGGCGCGCACGGGGAATGGCGGTGGCCGTCGTCGTGGACGGGGCGGTGAAAGCAAATAGAGATAGTGCAGGTACAGCCGGCGCAGGCCGGACAGCTTTTGTTTTTTCCCATAGGCCGGAGATTGGCGCTTGACCTTATATTGGCCTTTCGGGATATACAAGGAGGCCGCAGCCTGCGGCTCTGGCGCTGTCGGCTGGGTGCGGCTCTTGTTCAGCCGTTCCCGTATGTCTGCTTCGATGTAGCCGTTGCCCAGGCTGTCCAGCCGGACAAAGCGTTCCGATCTGGGCGGCTTGATCGCCGTATGCTTCACGTTAGCACCGCGCTTGACCGTATAACCCCGCTTCTGCAGAGCTTCATAAAAGGATTGAAGCGTAAAAGCACTATCCAGTGCCACATCAATGTCCTGCCGGATCAGCCCGCGCACGGTGGGCTTGCCGTTCTTCTCGGCGTTCCACTCGGCGTAGTGCTTGGCCGTGCCCTTTGGCTCAATGACGGACAAATTGTTTTCTCGGCTGAGGTCATTGGAGTGACCTCGAATATCTCCGAAATAGGCTTTGAAGTTATCCCGGAACATCTTGCCGTCTGTGCAGGAAACGGAGTTGAACACGATATGACAATGCACATGGGCATGATCGGTATGCGTGGAGACTACGGCCTCAAAGCGATCTCCGACGAGGCGGCGGGCAAGCTCTATCCCGATAGCCTGCGCCTGCTCCGGGGAGACCTCGCCGGGAGCAAAGGAGTGGATCAGATGATAGCCCTGTATGGGGCGGTTTTCCATGTCCCAGCGGCGCTTGGTCTGTATCATGTCCCGGTAGGCTGTTTCCGGCTGACAGTTGATCCCGTCCACGAGGACAGCGCCGGTGGAGCCGTCCACGGTTTTTTCCGCGTTCATCACATAACGGATGGAGTTATCCAGCCGGGTATGGATCACACGGATTTTGTCATAGGCCATTCTTCACGAGCTCCCATGCTTTTCTTACCAAGTGCACAGCGTCAACAATCTCCGCTTCATGGATGCTTTTGCGGGCGTTTGCCCAGTAAGCGATCTGATTGATATTGTTCCCGATGGCTGACAGCTCGCGGAGGAGCTTTGTGTATTCACCGGGCGGGCGTGGGCGAAGCTGAACACCGGCGATCAGCTTTCGGATAAGAACGCTGATGCTCAGTCCAGTCACGGAGCATTGTTCTTGTAAATGCCGGTATTCCGTTTCATCCAGCCATAGCCCTATAAAGTGATTTCGTTCTCTCAATCCGTTTCACCGTGAAACGCATTTGGGCAACAAAAAAGGGCCGTTTTCACGAATCGTAAAAACGGCCCTGGTAGGGGAGAAGATTGAATGGCGGTGGATCGTGCCAACTTCATCCCGATATGTAGTTATAGAAAAGGTAAAGGCTTGTTTTCTTACGAAAACAAGCCTTTTTACATCCCTTTGGTGGAGATAAGCGGGATCGAACCGCTGACCTCTTGAATGCCATTCAAGCGCTCTCCCAGCTGAGCTATACCCCCATGAGCAAGATGTATATTACCAGACTCGACGGCAAATGTCAAGCATTATTTTTGCTTTTTTCCGCATATCCTCCCCAAGCCGCGCCGGGGCTTATCACTCCGGCGCGGCTTGGGGGATTTTTACCGTTTTTTACTATAATATAAAGCAAAGCTTTAATTCTGCCAGTTTACGCTCTGCCCGGTCAGCATCGGGTAGCTCACAAGCTCCTCGGAGTCAAGCCGCTCCGCGCCGAGTCTCACGGCGTTTATCTGCGGCGCGTCATAGGTACGGTAATAATATATGCCCTTATCGGCGTTGCAGCAGCTTGTATATATCGTAAGCTCGTACTTCTTCCCCGGCAGCTCACAGCAGCCGCGCTGCTGCTCGACCGCGCCGAGTATATGGAAAAACTGGCTCACGCTCCCTTGCTCCGTCCCGTCCGAGAGCGAATTTGCCCGCACGAAGGCCGCCCGGACAAAGCGCGACTGCGAGGACAGATCCCCCGGCAGCCCAAGCCCGCCCATGCCGCGGCTATACACCGACAGCTCCACATCCGGCGCAAAGCTGTTCTCCGGGTCACGCGGGGAGAGGCGCGCATAGTTATTCAGCGCGAAAAGCTGCGTCGGGAAGGGGGGATTATTCGTCAGCACTCCGGCGGGATCATCATAAATATGAAGCCCGTCCGCCACGGACTCGAGCACGACGCAGCCGCTTCTGTCCGCTATCAGCCAATGAAGCTGCGCGGCGGGAAGCTCCGGGGAGAAGGGCGTACCGGTGAAGTTTATGCTCCCGAGGCGCTCCCGCGCCTCCTCCAGCGTCGCGCACCGGGCGAGCAGCCACGGGATAAGCTCATACTGCGCCACGTTCTCACGTCCGGGGACGCTCTCGGCATAGACGGCGTTGCCGACAAAGTTCAGCCCCGCGATGCAAAGCCCCTTCTCGTTGAAGGCGTCATAATACAGGGGATAGCCGCCCGCGACGTGCGCCATGCCGAGCATGGCATAGTGCTTATCGAGTATGCCGCCGTCGCTGAGGCTGATGGGGTAATTTCTCGGCATGAAGCATATGCTCTCGCCGTAGGAAAACTCATAGTCGAGATTGCGCCCAAAGTAAAAATCCTTTGTCAAATATGCTGCTGCGGTACACATAGCCTGTCTCCTTTATCTGACTATAGCCTTTATAAACGCGGGGCGCTCCACAGGCTCTGCGCTGAGCGTAAAGCAGCCGCGAAGAAGCTCCGCCGCCTGCTGCGCCTTATCCGCATCGTTTGCATGGACGGTGCCAAGGCTCTCGCCTATCTCCACGCGCCCGCCCAGCTTCTTATGCAGGACTACGCCGACGGCAAGGTCGATGCTGCTCTCCTTCGTGGCGCGTCCGCCGCCGAGGTGCATACTCACAAGCCCGACCTTCTCCGCGTCGATATGGCTGACATAGCCGGTCTCCGTGCTCGGCACCTCAAGCCTTATCTCCGCTGCCGGGAGCATGGACGGCTCGTACACCGCGTCCGCATCGCCGCCCTGAGCCTCGACAAGCTCGGCAAGCTTCTGGAGCGCCTTACCGCTGCGTATGCTCTCCGAAAGCGCGGCGCGTGCCTGCTCATCGTCCTCGGCAAAGCCCGCCGAGACAAGCATACAGCTTCCGAGAGTGAGGCAAAGCTCAAGTAAATCTCCCCCAGCTTCTCCTGAAAGCACTGCGATGGCCTCCCTGACCTCAAGAGCGTTGCCGACTGCACAGCCGAGGGGCTGATCCATATCGGTGATGACGGCGGAGGTCCTGCGCCCCGCCATATTGCCGATGCGGGTGAGGTTTCGCGCAAGCTCACGCGCACGCTCCTCGGTCTTCATAAACGCGCCGCCGCCGCACTTTACGTCGAGCACGATGACGTCCGCGCCCGCCGCAAGCTTTTTCGACATGATGCTGCTGACGATGAGGGGGATGCTCGGCACGGTGCCGGTCACGTCGCGCAGGGCGTAGAGCTTTTTGTCCGCGGGGTCGATGTCCGCGGTGGGGCTTGTGATGGCGATGCCGACGCGGTTGACGTTCTCGATGAACTGCTCGTCGGAGATGCCGGTATCGTAGCCGGGGAAGCTCTCAAGCTTGTCTATGGTGCCGCCGGTGTGGCCGAGACCTCGGCCGGACATTTTTGCGACCTTCAGCCCGCAGGCGGCGACCATGGGGCAGAGGATGAGGCTCGTTTTGTCGCCGACGCCGCCGGTGGAGTGCTTATCCGCCTTGACGCCCTTGATGGCGCTGAGGTCAAGCACCTCGCCGGAGCGCATCATGGACATGGTGAGATTGAGCGTCTCCTCGTCGTCCATGCCGCGCAGGAGAATGGCCATGCACATTGCGGACATCTGGTAATCGGGTATCTCGCCGCGGGTGTAGCCCTGCACCATGAAGTCTATCTCCTCGGCGCTGAGCCTGCCGCCGTCTCGCTTGGCGGCGATGAGGTCTGTCATTAGCATATGTTTGTCTCCTTTTGGGGGTGATTTGGTAGATTTTGTACTTGAACCCCTCAGGCGCTTCGCGCCAGCTCCCCTTTCAGGGGAGCCTTGGGGGGTGCGTCCTGTCTTTTCGGCTCTGCTCCGCATCCAAGTCTGGCGACCCCTTTCCCCAGTGTGCGCACTGGGGACTTCCCCTAAGAGGGGCAGCGCCCTGCGGGGCGAGGGAGTCTTGGTCTGCGCTCTTGGCGCCCCTTTTAGGGGAGCTGGCGAGCGTGAGCGAGACTGAGGGGTCTCCATGGTTGAGGGATTGCCAATAGGGAAAAGAATGGGCGCAGTGTGTTCTGTCTTTTCGGCTCTGCTCCATGTCCGAGTCTGGCGACCCCTTTCCCCAGTGTGCGCACTGGGGACTTCCCCTAAGAGGGGCAGCGCCCTGCGGGGCGGGCTTGGCTCCCCTGAAAGGGGAGCTGTCACCGTAGGTGACTGAGGGGTCTGCAATTTAATACTTGATTATACATCATCAGCGTCGGATTTACAAGACGCGGCGGGGAAAATCACGTACTCCCTGCCGTCGATTTTTCTCGCGCAGGGGGAGGGACGGCGGAGGCTTGCGGGCAGGGCGATATAGGCTCTGCCGTCTATCTCCGCGCTCAGGCTGCCGTCCGGGTTACGATACCATATGATATCCCCGACCGTATCCTCGGGCTTGGGCAATATTTCCGGGCTTGGGCGCTTTTCCGCAAGCTCCGCGCGCTCTATCTCGCTCGGGAAGCGGGCAAGCTCACGGCGGCTCAGGCGGCGGTCGAGGCAGAGTCTGCCGTCTCGCGGCTGCATCACGCCGAGGGCTTCACAGCGTCCTCCCCCGCTCAGCCACAGGCGCAATAGTCCCGGCTGCATCGGGGCGCTTGCGTGAAAGTGCAGGTATGCGCCCTCGCGCTGCACGATGAGGCTTCCTGCCGGGTGGATGGTATAGGTCATGGTCGGCTCCTTGTGGGGGATGGGGGTGGAGGGTGCTATCTTTTCAACTCTGCTCCATGTCCGAGTCTGGCGACCCCTTCGGCGCTTCGCGCCACTGTCTCGCTGCGGCTCGGTCACGGCGCGGCTCTGACATGCCCCCGGCATGTCATTCACTACCGCGCCGCCGCTTCGCTACCCTAAGAGGGGCAGCGCCCTGCGGGGCGGGGGAATTGGGGGCGGGGGAATTGGGGACGGGGGATGCGGATTCCCACGACCAGTTTGAGAACTGGTCTCGGAATGACAGGTAATCTTTAATCTTTAGCGCCGTTTTCGACATTCTGCGTGGCGGAAATCGGCGCTGTGCCTTAAATAAGCTCCGTCATTGCGAGGAGCGAGGAACGAGCGACGTGGCAATCCGCTTCTCCTTAGGCAATGTGTGGTCTTGGTACGGCGTAAGGGGATGCGGATTCCCACGTCGGGCGTTGCCCTCTCGCGACGGCGGCTCTGCCGCCTAGTCCCTTTAGGGAGAATGACAGGTTAGTTAGGCTGGTTGCGTCGTTTTTTACTGCGCCCTTGGCTTCCCCTTTAGGGGGAGCTGGCGCGGCTATGCCGCGACTGAGGGGGCGCCGGGGCTGTGGCTTGCAGCAGGGTCGGGGCTTGGCGCGTGTCCGACACTGGCGCCCCCATCGCCCAGTGTGCGCACTGGGCACTTCCCCCTAAAGGGGGAAGCTTACAATCAAAAAAACGGCTCGGGGATATATAAATATGCCGCGAAGCCGTTTTATATTCATTATATTATTACATCAGCCCTGTAGACCGAAGCTCACCGCTATGGCGCTGTCTACCGCGCTCATCGTGCTCTCGTCCAGCCGTCCCATGCGCTCACGCAGGCGGGATTTATCTATCGTGCGTATCTGCTCAAGCAATATCACGCTGTCCCGGCTCAGACCTACGCTCTGACCCTGAAGCTCTATATGCGTCGGCAGCCGCGCCTTTCCCATCTGGCTCGTTATCGCCGCCGCTATCACGGTCGGGCTATGCCGGTTGCCGGTGTCGTTCTGAACTATCAGCACGGGGCGCATCCCGCCCTGCTCACTGCCGACCACCGGGCTAAGGTCGGCATAATAGATATCTCCTCGTTTTACCATGAGTCTCACTCTCCGGGTAATATAGTCGCCCAATACATCTTATGTACGGCTGAGCTTATTGTCCCCCAGCGGGTGAGCTTTTATACCGCTATATCATGTCGCGGTTCAGTTCAATATTATATTATAAAGCCGCCGTCGAGCGTGAGCACCTGCCCGGTGGCATAGCTTGCGTCCTCGGCGAAAAAGGCTACGGCCCTGGCTATCTCCTCGGGCTTACCGAAGCGGCCGAGCGGTATCTCCTCGGTGAGCATATCGAGGGTATCCTGTCCGAGAGCTCTGACCATATCCGTCTCGATGACTCCGGGCGCGACGCAGTTTACGCGGATGCCGCTCGGGGCAAGCTCCGCGGCAAGCGATCGGGTCAGACCGACGATGGCGTGCTTTGTGCAGGAATAGGTCACCTCGCAGCTTGCGCCGTGTCTGCCCCAGATGGAGCTGATATTGACGATGCTGCCCGCGTGCTCATGCAGCATATGCGGCAGGACCGCCTGAATGCAGTTATAGCAGCCGCCGACGTTTACGTCGAAGATGCGCTTCCATGTCGCGGCGTCCACGTCCTGAAAAAGCTGCTGGCGCGCTATGCCGGCGTTATTGACGAGAAGCGTGACCTCGCCGAGCTCCTCGACGCAGCGGCGGTGCATCTCGCGGACGGCGGTCTGGTCGGCGACGTCGGCGCGGTGGGTGATGCAGCGCACTCCGCACTCACGCACGGCGGCGGCGGTCTTTTCGGCGCAGTCGCTGCGCTCGATATAGTTTATGCACAGCTCGTAGCCGCGGCGGGCAAGCTCCAGCGCGATCGCCGCGCCGATGCCGCGCGACGAGCCGGTGACGATGGCGATTTTGCTCATAATGTAGCTCCTTTGGGAATTTTTTGGGCTTCTTTTAGGGGGGAAGCTTTAGTTCTTGGCTCCCCCTTTGGGGGAGCTGGCGAGCGTAAGCGAGACTGAGAGGGCGGCGGGGCTGTGGCTTGCAGCAGGGTCGAGGCTTGGTGCTTGTCCGGGTCTGGCGCCCCCATCCCCCCTACGGGGTACTTCCCCCTAAAGGGGGAAGCTTCGTTCTTGGCGCCCCTTTTAGGGGAGCTGTCGAGCGTGAGCGAGACTGAGGGGTCGCCGGGGCTGAGGAAGTGCCAATGGGGAAAAGAATGGTCTGTACTGCGTTCTTTCTTTTCAACTCTGCTCCATGTCCGAGTCTGGCGACCCCTTTCCCCAGTGTGCGCACTGGGGACTTCCCCTAAAAGGGGCAGCGCCCTGCGGGGCGGGGACTTGGCTCCCCTGAAAGGGGAGCTGTCACCGTAGGTGACTGAGGGGTTCTCGTCTGCGCCCTCCGCTCCCCTTTTAGGGGAGCTGTCGAGCGATAGCGAGACTGAGGGGTCAAGCTTACAAAAACAACAAAACCAATTATAATTGCAGCAAAAATGCAAAAACAACGGCAACAGCAACGATCAGCCCTTACGCGATGGCGGCGTGGATGGTCTCGACGCTGCGCTCGGCGAGGGTCTTCGTCTTCTCCGACTTCACCGTCTCCGCGTCTATCACGTCAAGTATTTTCAGCGTCACGGTCGTCGGGCGGCGCAGCACGTTGCGCGCCACCTGCTCCGTGCCCTCGATGCTTGCTATCACGATGGGCACGCCCGCCTTCTGCGCTATCTTGAAGCTGCCGGAATGGAAGGGCAGCATACCCGTTCCGTGGCTGCGCGTGCCCTCGGGGTAGATGCACATCGAGCACTGATCCGTGCGCAAATACTCCGCCGCCTTCAATATCGTCTTGAGCGCCTCGCGGTTATCCTCGCGGTTTATCGGCAGAAAGCACGCGCCCCAGGCGATTTTCCCGACGACGGGGATATTCATATTACTCGGCTTTGAGACGAAGCTCACGTTATAATCGCGCAGGGCGTACATGGTAGCGATGGGGTCAAAGCCCGAGCGATGGTTGCAGATGAGGAGGAAGCGGCTGTCCTTGGGGAGCTTTTCCGTGCCCTCGGTGCGCACCCGAGTCCAGCAGTGACCAAGCATGAAGCCGCAGACGCTGACTCCGACGGCGCGGCACAGGGCGCTCTGCTTCTCACGCGGCGCGGCCTTGACCGGCAGTCCGATGAGCCAAACGGCGAGGACATACAGCGCGTTGATGGCGACGAAGCTGCCGACGAATACGAGTATAGGCTTCCACACATCGGCAAAGCCGCTGATGGCGGAAAAGTAAAACGCATAAACGAGCGCAGCAGCCAAGGCTATCAGCGCGAAAATCAGGACTATCATGACTCGACCTCCGGGGAGTTTTCAATATAACAATATATTTTGCTCGGAAAATTTCAATCGGTGTATATCATACCACGTTTGCGATATTTGAAAAGAGTTATTTGAAATTTTTGAAGAAAAATTTACAAATGGAGGGGGTGTGCTTGACCCTCTCAGTCGCTTTGCGACAGCTCCCCCTAAGAGGGGGAGCCACAGCCTGTAGACAAACCCGCTTTAGGCATAGGCCGAGAGCTGGTTTGTCGTGTAAATGTTGAAAAAATTGCCGAAGAAGTCCAAAAGCCGAAGCAAATGCAATGAACCGCGGTCGGTTTTCCACCGTTTTTTTGCTAACTTTTTGAGATTCATGCATGCGAAAGTAAGCGCAGCCTTTACTTCCATCTGCGCCTTCCCGAATTGCTGTGTATAACGGAAACCGTGAAGCTCCTTCGCCAGCCCGAAGATTCGTTCTATGGTTTCCTTTCTGTATTTGTATAGGTCTTTCAGATCATACCTGTAGCGGTTCTCATCTACTTTGCGGAAAAAGCCGTCTCTTGTTTTTGGACGGGAATAGGTGCTCAGCAGCGCGATCCCATCCTCTTTGAGCTTATGGGCATTTAACACACTTTCAGTTTGTGGCATATTCAATAAAACCGGCGCAAATTATTTGTGGAATAAACAGATTTTTTGTGAAAATGCAAAAATTAGTTGCAATCAGAAGGGGAGAAGTGTATTTTATGAGTTAGTTAATTAACTAACGATATGAAGAGGGGAGGCCGGGAGCAGTGGCTCCCGTGAAAGGGGAGCTGTCAAGCGCAAGCGAGACTGAGGGGTCGCCGTGGCTTAGAAACTGCCAAGAGGGAAAAGAATTGTCTGTACTGCGTCCTGTCTTTTCCGGTCTGCACCGTGTCCGAGTCCGGAGACCCCTTTCTCCAGTGTGCGCACTGGGGACTTCCCATAGAAGGGGCAGCGCTTCGCGGCAGTGTCTGAATCGGCGCTAAAGACTAAAAGCTACCTGTCATTGCGAGACCATTCCGCAGAATGGTCGTGGCAATCCGCATCCCCTTGGGAGTGTGCATAATCTTAGTGCGGCCTAAGGAGAGCGGATTCCCACGTCGCTTCGCTCCTCGGAATGACGGAGGTGGACGGAAGCGGGCTGCGTTGATTTGTAGTGCGTACAATGTCGAAATCGGCGCGGCGGCTTCCGTCCCCGCCCTCGGCTTCCCCTTTAGGGGGAGCTGGCGTGGAGCGCCTGAGGGGGCGCCGGAGTAGAAGTCACTGCAAGGTCGAGCCTTGGCATTTGTCCCACCACGGCGCCCCCATCCCCCCTTACGGGGTACTTCCCCCTAAAGGGGGAAGCTTGCCCCCCACATACGCTGCTGCGCTGCGTGTCTCGGCAAAAAACGCGCTTTGACTAAACAGCCCATGACGATACGAAAAGACCCTTTTGCCCTGCTGCGGAGGCTCTTGTTCACCGTTTTGCGATGTACCCGGATGGAAGCAGGTTTTACGGCAGATGCGCAAAGTTTTATCAAAGTAGGTGAAAAAATAGATTTAACTCAAAACACACACAGAATATTCATAATGCTAATAAAAATACCACAATAAGGAACAAATCATATCTTTGACAAGCAAATAACAGGCTTGTTAATAAGTTATCTTTCCAAAACGACGGTTTTTACACCATTTTGGGTAGACAATTTGTGACTATTTGTGCTATTATCTATAAGCGATAATATAACGAGGTGAAGCTTATGTCCCATACATTCAAAGGCGGCGTTCATCCCAATTACATGAAGGCGCCGGAAATTCCGGTGACCGTGATCGCTCCGCCGCCGCAAGTAGTCATTCCTATGGCTCAGCACATAGGCGCTCCCTGCAAACCGCTTGTCAGCGTGGGCGACTATGTAAAAATGGGTCAGAAGATAGGCGAAAATCCTGCGCCCGTCTCCGCACCCGTACATGCCTCCGTTTCCGGTAAGGTCGTCGCCGTTGAGCCCAGACCCCACCCGCTCGGAGACATGATCATGGCAGTCGTCATTGAGAACGACGGTCTTGACACTCCATGTGAGGATATGGCTCCTCTGACCGAGGAGCAGCTTAAAAACCCCGACGCGATACTTGACCGCATCCGCGAGGCCGGTGTAGTCGGTATGGGCGGCGCGATGTTCCCGACCGCGTTCAAGATCCGCGGCGGCATCGGCAAGGTCGATAAGCTTATCATCAACGGCGCCGAGTGCGAGCCCTACCTCAACGGCGACCATCTCACCATGCTCAATTTCCCCGAGCAGCTTCTCAAGGGCATCCAGCTTATCCGCATTGCAAGCGGACTTGATCACTGCTATTACGGAATTGAGAAGAACAAGCAGGATGCTATCGACCTGCTCAACTCCCTCCATCCCGAAAGCTACGGCATCGAGATCGTCCCCGAGGAGGTCAAGTACCCGCAGGGCGGCGAGAAGATGCAGGTCAAGGCCGTCACCGGCCGCGAGGTCAAGCCCGGCGGAATTCCCTCCGGCGTCGGCTGCAACGTCGTCAGCACCCGTACCGCATACGCTATCTATCAGGCCTGCTATGAGGGCAAGCCCGTTATAGAGCGTATCGTCACCGTTGCCGGCAGCGCTCTCAAGGCCCCGGTAAACGCGCTTACCCGTGTAGGTACTCCCTTTGAGTATCTGGCGGAGCAGTGCGGCGGCTTTGTAAAGACCCCGCGCAAGATAGTTCTCGGCGGCCCGATGATGGGTATCTGCGCTACCGATTTCGCCGCTCCCACCATAAAGGGCACCGCAGGCGTTCTCTTCTTCACCGAGGAGGAGGATCGCCATGTCGAGAACCCCACCTGCATCCGCTGCGGCAAATGCATCACCGTTTGCCCCATGAATCTTGAGCCCGTTTTCATGTATATGTACTATAATAAGGGCGACTATGAGATGATGCAGAAGTATCATATCACCGACTGCTTCGAGTGCGGCAGCTGCGCGTTCAACTGTCCCGCCAGAATGCCCCTTACCCACGCCTTTAAGACCGCAAAGCTCATGTTCCAGGCAAAGGCTGCCAAGGAAAAGGCCGCGGCCGAGGCTAAAGCAGCAAAGGAGGCCCAGAAACAATGAGCGAGAAAAAAGAAAAAATCGTCCTTGACGTGGCGTATCAGCCGCAGGTAAGGACGGGTATGGATACCCGCCGCATCATGATAAACGTGATGATAGCGCTGCTGCCGTCGCTGGCTATGGCGACTTGGGAGTTCGGCATGAAGCCGGTTCTTATGGTCGTTATTTCCATGCTTTCGGCGGTGTTCTACGAGTGGGCATACCGCAGGCTTCTCAAGAAGCCCGACACCATCGGCGACTGCTCGGCGCTGCTCACCGGTATGCTTCTGGCAATGACTCTGCCCGCAAGCGCACCCTGGTGGCTGCCCCTGATAGGAAACCTCTTCGCCATCGTCGTAGTAAAGCAGCTTTACGGCGGCATCGGCAAGAACTTCCTCAACCCCGCGCTCGCCGGCCGCGCCTTCCTCATCGCGTCCTACGCCGTCATTATGACCCAGTGGACCATCCCCGGCGCTATGTCCGGTATGGGCGTTGAGACCGTTGACGGAGTCACCATGGCGACCCCGATGACCTACCTCTACGGCGGCAAGGCCATGCCCGGCTACTACAGCTATCTCAATATGTTCCTCGGCATCATGCCCGGCTGCTTCGGCGAGGCAAGCAAGGTCGCGCTGCTTATCGGCGGCATCTATCTCATCTGCCGCAAGATAATCTCCTGGCGCATCCCCGTCTCCTTCATCGGCACCGTCGCTCTGCTGACCCTTATCTTCGGTCACGAGGGCTACGGCAACTTTGAGTGGATGATGTATAACCTTCTGTGCGGCGGTCTGTTCCTCGGCGCCTTCTTCATGGCGACCGACTACGCCACAAGCCCCGTTACGCTTCCCGGCCAGCTTCTCTACGGCTTCGGCTGCGGCGCGCTGACCGTGCTTATCCGCTACTTCGGCAGCTATCCCGAGGGCGTCTCCTACGGCATCCTCATCATGAACCTCTGCGCATGGGCTATCGACAAGGGCTTCCGCCGTCACCAGTTCGGCGTCTCCAAGGAGGACATCGCCGCAGAGAAGGCCGCAAAGAAAGCGGCAAAGGAGGGCGCATAATTATGAATAAGATAGTTAAGCTTACCCTTATACTCTTCCTCGTCTGCGCAGTCGTCGCGGGCGTGCTCGGCGGCATCAATGAGCTTACCAAGGGTCCCATCGAGACTCAGAAGCAGCTCAAGACCGCAAGAGCCTATGCGGCAGTGCTCGAGTCCGACGGATATGAGCCGGTCGATGCGGCAAGCTTTGCCGACGACCCGACCATTACCGCAGTAGAAAAGGCCTCAAACGGCAAGGGCTACGTCGTGCAGACCACCTTCTCCGGCGCACAGGGCTCCATCAGCATGGTCGTCGGCGTTGACAACGATTATAAGTGTACCGGTATCTCCATCATCGCCCACTCCGAGACCTCCGGACTCGGCGCAATAGCGGCGAGCAGCTCCGAGCGCGGCGAGCAGTTCCGTGACTCCTTCGTCGGTCAGGGCGACGGCATCACCGTGGACGATATCGACGCTATCACCGGCGCGACTATCACCTCCAAGGCAGTCGCAGACGCGGTCGCAAATGCGATCGACGTCGTAAAATCTCTTGGTTAAGGAGGCAGCCGAATGAACATCAAGAAACAGTTTAAGGAAGGCCTCATCACCAACAACCCTGTTCTTGTCCAGCTTATAGGCATGTGCGCCACCATGGCGATCACCACCTCGCTGTTCAACGGCGTGGGCATGGGTCTCTCCGTTCTCATCATCCTTACCTGCTGCAACGTCGTTATTTCCGCGATACGCAAGATAATTCCCGAGGAAATACGTCTGGCGATATTCGTTGTCGTCATCGCAGGCTTCGTTACGATAGTTGACCTGCTGCTTCAGGCCTTTATCCCCGCACTGAGCGACGCGCTCGGCGTGTTTATCCCCCTGATAGTCGTCAACTGCATCATCATCGGCCGTGCCGAGGCCTTCTGCCAGAAAAACCCCATCGGCCCGTCCTTCTTCGACGGTATATTCCAGGGTCTGGGCTACACTCTGGTGCTCATCGTCATGTGCATCATCCGTGAGCTTCTGGGCAGCGGCACCTTCGGCGGCGGTCTTATAGACGTTGCAAACGGCTTCCGCTTCACCCTTGACGGCACCGGCGCCGGCATACAGATATTTGATCCCGAGTTTGGCGCGACCATTCTGGTTCTGCCCTTCGGCGGCTTTCTGACGCTGGGCGTGCTCATCGCCATCATGCAGTATTCTCTCAAGAAGTCCGCAAAGAAAAAGCAGCTTGCCGAAGAGGCGGCCGCAAGCGAGATAAAGGAGGAGGATGAATAATGCTTACTAAAATAATTTCCATCTCCCTCGGCGCAATACTCATAAACAACTTTATCTTCTCGCAGTTTCTGGGCTGCTGCCCCTTCCTCGGCTGCTCCAGCAAGGTTGACACCGCACTCGGCATGGGTCTTGCGGTCACCTTCGTTATGGGTCTTGCCTCCGCTATCTGCTGGGTCGTTGACCAGTACATACTCGTCCCCCTCGGTCTTGCCTTTTTGCAGACCCTCGCCTTTATCCTGATAATCGCGGCGCTGGTTCAGTTCGTCGAGATGTTCCTCAAAAAGTCCATCCCCTCGCTCTACTCCGCGCTGGGTATTTATCTTCCCCTTATCACCACCAACTGCGCCGTCCTCGGCGTCGTCCTGCTGAACGTCCAGAACAAGTATAACTTCCTCGAATCCGTTGTCTACGGCATCACCGGCGGCCTCGGCTTCCTGCTTGCTATCGTTCTCTTTGCCAGCGTGCGTGAGCGCGTTGAGTTTGCGGAGTATCCCGAGTGCTTTGAGGGCTTCCCGATATGCCTCGTGTCCGCCGCTCTCGTGGCGCTTGCCTTCATGGGCTTCAGCGGCATGAAGATATTCTGATAGGGAGGGCGTAAAGATATGAAATCTATTCTTCTCGCCATTGTGGTGCTGGGTGTACTCGGCGCTGTGTTCGGCGCGCTGCTCGCCTTTGCGTCTAAGATATTCCACGTTGAGGTAGACCCCAAGCAGGCTGAGGTCCGCGCTTGTCTTGCAGGCGCAAACTGCGGCGGCTGCGGCTACCCCGGCTGTGACGGCTATGCCGCCGCTGTCGCCAGAGGCGAAGCACCCACCAACAAGTGCGTTGCCGGCGGCGCAGAGGCTGCGGCAAAGATAGCCGAGATCATGGGCGTCTCCGGCGGCGACGTTGAGAAAATGGTCGCCTTCGTGCCCTGCTCCGGCACTACCGGTCACGCTGAGCTGCGCTTCAACTACTCCGGTCCCGTCGATTGCCGCGCCGCCATGCTTTTCGGCGGCAAGAGCAACAAGACCTGTACCTTCGCCTGCATCGGACTTGGCAACTGCACCCGCGCCTGCCAGTTTGACGCTATCCACATAGTTGACGGCGTTGCAAAGGTCAACCGCGCCCGCTGCGTCGGCTGCGGCGCCTGTGCGGATGCCTGCCCCAAGAGCATCATCAAGCTCATCCCCGAAAGCCAGAAGATCATGCCCGCCTGCGGCAACCATGACAAGGGCGGCAAGGTCATGAAGATGTGCGACTTCGGCTGCATCGGCTGCATGAAGTGCCAGCGCGAGTGTCCGGCGGATGCCATCAAGGTCGTGGATAACCTTGCCGTTGTCGATACCGAGAAGTGCGTCCAGTGCGGTCACTGTGCCGACATCTGCCCGCGCCATATCATCAACTACTTCGGCAAGTAAGCGGCATAGGCATTTAATAGTAAACTTGAAAAGTCGTCGGGAAACCGACGACTTTTTTCTTGCAATTTCGCGCTGTTTGCGTTAAATTTAAATTGAGTGTGTGTAGAACAGAAAGGAAGGACTTCAATGAAGTATATCTGCGATCTCTGCGGCTGGGTTTACGACGAGGAGGAGAGCGGCGTCCGCTTTGAGGACTTGCCCGCCGATTTTGCCTGTGAGCTTTGCGGGGCAGGGAAGGACAGCTTTTCTCCCGCCGAATAATCGCATATAATGGCTGAGCCGCGGCAGAGACTCTGCTGTGGCTTTTCATTGCTTATTGTGGCAGAATATGCTATAATATCAGAAAATCCGTGAGGGGAGTGCCTGACTTGGAAAAGAAAAAACGCAGAATGCCGCTCTGGGCAAGGCTGCTGATAGCCTTTGCCGCGGTAATTGTGCTTATAGTGCTTGCCGCCGCAGTGTATATAAATTCAAAGCTTAATCTCGTGAGCTATGACCGCCCGGGCGAGACGAGCGCGCCGGCGGAGAGCACAGCGCCCGTGGAGACGGAGCCGGAGGAAGCTCTGGTCGATATATCCGGGCTTGATGAGCGCAAGCCCTCGGAGCTGCCGAGCGGCGAACTCAAGCAGGATAAGCAGATACTGAACATTCTTCTCCTCGGCACCGATGAGCGCACCTATGACTTCTCCGACGCCGCCCGTGCAGACGCTATATTGATACTCAGCCTCAATCTCAAGGACTATACCGCAAAGCTTGTTAGCCTTGAGCGCGGAATGGGCGTGCCTATTCTTGAGGGCGAGTACGAGGGCGAGTACGACTGGCTGACCCACTGCTTCCGCTACGGCGGCGCGGAGCTGATGCTCAAGGAGGTTCAGACCTGCTTTAAGCTCGACGTTGACCGCTATATGCGCGTAAACTTCACCGCGCTCAAGGCGATAGTCGATGCGCTCGGCGGCGTTGACCTCGCGCTGACCGGGGATGAATACGGCTGCATCGGCGGGACGAAAACCTCCCTCGGCAACGGTATGTATCATCTTGACGGCGAGGCGGCGCTGGGCTATTGCCGTCTGCGCTGCATAGACAGCGACTGGACGCGCATAAAGCGGCAGAGAAATACCCTGCAAGCCTGCGCCGACGGCGTGCGCAACGCCGATATAGCCACGCTCAACGCCCTTGCGGACGCGATTTTGCCCATGATACGCACAAACTTTACAAAGCTGGAGCTGTTAAAGCTCATCGGCTATGCGCCTAACTTCCTCGGCGTGCAGTTTGAGCAGATGACCATCCCGGAGGCGGGAACCTACGGCGGCATGACCGGGCTTCAGGGCCGCGGCCTCTTCGCCGTGGACTTTGAGACGAACAGTCAGATTTTGCACGACTTCCTCTACGGTGAGGATAATTAAGCGCGGCAAAATTATGTGAATAATATTATGTAGATGCTTTTATGTAAACCCGCAGCCCCGGCTGCGGGTTTTTGCCGTCAGGGGAGGGGAGCGCGAGTAAGCACAGAATATATAGCAGTCAGCGTCTGAACGGATAGTTTTCCGCCTGATTTTATGAGGTTTTCTTGGAATAGATATAGTATTCCCGTAAAAGCTCATTTGTCCAATTGATGCATTTAATCAGTGCTAAAGACAGGAGTGCAGGGAGGAGGAGCTTGTTCAAAGCATTGCTTTATAGACGTGGACACTGCAGCAATAAAGACAGATGGGTTATCTTGAAATCAAACAAAGTATTGAAGCTTGCTGCGATAATATACAAGCTCTGAGAGTATAAGCGGCTAAGGAAATATAGTCTGCTGCTTTTTCACTCATGGCTATTGCAACTTTCTGCCAGTGGTGTTATAATGAAGCATCAAAATAGCCGAAATATGCCCATTTTGGCGTGAAAAAATTGACGGATTATTTTATGGTCTATATTGTTGTTTACGCGCCGTGACCTATAGCCTGCCGCATAGCGTCCGAGCGTTATAATAGCTTGATTATAATAGCTTTATTTGGGAGAGGAAAATGAGTAAAAGAATATTGCTGTCCAGTCCCCATATGTCCGACGAGGGCTATGAGCTGGAGTATATCCACGACGCTTTTCGTAAAAACTGGATAGCGCCGCTGGGCGAGAACGTCAACGAATTTGAAAAAGCAATGGGCAGTTTTATGGGCAAGGGCTATCCGGTTGCCCTCTCAGCCGGTACGGCGGCGCTGCATCTTTCGATGATATTGGCGGGAGTAAAGCCCGGCGACACGGTCTTTTGCCAGAGCCTGACCTTCTCCGCCTCCGCAAATCCCGTGGCATACTGCGGAGCAAAGCCGGTGTTTATCGACTCCGAGCGCGAGACCTGGAATATGGACCCCGCCGCTCTGCGCCGCGCCTTTGAGCTGTATAATAAGCCCAAGGCCGTCGTCGTTGTCCACCTCTACGGAAATCCCGCCAAGCTTGACGAGATATCCGCTATCTGCCGCGAGTACGACGTCCCACTTATCGAGGACGCTGCCGAGGCGCTGGGGTCTACATATAAGGGACAAAAATGCGGTACCTTCGGCGAGTTTGGCGCTCTTTCGTTTAACGGTAATAAAATTATCACCACCTCCGGCGGCGGTATGCTGCTTTGCCGGTCTGAGGCGGCGGCGAAGCACGCCCTGAAGCTTGCGACGCAGGCGCGCGAAAATGCGCCATGGTATCAGCATGAGGAGATAGGCTATAACTATCGCATGAGCAATATCAGCGCGGGCATCGGGCGCGGGCAGATGAAGGTGCTGCCCCTGCGTGTGGAGCAGAAGCAGGCTATTTTTGCCCGCTATTGTGAAAAGCTCGAGGGTCTGCCGCTGAGTATGCAGCCGGAGCTTTCCTGTGCCGAGTCAAACCGCTGGCTTTCAGTCGCCCTTTTGGACAAAGACTGCGGAGCTGCGCCCGGCGATATGCTCACAAAGCTGAGTGAGGCGGATATCGAGGGACGCTATCTCTGGAAGCCCATGCATTTGCAGCCGGTTTTTGCGGCTTGTCCCTTCGTCAGCGTAAGCGATGCGCCGGTGAGCGATGAGCTTTTTGAGCGCGGCGTGTGCCTGCCCAGCGATACGAAGATGAGCATGGACGATGTTGACCGCGTGTGCGAGCTCATTCGGGGGATGTTCTGATGCGTCACAAGGCCGGATTTTATGAAAAATATACCAAGCGGCTGCTGGACATCCTGCTGTCCGCTCTGGCGCTTGTCATACTGTCACCGCTTTTGCTCGTGACGGCTGTATTAGTACGCGTAAAGCTCGGAAGCCCCGTGATTTTCTGTCAGGAGCGTCCGGGCAAGGACGAAAAAATATTCAAGCTACACAAATTTCGCAGCATGAGCGACGCCCGGGATGAAAACGGCGAGCTGCTGCCGGATGAGGAGCGTCTGGGGCGTTTCGGCAAGAAGCTGCGCTCCACAAGCGCCGACGAGCTTCCGGAGCTCTGGGATATCCTCCGCGGCAAGATGAGCATCGTGGGTCCGAGACCGCTGTTGGTCGAATATTTACCATATTATACCGAAGAGGAGCACCATCGTCATGACGTTCGCCCTGGACTTACCGGCTTGGCACAGATAAGGGGCAGAAATTCACTGACTTGGGAACAGAAATTTGCATACGACTTGGAATATGTGAAACGAATTAGCTTCTGTGGGGATATCAAAATATTATTCAGCACCGTTGGGAAAGTGATTAAAAAGTCTGGCATTCAGGTTAACACTCAGAGCGGCGAGGGAAACCTTGCAAAAATCAGAAGCTACGCTGGAAAAGAGACGGAGTAATTTGTGATGAACATTCTCATTTTGAGTTGTGGAACGAGAAACAAGGTTGTTCGATATTTTAAGGATGCCGTTGGCGCAGAGGGAAAAGTAATCGCAACTGATTGCAGCCAATACGCGCCTGCGCTTTATGAAGCGGATTTGTTTTATATCGTCCCTCGAATGACTGCACCCGGTTATGTTGACGAAATCATAGCAATTTGCAAAAATGAGCGCATCGACGGCGTTTTGTCCCTGATTGACCCGGAGCTGTCGCTTCTGGCGCAGTATAAGAAGAGTTTTGAAGCCATTGGTACGACGGTCATTGGTTCGTCCTATGAGCTGTGCGAGATGGCACTGGACAAATGGGCGATGTATAACTGGCTGACGGAGCACGGCTACCGCTGCGCGAAAACCTATGTGCAGTTTTCGGTATTTCAACAGGCGCTGGCTGATGGTGAGGTGACGTTCCCGGTTTTTGTGAAGCCGCGCTTTGGCAGTGCAAGTCTGCATATCTCCAAGGCGGAAGATATGGAAACGGCAGCATTCCTCTTTCAGCACCAGCCGGACATGATTGTTCAGGAGTTTTTGAACGGGCAGGAAATCGGTGCGGATGTTTATATTGATATGTTTTCCGGCAGTGTTGTTGCGGCATTTACAAAAAATAAACTGGTGATGCGAGCCGGAGAGACAGATAAGGCAATCTCATTTAAGGACGAAAAACTGTTTTCACTGATTTCGCACTTTGTTGAAGAAAGCGGCTATCGTGCGCAGATTGATATGGACATATTCAAAATTGGGGATGAGTATTATATTTCAGAGGTCAATCCGCGTTTTGGAGGCGGTTATCCGCACGCTTATGAATGTGGCGTAAAAACGCCGCAAATGATCATAAATAACCTGAGCGGGCAGCAAAACGCTCCCTCCATTGGAGAATATAGAAGCGATGTTGTTATGATGAAGTACAACGAGCTTAAAACACTTGTATTGGATGAGGGGCAATGAAAAAGCGAATTGTAATATTAGCCAATCACAGCGGAGGACTTTACGATTTTCGTAAGGACTTGATTGCAGAACTGAAAAAGTATGCCGATGTCATAGTCGCCGTTCCGCATAATGACCGCTGGGACGAGCTGCTGCATTTGGTCGACCGCGTGATTGAACTCCCCATCGACCGGCGGGGGATGAACCCCGTTCACGACAGCAAGCTTTTTCATCAATATCGCAGAATCCTGAAAGAGCTCAAGCCTGACCTCGTTCTGACCTATACCATAAAGCCCAATATCTACGGCGGACTTGCCTGCCGCATGGCGCGTATCCCTTATGCCGTGAATATCACGGGGCTTGGCAGCGCCATCGAAAACGGCGGCTGGCTCAAAAAGCTTGTGCTGGCGCTGTATAAACCGGCGCTAAAGGGCGCAAGAGTCATATTTTTTGAGAACATCGGGAACCGGGACACCCTTGCTGCCACCGGCGTTGTGCCGGAGGGACGCGACGTGGTGCTGAGCGGCGCCGGAGTTAATTTGGACGATTATCCCTATCAGCCCTATCCGCTGGAGAGGGCGGTGCGCTTTCTCTTTGTCGGGCGCGTCATGCATGAAAAGGGCGTGGACGAGCTGTTTGCCGCCGCAAAGCGGATGAAGCATACATACGGCGACGGCGTGGAGTTCCATATCGTCGGCTCGTTTGAGGAAGGCTACAAGCCTCTTATGGACGAGCTGGAGCGCTCTGGCGTGGTCAAGTACCACGGCTACCAGTCGGATATGAAGCGCTTTTATGCCATGGCGAGCTGCGTTGTGCTGCCGTCGTATCACGAGGGCATGTCCAATGTGCTGCTGGAGGCTGCCGCCTCCGGAAGACCGCTTATAACCAGCAATATTCCCGGCTGCCGCGAGGCGGTGGAGGACGGCGTCAGCGGCTTTTTGTGCCCCGTGCGGGACGCGGACGCGCTCTATGACGCGATGCAGCGCCTTGCAAAGCTGCCGCAGGAGCGCCGAGCCGAGCTTGGGCGCCGCGGTCGGACGCGAATGGAGCAAAACTTCAGCAAGACCGCAGTTGTGGCGGAAACCATCAAACACTTGGAGATATAAAATGCGAGACTTAGTCATCCTCATGCTCATAGCGATTGCCCTTGCGTGGTGCGCGGATAATGTGATCGTAAAGCCGCTGACGCCCGGACGGCGGCACAGGCTAATTCTCTGCACCGTGATAATTATTATTCTGCTCGCGGGCTTTGCGGGGCTGCGTACGCGCTGCAATGACACGGGCGCATATCGGCACGGCTATGAAATGATCACAAAAAGCACGTGGGAAGCATCTGATAAGAGCATAGGCGCAAACCCGCTGTTCAACTTTGTAAACTATCGTCTTAGCATGAGCGGAGTGTCCACGCAGAACTATCTTATGTTCTGGGCCTTCCTGACGGTAGGCTGCTATATAGCCTTTGCGCATAAATATTCAGCGGATTATCCCCTGACGATTTTTCTGCTCTTTGCCACCGGCTGCTATACCTTTGCCTTCGCCGGTATAAAGCAGGCTGCGGCGGTTGGAATTGCGGTGATTGCGACGATGCTTGCGCTCAGAAAAAAGTGGCTTTTATTTCTGGTCGGCATCCTGATTGCGACTTTGATACATCCGTATTCCCTGATGTATCTGCTGGTGCCGTTCATGCAATTCAAGCCGTGGACGAAAAAAACCTATTGGATGCTGACGCTTTTTCTTGCAGCGGGCTTTTTGCTGCGCCCTATGATCGGAACCGTTGTCAGCATTACGGCGATGATGGGCGAGGAATATACCGTTTCCTCCTTTACGGGAGAGGGCGTCAATATTTTCCGTGTGCTCGTATGCAATGTGCCGCTCGTACTGTCGTTTCTTTATCGCAGAAGGCTGTTTGAGGACAGCTCTGCGGCAGAAAACCTTATGGTAAATCTGGCTATGCTCAACGGCGCTATTATGTTTGTCGGTCTGTTCGGAACGGCAAATTACTTTGCACGACTGGCAAACTACTTTCTGATTTTTCAGTCACTGTCGCTTCCGTGGATGCTGAAGAAAATAGGCGGCAGAGACGGAAAGATGCTGACAAAATGCATGCTGCTGGGCTTTGCCGCGTATTTCTACTATGCAAATATGATTGCAATTCCATTCGACTCTGATTTTGCAAGATTAAGCGTGGCGGAATACTTTGCTCAGATTAAGGGATAAGTTATGGAAATAATTCGAGTCTTACAAGTTGTTACCCATATGGAGCGCGGCGGTTTAGAGTCCATGCTCATGAACTATTATCGCCATATCGACAGGGAGAAGATTCAGTTCGATTTTCTGGTGCACCGTCAGGAACGAGCGGCGTTTGACGATGAGATTGAAGCCTTGGGCGGCAAGATTTATCGGCTGCCGCGTCTTGTGCCGTGGAGTAAGGTCTATCTGTCTGAGCTGAACCGCTTCTTTGACGAGCATCCGGAATACAAGCTTATTCATGTGCATCAGGACTGCCTGAGCTCCGTGATCTTAAAGGCTGCGGCGCGGCACAATATTCCAGTACGAATTGCCCACAGCCACAGCGCAAACCAAGATAAAAATCTAAAATATCCAATCAAACTGTGGTACAAGCGAAAGATTCCCCGGTATGCAACACACCTTTTTGCCTGCGGCAAGGAGGCCGGAGACTGGATGTTCAGCGGCTCACCGTATCAGATTATCAATAACGCGATTGACGCTGCTGCATACACCTATGATACGAACAAGCACGCCGAGCAGCGCCGACAGCTTGGACTTTCCGATGAGTTGGTTATCGGACACGTTGGAAGATTTAATCAGCCAAAAAACCATCCATTTCTTATAGATATCTTTGCCGCCTTGCTGAAAAAAGAATCGAACGCAGTTCTTCTTCTGGTCGGTGGCGGCGAGGGGATGTCCAAAATGCAGGAGAAGGTACAAGAGCTTGGCATAGCAGAGCATGTCCGCTTCTTGGGCGTGCGCAGCGATGTTGCAGACTTAATGCAAGCGATGGATATATTTGTTCTTCCGTCGCTGTATGAAGGCTTGCCGGTCACTATGGTAGAGGCGCAGGCGGCGGGGCTGCCGTGTATTATTTCCGATAAGGTTCCTCCAGAGTGCATCCTGACCGATGGCTTGGTGGATATCATGCCCTTATCCGCAAGCCCGGAGGCTTGGGCGGAGAAGATCCTCGAAAAACGAGCTGTCCCACGCACTGACCGCCGAGCGGAAATCGCTGCCCATGGCTTTGATATCAGTACAGAAGCCGTGAAGCTGCAAGATTTTTATTTGGAGGCAAGCAAATGAGTTTCTTTAGAAAAATCATAATGCTCCTAAATCGCGAGATTCCCACCGAAACGCTGATAAAGCGCGGAATGAAGGTGGGAAAGGACTTCAATCGTCAGCAAGGCTGTTTTCTTGACCCGACGCACTGCTTCCTTATCACCATAGGCGACGATGTGACCATGAGCATCCGGGTGACGGTCATGGCGCACGATGCCAGCACAAAAAAGACCCTTGACTATACAAAAATAGGACAGGTGCATATCGGAAGCCATGTTTTTATTGGGGCGAATGCTACAATCCTGCCCGGCGTAACTATCGGCGATTACGCCGTAATTGGTGCCGGAAGTGTTGTTACCCATGATATTCCTGCGCGGACGGTTGCTGCCGGTGTCCCCGCCAAAGTGATTTGCAGCGTGGACGAGTATGTTGAGAAGATGCGGTCAAAAATGAATGAGGCGAATACCTTCGGAGATGAATACCGTATGTGTAAAGGCCTCGATGAAGAAAAGAAAAATGAAATTCTGGTCGCGACGGATGGAAAAATTGCTTTTATCAAGTAAGTAGAAGGTGCATTTTATGTCAGCACAAAAGACTATAACCGTTTTCACTCCGACCTACAATCGCGCTTATATTCTGTCAAAGTGCCATGAAAGCTTAAACCGCCAGAGCTGCAAGGATTTTGAATGGCTGATTATCGACGACGGTTCAACAGATCAAACGAAAGAGCTTGTCGCCGGATGGCAGGAACGTGAGAACGGATATCCTATTCGCTATATTTATAAAGAAAACGGCGGTCTACATACGGGATACAATACCGCTATTGCCAATATGGACACAGAGCTGTCCGTCTGTATTGACTCTGACGATTCAATGCCGGACGATGCCATAGAGCAAATTCTTGGCGAGTGGCAAGGGGTGAAGGAGAGCGGCGCGGCGGGGATGATTGGTCTTGACTGGGATTGGAAAGGAAATTTAATTGGAAAGCCGCTTCCCGAGGAGAATTTAATCAATGCGGCAGCCCTTCTTTGCATTCCCGGCATGGGGGATAAAAAATATGTTGTACGAAACGACCTTCTTAACGCGGTGACTCCGATGCCGGTGTATCCCGGCGAGAAGAATTTTAATCCCCATTATCTAATCATCAAGTTGTCCAGACAGTATTTGTTCCACCCGGTCAATCGCTGCTTTTGCGTGGTGGAATATCAGCCGGACGGTATGACGGCGAACATCTGGAAGCAATATGTCAACAGCCCTCGCAGCTTTGCAGAGCTTCGGCGGGCAATCATGGAGGTACCGGGGCTGACTTGGCAGTATCAGCTTAAAAATATCATCCACTACTGCTCCAGCAGCCAGATTGCGGGCAATCGGAACTATATCCTAGAATCCCCGAAAAAGCTGCTGACGGTACTCTGTACCCCTGCGGGCTGGATGCTGACAAAATACATTAAACGAAAGGTAAACAAACATGAATAAAACAGAGCTTATTCAGCTGCAAAGTACGCAAAAGGAGATGCTGCGCTCGTTTACAGAACTCTGTGACAAATACCAGATTCACTATTTTGTGATGTACGGCACGCTTTTGGGGACAATTCGCCACCACGGGGCAATTCCGTGGGACAATGATATTGACACCGTCATGGTTCGCTCGGAATATGAACGTTTTATGCGGGTTTGCTCAGAGTTACCTACACAGTATAGTATTCGGCATATTGCTTACGGAGATCCGGTGCGAACAGGGCTGACACGAATTATTAAGAACCAAACAAAGATATATGTTCCGGGACGCGAAGCAGAAGAATGCGAAATCCATATTGACATATTTGTGTTGGATTATGCAAAAAATGAATCACGACTTTCTAATAAGCTATCTTCGTCATTAGCAGCATTTCTTCAAATTGCTAAATTGAGCAAGTATGAAAAATCATGGCTTTATGAGCGGTTTTCCAATCAGAAAACAAAGCTCTTTGTTGTTTCCATCGGTGAATGTTTCCGAAAAATCTTTGGCTCAGCCCAGCTTGAAAGCTGGGCACATAAACTTCTTGTTTCAGAAACGCCTACCGATATGTATCTAATCATGGAGGAAGTTACCCAACGGTGGCCAGTTTCATATTTTGAATCGGTTCTTCCTATGAAGTATGAAGACCTAACCGTATCTGTGCCAAGTGGTTATGAACAGATTTTGAGGCAGGAATATGGCGCTTATATGGAATATCCGCCTCAAAACGAACGGTTTACCGCAGATATGGATAAGTGGGTAATTCAATTCTGACCACTTCTGTATTTGTATATTTGGAAAATAAACGCAAAGTTACTAGAAACAATTATTATTATGAGAAGAAAAAGCATTCTCATCCTCTCCCAAGCCATGGAGCTTGGGGGTGTGGAGCGCAGCCTACTGGGACTGCTGGACTCCATCGACTATGAGCGCTATGACGTTGACCTTTTCCTGATGCGGCACAGCGGGGAGCTTATGCCATACCTGAACCCCAAGGCAAAGCTATTGCCGGAAATTCCGCAGTACGCCTCGCTGGCAGTTCCCATGGCGTCGCTTATAAAAACCGGGCAGCTCGGTGTGCTGTGCGGACGGCTCAGAGGCAAGCTTGCGGCAAAACGCTTTGACAGACAGCACCCAAGCGACAAGCCGACAGTTACCGCGCTGACCTACAGCCACAGTTTTACCTTGGCAAATATGCCGCAGATTTCCGATAAAAGCTATGACTTGGCAATCAGCTTTCTGACACCGCACTATTTTGCGCGGGAGCGCGTAAAGGCAAAAAAATATGCGGCGTGGATACATACCGATTACACGGCGCTGTCCTTTGACCCTGCGGCAGAGCTTGCTATGTGGAGCGGATATAACGCGATCTGCGGCGTTTCCGAGCAGGCGTCCAAAGGCTTTCAAGCCGTCCTTCCTGAACTTGCAGGAAAGGTGCAGACAATAGAAAATATTCTGCCGAAAGAACTGATTTGCCGTCAGGCGGCAGAGCCCCAGACCGATATGCCGGCAGACGGCACAATATCCCTGCTCTCCGTTGGTCGCTTCTGCGAGGCGAAGAACTTTGACAATGTGCCGGATATCTGCCGCCGTTTGGTGGCGGACGGTCTTGACGTAAGGTGGTATCTCATCGGCTATGGCGGCAGTGAGCCGCTGATTCGTCAGAAAATCGCCGAGGCCGGAATGCAGGAGCGAGTCATTATCCTCGGCAAAAAGGATAACCCCTATCCCTATATGCGAGCCTGTGACCTGTATGTGCAGCCCTCGCGCTACGAGGGCAAGGCTGTCACCGTGAGTGAGGCACAGCTTCTGGGCAAGCCCGTCGTCATTACGGACTACGCTACCTCCGGCAGCCAGCTTGAGGACGGCGTGGACGGCGTGATAGTTCCCATGGATAACGAGGGCTGCGCCGCCGGAATTGCCGCGGTGCTGCGCGACCCCGCCCGGATGCAGCAGCTTTCGGAAAACTGCTCAAGGCGAGATTATACAAATAGCGCGGAGGTCGAGAAAATCTACGCGCTGATGGAGTGAATGATGGACATCACAAAACGCGATTCAAAAGTGCTTAAGGGCGTGGCGATTCTTTCCATGCTGATGCTGCACCTCTTTTGCCGGAAGGATAATTTGCCCTATACTCCCTTGCTATGGCTTGGCGATACGCCGCTGATTTATTACTTCGGTTTGTTCGGCGATATTTGTGTGGCTCTCTACTGCTTCGTGAGTGGCTATGCACATTATTTGCAATCCTCGGAAGCTGAGCTTAAGCAGCGATGGAAGCGTCTTTTACGTTTTATGATTCCGTTTTGGCTGATTGCGACAGTTTTCTCTCTTGTTGGACTACTTACCGGAAACACGGCAATTCCCGGGAGCTTAAAAGAATTTCTGCTGAATTGCCTGACCATCAAAAACAGCTACAATGGCGCATGGTGGTACGCCAATACCTACATATTATTAGTTGCATTGCAGCCGCTTTCACGCAAGCTCGCGGACCGTTGCCCTGTTTGGCTGACACTTGTGCTGTCCTTTGCCTTCTATACTGTGGGCTATGGTATTCGATTCTGGGGCTGGGGCGAGTGCAACTCGGTGCTGTTGTCGTGGATTATCATGCATATTGGACTGCTGGGAACCTCGTATTTCCCATATGTGATAGGAATGCTGTTTTGCAAAAAACGTGTTATTTCTTTGCTGCGGCAGCGGCTGACTGCTTTACATGCCCGGAATATATATATATTCACAGCAGTTACCTTTGCCGGTATGATAGTTATGCATGGCATCGTGCCGACACTCTTTGTTGCTTTTATCACGGCTACCGTAACGATCATACTGCTTTGTATCTGCCCTCTTCCTAAGTGGACAACTGATTTGCTTTGCTACTTTGGCGAGCACTCTACGAATATCTGGCTTGTCCATATGTTTTTCTACGGCAGCTTATTTGACGGAATTGTATTTGCTGCAAAGTATCCGCTTCCGGTTTTCATATTTTTGCTACTGCTGTCTCTCGCGGCATCCTATGTTATTAAATTCTTGAGTAAGCCTATATTAAAACTTGTGAGGTAACCCCATGATCCCCAAAACCATCCACTACTGCTGGTTTGGCCGCGGCGAAAAGCCGGAGCTTGCCAAAAAGTGCATCGCAAGCTGGAAGAAGTTCTGCCCGGATTTTGAGATACGCGAGTGGAACGAGGACAACTGCGACTATCTCGCCATGCCTTTCATGGCAGAGGCATACGCCGCGAAGAAGTACGCCTTCGTGTCCGATGTTATGCGCCTTGTAGTGCTGGAGCAGTGCGGCGGTGTGTACTTTGATACCGATGTGGAGGTTTTGCGGGATTTTTCACCGCTGCTGGAGGATGAGGGCTTCATCGGATTTGAAAACGAGCATTTTGTCAACAGCGGACAAGTTATGGCCGCCGTTCCGCAACAGCCCATTGTTAAGGCTATGATCAAGGAATATAAAGCGATGCACTTCACTAATGCTGACGGTAGCTTGAATGCCGTGGGCTGCCCACACCTGAATACGGATGTGATGGAGCGATTCGGCCTTGCCCGCAACGGGCGTGAGCAGCTTGTCGCCGGTATTCATGTCTATCCGGCGGACTACTTCAACCCGCTGGACAGCGTAACAGGTAAGCTGACGAAGACGGAGAATACCTACTCGATCCACTGGTATTCCATGAGCTGGCTGCCGAAGAAAACGCAAATCAGAGCAAAAATCGGGCGATTAGTGAGAAGAATTGTGAAAGAGGTCAAGCCATGAAGATTTGTACCATCACCTGTCATGACGTTTATAACGCCGGGGCATCCTTACAGGCCTACGCGCTGCAAACCTACCTGAAATCACTGGGGCACGACGTTAAAATCATCGATTATAAGCCGGATTACCTGTCAAAGCACTTCCGGCTGGATATCGTTGGCAATTCTAGGTATGATAAGCCGCTTGTTCGCGAGGCGTATCTTTTGGCAAAGCTTCCGGGACGGCTCCGTATGCGGCCGAAAAAAAAGACTTTTGACAGCTTTACGGCAAAGCATCTTGATCTGACCAGACGCTACGCTTCCAACGATGAGCTTAAGGCCGAGCCGCCTCAGGCGGAGGTTTTCTTTGCCGGGAGTGACCAGATATGGAATCCTTTGTTCCCAAACGGGAAAGATCCGGCTTTCTATCTGGACTTTGTGCAGCACGGTATTTGCGCATCCTATGCAGCCAGCTTTGCCGTGGACGAGTTCCCGGAGGAATTGCGTGACGTGACGGCGCGGTATCTGAGCCGATTTGATCATGTTGCCGTTCGTGAGAGGTCGGGGCTATCTGTGTTGAAGTCTCTTGGAGTTCAACACGCCGCTGCGGTTCTCGACCCGGTGTTTCTGCTTGAACGTGCGCAATGGGAAGCCTTGGCCGAGAAGCCGGAGCACTGCGATAAGCCGTATCTGCTGGTGTATGACTTTGACAACAGCCCCTCTGTCCGGACGCTGGCGGAGAGAGTGGCTGCGGAGCGCGGCTTGAGCATTTATTCTATCTTTGAGCTTCCGTATGCAGAGCGCTGCTTTCCGTTTTGCGGTCCGGAGACGTTTTTGGGCTTGATGCAGAACGCGGCTTTCGTGCTGTCTAACTCCTTCCATGCGACGGCATTTTCGGTAATATTTGAGAAGGACTTTGCCGTGGTGGAGCGCACGGAGAAGATCAACACCCGGATGCGCGATTTTACGGCGATGTTGGGCTTGTCCGACCATATGCTAACAGCGCAAGCGGATATTTGCTTTGATACTGACTGGACAGCGGTACGCAGCCGCCTGAATGGCGAAATCGACCACGCAAAGGCGTATATAGACGAAGTACTGAGGGACGGAGAGAAATGATCGATAAAGTTACTGTTCAGGAATGTGCTATTTGCGGCGCTTGCGTGAACGCTTGTCCGGTAGATGCAATCAGTTTTACTAAAGCACATCTTGATTTTTGGTATCCGCAGATTAATGAGGATATATGTATTCATTGCAATCAATGTGAATGTGCTTGCCCGATTTTGGGATGCAAAGGGAAGCCTGACGACGGGTATCCCGTAGCTTTTGCGGCAAAAAGTGCTGACGACTCCATACGCTTACGCAGCAGCTCGGGCGGTGTGTTTTACGAGCTTGCCGAACAGATGCTTCGCGAAGGTGGATATGTATGCGGCGCGGTCTTTGATGACGAATTTCATGTTAAGCACATCCTATCTAATACACATGAGGATATTCTGCGCATGATGGGCTCAAAGTATGCCCAGAGCAATATGGGATACTGTTATCGCGAAATCAAAGAAATGCTGGAAAAGGGAAACAAGGTGCTATTCAGTGCTTGCCCCTGTCAGGTAGCAGGACTGCGCACTTTTCTCGGGAAAGATTATAAAAACCTGCTCCTTGTAGAATTGATTTGCCATGGAATTCCAAGCAATGGTATGCTGCAAACATATATCGGTATGCAGGAAAAAAAGTACGGCGCAAGGCTTACTAAGTTGGAATTCCGAAATAAGGCAAAGGGCTGGCATAATAGTTCTGTACGAATGGAGTTTAAAAACAAGCGGATTTATTCTGAGGTAGCCACAGCGGATGTTTTTTATAAAGGCTTTATTTCAAATATGTATTTAAAGTCGGCCTGCTATCAGTGTCATTTTCGTGATTTTTCAGCAGGCAGCGACATTGTTTTAGGCGATTTTTGGGGCGCAGAAGCAGAACTTCCGGATGATGACAATAAGGGAACGTCAGCAATTATCGTGGAAACAGAAAAAGGCTTGCATATGCTTGACCGCTGTCGCCTGACGAGTATTTCAGTACAGCTTGAAACAGTTATAAAGTACAACAGAAATTTGATACAATCCGCAGAAATAAATCAGCTAAGAGAGCCTTTCTATGCATTTGCAGAGAATAATGGCTTTGAAGCTGCAATACATAATTACCTTGAAGAAAGCTATATACAAATGATGAAGCGCCGGGGCAACTATGCGCTACGATGTGTATGGAACACGATACGAGGAAAGGGAAAGCCGCTTTATTAGGAGACACTGCTTATGACACTTCGGAACAGATTCAACATATGGCTCACCGGGCTTATAGAACGCCGCAAATTAAAGCGACTCTTTGCCCGTATGTCCTCCGTAGGAAGAAACGTTTATTTAAGCAAGGGGCACAGCATAAGCTCACCGCACAAAATGAGTATTGGCAGCAACACATGGATTGGTGAAAACTTTTTTTCTAAATGTGAGGGCTGTGTAACCATAGGCAGTGGAGTAATCATTTCACGCGGCGTGGAAATATGGACAGCGAACCACAATTATGACAGTGAAGATCTTCAGTCGTTGCCATATGATCGCCGATTTATCCTAAAGCCGGTGAGCATAGGAGATAATGTATGGATTGGCAGCCGAGTTACGATTATTCCTGGTGTTTCTATTGGGGAGGGCGTCGTTATTGGTGCAGGTGCTGTTGTTACACATAATATTCCTCCATTTGCGGTAGTCGGCGGCAATCCTGCTAAGGTCATAAAGTACCGCAATAAAGAAGTCTATGAAAAGCTTAAGTCAGAAGGGAAAATATATCTGGATATGGAGTATGATTATGATGTATCCACTTTACGAAAAACCGAGTATTTGAAGTACCATGGAAAATAGTCGTCTTAAGAATTCAGCATTAAACTTTGCCAGCGGCTTCTTGGGGCGTGTACTTACGATTCTGCTGAATTTTGTTGTTCGCACGATTTTTATTTACTGCCTGAATGAAGCATACCTTAGTGTAAATGGATTGTATAGCAACATTCTGACTGTGCTGTCTCTTGCGGAGCTGGGCTTCGGTTCCGCGATGGTTTACCGTATGTATGCGCCTGTGGCAGTAAAAGACCACCAAAAGACTGCTGCGCTGCTTCATTTTTACAAGAAAATCTATGCGATTATTGGAGCCGTTATTTTTGGCTTAGGTCTTTGCATAATCCCTTTTTTAGATTACATTATTAAGGACAAGCCGGACATTTCAGGGTTGACGCTGTACTATATCCTTTTTTTAATAAATACAACTATTTCCTACTGGTTTGCGTCGTATAAAGCATCGGTCTTATATGCTGACCAAAAAGAATATATTAAAACAAATGTGCAGAATACCATGGCTATTGTACAATCTGCACTGCAAATTATTCTGCTGCTCATATTCAGAAAGTATCTTCTCTATCTTTTGGTGCAGTTGGCCGGTAATATTTTTATAAATCTATATGTAGCAAATTTGGTAGATAAGCGCTATCCTGAGATAAATGAGCATTGGGATGCGAGGCTCAGCTCGGAAGAGCGAATGCAGATTAGAAAAGACACTGAGGCGCTGGTCTTATCCAGATTTGGCCATGTCGCGCTGAATGGAACTGACAACATCATTATTTCTGCTATTGTCGGCGTGTTGTGGGTTGGACGGCTTTCAAACTATACGCTCATATGTGATTCTGTTACAAGTGTTCTATGTCAAATAACTGCGGCTATTACAGGCAGCCTTGGCAACTTCTTTGCAACGGAAGATAAACATGCAGGGTATGCGCTGTTTAGAAAAGTCGAGTTCTTGAATTTTTGGCTTTATGGCTTTAGCTTTATTGCGCTGGCTACGCTATTGGACCCGTTTGTGCAGATATGGGCTGGCGGAAGATTTGTTTTGGGGCTTCCGGTATCGATTGCGATTGCAATTAACTTTTTCGTGGCGGGCTACATGAACACTCTGTGGGTATTTCGTTCAACCCTTGGATTGTTCAAGCAGGGGAAGTTCCGCCCTATTGTAGTGGCAATCCTTAATATCGTTCTTTCAATTCTTCTTGGAAAGCTATGGGGAGTCTTTGGGGTTTTGTTCGCAACATTCTTATCGCGTGCTGCTATTAGTCTGTGGTATGACCCGATTGTTCTTCATAAGTATGGCTTTGAGGTTTCTTGCAAGCCCTTTTTTGCCCTTTATTTAAAACGGATACTTTTACTGATGGTCGTTTTAGCTGTCTTGCTGCTCATTCGCAATGTTATGTTTTCTTCTCAGATAACATTTTTGCGTTTTGTGTTTATGACGATAGTAACGGCGCTCGTTCCGAATATTGTATTCTGGTTGGCATATCACAGATGTGAGGAGTATGCTTACTTTCAATCTATTGTTAAAGAACGTATCCTTGCACCGATAAGAAAGAAATTACATTTACCTTGAACTGCGAGCACCACCTCATTATGTAAACCACCTCGCGCAGCAAAAACGCCGGGAGCTTGTCGTATGACAGCCTCCCGGCGCAGTTTATAACAAATATTTCCCTCATGCCTCGGAGCGGCGATAGAAGTAGCTGTAATTCTTCTTCATAATATTCCGCACAAAGGGGACGAGCAAGACCGCGTCCGCCGCCATCCATGCCATGGGGTCGGCGGCGCACATCGAGATGTAGGCGATGAGCGGAGCCGCCGCGCTGACTCTGCCGCCGGCAAAGGCCGGAGGGAGGAGCAGGCATACCGCGACTCTTGCCAAAAGCTCAGCCGTGCCCGCGCCGAGGATGAACTGCGGCAGCCCCACGCCCTGCACGCAGTTGCGCACGACGAAGATAAAGCCGAGGAAGGGATAGAGCGCAAGGTCAACATAGAGATAGGTATTGCCGTAGCGTATGGTGTCGGCGCTGATTTTATCCGCACTCAGGAAGATATGCAGATACGCGCCGTCTATCGTGAGCAGCAGCCCCGCGCCGACCGTGACGAGAGTTATGATCGCGGCTATGACGAGCGCCTGAAATGTGCCGCGCCTGATGCGCTCATGGTCGCCCGCGCCGAGGTTTTGCGCGGTGAAGCTTGCCATCGCGGAGCCCAGCCCGTTATACGGGGTCATGAGGAGGTTATTGAGCTTATTTGCGGCTCCGAAGCCGTTTTGCGCCGCGCTCGTGAGCATAACGCCGTCCAGAATATCAAACTGCACCACAACGCCCTGCATGACGATGATGCCGACGGAGAGCACCGAAAACTGAAGCCCGAGCGGTACGCCCTGAAGAAGATGACGCGAGATATCGCGCCCCGTGATGCGCCAGTCCTCGCGCTTGAGCCGAAGCTCGGGGTACTTGGCGAAGGCGTAGAAGAAGCAGGCGAAGGTGCTTATAAGCTGCGCTGCAACGGTCGCTGCCGCGGCTCCCGCCACGCCCCAGTGAAAGGCGAGGATAAACAGCAGGTCGAGCGCGACGTTGAGCACGGTCGAAAACAGAAGAAACAGCAGCGGCGTTGCCGAGTCGCCGAGACTGCGCAGAAACGAGCATATAAAATTATAGAATAGCTGCGCGCCGATACCGGCAAATATAATGCTGCAATATGAGTGCGCCGCGTTATACACAGCGGGGTTATCGGGGGTGACGTTTATCCATGCAAGCATCGGGTCGAGCAGGATAAGGGCGAGGGCGGTAAGCGTGACGGTAAGCGCGCCGGAGAGCACAAACTGCGTTGCAAGCGAGCGGCGAACGCCCTCGTCATCGTGAGTGCCGACGCGGCAGGCGGTCACGGCGCAGAAGCCCGCGCTCGAGCCGAAGGCAAACTGGAGAAATATAAATACCAGCGGCGTTGTGTCCGTCACACCGGCGACCTCCGCTGCGGTCAGCGTCTGACCGACGATCGCGGCGTCGCTTATCGAGTAGACCTGCTGAAGAAGATATGAGACGATGATCGGCAGGGAGAAGAGGAGTATTGTCCTCCAGCACTGCCCCTGCGTGAGCTGTACCGGCTGGAACATGGCCCTGAGCCGGAGCTTATTTGAATTTTCCATTATAATAACCTGACTTTTCGCTTTGCTCTATATTCAAACATCAAATCTCCAAAGGAAAAATATCCTTTGGAGATTTGAGATTATAGCTGTATGCAGCTCATATGTCAAGCCCGAAAAGCATGGCAAATTCAACAAAAATCAGCTTTTTTGATGCTTTTTGGAAGCTGGCTCCTTTTTGCGTCCCGAGCATGGCGCGAGGGCTGCACGAATAGCTCAGCGATACTCCGCCATGAGCTGCTTGAACAGCTCCTGCGCCGTGGGCGGGGTATATGTGATCGCGTTTGCGCCGGCGCTTATCGTAGCCTGAACGCTCTCGTTCGTCTTTCCGCCGGAGGCGATGATCGGAACCGTCGGATGCTCCCGGCGTATCTTGTCCACAAGCTCGGCAGTGCGCGCACCGGCGGCGACGTTTATTATCGACGCGCCGTTATCCATGCGGGCGGCTATGTCCGTGTCCTCCTTTGTCACCGTGATAATGACCGGGATATCCACGGCTCTGGCCACTGCCATAAGATTTAGATTTGACACCGGGGCATTGAGCACCACGCCCATTGCGCCCTGACACTCCACGTCCTTTGCAAGACTTACCGTGCGCAGCCCTTTTGTCGTTCCGCCGCCCACGCCGCAGAATACCGGGATATACGAGGCCTTAATAATCGCGTCGCTTATGGCCTGCTGGGGGGTGAAGGGGTAGACCGCAAAGACCGCGTCCGCGTCGCAGTTGCGGATGATGGCGAGGTCCGTTGTGAATACCAGACTCTTTATGCGCCGTCCGTTGATAACTATGCCGCTGGCGCTGAATACCGGCTCCGGCATTCTTAGAATGTGCTTGCGCAGTCTGCTGTCGATCTGGGGCATATTCATGCTTGCGTCCTTCATGGCATTCGCTCCTTTCGTGTATGTTATTTTTTATTTGACAAAATAAAGCTGTCGCGGCGCGGCTTATTTGCGCACAGCGCCGCCGAGAACGGCAGGGTCATGGCATAATCACGTATATAAAACATAATAACAGCCGAGACGAAGCCGGCACATCCGGCACATATTAAATACTAAAAGGAAAAACATCCCCTACATATAATATAACACGACTTTTCGCAAATTTCCAGTGCCGGAGCGAAAATCGGGTATTGCCTACGCGGGGAAAATCAGTTATTATATACTCAGCCACAGAAAAAACAATAACATGGAGGAATAATATATGTACTGCACAAGAAAGGTTAAGGAAGATCTTATCTGGGTCGGCGCGGACGACAGACGGCTTGCCTGCTTTGAGGGCGTGTACGGTGTGCCCGACGGCGTGAGCTATAACTCCTATGTCATGCTTGACGAAAAGGTCGCCATCTTCGACACCGTGGACAAGGCCGTGTATCAGACCTATTTTGAGAATATCGAGCACGCGCTCGGCGGCCGCCGCCCGGATTATCTCGTCGTCTCCCATATGGAGCCTGACCACGCCTATACCATCGAGTCGCTGCTCGTGAGACATCCGGAGCTTAAAATCGTCTGCAACGCAAAAATCGAGACAATGCTGAAGAACTACTTCCGCGGCGTGGATTTCAGCGGCAGGATGCATATCGTCAAGGAGGGCGACGTGCTCGAGCTGGGCCGCCATCGCATCACCTTCGTCATGGCGCCGATGGTTCACTGGCCGGAGGTCATGCTCAGCTATGACCTGACCGACGGAATACTCTTCTCGGCGGATGCCTTCGGTACCTTCGGCGCGCTCAACGGCCGTCTCTTTGCCGATGAGGCGGACTTCTTTACCGAAAACGTTGACGAGGCAAGAAGATATTATACCAATATCGTCGGCAAGTACGGCGTTCAGGTGCAGGCGGCGCTGAAAAAGGCGGCGGGGCTTGAGCTTAACTATGTCTGCCCGCTGCACGGCTTTGTGTGGCGCAAGGACTTCGGCGAGTTCCTTGACAGATACCTCAAGTGGAGCAGCTACACTCCCGAGGAAAAGAGCGTCATGCTCGCATACGCCTCCGTCTACGGTCACACCGAGAACGCGGCGAATATTCTTGCGGTCAAGCTTGTTGAGCGCGGCGTGCGCGTGCGTATGTTCGATACCTCCGTCACTCCGGCAAGCTATATCGTCTCCGAGTCCTTCAGATGCAGCCATCTGGTCTTTGCCTCGACTACCTATAATGCAGGCATCTTTGTCACGATGGAGAATTTGCTGCATGATATAGTCAATCACAATCTCCAGAACCGCAAAATTGCCATACTCGAAAACGGAAGCTGGGCGCCTACAAGCGGCAAGCAGATGCGCGAGCTGCTGAGCGGGCTGAAAAACTGCGAGTTCATAGGCGAGAACGTCACTGTTCGCTCCTCGCTTGCAGAGAATCAGCTTGCGGAGCTTGACGCAATTGCCGACGCGATAGCGGCTGACATGAAGTAAATGATTGAAAATATACTGTAATTTAACAGGGCATGGGGATTACCCCATGCCCTGTTCATCACTCCAAAAGCCTTGAAGCATCAATAGTTTTGCTTATCCCAGGCTCGGGAGGCTGCACCGGCCGTCCTCGCAGAGATAAAACTGCGCTTTGCCGTCCTTCGCCGTGCAGTCTCTTGTAAAGGGCGCGAGCTCCGCAAGGCTCTCCGCCACGGAGGGCGTTTTCAGCAGTATCTCAAGCTCCGGCGCGTATTTTGCCCTGACCGCTGTGAGCATCGCGGGCTCCTCCTCATCGGGCGCGGCGCAGACCAGCTCCTTTGTCGGATAAAGCCGCTCCAGCATCGCGCAGAGCGCAAAGCATATCCCGCTCGGCTGCTTTTCTCCGCTGCCAGCCATGAATTCAAGCTGCTTTTCCGCCGCCCTGCGCCACTTCTCCTCCCCGCTCAGCCGCGCCAGACTTACAAAAAGCTGCGCCGCCGCGCTGTTGCCGGAGGGGATAGCGCCGTCAAATACCTCCTTCGGACGGATTATCAGGCGTTCCGCATCCTTTGTCGTGCGGTAAAATCCGCCGTTCGGGTCTGCAAAGCGCTGCAATATCTCATCGGCTGCACACATGGCCTTCAGAATATGCGCGGGCTCAGCGTCTGTGCGGTAAAGCTCCAAAAGCCCCAGCCCCCAGAAGGCGTAGTCGTCAAGCTGCGCGGGCAGCCGAGCCTCACCGCCGCAGAAGCAGGCGCGCATATCGTGCCCCGTGCCGAGCTTTTCCGTCACAAAGGCTTGCAGCTCCTCCGCTGCGGCAAGATAGCGGCTATTGTCAAAGACTCTCGCCGCGCGGGATAGCGCCATGAGCATCATGCCGTTCCACGAGGTCAATATTTTCTCGTCTCTACCGAGCGGCATACGCTCCCGCCGGTACTCGCGCAGACGCTGACGGAATTCGGCATAGCCCTCGGGTACAAAGCTCCAGCGCGTATTGAGCAGCAAATTCGGTATGCTCCTGCCGTGAAAGTTGCCCTCCTCGGTAATGTCATAGCACTCGCAGAAATGCCGCCCGTCATCCTCACCGAGAAGCCTCTTGACCTCCTGCGGCGTAAAAAGATAATAGGCTCCCTCCTCGCCGCCGCTGTCCGCGTCCTGTGCGCAGTAAAAGCCGCCCGCCTCGGAGCGAAGCTCACTCAGGCAGTAGTCGAGCGTGGACTCCGCGACCTGACGATATAGCGCCATGCGCCCGTCCTGCCATGCCTCGGTATAGCAGAGAGCGAGCAGCGCATTGTCGTACAGCGTCTTTTCAAAATGCGGCGCAAGCCATTCCCGGTCGGTCGAGTATCGCGCAAAGCCGCCGCCGAAATGGTCATATATCCCGCCGCGATACATCTGACGCAAAGTATTTTCAAGTGCCTGCCGCGCTTTTTTGTCTCCGCTATAGTACGCATAGCGCTGTAGGAATATGAGCTTATGCGGCGAGGGAAACTTCGGCGCGGTGCCGAAGCCGCCGTATTCCGCGTCATAGTCCGCCGCAAGCTGCGCCGCCGCAGCGCTCAAAAGCTCCTTTGCAGGCTCTGCGCCCTCATGCTGCGGCTCCGCGATAAGCGCCGTAACGTCGCGCCCTATGCAAAGCAGCTCCTCCCGGCTGTGCCGCCACTTGTCGGCGATTGCCCGCAGAAGCGTCAAAAGCCCCGCTCGCCCGGCGTAATTATTCTTCGGCAGATAGGTACCCGCGAAAAAGGGCTGCTGCTCGGGCGTCATAATTATCGTCAGCGGCCAGCCTGCGCTGCCGGTCAAGGCCTGACAGACACGAATATACACCGCGTCCACGTCGGGTCTTTCCTCGCGGTCCACCTTGACGGAGACGAAGTACCGGTTCAGAAGCTCCGCCACCTGCGCGTCCTCAAAGCTCTCCTGCGCCATCACATGGCACCAGTGACAGCTTGAATAGCCGATGCTCAAGAATACCGGCTTATCCTCGCGCCGCGCCCTGACGAAGGCCTCCTCGCACCATGGTAGCCAGTCCACCGGATTTTCCGCGTGAGAAAGAAGATAGGGAGATTTTTCATTTATCAAAGCGTTGCTCATGCCGCGCCTCCAGAATTCAGAATATATAATATCACAATTTTATTATATCCGGTTTTTATCGCTCTTGCAAGTGTGCGAAAATTTTTGCGCCGGGTGCTTGAAATGCTGCCGCGCCTGTACTATTATTATTGCATATTTTTATCTTGCCATAGCAAGGAGGCCGAAGGCATGAGGATAACATGGCATGGGCACGCCTGCTTTTCCGTGAGCCATAAGGGATATACGGTCGTCATCGACCCGTATAACGCCGACTACACCGTCGGATACCCAAAGCTCAGGCTGAACGCGGATAAGCTGCTGATAAGCCACGAGCATTACGGTCACAACTGCCGCGAGGCGGTAAAGCTCTCCGGTCGCCCGGAAAAAGACTGTCCGTTTGAGATAAGCACGCTTGAGGTCTCGCATGACGGGGTCTGCGGCATAATGCGCGGTAAATGCCTTATTCATATACTTGAGGCCGACGGACTGAAGGTCGTTCACATGGGCGACGTTGGCACGCAGCTTCACAGCGGGGAGTCGGGGCGCATCTTCGGAGCGGACGCGCTGATGATAACCGCCGGGAGCTGCACGGGGCTTCCCGCGCAGGAATCGTGGCGGCTGACCGACGAGGTTTTCCCGAAGGTCATCATTCCCATGCACTACCGTGACGGCAATCGCGGTCCTCGCAGGCTCGAGCATCTGGAGAATTTTACAAACTATTTCGAGGCTCCGGAAATGATACATTATTATCAGACTAACAGCATAGTTATTGACAGCGACTCCGAGCCGCAGGTTGCGGTGCTCAAGTATCAGGCATGAAAACTTCCCCTGTGCTTGATAAAACAATGTCATGATTTGTCGGCTTTTTTGCTATCTTTTCTATTTACTTGAAGGCCGTTTTGTGTTAATGTTGATATAGGTTTGAATAAGAAATTTTTACTAACAAAATTAAAAGGAGGCAGCAAAAATGGTTAATTATGCAGACAGAATGGATGAAATGAAAGCGTCCGACGTGCGTGAGCTACTCAAGCTTACCGCCCGCCCGGAGGTCATTTCTTTTGCCGGCGGTATGCCCGCGCCGGAGCTGTTCCCTGTCGAAAACGCGCTTGAAGCCACAGCGGCGGTGCTGAGGGAGAATGGCCGCGCCGCGCTTCAGTATGGCCCGACCGAGGGCTACCTCCCGCTCAGGAAGCAGATAGCCGAGCGTCTTGCGGAGAAAAACGGCATACATACCGACGCAGAGCACATTCTCATCACCGCCGGCAGCCAGCAGGGTCTGGACTTCTGCGCCCGTCTCTTCATTAACCCCGGCGACGTCATACTTATGGAAAGCCCGTCCTATCTCGGTGCAATAAGCGCCTTTAAGCCCTATCAGCCGAAGTTTATCGAGGTTCCGACCGATGACGGCGGCATGATAATGGATGAGCTGGAGCATATCCTCGAAACCACGGAAAATGTCAAGATGATTTACGTCATCCCCGATTTCCAGAACCCCAGCGGACGCACCTGGCCAATGGAGCGCCGCCGCAGATTTATGGATATCATCACCAGATACGAGATACCCGTCATCGAGGATAATCCCTATGGTGAGCTGCGCTTCCGCGGCGAGTTCCTGCCCGCGCTCAAGACTCTTGACACCAAGGATCTCGTCATCTATCTCGGCACCTTCTCCAAGATATTCGCCCCCGGCTACCGTCTCGGCTGGATGTGCTGCGGACCTGACGTATTTGATAAGATGACGCTTATCGCCCAGGCTGCCGTCCTTCAGACCTCAACTATATCCATGATGGTCGTGTCGAAGTATCTTGAAATGTTCGATATTGACGAGCACGTTGAGAAAATACGCGAGACATACCGCCACCGCTGCGATCTGATGATAAGCACCATGGAGGAGTGCTTCCCGAAGGAGGCAAAGTTTACTCATCCCGAGGGCGGTCTGTTCACATGGGTCGAGATGCCCGAATACGTCAATACCCGCGAGATGGCGGCCGAGGCGCTTTCGCTGAACGTCGCGTTCGTCCCGGGCGACGGCTTCTTCCCCAACGGTGACAACTTCCACTGCCTGCGCATGAACTATTCCACCATGCCCGACGATCGCATCGTTGAGGGCGTAAAGCGCATGGCGGAGGTCATGAAGAAGTACATCAAGTAATTTATCAACTGACAAGGAGAGATTTCTATGGAACTTGGAATAAAGGGTCATGCCGAGGTCGAGGTCATCCACGAAAATACCGCGGCAGCGGTAGGCAGCGGCGCACTTGAGGTATTCTCCACGCCGAGCATGGTTGCTCTTATGGAAAAGGCCGCTCTCAGCTCCGTGCAGCCCTATCTTGAGGATGGGCAGGGCACCGTCGGCACAAGGCTTGAGATATCGCATCTTGCCGCCTCGCCCGTCGGCGCGCATATCCGTGCGGAGAGTGAGCTTGTCGAGATAGACCGCCGTATGCTGAGCTTTGAGGTAAAGGCATATGCCGGAGATGAGCTTATCGGCGAGGGACGGCATCAGCGCTGCATCATCCTGAACGAGCGCTTCATGGAAAAAACTCTCGCAAAGCTGAATAAGTAAATATACCATCGCTTGATAAGGGCAGACACCCCTGACAGCGATGGCAGCGACGGTACTGATAATTATAATAATATGAACCCGGGCGGAACGTATCCTTCCGCCCGGGTTTGCCTGTAGACAAAGCTGTCGGCAATGTATAGAATTGTATGGGGAGAGTGCAGAGAGGGGACGGGAGTCCCCTTTCTGTGTTCAATCTGAGCTTATTCAGGAGTGTTTTTGAATACTCCTGAATAAGTTTTCAAGGCGTCGAGCTTTGTCGACGCCTTGAGCCCAAGCCTGCTGTAATCAGCGGGCTTGGGCTTTATAAATGGAGCGAAGCGAAGCTGATGTATTGCCTGAAAACAGCTCAATCTTCCTCAATAATTCGTATTATAAATCAGCTCCGCGATATCGCGCACGGCAAAATCGACTATGACCACGCCGTAGCAGCATGAGCCGTCCCAGTCATATGCTCTGAGATATTCGTTGATGCTCTCGGCGTATTTATTCGGATGCCCTACCTTACCGCTGCCGCTTGTGGAGCAGAAATTCAGGAAAAAGCTATCCTCCGAGGCCTGAGAATTCACGAGACAGTGCTCGATGGCGTCAAGCTTATCCTGTACGGCGTAATTATACCTGTCCTGCACAAAAAGCGCCTCGCTGTCATTGATGGGAGACTGCGCGTGCGGCACGGCTAAAATGCTGCGGTCGCCCTGATCCTCCCAGTAAAAATGCAGCCCGCTTTTCTCCTCGCCGAGACCGAGCAGGTCATCAAAGCGCGTCGCCAGCACGATTTTGCCCCGCACCTCGTCAAGCGTCGGTATCCTGTTTTTAAGATACCACGCGCCCTCGTTTGCAGAAATTGCATCGTATAGAAGCGTCTGGAGCCTTGCAACATCGTCCTTGCCGTTTTCCGCCTTGACGCACATTATCACCGTCTCGCTCGGATGCGCCTCGAGGAATGCGTAAGCGTCGCTCAGAACGTCATCAAGGCTGAGCGCCTTGGAAAAGAGCGAGGCGCTTTTTCTGCACTTCGAGAAATTGTGCTTGAGAATGAGCGTGTCGCCGTCGAGCGCAAGGCGAATGTCGAGATAGCGGTAGCCGTTTTCAAGCTGCTCGGCTATGCCCCTGTCCTGACACTGAAAGATATAGCGCAGCCCGACGTGCTCCGTGGCGCTGTCGTGCGTGCCCGGTATGGACATGGCGCTGAGCCTTGTCGCGCCGTCCACGTCCTTCATCCATTCGCCTGCGTCGCTGCTCTCCGCAGAGGAGCCTGCGGGAATGGCGGAAAACAGTACGAAAAAGAGCAAAATAATCGTTAAAAAGCGGCGTTTTGTGCTTATCATATGAGCTGTCCCCTTAATGCTTTGATGTGTGTATTCAGTATATCATACACGGCGCGTTCTTGGTAGTGGGAATATGCCTTTTGTGTACTTGTACCCCTCAGGCGCTGCGCGCCAGCTCCCCTTTCAGGGGAGCCATGCTGGAGTGAAAATTGGTGCGGAAGTCTTAGTTTTCGCCCTTGGCGCCCCTTTTAGGGGAGCTGTCGAGCGCAAGCGAGACTGAGGGGTCTCCGGGGCAGAGGGAGTGCCGGAGGGGAAAAGAATGGTCGGGGTGCGACCTGTCTTTTCCGCTCTGCACCCTGTCCTACCTCGGCGGCCCCTTTCCCCAGTGTGCGCACTGGGGACTTCCCCTAGAAGGGGCAGCGCTCCGCGGCATTGTCTAAATCGGCGCATAAGACTAAACTGACCTGTCATTGCCCCTAAAGGGACTAGGCGGCAGAGCCGCCGTCGCGAGAGCGAGGGCAGCGCCCGACGCGGCAATCCGCTTCTCCTTGGGACAGTGTATAGGCTTAGTGCGGCGTAAGGGAATGCGGATTCCCACGACCAGTGTGCTCACTGGTCTCGGAATGACGGAGGTGGAGTTAGGCGGGCTGCGCCGATTTATACACGCCCTTGCCTCTCCCTTTGGGAGAGGTGGCCGAGCGTAGCGAGGACGGAGAGGGTGCCATGGCAGAGAAACTGCCAGTGGGAAAAAGAATGCTCTGCACTGCGTTCTGTCTTTTCCCTCCTGCACCGTGACCGACTCCGGAGACCCCTTTCCCCAGTGTGCGCACTGGGGACTTCCCCTAAAAGGGGCAGCGAAGCGCGGGGCGAGGAGACGCGCTCACTGAAATTGCCTCTCCAATAAACCTGATAAGGGACAGCCCGGAGGCTGTCCCTTATCCACACTCGCTTGTTTGACTTCCTATATATCAATCATCCAAGAGTCCATCATCGCAAATCAGACCGTAACCGCCCTGCTTGCGCTGATAGACCACGGAGATGGCGTCATCCGCATCCATGTTCTTGAACACGAAAAACTCATGGCCGAGCAGATTCATCTGCAAAATGGCCTCCTCCGCAGACATTGGCTTGATTGAAAAACGCTTACTGCGCACAATTTTGAACTCCTCGTCCGCGTCCTCCTCAGCGGGGGCGTAGGCGGGGACCATATCATGCTCGAGCGCACCCTCCCGCAGCCGCTTTGCCAGCCGCGTCTTGTTGCGCCGTATCTGACGCTCGATAGCAGCCACGCCGGAGTCAACCGAGGCGTACATATCGTTTGTCAGCTCGCTTGCCCGATAATACAGGCCGTTGTTGTGGATAGTGATTTCTGCGAGGAAGCGTCCGCGCTCAATGCTGAAGGTGACAAAGGCATCGGCCTCGGTCTTGAAAAACCGGTCAAGCTTGCCTATCTTCTTTGTGGCGTAGGCTCTCAGATCCTCGGAGGAATCCATCTTTTTCTCGGTAAAAGTGAACTTCATATGTGCCAACTCCTTTCGATATCCACTGGTACCTGAGAGGTATAAAACCTCTTCATGTGTATTATAGCATAAAGAAATCATAAAAAGAAGTGAATTTTGTGTAAACTGCAATAATCAGCACAATGCATTGTTTGAAGCGGCAGTTTTTGTTACTCTATACGAAATTTGCCTAAAGCCTTACACTTGACCTTGCGCTCCGTCTGGAGTAAAATCATACTAAGAAAGTGCGGAGGCCGCCATGAAAAATAAGCTAAAACCCATAATCTGTATATTTTTGATCCTTGTCAGCGCCCTCGCCCTCACTGCCTGCGCAAGCCCTGCGCCGGAGACCGAGGGGGAGGGACTTAGCATAGTTGCGACGGTGTTCCCGGCATACGACTTTGCCCGTCAGGTCGCGGGAGAGGACGCGGAGGTGACGCTGCTTGTCCCGCCCGGCTCCGAGTCGCATAGCTTTGAGCCTACGCCGCAGGATATTATCCGCATACAAAGCTGCTCGCTTCTTGTCTGCAACGGCGGCGAGTCCGAGGCATGGCTCGAGGAGATACTCGGCGGCATGGACGGGGACGTGCCTACGCTCGTCATGCTCGACTGTGTTGACGCGCTGACCGAGGAGCATAAGGCCGGGATGCAGATACGCGAGCATCACGACGAACACGAGGACGAGGAGTATGACGAGCACGTCTGGACCTCTCCCGTAAACGCTCAGCTCATCTGCCGCGCCATATCAGAAAAGCTTTGCCGGACTGACCCCGAGAACGCCGATGCATATACCCGGCGCTGTGACGCATACTGTGCCGAGCTTTCGGAGCTTGACGCGCAGTTTCGCGCCGTTGTCGCCGCCGGACGGCGCGACACGCTTATATTTGCCGACCGCTTCCCCGTGCGATACTTCGTGGAAGAATACGGACTTGATTATTTCGCCGCCTTTCCCGGCTGCGCCGACGATGCCGAGCCCTCGGCAAAGACCGTCGCCTTTTTGATCGACCGCGTCCGCGAGGAGCAGGCTCCGGCGGTGCTGTATATAGAGTTTTCAAACCAGAAGATGGCCGATGTCGTCTGCGAGGACACCGGCTGCAAAAAGCTCTTATTTAATTCCTGCCATAACGTCTCCGCCGACGAGCTGCGCCGCGGCGTGACATATCTTGAGCTTATGCGCGCAAACCTTGAAACGCTGAAGGAGGCACTCGGCTGATGGCAATAATCACCTGCAAAAACATGAGCTTCGCCTACGACGGAAAGACCGTGCTGGAGGGAGTCAATTTTTCGCTGAGCGCGGGGAACTACCTCTGCGTCGTCGGCGAGAACGGCTCCGGCAAATCCACGCTTATAAAAGGACTGCTGCGCCTCAAGGCTCCCGCCTCGGGCGAGCTTATATTCGGGGATGGGCTTCGCCCCACGGAGATAGGCTATCTCCCGCAGCAGACGCAGGTTCAGCGCGACTTCCCGGCGAGTGTGCGCGAGGTCGTGCAGTCCGGCTGCCTCAATTCACTCGGCGGCAGACTCTTTTATAATAAATCCGACCGGGAGCGCGCCCATATGAACATGGAGCGCATGGGCATCGAGGAGCTTGCGGACACGAGCTATCACGCGCTCTCCGGAGGTCAGCAGCAGCGCGTGCTGCTTGCGCGGGCGCTCTGCGCGACAAGAAAGCTATTGCTTTTGGACGAGCCTGTCACCGGGCTTGACCCGATAGCGACGGGCGAGATGTATAATTTGATTAAGCTTGTAAATCTATGTGACGGCATCTCCGTCATCATGGTCTCGCACGATATACATGAGGCCGTCCGCTACGCCACGCATATTCTGCACCTTGGGCACAGGCAGCTTTTCTTCGGCACGGCAGCCGAATATAAGGAAAGCGATCTTGCGCGCCGTTTTTTGGGAGGTAACAGGATATGAACGAGATAATGAAAATGCTGTCCTACCACTTTATGCAGCGCGCGCTCATCGTCGGCATACTGGTTAGCCTCTGCGCCGCGCTCTTAGGCGTTTCGCTCGTTCTCAAGCGCTATTCCATGATAGGCGACGGGCTCAGTCATGTCGGCTTCGGCGCGCTTGCCGTAGCCTCCGCCCTCGGTCTTGCGCCGCTTGCGGTCGCGGTGCCTGTGGTCGTTGCGGCGGCGGTGCTGCTGCTGCGCCTGAGCCAAAACGCAAAAATCAAGGGCGACGCCGCGATTGCCATGATCTCAAGCGGTGCGCTTGCCGTCGGCATTGTCGTCATATCCGTCACCACCGGCATGAACACCGAGGTTTCGAGCTATATGTTCGGCAGCGTCCTCTCTCTCAGCCGGAGCGACGCGGTGCTGAGCGTGATTTTGTCCGTCGCCGTGCTCCTCGCCTTTACGCTGCTCTATCCGCGAGTGTTCGCCGTGACCTTTGACGAGAGCTTCAGCCGCGCCACCGGCGTAAAAACCGAGGCATATAATACGCTTATCGCCGTGCTCACCGCCGTCACTGTCGTACTTGGTATGCGCATGATGGGCGCGCTTTTGATATCGAGCCTGATAATATTCCCGGCGCTCTCGGCGATGCGCGTTTGCAGGAGCTTTCGTGCGGTCGTCGTCTCAACGGCGCTGATGTCGGTGCTGTGCTTTATCGCCGGCGTTCTCGCCTCGTATTTCTGGGAAACTCCGACAGGGGCGAGTATTGTTATCGCCGATATTATATGCTTTGGCATATGCGCCCTGCTTGGGAAGAAATAATTAGCACTCCAAGTCAACGAGTGCTAATGTTCACAATGCGTTCATAATATATGCTATATTTATTAACATTTGCGCAGTATCTTATATACAAGATGAAACGAAAGAAATGATTGCTTCATCAAAGTCATAAATGAGTTAATAAATTTTGGAGGTATATATTATGTTTGAACTTATTCCTTTTGAGCGCAGATCCAACCGTGTTGCAAATTATGACCCCTTCCGTGAGCTTGAGGAGTTTGAGCGCAGCGTATTCGGCGGCAGCTCCGTGATGGGCAGCTTCCGTACCGACGTTATTGACACTGGCGACAGCTACGAGCTTGAGGCGGAGCTCCCCGGCTTCAAGAAGGAGGACATCAAGCTTGACGTCGAGAACGACATTCTCACCATCAATGCCGAGCACAGCTACGACAGTAAGGACGCTGAGAAGAGCGAGGGCGACAAGACCGAGAAGTCCGACAAGAGCAAGAGAAGCTATGTAAAGCGCGAGCGCTATTACGGCTCCTACAGCCGCAGCTTTGACGTGTCCGCGGTCGAGGTCGATAAGATCGAGGCCGAGTATAACGACGGCGTTCTCAAGCTCATCATGCCGAAGAAGGCGGCTCTTATCCCCGCAAGCCGCAGACTCGAAATCAAATAAAACACACCGAAAAAGCGGCAAAATGCAGCAAAACAAAATTTTTCTCCCCGGATTGCGATTAGCCTTGCAATCCGGGGAGCTTTTTTGTATAATTATATCCACTCTTAAAATATAATAAGTAGGCTTATTATATTTTTGCTATTTCATTTCATCTCAGCAGGAGGTTGAGCCGTGTATTTTGACACTCACGCGCACTATGACGCAGACGCCTTTGACGGCGACAGGATGAGCCTTCTGCCGGAGCTTTACGAAAACGGCGTGGAGCTTATTATCAATCCCGGCTGTGACGCAAAAAGCAGCCGCATGGCGATAGAGCTTGCGGAGAATTTCCCGTTTGTCTATGCCGCCGTCGGAATTCACCCGGAGGAGCTTTCGGGCATGGCGGAGGGCGATTTTGAGCTTATCAAAAGCCTTGCCGGGCACGAAAAATGCGTGGCGATAGGCGAGATCGGGCTTGATTATTATTGGGACCCGGAGCACCGCGAGGAGCAGAAGGCGCTCTTTGCAAGGCAGCTTGAGCTTGCGCTCGACTTAAAGCTCCCGGTCATTATCCACGACCGCGAGGCGCACGCAGATACTCTTGAGGTCATAGGGCGCTATTCGGGGCTTCGCGGCGTGTTCCACTGCTATTCCGGCAGCGCGGAGATGGCGAAGGATCTTATAAAGCGCGGCTGGTACATCGGCTTTGACGGGCCTATTACCTTCAAGAACGCGCGGAAAAATATCGAGGTGCTTGAGCTTTGCCCGCTTGAGCGCATACTCATCGAGACGGACAGCCCCTATCTTACGCCCGTGCCCAAGCGCGGCAAGAGAAATAACTCAAAAAATCTATGTTATATCGCGGAAAAGCTTGCCGAGCTCAAAGGCATAAGTACCGAGGACGCGGCGCGCATCACGCTTGAAAACGGCAGAAAATTATTTGATATTTAATAATAATTATTTAATAAAATATGGAAATAGAATATATAAGCTCAAGAAAAAATAAATATATCGCCCATGTCAGGGCGCTTGCCTCGGACGGCGCCTATCGCCGCGAGTGCGGGGAGTACCTGTGCGACGGGATAAAGACTTTGCGCGAGGCGATAAGCTTCGGGGCGGAGATAGTGTCGGTACTCTGGAAGGAGCGCGCCGAGACGATTTCCGAGCTTGATGGCGTAAGGCAGTACCTTGCCCCGGCGGAGCTTTTTGACTACGCATCCCCGATGAAAAACAGCCCCGGACCACTCTTTGCCGTGCGTATGCGCGAGCACTCCGGGGAGAAAATCAAAAACGCTATTGTCCTTGAGGGCGTGCAGGACCCCGGCAACGTCGGCACGGTCATCCGCACGGCAAACGCCTTCGGCATAGGCGCGGTTATTCTCACCGGAGCCTGCGCCGATTTATATAATCCCAAGACCGTGCGCGCCACGATGGGGGCGATATTCCGTCAGCGCGTCATAGAGCTGCCGCTCGAGGCGCTCGGCGAGACGCTGCGTGAGCAGGAGCTTTTGCTGTACGGCGCAGCGCTGAGCGAGTCTGCCTGCGATTTTCGGCATATTTCGCTTGAAAACGCGGCGGTCGCCGTCGGCAGCGAGGGGAGCGGACTGAGCGCGGAGCTTTTGTCCCTCTGCGCCCGTCAGCTCATTATTCCCATGCGCCCGGACAGCGAATCGCTCAATGCCGGCGTCGCGGCCTCCGTCATCATGTGGGAAATGAGCCGGGCTATTCTTTGATTTCAGCAAGCGCGGAATAATTTATATCCGTTCGGCTCGTATATTATGGGGAAGGCGGTGGCTGAATTGTCTGCAATAAAATACTGGATGTGGCTTTCCGTTGCCCCGGTCAGCCCAAAATCACGCGCGGCGCTGCTTGAGCATTACGGAGACCCCGAGACGGCGTTTTTCGCGCAGAAGGGGGACTATGCAGCGGTCAAGGGCATATCGCCGAAGGACGCGGCAAGGCTTGAAAGGCGCGAGATAGACATGGTGAATGTCATCATAATCGCCTGTCAGAAGCAGGGGATAAGACTCATCACCCTACAGGACGCGGAGTACCCGAGCAGACTTCGCTGCATCGCGGCGCCTCCTCCCGTCTTGTTCGTAAAGGGCGAGCTTCCGAGCGTTGACGATGAGGCGGTCGTCGCCCTTATCGGTACGCGCAGGGCAAGCAGCTACGGGCTCAGGATGGCGCGGCAGCTCGGCTATGATACGGTGCGCTGCGGCGGCGTCGTCATAAACGGCTATACGAGCGGCGCAGAGACGGCGGCGGTGCGCGGCGCGATGGAGGCGGGAGGACGCTATATCTGCGTTTTGGGTACCTCCCATGATAAGTTAGAGCCGAGTCTCAGAGAGGAGCTTTCGGAGCACGGCGCACTCGTCAGCGAATACGCCCCCGGCACAAAAACGGAGAAGTTCTTCTTCCGTGACAGAAACAGAATTACCGCGGCGCTCTCCCTTGCGGTCGTGGTGGTCGAGGCGCCGGAGCACAGCGGCACGCGGCTCTTTGCGGAGACGGCGAAGGAGCAGGGTAAGGAGCTGTTCGCCGTGCCCGGTAATTTGGATTCGCCCACGAGCGCGGGCGCAAACGCCATGATAAGCGCCGGGGCAAGACCCGCGACAAGCGCATGGGATGTGCTTCAGGATTTTTCCGAGCGCTACGGCAGACTCAAAAACGCGCAAGGCGAGCCGATTACTGACGAAGCGGAGCCGGAAAAGTATGTCGGAGTCGAAAAAAAGAAGAAAAAACCGGGCAGCGATATCAAAAAAGCTGTTGACAATAAAAAAGAGAGCGCTTATATTGACTTAAATGAAAATCTTCTTGCGCAGCTAACGGACGAGCAGCGCCGCATAGTCGAGGCTATGGGCGACAAGCCCTGTTATCCCGACGATATTATAGAGCGCAGCGGACTGAGCGCCAACAGAGTGCTGGCGGGGCTTACGATGCTTGAGATACGCGGCGTCATCAGGAGGGACTCCACACGGCGCGTAGCGCTCAATACTGCAAAAACAGTGAAAAAGTGAGGAAGCATAATGGCAAAGGCTAAGGATCTTGTCATAGTCGAGTCACCGGCGAAGGCAAAGACCATTGAAAAATATCTGGGCAGCGGCTATAAGGTCACTGCGTCTATGGGACATCTGCGCGATCTGCCGAAGAGCAAGATGGGCGTTGACATAGAAAACGGCTTTGAGCCGAAGTATATCCCCGTCCGCGATAAGAAGGAGCTTATAGACCAGCTCAAGAAGGACTCGAAGGCGGCGGGCACCGTATATCTCGCAACCGACCCTGACCGCGAGGGCGAGGCCATATCCTGGCATCTCAAGGAGCTTCTTGACCTTCCGGACGAGAAGGCAAGGCGCGTCACCTTTAACGAGATAACCAAGAAGGTCGTCACCGAGAGCATACAGCATCCGCGTGATATCGATCAGGATCTGGTGGACGCGCAGCAGGCAAGGCGCATACTTGACCGTATCGTCGGCTATGAGCTGAGCCCGCTGCTGTGGAAAAAGGTCAAGCGCGGTCTTTCCGCAGGCCGTGTGCAGTCGGTCGCAACGCGCATGGTCGTAGACCGCGAGGAGGAGATAAAGAGCTTTGTCAGCGAGGAATACTGGCTTCTGGACGCTCATCTCAGCCGCGGCGAGGGCGGCAGCTTTGCCGCAAGGTTTTACGGCAGAGACGGCAAAAAGCAGGAGCTGCACAGTGAGGACGAGGTCAATGAGATAATCGCGCTTACAAGCGATAAGCCCTTTGTCGTAGACTCCGTAAAGCGCGGCGAAAAGCAGCGCAGCCCCGCGCCCCCCTTTATCACCTCTACGCTCCAGCAGGAGGCCTCGCGCCGCCTCGGTATGACCCCGCGCCGTACCATGTCCATTGCCCAGCAGCTATATGAGGGCGTGGACGTCACCGGGCGCGGCACCGTCGGTCTTATAACCTATATGAGAACCGACTCTCTGCGTCTCTCCGAGGAGGCTCTGGCAGCCGCGCGCGATTATATTATAGGACGCTACGGCGAGGCATATTACCCCGGCAAGCCCCGCTATTTCAAGACCAAGGCCGGCGCACAGGACGCGCACGAGGCGATAAGACCCACCGACGTAAATCTTACGCCCGAGCTTCTTCGCAAGGATCTCACGCAGGAGCAGTATAGGCTCTATAGGCTCATCTGGGGTCGCTTCACCGCCTGCCAGATGGCAAACGCCGTGTATGACAATGTCTCGGTGGACGTGCTTTCCGCCGGGTGCAGCTTCCGTGCCAATTATTCCGAGATGAAGTTTGCCGGATATACCGCCGTCTATGAGGAGGCAAAGGACGAGGAGAGCGCCGAGATATCAAATCCTCTGCCCTCGCTGAGCGAGGGGGAGCGGCTCAAGCTCGAAAAAATGTCTCCCGACCAGCAGTTTACTCAGCCCCCCGCAAGATATACCGAGGCTACGCTCATCCGCGCCATGGAGGAGAAGGGCATAGGCCGCCCCTCGACCTACGCGCCGACAATATCCACGATAAGCTCCCATGACTATGTCATCAAGGAGGGCAAGTATCTGCGTCCTACTCCGCTCGGCGAGGTCGTCACCGGGCTTATGAAGGAGCACTTTGCCGATATCGTTGACCTCAAGTTCACAAATCACATGGAGGAGGAGCTTGACGAGATAGAAAAGGGCAAGACCGCATGGCGCGAGGTGCTCTCCGAGTTCTACGGCGGCTTCAGCAAGGAGATGGAGGACGCGGAGAAGGCGATGGACGGCGTGAAGATAAAGGTGCCGGACGTGCTCAGCGATGAATACTGCGACGTATGCGGTAGGCAGATGGTCGTCAAGAAGGGCAAATTCGGCTACTTCCTCGCCTGCCCCGGCTTCCCGGACTGCACATTTACAAAGCCCATCGTCATCGAGATGCCCGGCAAGTGCCCGAGATGCGGCGGCAAGATACTAAAGCGCACCTCGAAAAAGGGCTATGTGTTCTATGCCTGCGAGCGGGGGACCGACTGCGGCTTTATCACATGGGACGTGCCCACCAAGGACTTTTGCCCCTCCTGCGGCAAGACGATGTTCAAGCGCAGCGGACGCGGCGCGCTCAAGCCCTTCTGCATAAACGAGAGCTGCCCGAGCTTTGTACCCGAGGACGAGCGCGGCTATAAGAAAAAGACCGTGACAAAGCCCGAGAGCGAGGGGGAAGCCGCCGCAGACGCGGAGGATAAGCCCGCCGAGAAAAAGACCGCGGCCAAGAAAACGAGCGCAAAAAAGACCACGGCCAAGAAAACCACGGCGAAAAAGACCGCGACCAAGACCGCGGCCAAGAAAAGCACAAGCAAAAAGACCACAACAAAAACAGTCAAGACGCCAAAAGCAGAAAGCAAGGAATAAATCCGAAAGCCTCCGTGCATGAGGATTTTCCGTGAAGAAGGATGCGGCAAGACCGCATGGAGGATAAATATGAAAACAGTAACTGTTCTGGGAGCGGGACTTGCCGGGAGCGAGTGCGCATGGCAGCTTGCAAAGCGCGGAATTAAGGTCAGGCTCGTCGAGATGAAGCCCCATAAATTCAGCCCCGCGCATAAGTCTGCGGGCTTTGCGGAGCTTGTATGCTCAAACTCCCTGCGCGGCGACGATTTGAGCAACGCCGTCGGACTTCTCAAGGCGGAGATGCGGCGCATGGGCTCGCTTATCATGGAGTCTGCCGATATTAACCGTGTCGCGGCGGGCGGTGCGCTTGCCGTTGACCGCGAGGGCTTTTCGGAGTATATCACCCGCGCCCTGCATGAGCATGAGAATATCGAGATAATCAACGCCGAGGCGACCGAGATACCCGAGGGCGAGGTCATAATCGCCACCGGTCCCCTGAGCAGCGACGCGATAGCCGACGAGATAACAAAGCTCTGCCCCGACAGCGACCTGCATTTCTACGACGCCGTCGCCCCGATAGTGACGCTTGAGAGCGTTGATATGGACAGCGCCTTCTTTGCCTCGCGCTACGACAAGGGTACGGCGGATTATGTAAACTGCCCGATGACGAAGGAGGAATATCTCGCCTTCGTGACCGAGCTTGTCAGCGCGAAAGAGGCCGAGGTGCACGGCTTTGACGACGGCGGGGTATTCGAGGGCTGTATGCCGGTCGAGGTCATGGCGCGGCGCGGGACGGACACTCTGCGCTACGGTCCCATGAAGCCTGTGGGACTCATAGACCCGCGCACCGGGCGCGAGAATTACGCGGTGGTGCAGCTCAGGCAGGATAACGCCGACGGCACGATATATAATATGGTCGGCTTCCAGACTCACCTCACCTGGGGCGAGCAGAAGCGCGTGTTCTCCATGATACCGGCGCTGAGAAACGCAGAGTTTGTGCGCTACGGCGTCATGCACCGCAATACATATCTCAACAGCCCCAAGCTGCTCGACCGCTATTACAGACTGAGAAGCGAGCCGCGTATCAGCTTTGCCGGTCAGATGACCGGCGTTGAGGGCTATGTCGAGTCCGCCGCCTCCGGTATGCTTGTCGGCATAGAGACGGCAGCGCGCGTTCTGGGAATGGAGCCTGTGGACTTCCCGCAGGAGACGGCGATAGGCGCACTTGGGCTATATATCTCCGGCGGCAGCGTCGGCGATTTCCAGCCCATGAATATTAACTTTGGTATAATCACTCCCCTCGGCTATAAGGTCAAGGGCAAGAGAAATAAGAATGCCGCGATATCCGAGCGCGCGCTCGGAGTTATCGACGGGCTTATGGCGAAGGAGGTTTTTCACTGTGAGGATAATCGTTGACGCAATGGGCGGTGACAACGCACCCGAGGAGATAGTCCGGGGCGCGGTCAGAGCCAAGAGAGAGCTTGGCGTGGATATAACCCTCGTCGGCATTGAGGACAGGGTCAAGACCTGCCTCAAGAACGAGGGCTGCGCCGAGGGCGAGATAGAGATAGTAAACGCAAGCGAGATAATCAGCATGGAGGACGACCCGAGCACCGCGACCCGGCGCAAAAAGGACTCGTCCATGGCGGTCGCGCTTGCAATGCTCCGTGACGGCAGGGGAGACGCTGTCGTCTCCGCAGGCAGCACCGGCGCACTTCTGACCGGCGCCACGCTTACCGTAAAGCGCATACGCGGCATAAGACGCGCTGCCATGGCTCCCGTGCTTCCGAGCGGGGAGCACGGCGTTATGCTCATCGACTGCGGCGCAAACGTCGAGTGTACGGCGGAGTATCTGCTTCAGTTTGCATATATGGGCAGCTTTTATGCAAAAAAGCTCATGGGCTGCGAGAACCCGCGCATAGGGCTTCTCAATGTCGGCACCGAGGATACCAAGGGCGGAGAGCTCCAGCATCAGGCCTTTGCCCTGCTGAAGCAGGCGCACGAGGAGGGCAGGATAAACTTTGTGGGCAATGTCGAGGGCACCGGCGTTTTCGCCGGCGCTGCCGACGTTATAGTGACCGACGGCTTTACCGGCAACGTCCTGCTCAAGAGCACCGAGGGCGTTATCAAGTATATGATGAAGCAGCTCAAGGGCGTGTTTTATAAAAATACCGCGAATAAGCTTGCCGCCGCAGTGCTCAAAAAGGATCTCGGCATAATGAAGAAGTCCTTGGACGTAAACGAGGTCGGCGGCACGGCGATGATAGGCATAAGCAAGCCCGTCATCAAGGCGCACGGCTCCTCGAACGCCGCCTGCATCTTTTCCGCCATCCGTCAGGCGCACAGCTTTGCCGAGTCCGGCATAATTTCCGACATAGAGGATAATATCGAGTACATGAAGCTGAGAGCAGAGGCAAAAGCGGAATGATTGAAATAATTGGTCTGGAAGATAAAATCGGCTATAAATTCAAGGATATCAGCCTGCTTGAAACGGCGCTTACCCATAGCTCATACGCAAACGAGAAGCATGACCCGCCCTGCCGGAGCTATGAGCGCCTTGAGTTTCTCGGAGACTCCATTCTCGGCATCGTCACGGCGGAGTTTCTTTACAGGCATGAGCCGCAGCTTCCCGAGGGGCGCATGACCCGGCTTCGCGCCGAGCTTGTCTGCGAGGGGAGTCTGCATAAGGTCGCGCTTGAGCTGGGTCTGGGCGATTATATGCGCCTTGGCCGCGGCGAGGAGCACACCGGCGGGCGCAGCCGTCCTTCCATACTTGCCGATATGGTAGAGGCGATAATCGCCGCCATGTATATCGACTGCGGCATGGACGAGTCGCGCCGCTTTATCATGGAGCGCATATTAAAGGACGCGGAGATAAGCGAGACGCACCGCTCCGCAGATTATAAGACCGAGCTTCAGGAGCTTGTGCAGCGCCGCAGCAATCAGCGCATAAGCTATGAGCTTGTAGGCGAGAAGGGACCCGATCACTGCAAGACCTTTACCTTCCGCGTCTGCATCAACGGCGTTTCCGTCGGCGAGGGCAGCGGGAGAACCAAGAAGGAAGCCGAGCAGCAGGCGGCGGGGAAGGCTTTGGAGGCGATGCGGAAGTGAGCGCGAGAGAAAGCATCATCCCCGTATTCGTGCCGCACCTCGGCTGCCCGAACGACTGCGTATTCTGCAATCAGCGCCGCATCTCCGGCGCGCAGGAGCCTGCCGGGGTCGAAACCGTCAAAAATGCAATAGAGTCAGCCGCCGCCTTGCCCCGCAACGGGGTGAAGCGGCAACTGGCATTTTATGGGGGCAGCTTCACGGCGATACCCGTATGCCAGCAGGAGGCGCTTCTGGGCGCGGCAAGGGAGTATCTTGAGCGCGGCGAGATAGACGCGATACGCCTTTCGACAAGACCGGACGCGATAGACGGCGCTGTTTTGGCGCGGCTGAAGAGATACGGCGTGGAGACGATAGAGCTTGGCGCGCAGTCGATGTGCGAGGAGGTTTTGCGCCTGAGCGGGAGGGGACACACCGCCGAGGACGTGGTCAACGCCTCAGGACAGATAAAGGACGCGGGCTTTAGCCTGATACTCCAGATGATGACGGGCTTACCCGGCGACAGCCCGGAGCGCACTATAGACACCGCAGAGAAAATCATCGCCCTCAGACCGGACGGCGTGCGCATATATCCGACCGTTATCGTCCGCGATACGGCGCTGTATGACCTGTGGAAGGCAGGGGAGTACCGGGAGCATACGGTGGAGGACGCTGTGGAGTACTGCGCCGCGATAGTGCCGAGATTTAACGCGGCCGGCATACCGATAATCAGACTCGGCCTCAATCCCACCGATGAGCTTTCCGGCGGCGCTGCTGCGGGCGGGGCGTATCATCCCGCACTGGGCGAGCTTGTAAAGAGCCGTCTCATGCTCGATAAAATGCGCGCGGCGCTCTCCGGCGTTCCGGCGGGGAGCAGGGTCACGCTCGGCGTGAATAAGAGCAGGGTTTCGCAGGCGATAGGGCAGCATAGGGGCAATATCGCCGTGATTTGCGCGGAGCTTGAGCTCAAGGAGCTGAAAATTCACGGAATTGACATGATTGACGATGAAATTTCCATTGTTTCCATTGAAAAAGCCGCCGAGATGTAATATAATAAATCGGTTAAGTTTGAAAATCAGAGGTTATTCATTTGTACTTAAAAGCACTGGAGATACAAGGGTTCAAGTCCTTTGCCGATAAAACACGGCTGACGTTTGAAAAGGATATAACCGCCATCGTCGGGCCTAACGGCTCCGGCAAGTCGAATATATCGGACGCCATACTCTGGGTCATGGGCGAGCAGCGCACAAAGGCACTGCGCGGCGCGAAGATGGAGGACGTCATATTCGGCGGCACGGAAAAGCGCAATCCTCTGGGCTTTGCGCAGGTGTCGCTCATCATAGATAACTCCGCCCATATCTTCGACTATGACAGCAGCGAGATAACGCTTACCCGCCGCTATTACCGCAGCGGGGACAGCGAGTATTATATAAACCGCGAGTCCGTAAGGCTCAAGGACATAAACAATCTTCTCATGGATACCGGTCTCGGGCGCGACGGCTATTCGATAATCGGTCAGGGGCGCATTGCCGAGATAGTCTCGACCAAGAGCACCGACCGGCGCGAGGTCTTTGAGGAGGCCGCCGGCATATCCCGCTTCCGCTACCGTAAGGAGGAGGCGGAGCGCAAGCTTGATAAGACGGAGGAAAATCTTCTCCGCGTAAACGATAAGATAGAGGAGCTTGAAATTCAGGTAGGCCCGCTGAAAAAGCAGGCGGAGACGGCAAAAAAGTACCTGCGTCTGCGCGATGAGCTGCGCGTGCAGGAGATTTCCGTCTGGATGGAGACTCTGGATAAGCTTCGCTCACAGGCGGAGAGCATCAAGACCGAGTACGAGCAGTCGCGTGATGAGCTTGAGCGCGCCAAGGCGGAGCTTCAGGCGCTCTATTCCTCGTCCGAGAGCATAACGGAGCGTATGCACCGCAAGGATATCGAGACGGAGCAGGCGCGTGAGCGGCTTTCTGCGGCGGAGGCTATGGCCTCCGAGTACGAGGCAAACGCTGCGGTGCTTCGCGCCAATCTCCGGAGCAGCCGCGAGAGCAAGCAGCGTATGCTGGACGATATCGCCGAGCAGCAGAGCCGCGTGAGCGAGATACGCGCCCGCATGGACGAGGCAAACGCCCGTATTGCGGAGATAGACGCCGCTCTCGCGGAGCTATCCGAGCAGACGGAGCAGAATAATAATGTTCTCAGCGGCTGCCGCATGAAGCTTCAGGGGCGCGAGCAGAGCGTAAACGAGCTTTCGGAGCGGCTGACAAAGCTCTCGGTCGATATGCGCAGCATGGACTCGCGCATAAATATGCTCAGCGAGATGGAAAAGGACTTTGACGGCTATTCAAGAGCGGTCAAGACCATAATGCGCGAGACGCAGCGCGGCAACCTCCGGGGAATTCACGGACCGGTTGCAAATCTTGTCCGCACGGACGATGAATGTGCCCTCGCAATAGAGACGGCGCTTGGCGCGGCGGCGCAGAATATAGTCGTAGACAGCCAGAATGACGGACGCAGCGCGATAGAGCTTCTAAAGCGCCTGGACGCCGGCAGAGCGACCTTTCTGCCCGTCGATACCATTCGCGGCAGCGAAATGAAGGACGCGCCGGTAAATGACCCCGGTTATGTCGGCATAGCAAGCGAGCTTGCGGAATTTGAGGATAAATACGAGCAGATATTTTTAAATCTCTTGGGCAGGACCGTCGTTGCCGAGTCTCTTTCGGCGGCGGTGAGAATGTCGAAGGCGAGCGGGAACCGACTGCGCATAGTGACGCTTGACGGTCAGCTTATAAATGCCGGCGGCTCGATGACCGGCGGCAGCAGCGCCAAGGGCAGCGGCATAATATCGCGTGCAAACGAGCTGGAAAAGCTCAAAAAGCAGCGTGTCGGGCTTGAAAATAAGCTCAAGAGCTGTGAGACGGAGCTGGAGCAGGCAAAATCGAGGCTTGCCTCCGTCAGATATCAGCTTGATATGGCGCTTGAGGATCAGGCGGAGCTGAGAAGCAAGCAGTCCTCAAACGAGGCGGAGAAGAAGGCGACGGATAATTCCGTCCGTCAGCTCAAGCTGCTGCTCGACAGTCTCAGCGGAGACAGCGAGGCGCGGCAGAACGCGGTCGCGGCGCATGAGCGGCAGATAGAGCAGTTTACGCAGAGACTCGACGAAAAGACCGCGCAGCTTGCGGAGATTAACGAGAAGATCCGGTCGATAAAGGACGAGATTGCCGACATAAGCGCGAAAAAAATCGAGCTTGAGGGCAAGCGCACCCGCGCCGATAAGGACGCTCAGAAGCATAACGCCGATATTATCGAGCTTGAGCGCCGCACGGCAAAAATAGAGCAAAAGAAGCTCACCGCCGAGCTTGAGGAAAAGCAGATACTCGACAAGCTCTGGGATAACTATGAGCTTAGCCACAGCGCGGCAAACGCCCAGCGTCAGCCGGTGGAAAATCTCCAGAAGGCGACACGCGCCATCAACGAGCTTCGCCGCGAGATAAGCGCCCTCGGCAATCCCAATATCGGCGCCATTGACGAGTATGAGCGCGTCAACACCCGCTATGAGTTCCTGTCCGGGCAGCGGGACGACGTGGAGAAGGCAAAGGGCGAGCTGCTGGGCATAATAAACGATATCACCGCCGAGATGAAGGACGTGTTCCTGACGCACTTCAGGCGCATAGACGAGTGCTTCCGCCAGACCTTTTTGGAGCTTTTCGGCGGCGGCAAGGCGGCGCTGGTGCTTGAGGACGAGAGCAATGTCCTTGAGTGCGGCATAGAGATAAAGGTTCAGCCTCCCGGCAAGGCGCTGTCGAATATCAGCCTGCTTTCGGGCGGCGAGATGGCCTTTGTCGCCATAGCGCTCTACTTTGCAATTTTGAAGGTTCGCCCCACGCCGTTTTGCGTCATGGACGAGATAGAGGCGGCTCTGGACGAGGCAAACGTCACGCGCTACGCCGAGTATATGCGCCGTATGTCCGACAAGACGCAGTTTCTTGTCATCACGCACCGCCGCGGCACCATGGAGGAGGCGGATATGCTCTACGGCGTGACCATGCAGGAAAAGGGCGTGTCTACGGTCATAGAGCTTGACCTTGAAAACGCGCGGAAAACGATAGAGGAGTAAATACATGGGCTTTTTTGACAAAATCTTCGGCGGTCTCAGCAAGACCCGCCGCAATCTTGAGGATCTTGAGGAGATATTCCGCAGCTATAAGCCCGACAATGAGGACTTTTACGATGAGCTTGAGGAGCTTCTCGTCATGTCCGACGTCGGCGCGGCTACGGCGGAAAAGGTGGTTCAGGGGCTTAAAAAGATGACCTGGGAGCGCCGCTTCCGCTACGGCGAGGAGGCACGCGAGGGACTTATTGAGCTTCTTTCAAAGCTTCTTGATGCGGGAGATACCGCGCTCAAGCTTGATACAAAGCCCGCAGTTATCCTCATGGTCGGCGTAAACGGCGTGGGCAAGACCACGACCATCGGCAAGCTTGCCTCTCAGCTCAAGGCCGAGGGCAAAAACGTGCTTCTCTGCGCGGGAGATACCTTCCGTGCCGCCGCCGCCGAGCAGCTCGGCATCTGGGCGGAGCGCTCGGGCGTTGATATCGTGCGCCACGAGGAGGGGAGCGACCCCGCCGCGGTCGTCTATGACGGCATATGCGCGGCAAAGGCGCGAGGCAGCGATGTTATCATTATCGACACCGCCGGCCGCCTGCACAATAAGGCAAACCTTATGAACGAGCTTAGTAAGATACGCCGCATAATCGAAAGAGAGCTTCCCGAGGCAGACGTTGAGACGCTTATGGTGCTTGACGCGACCACCGGGCAGAACGGTCTTTTGCAGGCAAAGCAGTTTCTGGAAAGCTCCCGCCTGACCGGTATCGTTCTTACAAAGCTTGACGGTACTGCGAAGGGCGGCATAGTCTTTGCCATAGCAAACGAGCTCAAGCTCCCGGTCAAATATATAGGCGTGGGCGAGGGGATAGACGATCTTGTTCCCTTTGACGCGAAAACCTTTGCGGAGGCACTGTTCAAATGAAAATAATTCTTGCAAGCAATAATAAGAGCAAAATGCGCGAGTTTCGTGAGCTTCTTGCCGGAACCGACGCCGAGACCGTGAGCCAGCGCGACGCGGGCTGTGACTTTGAGGTCGAGGAGACCGGCACGACCTTTGAGGAAAACGCATTTTTGAAGGCAAACGCCGTCATGCAGGCCACCGGCTGCATCGCCGTCGCGGACGACTCCGGCCTTGTGGTGGACGCGCTCAACGGTGAGCCGGGCATATACTCCGCACGCTACGGCTACGGACACGAGGCAAGTGACGAGGCGCGAAACGAGTATCTTCTGGAAAGACTCGGCGACGAGAAGCAGCGCAGCGCCCGCTTTGTCTGCTGCATTTGCTGCTGCCTGCCCAACGGCGACGTGATAAGCACACGCGGCGAGTGCGAGGGCGAGATACTTTTTGCCCCGCAGGGTGAAAACGGCTTCGGCTACGACCCGCTGTTCAGACCCGTGGGCTATACCTGCAGCATGGGCGAGCTGAGCGCCGAGGATAAAAACGCGATATCTCACCGCGGCAAGGCCATGCGTGAGTTTATAGAGAAATTCAAGGAGTATCAGGCGAATAAAGCCTGATACATGGAGGGAAAAGATGGCAATAACAAGCAAACAGCGCGCCCAGCTCCGCGGTCTTGCCGCGGCGGAGGACACGATAATTCAGGTCGGCAAGGGCGGCATAAACGATAATCTTATAGCATCCGTCTCCGCAGCCCTCGCTGCAAGAGAGCTTGTAAAGGGCAAGGTGCTGGAAAATTCCATGCTCACCGCCCGCGAGGCCTGCGACGCGCTCTCCGAGGCGTGCAAGGCGGAGCAGGTTCAGGTCATCGGCACAAAGTTTGTGCTTTATAAGCGCAACGAGAAGGAGCCGAGGATAGTTTTGGTCAAGGACAGAAAAAAGTAATATAAAATATAATAATTAAGGATAGAAAGATGAAAATTGCCGTGTACGGCGGCAGCTTCAACCCGCCCCACTTAGGGCACGTCGAGGCTGCGCGCACCGTCAGCGCAGAGCTTGCGCCGGATAAATTTTTGATAATACCCACAAACGTCGCCCCGCACAAGGAGATAGCGGAGAACAGCCCCCCGCCCTATGAGCGTCTGGAGCTGTGCCGCCTTGCCTTTGCGGATATCCCCGGCGCGGAGGTCTCGGATATGGAGCTTCAGCGCGAGGGCAAGAGCTATACGGCGCAGACCGTGGAGGAGCTTCAGCGCGAGTATCCGGGGGATGAGATAATCCTCGTCATGGGTACGGATATGCTCTTGAGCTTTGAGACATGGTACCGCTTTGAGTTTTTGCTGCGCTCGTGCAAGCTTGCCGTTTTGTCGCGTGATGAGGACGATTATCTGCTTATCGAGCGGGCGCGTGAGGAGCTTTGCCGGAGCTATGGGGCGGATATCAGCGTCATGCTGCATGACCCCGTGGTCGCCAGCTCCTGCGATATCCGCGAGAGACTTCGCTTTGGACTCGGGGCGGAGCTTTTGCCCGACAGCGTATATTCCGAGATAGTCCGCCGTCATTACTATGACGCGCGCCCGGAGCTTAGCTGGCTTCGCGCCAAGGTCATGCCCTATCTCAGCGAAAAGCGCGTCGCCCATGTCCTCGGCTGCGAGACGGAGGCCGTCGCCCTTGCAAACCGCTGGGGCGAGGACCCGGAGCGCGCCGCAGTGACCGGAATACTGCACGATATCACGAAGAAGCTCAGCGCCGAAGAACAGTTGAAATTGTGCGAAAAGTATGGTATCATCAACGACACCGCCGAGCTCAATAACCCAAAGCTGCTGCACGCCAAGACCGGAGCGGCGCTGTCGAGGGAGCTTTTCGGCATAGAGGACGAGATATACGGCGCGATACGCTGGCATACCACCGGTAAGCCCGATATGACGCTTTTGGAGAAGATAATATATCTTGCCGACTTCGTGGAGCCGACGCGGAATTTCCCCGGCGTTGAGGAGCTGCGCGAGCTGTGCTTTGAGGATATAGACGCGGCCATGGCCAAGGGGCTGGAAATGAGCCTTGAGTTCATCCGCTCCGGCGGCGCGGAGCCGTATAAGGACAGCGTTGAGGCCTGCGAATGGTACGCGGCGCTGGTTGATTGATTTTAATTAGGAGGCAAAACAAATATGCTTACTTCCGCAGAAATAGCCGCCATTGCCGCCAAGGCTCTGGACGATAAAAAGGCAAGAGACATCAAGGTTCTGAAGACCGATAAGCAGACCGTGCTGGCCGATTACTTCGTTATCTGCAACGGCACCTCCTCCACGCACATCAAGGCGCTGGTCGATGAGGTTGACAAGCAGCTTTCCGAGGCGGGCGAGCCGCCGATACGCCGCGAGGGTCTGCGCTCCGATATCTGGGTGCTTATGGACTTCGGCTGTGTCATCGTCCATGTGTTCACCGACGAGGCCAGAAAGTTCTACAATCTTGAGCGCCTCTGGAGCGACGCCGAGGAGGTCGAGCCCTCATCCCTTCCCCGCCCCTGATTACAGGGGCTTCCGGATAAGTATTATAAAAAAAGAGGGAAAAATTTATCATGAAGTATGATTTCACAGCGATAGAGAAGAAATGGCAGGACAAATGGGAAGAGACAAAGCCCTATGCCGCAGTCACCGGCAGCGATAAGCCGAAGTTTTACGGTCTTATAGAGTTCCCGTACCCCTCCGGTCAGGGACTGCACGTCGGTCACCCGCGCCCCTTTACGGCGATGGATATCGTCACTCGCAAAAAGCGCATGGAGGGCTATAACGTCCTTTTCCCGATCGGCTTTGACGCTTTCGGCCTGCCGACCGAGAACTACGCCATCAAGAACCACATCCACCCCGCGATAGTCACCAAGGACAATATCGCAAACTTCACCAGCCAGCTCAAGATGCTCGGCTACGGCTTTGACTGGGATCGCGCCGTCGATACCACCGACCCCAGCTACTATAAGTGGACGCAGTGGATATTCCTCCAGATGTTTAAGAAGGGGCTTGCTTACAAGACCACCATGCCCGTCAACTGGTGTACAAGCTGCAAGTGCGTGCTTGCAAACGAGGAGGTCGTGGACGGCGTATGTGAGCGCTGCGGCGCGCCGGTCATCCGCAAGGAGAAGAGCCAGTGGATGCTGAAGATAACCGCTTACGCCCAGCGTCTGCTCGACGATCTGGACGATGTTGACTACATCGAGCGCGTCAAGATCCAGCAGCGCAACTGGATCGGCCGCTCCACCGGCGCGGAGATCACCTTCAAGACCAACATCGGCGACGAAGTCACCGTTTACACCACCCGTGCCGACACCCTGTTCGGTACGACCTATATGGTCATCTCGCCCGAGCACCCGCTGCTCAAGCAGTGGCAGCCGCATATCGCCAACTGGAGCGACGTTGAGGCCTATCAGGCCGAGGCCGCCCGCAAGTCCGATTTTGAGCGCGGCGAGCTGAACAAGGACAAGACCGGCGTCCGTCTTGAGGGCGTAGAGGCGGTAAATCCCGTAACTCACAAGAATCTCCCGATTTTCGTCTCCGACTATGTCCTCATGGGCTACGGCACCGGCATCGTCATGGGCGTTCCGGGTCACGACCAGCGCGACTGGGAGTTTGCCACCAAATTCGGCCTGCCCATCATCGAGGTCGTCTCCGGCGGCGACGTGACCAAGGAGGCCTTTGTCGCCAAGGACGACAGCGCCATCATGGTCAACTCCGGCTTCCTCAACGGCATGACCGTTAAAGAGGCCATCCCCGCGATGAAGAAATACGTCGTGGAGCAGGGCTTCGGCAAGGAGAAGGTCAATTACAAACTGCGCGACTGGGTATTCTCCCGTCAGCGCTACTGGGGCGAGCCGATCCCCCTCGTCAACTGCCCGAAGTGCGGCTGGGTCCCCATCCCCGAGGAGCAGCTCCCCGTCGTTCTCCCGCAGGTAGATAGCTATGAGCCGACCGACGACGGCGAAAGCCCGCTGTCCAAGATGAGCGATTGGGTCAACACTACCTGCCCCTGCTGCGGTGGCCCCGCCAAGCGCGAGACTGACACCATGCCCCAGTGGGCCGGCTCAAGCTGGTATTTCCTGCGCTATATGGACCCGCATAACGATAAGGAGCTTGCAAGCAAGGAGGCTCTGGATTACTGGTCTCCGGTCGATTGGTATAACGGCGGCATGGAGCATACGACGCTGCACCTGCTGTATAGCCGCTTCTGGCATAAGTTTTTGTACGACATCGGCGTAGTCCCGACCAAGGAGCCCTACGCAAAGCGCACCAGCCACGGTATGATACTCGGCGAGGGCGGCGAGAAGATGTCGAAGTCCCGCGGCAACGTCGTAAACCCGAATGATATCATCGCTCAGTACGGCGCGGATACCATGCGTCTGCACATCATGTTCATCGGAGACTTTGAGAAGGCCGTCACATGGTCAAACGACGCCGTCAAGGGCTCAAAGCGCTTCTTGGATCGCTGCTGGAACCTCATGGATATCGCACTCGACGATGAGAAGGTCTCCGCAAAGAACGAGACGACGATTCATAAGACCATCAAGAAGGTCACCGAGGATATAGACAGCCTCAAGATGAATACTGCCATCGCCGCTCTCATGAGCATGGTCAACGATTTTTATTCAAACGGCTTGACCAAGGGCGATCTGGAGCAGCTTCTTCTCCTGCTCAGCCCCTTTGCTCCGCACATGGTCGAGGAGATGTGGGAGCTTACGGGCTATGCTGAAAAGACCGGCGTTATGGCAATGCAGATGCCTTGGCCGAAGTATGACGAGGCAAAGACCCATGACGCTACCCGCGAAATGGCGGTTCAGGTAAACGGTAAGCTCCGCAGCACCGTTACCGTTCCCTCCGATGCGGACGATGAGCAGGTCATCGCAGCGGCCTGCGCCGATGAGAAGATAAAGCGCCAGATGGAGGGTATGCAGCTTGTCAAGACGATAGTCGTCAAGAATAAGCTCGTCAATCTTATTCTCAAGCCCGCAAAGTAATTATTGACAACGGAACTGTTTGCAGTTATAATAGTAACGTTGAAAAGCCAATTCATTGGCCCTTGAGGTGCCAAGCGGCACTTTTGGAGGGAGGGAAATAAATGTCTGAAATATACGTCAAGGAGAACGAGTCTCTGGACAATGCTCTGAAGAGATTCAAGCGTAGCTGCGCTAAGTCCGGCGTTCTGGCCGACCTGCGCAAGAAGGAGTACTACCAGAGCCCCAGCGTTAAGCGCCGTAAAAAGTCCGAGGCTGCTCGCAAGAACAAGAATAAGCGCTACTACTAATTAAGCATGAAAATCAGCACCGATTTATCGGTGCTGATTTTTTGCGTGTATGGGGGAGGGGAGAGACGGTAAAGACGCTATTCCCTCATTTACCCAGATACGCCTTTTTTACGTCCTCATTTGTAAGAAGCTCTGCGCCGCTGCCGCTCAGACCTATGCTGCCGGTTTCAAGGACATAGGCGTAATCCGCGACCTTGAGCGCCATATTCGCGTTTTGCTCTATCAAAAGCACTGTCACGCCGCGCTTATTTATCTCGCGTATGATATCAAAAATGCCCTTGACGACAAGAGGCGCAAGACCGAGCGAAGGCTCGTCCATCATTATTATCTCGGGTCTTGCCATGAGTCCGCGCGCGACCGCAAGCATCTGCTGCTCGCCGCCGGAGAGCGTACCCGCAAGCTGCCATTCGCGCTCCTTGAGGCGCGGGAAAAGCTCAAACACCCATGCTATATCCTCGCTCAAATCGTCATGCCGCAGGTATGCGCCTATCTTGATATTCTCAAGCACGCTCATATTATCAAATACGCGCCGCCCCTCGGGGACGAGGACTATACCCTTTGACACTATCGCCGAGGGATCCTTGCCGCCTATGCTCTCGCCCTTGAATTCTATGCTTCCGGCGCTGGGCTTTACGAGCCCCGCTATCGCCTTGAGCGTTGTGGACTTGCCCGCTCCGTTTGCTCCGATAAGCGTCACGACCGAGCCCTTGGGCACGTCAAAGCTAATGCCCTTGACCGCCTCGATGCCGCCGTAATTGACCTTGAGGTTTTTTACGCTCAGTATCGTCTCACTCATCCTCGCTCACCCCCAGATATGCATCAATGACCTTTTCGTCGTTCTGTATCTCACTCGGTACGCCCTTGGCAATGAGCTTGCCGAAGTCGAGGACATATATCATATCGCTTATGTTCATGACAAGATCCATATGATGCTCGACAAGGAATATCGAAAGCTCATGTCTCTCGCGTATCTCGCTTATAAACTGCGCAAGCTCCAGAGTCTCCTGCGGATTCATGCCGGCGGCCGGCTCATCGAGCAGCAATAGCCTCGGCTCCGTTGCAAGTGCTCTTGCTATCTCAAGGCGGCGCTGTATGCCGTAGGGCAGGCTGCCCGCAACGTCGTCCTTATATTTTTCAAGCCCCTGCTCGGACAAAAGCTCCATGGCCTCCGCGCGCATACGCCGCTCCTCCGCGCCGTTGAGATGCAGGGCCGCGGTGAAAAAGTTCTGCTTTGCGCGCATATGCTTTGCGATAAGGACGTTTTCAAAGACGGAGAGCTTGGAAAACAGCCTGATATTCTGGAAGGTACGCGCTATGCCCTTGGCGGTTATCATGTCGGGCGTATGGGAGACGACGCTTTTATACATACCCATATTCTCGCCCGCGTATAGCTTTTTCATCTTGCCCTGCGGGTGATTTTCGGCTATGGTCTCGCCCATAAAGTCGACCCTGCCGTTTGTCGGCTCATAGACGCCGGTGACGCAGTTGAAGGCCGTGGTCTTTCCCGCACCGTTAGGTCCGATGAGCGCGACTATCTCGCCCCTGTTCACGTCAAGATTGAGATTATTTACGGCGACGACGCCGCCGAACTGCATGGTCAGATTTTCAATATGCAGCATATTTTCAGCCATTGTCTTTCGCCGCCTTTCCCGCACGTCTTGCAAAGGGCTTTTTGAAGAAATTCAATATGCCCTGCCACGAGAATTCGCGCGTGCCCATGATGCCCTGCCGGTAGAACAAAACGACCAGCATGATAACGACCGAGAACACGACCATTCTGAAGCCGCCGCGCATAAAGGGGATGTTCACGCCGAGATAGGTCTGCGAGTCGTCAAGAAATCTCAGCCACCACTCGGAGCAGGCGATATACAGGAAGCTGCCGATGATCGAGCCCGTGACGGAGCCGATGCCGCCGATAACGACGATGAGCAGTATCTCATAGGTCATTGCGGAGGTGAACGCCTTGGCGTAGACGCTCGCCTGGAACATTGCAAGCATCGCGCCGCCGATACCGGCGAAAAATGCACTCGTAAGAAATGCCTGCATCTTGGTCTTTGCAAGATTTATGCCCATGGCCTCGGCCGCTATCTCGTCCTCGCGTATGGCCTTGAACGCGCGGCCGTAGGAGGAGTTTATCAACAAAACAATAAGCAGGATGCAGAAGGCCGCAAGCAGCACAGGCGTAAGCACGCTGTCAAACTTCGGGAACTTCTTGAGTATGTTCGAGGCGTTCGTCACGGGGCCGAGCACCTCCCACTGGATTATTGCACGCAGTATCTCGGCAAAGCCGAGCGTCGCAATGGCGAGGTAATCGCTCTTGAGCTTCAGGCAGGGCTTACCGACAAGCCACGCAAACACTACAGCCACAAGCCCCGCCGCGATGAGTCCCAGCCATGCGGGCAGGCAGACATTAACAACGCCTCCGTTAAAATACTGGTAGACGCTCGCATGCTGGTCGAGGGGTATGGTCAAAATGGCATAAGTGTACGCGCCGACCATCATAAACCCGGACTGACCGAGCGAGAAAAGCCCGGTAAAGCCGTTTAAGAGGTTAAGCGACACTGCAAGCAGCGAGTATATCGCAGCCTTCTGGATGATGGAGGCAAGCATTGAATAGTGCATTTCCTTATCAACATAGATAAGCAGCGCCAGAACTACCGCCGCAAGTATCAGCGAGAGTATTATATCTCTTTTCTTTTTATCGTTTTTCAGCATAATATCACACCTTCTCCGTCAGCTTTTCGCCGAACATTCCGTTGGGCTTAAAGAGCAGCACCACGATAAGCAGCGCAAATGTAAAGGCGTTGCTGAATATTGCGATGGAGTCGTTGGCCTTGATGAGCGACTCGCAGACGCCGATAATATACGCGCCGAGCACGGCGCCGGGAATGGAGCCGATGCCGCCGAACACCGCTGCTACAAAGGCCTTGAGTCCGGGCATTGCGCCGATGGTCGGGCTGACCTGACCGTAGTTACTGAAATAGAGTATGGAGCCGACGCCGGCAAGGAAGGAGCCGATAATAAAGGTTATCGTGATGACCTTATTTACCCGGATACCCATGAGGCGTGCGGTGTCAAAGTCCTTGGAGACGGCGCGCATAGCCATGCCGGTCTTGGTGTGCTTTATAAATATAACGAGCGCTATGACGAGAAGTATCGTCAGCACCGGTGTAAGCACGGTAATTATCTTGACGTTGAGCGAGCCGAGGGCAAAGCTCCTTTTGAGAAAGGCTATCTCGGGATATGATCTTGCAAGCCCGCCGGTTATGTAGGTCGCAAGGTTTTGCAGAAGATAGCTCACGCCTATTGCGGATATCATGACCGACATACGCGGGGCGCTGCGAAGCGGCTTATACGCCGCGCGCTCTATGAGCACGCCCAACAGCACCGTCATCAGCAGTACCACGGGAATGGCCACTGCCATCGGCATTGACGCGCTGACATATATCATAAAAAATCCGGACATCATGAATATATCGCCATGGGCAAAGTTTATAAGACGCAATATACCGTAGACCATGGTATAGCCAATGGCAATCAGCGCATACAGGCTGCCGACCGTTATGCCCGACAGCAGCAAATCTATGTAATATGTGGCAGTATGCATATTACGGCCTCCTCTGTCTCAAATAAGGCCTTCCCCGGCTTTGCTGCCGGGGAAGGTTGTAATGCTGATGAAATTAGGCTTTCGGCTTATCCGACGTATGCGTCAGAGAATACAATGTCGCCGTCCTTGAAGGTCTTGATGGCAACGTAGTTCTTGACGGCGTCGCCGTTTTCGTCAAACTTCAGATCGCCCGTGACAAGTCCCTCGACCTCAAGAGAGGCAAGCGCATCGCGGATGGCCACGCTGTCAAGGCTCTGCGCCTTGAGTATGGCGTAGTAAACGGCCATGTAAGCGTCGTAGCCGCAGGGGGTAACGGAGGAGATTGCCTCGGAGGTGCCGCCGTTATTCTCGATTCTTGCGGAGTCTGCCGCGACATATTCACGGAAGCCCTTTACAAACTCAACACCCGCCTCGTTGCTGGTGTCGCTTGCATCAAAGAAAGCGGAGAAGAAAACGCCGTTTGCGTTCTCGCCGGCGCGCTCTGCGATGGAGATATCATCCCAGGTGTCGCCCGCCATTATCTGGCAGTCAACGCCGGCCTCACGAGCCTGATTGATGATAAGAGGAGCAGTCTCAATGGATACGGGAGCAAAGATGCCGTCATAGCCCTGAGCCTTGATGTTTGCCATGATGGTGGAGAAGTCGGTCTCACCGGTCTGGAAGGTGACGGTGCTGCACTTTGCGCCGCCCGCTATCATTGCCTCGGAGAAGTAGTTGCCGAAGCCGGCGGAGTAGTCGTCGCCCGCCTCAACGATTACGACGCAGTTCTTGCAGCCGTTCTTGAGTGCGTAGCTTGCCATGACAGCGCCCTGGAAGGGGTCAATGTAGGCTATGCGGAAGTAGTAGTCGTTGCCGACGGTGACCTGCGGGTTAGTGCAGGAGGTGCCTACCGCGGGTATCTTTGCCTCGGCAAAGAGGTCGCCCGCTGCAATGGCACAGCCGGAGCCGTAGGTGCCGACGACGGCGGAAACGCCGTTGCTTATGAGAAGCTGAGCGGCGGAGGGGGCTTTTTCTGCGGTGGAGCCGTTATCTGCGTAAACAAGCTCTACATTATAAACCTCGCCGTTGATCTCTATCGTGGGATAGAGGGAGTGGGCATATTCTATGCCGAGTATCTCTTTTTTGCCGCCGGCTGCGTTCTGACCGCTCGTAGGCTCAAAAACGCCTACCTTAACGACCTTATTGCCGCCGGAGGAATTGGACTTCGCGCCGGAGTCGGAAGAACCGCAGGCGCAGAGCGCAAACAGCATGACCACAGCCAATAACATTGCAATTACTTTTTTCATTTTTCTTTCCTCCTCATAATACTTCGCCTTTGTCCGTCTGTAACGGACACTTGTTTTTCAGTGACGATACTGTAATTATGTACTGCAATTCGCTAAATTGCAATAGGGAGAAATTCCAAATGAATAAAATACCTGAGATATGCCTTTAGTCGTTTTGCACAATCTTTGGGCTGCTGCGCCAGTCCTGACCCCCTCTGCGCTCCTGTTCGGCGCGGTATGCCAGCACATACAGCTCATTTGCCGCCGCTCCCAGTTCAAACAGCTGCACGCGCTCGGCGGACATCTGTCTTGCAGCGGCGGGCTTTGTGATGATGGGCAGGGGCGAATTCTTGTTTAATACGCGCAGATTTTCACAACCCCGGGTGTTTGCGGCGAGCACTCGCGCATAGGGCGGAAGCTCACTTGCAGCGCCGTTTTTGACGCCTAAAGCCGCGCAAAGGCACATTCTGCGAATTCTTGAGAGGGCATAACGCTTTGTCTTGACCGCCGCAAGCACGCCGTCGAGCGTCGCCTCCTCGTGCGCCGCCCTGCACAGCCTGCTGCCGAGCCCGCCGCCGGAGTCGGGCAGGGAGTTATAGTAATTATCACCAAACATTCGCAGCCGGGAGAGTATCGCCGTTTCGTGACTATGCCGGGACATGGCCTGTCTGCCGAGGCTTTCCTCGCGCAGATATACGTCCAATGCATTTTTCGGGATATAATTATCGACCTTTTCCCCGCCGAGTATCATGCGGCGCAGCTCCGAGGCGGACTTTGGCTCGCCCTCCGTGCCGCCGCTGCTGTCGTGCCCGCTCCCGACGCGCTGCACCGTTACGGGCGTGATATCAAGTCTCAGCTCATAAATTGCCTTTATGTATTCTACGGCGAGTATATTATTCGGCTGCTCGATGAGCTTTGCCTCGTCACCGAGACGGCGCTCAAGCACGCTCTGCCGCGCCGAGGCGTAGGAGCTGTTGGCGTTTTCGTACAGCTCACGGCTTATCTCGGCGTTTGTCATGGGGTCGATAAGACATTCCGCGATTTTCTCCAGCCGCGAGACGTCGCCGCACTCACTTCCGAAGCTGATATGAGTCGCCCCGAGAGCGCCCAAAAGCCCCAGTGCGCCGCGCGCAAAGCCCTCCGCCGAGGAGAGCGCCCAGGGCAGCGGAAGCTCAATGACGAGATCCGCCCCGCAGCGGCAGGCGGCCTCGGCACGGGCAAACTTTGAGTACAGCGCCGCCTCGCCGCGCTGCACGAAGTCGCCGCTCATAACGCATATCACGGTGCTGTCAGCGCCCAAAAGCTCCCGGCTCCTTGCAATATGGTATTCATGCCCCGTGTGGAAGGGGTTATACTCCGCAACTATGCCTATTATCGCCATGCTATTCCTCCCGATAAAAAATACTTGCGTTTTCTGTATTTTGTATTAGAATAGAGTATGTAATTATTTTAATTCAATTACCGCACATTTACAAGAGAAAGGACACGATATATGAAAATTCTTGTTATCAACGCAGGCAGCTCCTCCCTGAAGTATCAGCTTATCGACATGACCAATGAGCAGGTCATGGCAAAGGGTCTGTGTGAGCGTATCGGCATTGACGGTCACCTCAAGCACAGCCCGCTTGTCGGCGGCAAGCCCGTATTCAATGAGGACGTTCCGATGCCCAGCCACTCCGAGGCTATTGCAGCCGTCATCGAGAAGCTGACCAGCGCCGAGTACGGTGTTGTCGGCTCCATGAAGGAGATAGACGCCGTGGGTCACCGTGTTGTTCACGGCGGCGAGAAGTTTGCCTGCTCCGTCCGTATCGACGATGCCGTTATGGCAGCTCTTGAGGAGTGCATCCCCTTCGCCCCGCTGCATAACCCCGCAAACATCACCGGTATCAACGCCTGCAAGGCCGTCATGGGCGACGTTCCCATGGTCGCAGTGTTCGACACCGCCTTCCATCAGACCATGCCCGGCAAGGCCTATATGTATGCCGTCCCCTACGAGTATTATAAGAACGACGGTATCCGCCGCTACGGCTTCCACGGTACCTCTCACCGCTACGTTTCCGCACGCTGCGCGGAGCTGATGGGCAAGCCCATCGAGGAGCTCAAGCTCATCTCCTGCCACATGGGCAACGGCTCCTCCATCTGCGCCATCAACGGCGGCAAATGCGTGGACACCTCCATGGGCTTCACTCCGCTCGTGGGTCTTCCCATGGGCACCCGCTGCGGCGACCTCGATCCGGGCGTCATGCAGTTTCTGATGAATAAGTACGGCTACGGCATTGACGAGATGCTCAATATCCTCAACAAGAAGTCCGGTGTTCTGGGCGTTTCCGGCGTCTCCTCCGACTTCCGCGATCTCGACGCTGCCGCCGAGAACGGCAACGAGCGTGCCGCTCTTGCTCTCGATATGTTCCATTACTGGGTCGCAAAGGTTGCCGGCTCCTACGCCGCCGCAATGAACGGCGTTGACGCGATAATCTACACCGCCGGTGTCGGTGAGAACAGCCGCGAGACCCGCGCCGCCATCTCCGAGTACTTCGGCTACCTTGGCGTTGAGATAGACGCGGAGGCAAACTCCAAGCGCGGCGAGGATATCATGATTTCCACTCCCGACTCCAAGGTCAAGGTCTTTGTCATCCCCACCAATGAGGAGCTTGTCATCGCCCGCGACACCAGAGACATCGTCGGCTGAGCTGTTTTATATTATAGTTTTATACTTGAAAAACCTGAGGAGGCCAAGGCTTCCTCAGGTTTTTTGTGTTGTGGAGCGCATAAGGCTTAGCCCTTGACGCCACCTATGAGGGAAGCGAAGGGCGCACTTCTGTACACCTTTCGGTGTACCGCGCGAGAATCCCTTGCCTCTCCCTCTGGGAGAGGTGGCCGAGCGCAGCGAGGACGGAGAGGGTAAACAATGATATCGACAGGGATTTCCGAAAAAGGCTGCAAGACCCTCTCAGTCACCTGCGGTGACAGCTCTCCCAAGGGGAGAGCCAAGGGGCTTCACCCATCTAAACGGAGGGAGTCTTTTGTTATAATTACCAGATATACACCCTCGGGACGCGCTTGGAGACGGAGCAGAGCAGCTCATAGGGTATAGTCCCCGCTGCGTCGGAGAGCTTATAGATGCTGTTGCGCTCGCCGAAAAGCTCAACCTCACTGCCGACATCGACCTCGGGCAGATCCGTCAGGTCTATCATGCACATATCCATGCATATGCTGCCCCGCTGCGGAGCAAAGCCGTGACCCGCGGCAAAGCTGCACTTATTCGACACGATGCGCGGAAGCCCGTCGGCATATCCCACGGCAAGCACACCCATGCGCGTGCGCCGCTCGGTGACAAAGCGCCGCCCATAGCTTACCGAAACGCCGCTGTCGTAAATCTTTATCGTGCTCACGGTGCTCACAAGGCGCATACAGGGACGCAGACCCAGTCTGCCGCTCGTATCGCCGTAGCCGTAGAGCAGCAGCCCCGGACGCACCATGTCGAGTGCCATCTCGGGATAGGACGCCACCGCGCCGCTGTTTGCGCAGTGCCGGATGGAAAACTTTATGCCGCCGCGCTTTTCGACCTCGGCGATAACGCGCATAAACAGCTCAAACTGACCGCGCGTATAGCTCTCGCTCTCCGCATCCTCAACATCGGACACGGCAAAATGCGTGTACACGCCCTCGCTCTCAAGTCCGGGCAGGGAGCAGGAGCGGATGATATTGTCAACGCCCTCCTCAAAGTGCGCGCCGCCGCAGAGAAAGCCGAGGCGCGACATACCGGTGTCGAGCTTGATGTGTATTTTCAGCGTGCCGCCGAGCTTTACTGCCTCCTCGGAGTACTCCAGCGCCTTTGCAAGACAGGTGACGGTCTGGGTGATGCTTTGCTCGATGAGGACGGAGCAGTATTCGTGCGGCGTGTGACCGAGAATGAGTATCGGCATCGTAATGCCGCCGCGCCGCAGCTCCAGCGCCTCGTCAAGGCAGGAGACGGCGAGATAGTCCGCGCCCTCCGCCTGTAACAGCCGCGACACCGGCAGTGCGCCGTGACCGTAGGCATCCGCCTTGACTACGCCCAAAAAGCGGCAGCCCTCGGGCAGAGCGGAGTGTATCGCGCGGTAATTATGCCGTAAATTCTCAAGGCTTATCTCAGCCCATGTTCTCTTTTGCAGGTCATTCATTTCTCTCTCCGTTCCGGGACGGGGCGCTCAGTCTCCCGAGTGCCAGTCCCAAATATCACAGAATACCCTCACGCGCCCGCCGGATTCAAGCTCGGCGTGCCTCGGCGTAAAGCTCATTTCGTCAAGCCAAAGCGTCATACTCAAAGCATCCGAGGCGATAAGCCTCACGACGGCGCAGTCGCCCTCATGCCAAAAGCAGTCGGCATAAGCGCCGCACATCGCCTCCGCAAGCGCGGGGAGCGCGGAAACCGGCGTAAGCTCATCGTCGAGCCTGCCGGTGTCGATGACAAAGCCGTAATACTCAAGGTCGCGCCCGCCATCGCGCGTTGTAGTCCTGATGCCGCGAAGCTCTTCCGGCGCTATGACCGTGACCGTGCCGAGCTCGCCCCGCTGCTCGTATTGCAGAGTAAAGCAGAGGCTTTTGTCCTCATACTCCGCGCGAAGCTCCGCCGTAAAGCCGAGGGACTCCGCCGCGGAAAGCTCATCGGAAAAGCTCTCCCAGCGAGTCTCCGCCGCGTTTTTTCCGCAGGCGGAAAGAAGCAGCAGAGCGCAGAGCGTGATAAGGGTGCATATGCGTTTCATGGCGACCTCCGAAATGTCGTGATACCAAAGCATATGCAAGCATGAGAGACATTATAAACTGCATACCGCCGCGTGTCAAATTTTCTTGCGCGCCGGGGCGATTTTACCTCGATTTTACAAAGCCTGACTTTCGCATTTTACATGCCCCGTTTAATATATCAGACGTAGCAGGGAAATGCCTTGCGATATCGTAAGGTTATATATTATAATATCAAGCGTCAGAATACTCAGCGCCGAGGGCTGCTTAAAAATATTACGACAGGAAGAAAAAATATGACTTCGATAAATAACACCGGAATGCCGCGCGCAATGCTTATAAACGATCTGTCCTGCATAGGCAAATGCTCACTGAGCGTGGGTCTGCCTATTGTCTCCGCCTGCGGAGTCGAGGCGGTAGCACTGCCGACGGCGCTGCTGTCCACGCATACCGGCGGCTTTGAGGGCTACGCCGTGCGCGATACCACCGAGGAAATGCGCGCCTTCACCGCTCACTGGAAGAGCATGGACGTGAAGTTTGACTGCATATATACGGGCTTTTTCGGCTCCGTCGAGCAGATAGCGCTGACCGAAAGCATCATCCATGACTTCGGCGGCGGGGACTGCATCATCATGGTTGACCCCGTCCTCGGCGATAACGGCAGCCTATACCCCTGCTTTTCCGACGAGTATGTCCGCGCAATGCGCAGGCTCATCCGCCATGCCGACGTCATATGCCCGAATTTGACCGAGGCCGCGATACTCACCGGCTTGCCACTTGATACCGCGCCGCGAGCGCTGCTGGATAAGCTTGAGGCGCCGAACGTCATCATCACCGGAGTTCGCAGCGAGAGGGGAATCGGATATCTTGCGCGGCTAAACGGCGAGATAAGCGAGATAAACACGCCCTACGTTCCCCTCAGTCACCACGGCATGGGCGACGTGTTTGCCTCCGCCCTCTGCGGCAAGCTCCTTTCAAATCCGGAGCACGATATGGCTCTTGCCCTCGCCTCCGCCGCCGACTTCTGCTTTGCCTGCGTCCGCGAGACGGTGAAGCGCCAGCCCGCGCACTGGTATGGGCTTTGCTTTGAGGACGTGCTCAAGAGGGGAGCGCTGTGATGAGCATTATCTCCGTAAACGGGCTATGTCTCTGGTACGGTCAGCAGCAGAGGCTTTGCATTGCCCGCGCTCTTACCGTTGAGCCGGAGGTGCCGCTGATGGACGAGCGCCTTGCCACCGCTCGTGAAGTAGGCGGTCTTGGCGTAGCCGTCCCAGTCGCGTCCGGTAAAACAGAACTCCGCCTCCAAAAAATTGCGGCTGTCCGAGGCAAGCTCCGGCGGGTCGAGTAAGAGCTTCTGCCCTCGGATGTATGCTGTAATCATGCCATTCCTCCTTGATGTGTCTGTGCGGGATATTATCCGCTGTTTTATCTCTCGGGAAGATAATAACACCGCTCGGAGCGAAAGTCAAGTATAACCGAACTTTTTTGTAGACTTGCATAAAATCCGGGCTTGGATTATGTGCATTTTGTGGGGTTAATCGGGACTTTGCGTGTAAAATTTTGCGGCTGTGTCGAAATCGGCGCGGAAGCACACAAGCTACGCCCTTGGCTCCCCTTTTAGGGGAGCTGTCACCGAAGGTGACTGAGGGGTCGCCATGGCAGAGAAACTGCCAAGAGGGAAAAGAATGGTCTGCACTGCGTCCTGTCTTTTCCCTCCTTCCCCTAAGAGGGGCAGCGCCCTGCGGGGCGGAGGTTTATCGTCCCCGCCCTTGGCTCCCCTTTTAGGGGAGCTGTCACCGAAGGTGACTGAGGGGTCTCCATGGCTGAAAAACTGCCAAGAGGGAAAAGAATGGTCTGCACTGCGTCCTGTCTTTTCCCTCCGGCTCTTATCCGACTCCGGCGACCCCTTTCCCCAGTGTGCGCACTGGGGACTTCCCCTAAGAGGGGCAGCGCCCTGCGGGGCGAGGGAGTCTTGACCTACGCCCTTGGCGCCCCTCTTAGGGGAGCTGTCGAGCGTGAGCGAGACTGAGGGGTCTCCATGGCTGAAAAACTGCCAAGAGGGAAAAGAATGCTCTGCACTGCGTCCTGTCTTTTCCCTCCTGATCTTATCCGACTCCGGTGACCCCTTTCCCCAGTGTGCGCACTGGGGACTTCCCCTAAAAGGGGCAGCGCCCTGCGGGGCGGAGATTAAGCCCTCGCTCTTTCGCGCGCGCGTAGCCGCCAGCCGTATGCTTGATGATCTCAGCGACAAGTATTTTCCTCGCTCTTTCGCGCGCGCGTAGCCGCCAGCACCAGCAGCAGAAATATATTTATTTTCTAGTTTAGTCTTTTCTAGTTTAGTCTTTTCTAGTTTAGTCTTTTCTAGTTTAGTCTTTTCTAGTTTAGTCTTTT